>CALRWM010000017.1:0-98365 GCA_943371875.1 Prosthecobacter debontii | reverse complement strand
TAACTCCTCGCTGGAAAATGTGCCTGGATGAGCTTAGGCTTGGGGATGATTCGATTTCTTTTCAGCATTGCCTGCGCGCTGGTGGTCTCCACGACGGGCTTCTCCAAGACCCCTATGATACCTGTGGAGCTCAAACCTTGGGACAAAGGTGCCATTGAATTTGAGACGGGTATGCTGTGGAAGGTCGGCGGAGACACCACCTTTAACTATCGCATCATCCCCTTCATCGTTTCGTGGCGCACGCCGGAGTGGTTTGGATTCCATTTCCGCAATGGCTCTGCCTTGGTTGTGAGGCAGAAATTTTCCGCGATGGCCAATTTCATCGAGACGGGTTCTGAGAACCGCTACCTCGGCCTTTCCGGCGGAGGAGTCATCGAATGGTGGAACCCGAGCGCGACTTGGAATATCTTTGGCTCCGCAGGTGGTGGGGTGGGCTGGATTGACTCGCAGAGTGCGCCCGGTGGTCAGGGGCAGGACTTCACGCTGAACTGGTACAGCCAGCTGGGTGTCTCGCACACGCTTACCGAGAAGTGGTCCGTCAACGCGAGTGCGATGTTTCAGCATATGTCCAATGGCGGGCAGACGAATCCAAATCCGGGGCTGGATGCACTGGGGGTCCTGATTGGCGTGCGCAGGAGTTTTTGAGCGAGGGCAAAATGAAGCTGGCCAGATGAGGCGGGGCATTTCATGGTGATGGACCATGAGCTTTCGACTTCTGACCGCCCTTGTTTTCGCCATTGCATCGCTGCACGCTGCTGATGTTTATTTTCCGCCGCCCGACAGTGAAGGTGGCTGGCGTGAGGCGAAGGGGGAGAAGGAATGCCGCGAACTGGGTGGCATTGATCTGGTGAAGCTGGAGCCGGCGTATACGATGACGGAGCGCTCGACGGGAAACGGTGGCCTCGTGGTGGTGCACAAGGGGTATCTGGTGTTTGAGAAATACTTTGGCCGTGCGAGTCGCAACAGCAATCCGGACATGGCTTCCACGGGGAAGGCTTTTTGCAGCATCGCGTGCGGGATCATGCTGCATGAGTTCAAGGACAAGATCCCTGAGGGGCTGGATACGAAGGTGTTTACTGAGAAGTATCTGCCGGAGGCTTTTCCTCTGAATGATCCGCGCAAGGCGGAGATCACGCTGGGGCAACTGCTGTGCATGACGGGTGGCTACTGGGGTGAAGGGCAGACGCCGACGGGGTATGTGAAAGGTGATCCAAAGGCGCAGCAGCTGAAGCCGGTGCCGGGGCAGAACATCAAGGACCTGGACAAGTCATCGCTCAATGTGCCGCTGTGGACGAATCCCGGGGCCGGGTATTCGTATTCATCCCCTTCCCCGCACATCGCGAGCATCGTGCTGCGGCATGTGACTGGCATGGAGCTGAAGGATTACATTGATGCGCGGCTGGCGAAGCCGCAGGGCTGGGGTGCGTGGGACTACTGCCTGCACCGTGGTGACTATGTGATGCCGCACGCGAATGGCGCGGGCAGCACGGCGCTGCATGCGACGGATGCGGTGCGCATGGGCTACTGCCTGGCGCACGGTGGCAAGTGGAAGGCCCAGCAGATCGTGCCGGCGGATTACATCAAGAAGTGCCAGACTTGGAGCCCGTACAATCCGCACACGCCGTTCTCGCTGCAGTTTGAGCACAATGCGGACGGGCATGTGGCGGGTGCGCCGAAGGATGCGTTTTGGAAATCGGGAGCGGGTGGGTTTTGTTTGTATGTGGTGCCGTCGCTGGACCTGGTGATTTACAAGCTGGGCGGCAAGGACGGGCAGTATGATCCGACGCTGACGCGTATTCCGCAGCCGGAGCAGAAGCATGATCGGGACAACTGGCAGCCGATTCCGGGGAATGCTTTTATGGAAGGCAGCGGTGCGGCTTCGCTGAACCGGGTGCTGGAGATGGTGTGTGCGGCGGTGAGGATAGAGTAGGCCGCCAATAGGAAGTGCCGCGCCCGGAACTGCGCGCGCTGTGACAAAACTGTCTCCAATCTGATGGGGTCGCTGAACCTGCGCCCATTCATGGTGTCAGCCATGATTCGGCTCTGGCTTGCATCGCTCCTGCTGTTTTTCGTCCTGAGTTCGGATGGCTGGGGACGAGAGAATGTGGCGGCGCCCGAATGGCTTACGGCACCTCATCCAAAGGAGGAGGACCTCTATACCGAGTCTGAGATCGCCCGGTTTGAAGCCTTGCAAATCGACATCCTGCCTGAGCAGGAACGCGCGGAATGGTGTGTGCGATTTAAACGGCGCTGTCATGTCAGAGAAGGCTACAGCTATGGCATGTGTGCGGAGGAACTGTCTGCCCTGGTGCGGCTCGGAGATGAAGAAACCACCCGATGGCTTTTGTCTGAACTCTTGATGGGAAACGACAGATCGCATGAAGCTGGGTCAATCCTGGGTAAAAGCGGGCAGGCATGGGTGCTGCCACGTTTGGAGTCTGCCCTGTTCTCCAAACCCGAAGACAATCCTCCGCCGACAGGGGGTGACGTTGTCTATGGCTCGATTTCCGGACAAGCGATGAACGCAATGTGCCAGATCATCGACAAATCGCCAGTCATCACAGCTCGATTGAAATCGTGGTTCCGCTTTGTCGCCGATGGTCCCAGACCTTATCCATCCGAAGGGACGCAGGCTCTCCTCGACTGGTGGCGGCTCAATCAAGAAACACTCAAACGAGGCGACTTTCGCAGACTCAAAGTGCTCGATCTATGGCCTGTCGAAGGCGCTACGGCCACCGACATGTCAATGCCTCTGGTGAAGGAAGACTTTTTTTCCGCGCTTTCATCCCCGTTGTCCGACATACGGCGTGCCGCCCTTGGCAAGCTGTATCAGCTTAATGCCGCCACCTGGCTCACCGAGCAGGACCGGCAAAAGGTCATCACCTGTTTTGAGAGCTTTCAGGGAGGACGCAACATCGCGGCAAAGATTCTTGCCCACGCCTATGACAAGGGCAAGGCGGTGCTGCTGCAGGCCCTTGAAAACGATGACAAAAACATGCGGGAAACGGCGGCCTGGGCTCTGCTGGAGATCAGTCCCACGTCTGTTGAGGAGAGAGCCCGTTGCCTGGTGGAGATCGTCAATACGAATGAAAGTTCGTCGCTGGCCAATCACCCCGAATTACGGCTGGAAGTGCTGCCTCTTCTCAGGAATCGCGTGATGGATGAGTCCGTGACTGCGGAGCAGCGAAACAAAGCTGCATACGCGCTGCCATATTTTGTCACCTCCGATGATCTGCCATGGTTGGAAGCACTGCTGAGCAGCAGTTTTCCGATTGCTGTACGGCATTATGCGGCTTTCGCCATTGTGAAAGTGACTCCTTATGGCCCCAGACCTGAGGGGCTGCTGCGGTGGCGCAACGATGCCGAACTTGGCCCCTTCCTGAAGGAGCACCACTGCCTCGAATACAGCCAGCGCCCCACCAAGAACGAATCAGAAGTCCCCTATCACCGGCGCTTAAGCGCCGGTAGGGCGGCTCAAATATTTGCTAGCATGATGAACCTTGCGTCCTCCAGAGATCAAGATGGCTACAATCATGCTCGTGATCTGGCCCTCAGCGGTGACCGGGGTATCTCACTGCTCAAGACAGCGCTCTCTTTTAATTCTCCCAACGGGATCATTCTGGCGAGCGGAAGCGCTGCGGTGGCCTTGATCGAGGAGAATGTTCCTCTTTCCCAGGAAGAAAAAGACCAGTGCATTTCATCGCTGGCAGGCAATCTCCTCACCGACGCAGGAACTGTGGCACGCTGCCTGCGTGCGCACCCTGAATTTGCACGGGCTATGTTTCCCCTTCTCATCACGAAGCTCAAGGCCAAAAGAATTCCCGCCGAGAAGAAAAGCGTCGCTGCGCGACTGATGGCCAGTGTGGCACAACGCGAGGATCTGGATATGCTGGCATCCTTGCTCGATCCGTCCCTGCCAGGCAATGTGCGAGCCGCGGCGGTGCATGGAATCTTCCGACTGGTGCCGTGGGAGAAAGCGCCAGAACAGGTGAGAGCACTCCCTGAGCCGGATGAGCTTTCGTATGTTTTGAAGGCCTGGCATTACGCGAAGTGAACGTGTCTTGCAATTAAGTCGGTCAGGCTCGCTTTCGATGAAGTCATGCCGTCCGTGCGGTCACGGGTCTGAGCGATAACACCGATGCGACACTCCATCATTGACAGATTCGACGCGCCACGCCTGTTCTCTCTCACCCATGAAGTTTTGCTCGTTCCTCGCCTTCCTGTCTCTTGCCACCTGGTCGCTCGCTGCGGACAAAGCTGCGAAGCCCAAAGTCACCGAGGCTCCTGCTGCGCCTTCGCCGTGGGGGGATTTTGTGGAGAAGGATTTCCCGTTTTTTAGCAGTGTGCTGGATGCGCGGGAGGTGGGAGAGGGCTTTCCGAAGGACAATCTGACGCCGCGTGGGATTGTTTTGAATTTGGGGCACAATCTTTGGGCGTGCTTTGACACGGATTTGCTGCGGATCGCGTGCATCTGGGAAGGCGAGGCTGGGAAGCCGCCGGTGACGCCGGATGCGCTGGCGCCGGGGTCCTACCATGTGGCGGGGCAGAAGACGAAGGATGGACAGGAGTATCTGCCGAAGCCGATTGGCAAGGTGTGGCTGGCGAATGGGATTTATCCGGGGTGGCAGGTTGGGAGCAAATCAAGCCTCACTGATCCACGCGATCCGACGCCGAGTCCTGAAGAGGTGGGGAGAGGGCCGCTAAACTCAAGCGAAGGAAAATTCATCAGCATCGAACGGACCGACCACGGCGTTAGGCTGACCTATGAAATAGAGCATCTCCTGATTCACGAAACTCTGAGTGCCGGAGGAGATCTAAAAGAACCTTTCATTAACCGCTTGTTTGAGATACCTCCGCATCAAAACGATTTAACATTGATGGTCAGTTACGACGGAGGTTTTGAAGCGAGGAGCATTGCCAGCCTGAGCAAAGAACAACTCGATCAAGAAGAGAAGATGGCAGGCTTGCCGGATACAAAAGGACTTTGGAATGGAGGAAGCGCCTTTGTATCCGCATATCCTGTACAGCCTCAAGTGATGAGAATCAAAGCCAGTGCCAAAGAAGAATGGATCATGCTTGTATGTGTTCATAAAAACATGCATCTTCTCTCCCAAGCCCATAGGCCGGAAGACTTTGCTCAAAGCAAATCCAACAAAGCTCCAGCAAAGCCATTCTGGCCCGAAATCCTCAGCACTAAAGCCACGCTTTCCACCAAAGCGGACGCTTACGTTAATGATGAGATTCCCCTGCCCCTTGAGAATCCGTGGAAGCGGAATGTGCGGCTGGCGGATGTGGCGTTTTTGAATGACCAGGGGGATGCGGCGGGGGTGACGTTTGATGGGGATGTGTGGCTGATCTCGGGGTTGAAGGGGGATCTGGAGAAGGTGACGTGGAAGAGGTTTGCGAGCGGGCTGCATGAGCCGATGAGCCTTGTGGTGAGGCGTGCCGCCGGAGATGGGAGATCGAAGATGGGAGATAGGGCGGACAAAACCAGCCCATCTGCTATCTCCCATCTACCATCTGCCGAGATCCTTGTTTTTGATCGGAATGGGATTTGGAAGCTGGTGGACACGAATGGGGACAAGGAGTGCGACCGGTATGAGATGTTCTGCAATCTCTTCGCGCAGACGGCGGAGACGCGGGAGTTTCCGAATTCGATGAAGCTGGGGCCGAAGGGGGAGCTGTATATTTCGAAGGGTGGGCAGGAAGGGACGACCTATGGCAAGGACAATGGGACGGTGATCAAGATCGCGCCGGATGGGAAGTCGATGGAGGTGATTGGGTATGGTTTGCGACAGCCGTTCATTGGGGTGAACCCGAAGACGGGACTGGTGACGGCGAGCGATCAGCAGGGCAACTATGTGCCGTCTACACCGCTGCACATTATTTCGGATCATCACTTCTATGGGCATCTGCCGACGATCGCGCCGAAGGAGAAATATCCTGAGACGATCACGGAGCCGCTGACGTGGCTGCCGCATCCAGTGAATCCGAGCGGGGTGACGCAGACGTGGCTCATCGACGCGAAGATGGGTCCGGTGAATGGGGAGCTGATCCACATCGGCTACAACCGGCCGGAGCTGTTCCGCGTGCTGATGAATTCGCATTTTGAAAAGCCGCAGGCGGCGGTGGTGAGCTTTAATCGGAGCTTTGATTTCCCCACGCTGAATGCGGTGGTGAATCCGGCGGACGGGCAACTGTATGTGGTGGGTTTCCAGGTGTGGGGCACGGTGGTGAAGAAGATCAGTGGCTTTGCGCGAGTGCGTTACACGGACAAGCCGCGGGTGCTGATCAAGGAAGTGACGCCGACGGACAAGGGGCTGCTGCTAAAGTTCAATGCGAAACTGGATGCGAAGCTGGCCACGGATCCGGACAGCTTCAATGGCGAGCGCTGGAACTACAGGCGGACCTTTGACTATGGCTCGCCGCATTTGAAACTGGATGGCAGCAGCGGGCAGGAATGGATGACGGCGAGCAGCGCCTACCTGAGCAAGGATGGGATGAGCGTGCTGGTGGGTTTTCCTGACATGAAGGCGGGCGTGCACCAGATGCGCATCGGCTGGGGGCTGAAGAGCGTGGACGGTGACAAGGCGGAAAACACGGCGTATTTTTCACCGTGGGAGCTCATGACGTTTGATGCGAAGAAGGAAGGTTTTGATGAGAATCTGAAGGTGGATCTGACGCCGCGTAAGGCGGCTGCGGTGGCCACGGTGAAGGCGACGGCGGAAGAAGGCGAGCGGCTGTATCAGATGTTTGGCTGCATGGCGTGCCATAGCACGGATGGGACGCTGGTGGGCAAGGTGGGGCCGAGCTGGAAGGGGCTGTATGGCAGCGAGCGCGAAATTGCCAAAGGACAGAAAGGCAAGTTCAAGGCGGATGAGGCCTACCTGCGGGAGTCGATTACGGCTCCGAGCGCGAAGGTGGTGAAGGGGTTTGAGAAGTTTGATACGGGGATGCCGATCTACAATGGCATCCTGAATGAAGGGCAGATTGAGAGCCTTATTCTTTACATCAAGAGTTTGAAGTAGGCAGAGGAGATAGGGTTCGGCTCAACAATGACACGTTGACATTATTCCCGCCTAAAAGATACTCAGTTTTATGAAAAACTATGTGGGGGATTATCGTGATAAACTTGAAACATATCAAGCCTTCGCTGAGCGGTTTAAAGAACTGTTAAGGGAGCTCCTGAAAACATCCGACATAAAAATTCATTTCATTGAATCTCGCGCAAAAACCCCAGAGAGTTTTGCAGAAAAGTTAAGCCGTCCCGGAAAGCAATACAAAGATCCTTTCACCGAACTTCCGGATATTGTTGGAGTACGAATTGTCTTGTATTACCTGGACGATATCCCAAAAGTTGGCGCACTGTTAGCAAATGAGTTTTCGATAATTGAAGAAGAGCGAGGGCATTTACCAGAAAGCTATGCAGCTGATCAGTTCGGATATTTATCAATGCATTACGTCCTAACATTGAAAGATAATCGATCTGCACTTCCGGAATGGAATCGATTTAAGGAAATAAAAGCCGAGATTCAAGTTCGAACAGTTCTTCAACACTCGTGGGCCGCCGTTTCTCATGTCTTACAATACAAAAGGGAAGGCAATGTTCCGCTAGCGTTAAGACGTCGGTTGCATCGCCTATGCGGGTTATTTGAACTTGCTGATGAAGAGTTTGTAACTGTACGCCGTGAAGCCAGTGAACTCACTAAAGTGGTCTCAGAGGCATTAAAAAACGACCCTGACAGTGTGGATCTTGACTCCGAATCGCTTAAACAACTTCTTTCTTCGTGGTCTGACTTTCCTGCTATCGGAGAAAAGCTTAAAGCATTAGGCTGGACGATAGACTTGAACTCCAGTGACGACGAAGAAAACATTGGGTTTATCATTGAGAATAGCCATCGCATTGGAATAAAGCAAATCGCGGACTTTAAGCGTGTGCTTAGGTATGATCCAATTCCATTTCTTAGCAGTGCATACCCCCCAATGAAGGACATTGCATGGGGCGAAACCAAGTTAGGCATCCTTCGATTAATGCTAATTGGTTCACAACCTGATTACTTTAACGAAGAATTATTGCGTTCATATGGCTTTCAGGGTGACATAGCCAAAAAGGTTGTGAAAGCAGCGAAAGCCACCAAAACGAGAATTGATAATAAGCAGCGAAAACCTTGAAATCTGTGTGGCCAAAAGACCTTTTTTTTGAAGTGGCTGAGAAGTCGATTAAAAAACGAATCTCCACCAAGAAGTTTGGGTTCTCTGCCACATTTTTCAAAAAAAATACAGAGCCTGTCTGTGCAACTGGCAAACCATGTCGTGCCAATAACAACGATACATGCATCTCACTTAACTAATTGAGAAAAAGTTTAGTTCATGCTGCGGAGGGCTTCGCGGATGAGTTTGTCGGCGGTGTCCATGCCGGGCTGTTTTGCCAACTCGTTGACGGCTTTGATGGCTTCGGTCTGCTTGTAGCCGAGGGCGATGAGGCCGAGGACGGCGTCGGTTTGGGCTTCTTGTTTGGGATCGTGGGCGCCTTTGGCGGTGCGGGAGGCCTGCCAGGCATCGACGACGCCGACTTTGTCTTTCAGTTCGAGCACGATGCGCTCGGCGGTCTTGCCTCCGACGCCTTTGATGCGGGAGAGGGATTTTACATCGCCGCTGATGACTGCGTCTTTGAAGGCGGCGACGGGCATGCCGCTGAGGACGCTGAGGGCCATCTTGGGGCCGATGCCGGAGACGCGGTCCATGAGGAGGCGGAAGAGATCGCGCTCGTCTGGCGTGATGAAACCGAAGAGGGTGTGGTCGCGATCGGTGACGTGGTAGTGGGTGAGGAGCTGTACTTTTTCGCCGGGGTGTGGGAGCTTGTCAAAGGTGGTGAGGGGAATGAGGACGAGGTAGCCCACGCCGTTGACGTCGATGGTGGCACGGTGAGGGAGAGCTTCGGCGAGGAGGCCGCGAAGAAAGGCGATCATGCGGGCATGAAGGCGGGTGGGAGGGAAGGTGCAAGCGGAGGTTTGGTTCTTCGCGCGTGATTACATGGCGCACTTCATTCCATGCGTGCGGGTGTGAGCGAAACCCCGCACTCGGAGAGTGCGGACCACGCCACACTGGGGCCTGCGGGTCGTGGGGCGATTCCACACGCTCGCAGACGGGCGGGCTGTCGCCACACCCATCTACGTTGTGCATGCGGCGCTTTTGGAAGAAAGAGGTCTTATGAGCCGCTTTAGAACGTCTCGTGGCGGTCACAATGTGACTGGTCTGCGAACAATCACCGGCTCCCGAATTCGAATGCACAATGGCACGCAAAAGCCATGCATCCCTTCGAAAGCGGTAGCTGCGTTCGTTCCTCACTGCGCAACCGCAGTCCAAAATAGGGCTGCGGTTGCTTGAGTGTGAGATGAGTTTTGCGATGCGCTGACTTCTGCTGTTAAGCGGAGAGCTTTTCCATCAGCTTCTGGGTGCGCTCGATGATGCGCTGGGGCTCGTCGAGGAGGCCGGCGGAGAGGAGGGCGTTGTCCAGAATCTGCTCGGAGATGAGGCCGGCGGTTTCGGGGTCTTTTTCGCGCAGGGCGGAGAGGTTGCGGACGAGCTGGTGACGCGGATTGATTTCGAAGATGACCTTCGATCCGGGCATGTCGCCGTCCTTGCCCATGGCTTTCATCATCTGGCGGATCTGCGGGCTCATTTCGCCTTCAGGGGTGAGGACGAGGGCGGGGCTGCCAACGAGACGCTTGCCGGTGCGGACGGTTTCGACCTGGGAGGCGAGGCGGTCTTTGATCCAGTCGCAGAGGGAGTTGGCATCGCCTTCAGAGAGGGCTTCGCCTTCGCTGGTGTCGTCGCCGAGATCGATGTCGGGGGCGTTGACGGACTTGAGGTCTTTGTCTTCGAACTTGCTGAGGCTGGAGATGACGTACTCGTCGATGTGCTCAAACATGTAGAGCACTTCAAAGCCCTTGGCCTTGAAGGCGGCGACGTAGGGGCCGCTTTCGATGGTGCTGCGGGAGGTGGAGACCTGGTAGTAGATCTCCTTCTGGTCTTCCTTCATGCGCTTCACGTATTCAGTGAGGCTGACGGTCTCGCCGGGCTCAGTCATGCTGGATTCAAAACGCAGCAGCTTGGCGATGGCGTCGCGATTGGTGTGATCCGTGGCGATGCCTTCCTTGAAGAAGCGGCTGAAGCTGGCGTAGAATTCGTTGTACTTCTTCGGATCTTCGACGGCTTCTTTGTCGAGGTGCTTGAGGAGACGCTTGGCGACGACGTCGCCGAGTTTGCGGACGAGGGCGCTGTCCTGCATGGACTCGCGGGAGATGTTCAGAGGAAGGTCTTCGCTGTCGATGACACCACGGACGAAGCGCATCCACTCAGGGAGGAGCTTCTTCGGTTTCGGATCGATGAGGACTTTTTTGCAGTAGAGGCCGACGTTGGGCTCCATCTGGCCCATGCCGTAGGATTCCATGTTCTGCGTGGGGGTGAAGAGCAGCGCATTGATGGCGATGGGGCTCTCGGCCTGGAAGTGCAGGCGATAGCTCGGGTCATCAAAAGCGTGGGCGGCGAAGCGATAGAACTCGGTGTACTGCTCTTCGGTGATGCTGTCCTTGGATTTGAGCCAGAGGGCTTCAACGGTGTTCACGCGCTCGGTGTCGAGGATGACGGGGAAGCTGACGAAGTTGGAGTATTTTTCCAAGACCTGCTTCACGCGGTGCTTCGTGGCGAACTCGGCGGCGTCTTCCTTCAGATGGAGCACGATTTTGCAGCCACGGGCTTCTTCGGTGGAGTCATCGATGGTGTAGCTGGTGCTGCCGTCGCTGGTCCAGACGAGGTGCTCGCCGTCGTTGCGCCAGGAGTGGGTGTGGACCTCGACTTTGTCAGCCACCATGAAGGCGGAGTAGAAGCCGACGCCGAACTGACCGATGAGGGAGGCGTCGTTTTGCTTGCCTGCGTTCTTGAGGGCAGCAGCAAAGGCCTTGGAGCCGGAGTGGGCGATGGTGCCGAGGTTTTCGACAAGCTCGGCGCGGGTCATGCCAATGCCGTGATCGGCGATGGTCAGTGTGCGGGCGGCTTCATCGGTGGTGATGGTGACTTCCAGCGCGGCGGAGGCGTCGAAGACGTCGTTTTCCGTGAGCTGGGTGAGGCGCATCTTTTCCATCGCATCGGCAGCATTGGACACGAGCTCGCGAATGAAGATCTCGCGGTCGGTGTAGAGGCTGTGGATGACGATATCGAGGACTTGTTTGACTTCGGCCTGGAATTCGTGGGTCTGGCTCATGGTTGTGTGGTTTTTCGTGGGTTTGGGGGTGGAGAGAGTAGCGGATGGGGGTGGGAGGTCAAGTGTGCTACGCTGCCATCGGCACGTGGTGAAGAGGGGGTATGAGGAATTGAAAAGTGGGAACTGAAAACTGAGAATTGCAAATTGGCCGGAAGCCAGGAGACCACCGAGGGGAGAAAGGACGCATGGAGCAGCCTTGACTTTACCAGCCCCTCCCCCACACTCGCCTCTCCTATGGGACTTTTCGATTCACTCGCCAAAAACGCGCTGGGCAGCATGCTCGGCGGCTCTGCCAAAATGGACCCCGCAGCGATGCTCTCCGGCCTTCTGAATGAAGCGGGTGGATTGAACGGCATGATGGCCCAGTTTGAGAAAGCGGGCCTGACTGAGATTTTTTCCTCCTGGGTCGGGACGGGAACGAACCTGCCGATCAATGCCGAGCAGATGAAGGCTGCGGTGGGAGAAGAAAACCTGCAGGCGCTTGCAGGCAAAGTGGGCATGCATGTGCACACGGTGCAGCCGCTGCTTACGCAGTTCCTGCCGCAGATCATCGACAAACTGACACCGCAGGGGCACATCCATGACAACAATCCCAGCGGCAGCCAGATTCAAAGCGTGCTGACCAGTGTGATCAGCAGCGGACTCGGCGGATTGTTTGGCGGAGGGCGCTGATGGCTGCGCCACAGCGCGAATTCCACACGTAACATCTGCCATGCTCCGCCTTGCTCTGAAAATGCTGTTTGGTGACACGGCGAAGTACCTGATGCTGGTGGCAGGTCTCGCGGTGGCGACGTTTTTGATGGCGCAGCAGACTGCGGTGTTCTGCGGGCTGATGAACTGGACGAAGTCGACGCTGAAAAACGTTCCGGCACCGATCTGGGTGGTGGAGGAAAAGGTGGAGCAGGTGAATGAGACGAATCCGCTGCTGGACACGGATGTGGCGCGGGTGCGCAGCGTGAGCAGCGTGGCGTGGGCTGCGCCGATCTATTCAGGCATCCAGCGCGTGCGGCTGGAGAACGGGAACTTCAAGATGATCCAGCTCATCGGCATTGATGCGAACACGCTGGCAGGAGCGCCGGCGAAGATGCTGGAAGGCAACCTGATGAAACTGCGGCTGCCGCATTCGGTGATCATTGATGATCTGGGCGTGACACGTCTGGCAAGCAAACGCGGCGACAAGGTGAAGGTGGGCGATGTGTTTGAGCTGAATGATCAGGAAGCACGGGTGGTGGGCATCGCTGATGCCGCGACGTCTTTCACTGGTGGCCCGTATGTCTGGACGACTTATGAGCGTGCGCTGCAGTATGTGCCGGCCCAGCGCAAGATGCTGCAGGCGGTGATCTGCGCCCCGCGCGAGGGTGTGAGCCTGGATGAGGCGGTGGCGGACATCAAACGCGAGACAGGACTGAAGGCGTTTGTGAACCGCGAGGCGAGCTTTGGTGAATTCTGGGAGCAGCGTGGCGACAAAAAGACGGACAACTTCAATGTCTCGACCGTGTGGTGGTATGTGAAGAACACCGGCATTCCGATTTCCTTTGGCACCACAGTCATCATCGGCCTGCTGGTGGGGATGGCGGTGAGCTGCCAGACGTTTTACTCGTTCGTGCTGGAGAACATGCGGCACCTCGGTGCGCTGAAGGCGATGGGTGCGTCCAATGGCACGCTGTGCCTGATGCTGATCACGCAGGCGTTTACCGTGGGCCTCATTGGTTACGGTATCGGCCTGTTCTTCACTTCCGGCTTCGCGATGGCAGCGCTGAAGAACGAGCAGCCTCCGTTTTACATGCCGGAGTTTGTGCCGTTTGCGGTGCTGGGCGTGGTGCTGGGGATTTGTACGCTGGCGGCGCTGCTGGGCATCTGGCGGGTGAGCAAGCTGGAGCCGGCGATGGTGTTCCGGAGTTGAGGAGGGAGCGGTGGGGAGCTGAGTGCTGGCATCGCTACGCGATGCATGGATGTGAGGGAGCAAAGGCCCTGTGAACAAGGGGCGTCGCTGCGCTCAACCCCTTGCTACAGGCTGGAATGGCTATGCCATCAGGATGCAATGAAGGCAATGCCTTCGCTGCTCTGACGAGTGTGGGGGCCTTGAGAGTCTGGGATGATTGGAAAGCGCTGGCCGACAGACAAGAGTGTCTGTCGTACTACTCCAACTGGAGCTTGGCGAGGGAGCCGTAGAGGCTGCCGGGTTTGGCGACGAGTTCGTCGTGGGTGCCACGTTCGAGGATGGCTCCGCTGGACATGACGAGGATCTGATCACAACGGCGCACGGTGCTGAGGCGATGGGCGATGATGATGCTGGTGCGGTTTTCCATCAGCTTGTCGAGCGCGTCCTGAACGAGGCGTTCGCTTTCGGCATCGAGGCTGCTGGTGGCTTCATCGAGGATCAGGATGGCCGGATCTGCGAGAATGGCGCGGGCAATGGCGATGCGCTGGCGCTGGCCGCCGGAAAGCTGGGTGCCGCGATCTCCCACAAGGGTCTGATAACCTTCGGTGAGACTGACGATGAAATCGTGTGCGTTGGCTTTTTTCGCGGCGCTGATGATCTCCTCCTCAGTGGCCTCGGGCTTGCCGTAGGCGATGTTTTCTTTGATGCTGCCGCCGAAGAGGAGGACTTCCTGCGGCACGAGGGCGAGATTGCGGCGCAGGGTGGTGAGGGACATGTCGCGAATCGGCTGGCCGTCGATGCGGATTTCGCCAGTGGTCGGATCGTAGAAACGGAACAGCAGCGAGACGCTGGTGGATTTGCCGGAACCGCTGGGCCCCACGAGGGCGATGCGCTGGCCGGCTTTTGCCTGCAGATTGAAATCACGCAGAACGATGGCTTCAGGACGTGTGGGATAGGCAAAGCTGACATCGTGCATGTCGATCTCACCTTTGAAGCGCATCTTGGAGGCTCCGACGGTATCGTCTGGCTCGGTTTGATCACGCAGGATTTCGCGCACGCGCTCGGTGGCGCCGAGTGAACGCTGGAGCTGGGTGATCAGTTCGGGGAACTGCACGAACGAAGCTGCGATCATGCCGCTGAGGCCGGCGAACTGCGTCAGTTCCTCCTTGCCGATGCCGCCGTCGTTCAGCATGCGCATGGCGTACCATGTCACAAGAATCAGCGCCACGCTGAAGGCGAAGATGATGAAGGCGATGAACGAGGCCCGTGGCACCGCCGCACGCAGCACGGTGCGCAGGTATTCGCTGAGGTTTTTGTCATAGCGGGCCAGTTCATAGGCTTCATTGCGGAAGGCTTTCACGCTGACAATGCTTTGCAGGCTTTCATCCACCACGACCTGCGAGGCGGCGAGGTTGTCCTGCGCGCGCTTGGTCAGCTTGCGAATGCGCGAGCCGAAGATGGCGATCATCACGATCACCACGGGGATGGTGCCCACCATGAACAGCGACAGCTTGACCGACATATTGAGGATCAGCACCAGACAGAGCGACAGCATCACCGTGTGGCGGATCAGCATCGGAATCGTGACCACCAGGGTTTCGCGCATGGCCTCGACATCATTGGCAAGGCGGGAAGCGAGTTCACCGACACGGCGCTGATTCAGCGTCGTCATGGGCAGACGGATGATGCGGCTGAAGGTATCGAGGCGCAGGGCGGCCAGCGCACGCTCGGAGGCTTTGGCAAAGAGCAGGATGCGAAAGAACGCGATGAAGGCCTGGGCCGCCACAATGGCCACCAGAAACCACACACTGTGATTCAGCTCAGCCATCCACTCCGGCCCATGGGCACCACCGATCCCCCGCCCGGCCACGGCGGCGAGCTCCTTGATAAAAATGATCGTCATGCCGCCTGTGATCGCCAGCGCGATGAGCGCCGGGATGAAGACGTTGTAGTGCGGACGCAGGTAGGTCAGGAAAAAGCCAGCGTCTTTCCACGCGGCACGGTCCCACAATTTTTTACTCGCTCGTTCTTCAGCCATGTTTGTTTTCTTCTACTCCACGCGCACTGTCCAGCGCTGCGTGGGTTTATCGGTCAATTCCAAGACGCTCAGACTTTCTGCATCATCCCCCTGCCGCCTGCTGCGGGTGAGAAAATAGTCACGGCCACCCCCATTGAAGCGGACGTTCAGGCCCAGCTGGCTGTTGCCATTCCCCAAAGCCCATTCGTGGCGGTAGAGATAGCTTTTTGGCAGTGTGATGGTGAGCCTGCGGCCACCGCCAGCGGAACTGCTGAGTGACGCCTGGATTTCTTTCGGCTCGAACACCGCCGCATAACCGCTGCCAAAGGCCCAAGGCGTAATCGGATCGACTGTCGCATCGCCATCGGCCGCTTTGCCGGTGATGCGCAGTGCAGCCGTGGCCCCTGGAGTCTGTCTTTCGCCATAGCTGCGAGCGTCGAGGTTCAGCAGGAGTTCAAACGCCTTGCCGGAAGAGTCGTCCACGAGACTGACCCCAGTCAGATCGAGGGTGAGGAAGAGCTTCATGCTGTCGGCATCTGACCGCAGAGTCACGGCGCTCTCCTGGCCATCGGCCGCAGTCAGGGGCACCGATTCTTTGAGGCCCATGTTGCGGGTGATTTCAATGTCGCGGTCGAAAATCTGTCTCACGCCGTTGGAGTTCAACGTCAGCTTCAGCGGCAGCACACGGCGCAGGGGCAAGCGCCCCTCGGCCGGCAGTGGCAGGGCCAGCTTGAGAACCTCCGAACCGTCGGCCTCCAAAGCGATCCTGCCTTCCTGCGATTTTCCGCCCCAGTTCGACTCCCATGAGGCCGAGAGACTGACACCTGTGCTGTTTTCGATTTCGAGTTCAGGCGAAAACTCCGCTTCCTGATTGAAGGCAGCGCGCGCATTCCAGGTGATGCTGAAAGGACGCAGCGGCACCACAATATCTTCGATGCGCGATTGTTTGCCCGCGATCACGAGCACCGGCAGGCGCATTTCGCCATCAGTCAGCGGCAGATAGCGGGTGTCGGTGATGGCGTAGTTCAACAGCACCGTCTGCTTCGCACCAGCAGCCAGCTGGAGTTCGGGATTCGTGTCCTTGGGCTTTAACCCGGCGGGGACGAGCGGCAGCAGAGTCACATTCAGGGGGTCGCGCCGGGTGTTGGCCAGTTCGAATTCCAGCTTCAGCTGGCCCTGCCCCGCGAGCGTCGCCTTGGCGGCGCTGATCTTCCATGGGACACTGGGTGCGCCCTGCATCACATCCTGAAACAAGATGCGGCCCATCTCTGCGTGCATGCCGGTCGTTGGCGTCATGACGCCCTGGTAGGGGAGGAGATTCAGGAGGCTTTGATACTCCTGCATGAGCGCCGGGAAGATTTGATCCGCCCCTTTAGCACCTGGAGGTGACTCCAGCAGCCGGGACAAATCTCCCAGGTCTGAGAAAATGACATCCGCACTGGCACAGGCTTCACGCAGCACACTGGCGGGGCCGCGCGTGAGCGCCAGACTGGCCTCTTCCGGATCTGCCGCCTGAGGAATGGGTCCGGCGACGATGACTTCGAGACGTTTGCCGCGTGCGGTGTCCAGCAGACTGCGAAAGGCCACCGCCACATCTGCGGCAGACACTACAGCCAGCCCGTCTTCCAAGCCCTGCGCCACCAGAACGACATCCGGCTGGCCTTGAAAGCCAACCGTGGACAGGGCCGAGGCCGCCGAGATGATGCTGGAGGTTTGCACCGGTTGGATCAAAATCTCAGGTCCCATGACCTTGGATTCCTTGTCGCGCAGTTTGGCACCTGGGCGAATCACACGCACGCCGCCTGTGTAGTAAAACTGGGCCGCGAGCTTTTTAGCGAACACGCCGGCAAAGCTTTTCAGCACCGGGTCCACGCCGGGCTCGGCCTTGGCACCATCGAGGATCGCATCCCCCAGCACCACGATCTCCACACGTTCACGCCGGGTGAGTTTCAGCAGCGTCTGCGGGAGAAACTTCCGCCAGCGATCCCGCTGCACGGGAGTGAGATCGAAATAGGTCTGAGGCAGCACGGCCGGTGAGGGCAGCTTTTCTTCAACGGCGCGCGCCGCCGCCTGCAGCGCCGGCAGATCCGGCACCGTTTCAGCAGCAGGCGCAGGGGCCGCCGGTGCGGGTGCAGCCGGAGCCTGTGCCCGGAGACCGGTCACGCCCAGCAGCGCCAGAGCGCCGAGGTGGAGGAATGTCTTGCGGTTGGAAAACATGCGGACGCTATCTCAGCGAGACCGGCGATGCCTGCAACCGGGGAGTGGCAGGATCGTTCAGGCGACCGCCTTGATGCCAACTTGATCCCACCCCCCGTCTATGACACCCGTGGCTCCACATGTTTCTCATTGCCCCCTTTATCATAAACGCCTGCATTCTTTGGTTCCTCCTCGTGATGTTCAACGAGGAAACCAATTACGAAACTCAGCAGCAGTCGGCCATCACTATAACCCTGGTGGTCACCTTCGTGGGCATGCTCATCAGGCTGGCCGTCAAATTCTACCTGCCACCGGATTTTGGATTCGTCGCACTGCTGGGCAACGCACTCGTTCTATACATCGCCGTGGAAAAGTTCTGCGGCTACTCCAGCCGAACAACCCTGAAAATCGTGGTTTCATTCTTTGGCGTACACCTGATATGGGGCATGATTGCCGCGTTTCTGTTTTAACTTTCCCGTCATGTCCACCCTCGCCCCAGCCGCCGTATTGTATGAAGCGAAGCAACCCCTGCGAATTGAGGAGGTGCGGGTGCTACCGCCGCAAGCCGGTGAAGTGACGGTGCGGATGAAGGCTGCCGGTGTGTGCCACAGCGACCTGCATGTGATGAAGGGAGACCTCTCCATGCCGATGCCGATCATCCTCGGCCATGAGGGCAGCGGCGTGATCGAAGCCGTGGGTGAAGGTGTTACTTCTGTGGAGGTGGGTGATCATGTGATCCTGGTCTGGCGCGGCTCCTGCGGGAAATGCGAGTATTGCAGCAGCGGACGCCCGGCGCTGTGTGACATGGGCACGGCGATGCGCTTCACCGGACTGATGCCGGATGGCACGACGCGCTTTCAGAATTCCGCAGGCGAGAGCATCCGGCATTACGCGGGAGTTTCGGCCTTCTCCTCGCTGGCGACGATGCCGCAGGCCTCGGTGGTGAAGATTCCGAAGGAGTTCTCCTTTGAAAAAGCGGCGCTCATCGGCTGCGGTGTCATCACCGGCGTGGGCGCGGTGGAACGTGCGGCGAAGGTGCAGCCGAACAGCACGGTGGCCGTGATCGGCTGCGGTGGCATTGGCTTGAACATCGTTCAGGGGGCACGCATGGCCGGAGCAAGGCAGATCATCGCCGTGGATAAATTCAGCCGCAAAGAGGGCGATGCGCGGCAGTTCGGGGCCACGGATTATGTGGACATCAACGCGGGCGATCCGGTGCAGGCGATCAAAGACCTGACGGATGGCAAGGGCGTGGACTATGCGTTTGAAGCGTTCGGTTCTGGGAAGACGGCGGAGCAGGCTTTTGATGCGACGAAGAAGGGCGGCATGTGCGTGATGGTGGGGATCACCAGCGCGGCGGATCGTGCGTCCATCAATGTGAACCAGCTCGTGTATGCGGAGAAGACGCTGCGTGGAAGCCTCTATGGGAGCACGCAGCCGCGCACGGATCTGCTGCTGCTGATTGGCATGCATCATTCCGGGAGGCTGATGCTGGATGAGCTGGTGACGAAGCGCTATCCGCTGGAGGGGATCAATGAGGCGTATGATGCGCTGCAGAGAGGTGAGGTGGCACGGAGTTTGATTGTGTTTGAGTGAGGAGTACTTTGATCTAAAAAATGACACGCGCCACACCCCAACCTCCTGGTTCTCTGCATCGATGCATTCATGAACTGGCGGCCAAGGATGGTTAATCGATGACGCAGTTTCTCATCACGGCAGCAGCGGAAAATCATCGGCGATTGCACGGAGGATTATTTTACAAAGAGAGCCAAGAGGGCTGATCTCGCCACGTTTGATCGAGTTATGGAGCAAGTGCCTCAGGTGAAGCCTGGGAAAGTTGATGAGTTTTTGTGATCGATGGCGCTCAGTTAAGAGTGATGGCAAGGCAGCAGACAATGAATTTCATCTCCGCCTCCTTTGCTCCTCTGCGGCCAGTCGAACGGCCTCATGCATCCCAACAGGAAATAAGTTTTGTAAACAGCTTTACCGCTGATCCACGGGCAGCAGCCCCCATCCTGCATGCCTTCCCTACGGCTTCACCAAAAAGAACGCCCGGAAGCCATCCAGCAGCGGCAGGTTCGTCACCTCCAGGCCGGTGGTTTCATCCACCCACTGGGACTGCGGATTGAGCAGGTAGTTTTGATACACCGCCGTGGCAGGATCGGTGTCACCGCTCCACAGGCGCAGGCGGGAGCCGATGGCGAAGGGCTGCACACCCGGAGCCTGCGCAGTGGCCAAGCCAGTGCCGAGCAACGAGGTGCCTGCGGTCTGCGGCAGTGCGAGTGCGGCGCTGCGGACTTCACCCAGGAAGGTCAGTGTGGCCGGCGTGCTGCGGATCTGCACCAGCATGCCAGTCTGCGGTGCAATGATACGGGCGGCATCATTCGCGAGTGAGGCATCACCGTCACGCACCCACTGCGCTCCACCGTTGGTCGCAGTCTGCAGCCAGTCGATCTGGAACTGGCCGCTGGCGCTGTCAAAGAACATGAGGCGGTCTGCCGTGTCCGCCGTAGCAGCAGGCTGCAGGCCGGACACCGGCAGCAGGGCACCCAGCGTCCAGTGCGGACGGATGCACACGCGCGCACCGGCCAGCGCGCTGTGTGTGCTGGTGCTCAGCGTGATGCTGCTGGCGGAGGCGGCGGCATCGAGTTCATACGTGCGGCCCTTCAGAGAGCCACTGAGCACCTCCACATAGTAGCTCACGCCATTCTGCAACTGCGTGCGAATGTCTCCGCTGCTGAGGCTCAGCACCACCGTGCGGCCACTGACCGAGGCGACCTGACCGGTATGAACGGCAGGCAGCAGCAGCGGCATGGACAACGACTGACGGCCCACCGCAAACTGAATGCGTGCCCAGCCCTGCGCTGCCGTGGTGGCGGTGGCTTCAGGCGTGCCGTCGAGATTTGCATCCAGCGTCACTTTGATGCGCAGGTAGCCGCGTGCCGCACCACTGAAGGCGGACTCAACCGCGCTGTAGCGCAGCGTTTCCGTCTGATCTGCGTTGACCGTGGTCACAGGTGTGAGCGCCAGCGTGGTCCAGGTGGTGAGATCATTGCTGCCTTCCAGATAGTAGCGCAGGTCTGCATGAGAGCCCGCAGGCCGTGTGAGCACTGCATCGATGGCACCCGAGACCGTGTTGTTCACCAGCGTGAAGCGCGACACACCCAGCCCGCTGCCACCCGCGGTGCCCAGCGCGTACTCCAGCAGGTTCGTCTGACCATCCGCATCCGGATCATCATTCGGACTGTTGAGTCCGCTCAGGCTGTTCTGCGTCTGCCATGCCGTGAAGGTGGTCGCGGTGGTCACCGTGCCGGGATTGGTCACCAGATTGCGTTTGACCTCCACGCCATTCGGCGAGCCCGCACTGCCCAGGAAGCCGAAGTCGACGGTCATCATGCCGGATTCATCCGCTGCATCATCCATGAAGGACTGGAAGCCGTTTTCACCGGTGGCGGCGGTCACGCTGCTGTTCAGCGGCATGGTGCCGTAGGCCAGATTGATGATGCCGGAGGAGATGCCCGTGGCAGAAGGCTGGGTGGCGTCGCTGCCATTTTCATCAAAGCGGTCATCCTTGCTGGTGTCCGCATTGCTGGTCAGCACCACATTGCCGGTGCCGACCACCGAGGTCATGCCATCGAGCGGCGCGCCGGTGGCAAACATGCTCGCAGGAATGTGGACGTAGTAGGCCGCAGCCGAGGTGGCGTAGAGCATGTAGGTGCCGTCTGCCGCAGTGACAGCCTCAGACACCGGCGTGTCCGTCACGGCCTGCGCCTGCTGGAAGAGCTGCACGGTGACATTGGCCATCGCCACATCGATGCCCGCCTCATACGTGCCGTTCGCATTCGCATCACGGAACACCAGATTGCCGACCATCAGCGCCTTCGCCTTGAGCCCCAGGTCGATGCTGAGATCAATGTTCGCATCGTCATCATTGTCACTGGCCTTGTCGAATCCGGCTTCACGGCCATCCGTGTCCGTGGGCAACGTGCCCGCCACCAGCGTGAAGCCGGCGGTCACCACTCCCGTCGTTCCCGGATCGGCCGCTGGCTGCGCATTCTGGTTCAGATTGTCGTCACTGCCGTTGGTCGTCAGCGTGCTTGGCACCAGGAAATTCAGCGGACCGGCGGCATTGAACTGCGTGGCTGGGATGCGCACATAGTAGGTCTGCGGAGACACCGCCGGCGGTGCGTAGAACAGGTACTTGCCGGTGGTGTCGGTCGTCGTTGTGCTCACGACATTCTCCACACCAGCGCCATCATTGTAAACGAGCTCCAGCTGAATGCCCGCGAGACCGCTGTCCACACCAGCCTGGTATTTGCCGTCTGCATTCGCGTCCCGGAACACCAGATTACCCACGCCCAGACGTGTGGAGAAACCAAAGTCGATGGTGAGGTCGGCGTTGCTGTCATTGGCATCATCTGAAGTGCCCTGGAAGCCGCCTTCCTGCGCGCCGGTCGGCGCGGCATTGGCCGTCAGTGTGACCGCCAGCGCCGTGATGCCCACCTGCTCAGGACTCTGCGAGTCGATGCCGTCTTCACCCAGGTTGTCATCTCCTGCGGTGGTCGTGGTCTGATTGCCACGCAGAGACATCATCTTGTACAATGGTCCCGGACCCACCGGACCGCCGTTGATGCTGATGGATGCCTTGAAGTTGTCTGCGGCCACATGCACCGTGTAAACGCCGGGGCTCAGATTGGTGAAGAAGTAGCGGCCGCTGGCGTCCGTGGTGGTGCTGCGGATGAAGCTGGTGGACCCCGCCGTGCCGCTGCCGGCATACAGCAGCATCCAGACGCCGGGCACACCTTCACCCGCATCCGCCACGCCGTTGTTGTTGGCGTCGTTGAAGACCAGGTTGCCAATGTTCATCAGGTTTGGCAGCGAGCCGCCGCTGAAGCCCATGTCGATCGTGAGGTCCACATCCGCATCATTGAATTCGTCCATCGAATTGAGGAAGCCCGCCTCACCCTGCGGCTCTGTGCCATAGGCGAGAGAGAAGGCTGTGGAGCTCACGCCCGTGCTCGTCGGATTGGCTGCATCCTGACCGTTTTCATCCACGTCGTCATCCTGGCCGTCGTCACTGCCGGCACCAGACACGGAGGTCGTGCCAAAGAGTGCGGCACCGCTCGCAAACTGGGTGGCTGGGATGTAGAGGAAGTACTGACCTTCCTCATAGGTGTTCAGCAGGTAGGTACCGTCGATGCTGGTCGTCGTCTCCATCACCGGCGTGGCGGTGGCAGGATTGTCACCCGCCTTGAAGAGGCGCACGTTGACCCCGGCCACGCCGAAGTCCGCGCTGTCATAGTGACCGTTCGAATTCACATCACGGAAGATCAGGTTGCCCACGCTCAGCGGTTTCGGCGCAAAGCCAAGATCGACCGTCAGGTCCACGTTGGCATCGTCAAAGTCATCGGACTCGGAGTAGTAGCCGGATTCCGTGGTGGCTGCGGTCGGTGATTGGGCAGGCACCAAAGTGAAGACCGCCGTGCGTGCTCCATCCACCAGCACGGAGCCAGTGGTGTAGCCATCCTGCTTCGTGTCATCATCTCCTGCGGTCGTGGTCGGCACGGCTGAACCCTCCGCCACCGGCTTCGAAGGCACCAGATTCGCCAGCGCGCCACCGTCCTGGAAGTTGCTGGCAGGAATCTTCACATAGTAGCTGCCCGGCGCCACGCTGAAGCT
The DNA here is from genome assembly GCA_943371875.1 of Prosthecobacter debontii. Lineage (GTDB taxonomy): Bacteria > Verrucomicrobiota > Verrucomicrobiia > Verrucomicrobiales > Verrucomicrobiaceae > Prosthecobacter > Prosthecobacter debontii_C. The sequence goes on along the minus strand of CALRWM010000017.1, from coordinate 75,328 downwards.
GTAGAGACCGCCGCCGTAGGTCGTGGCGCTGCCCACCGCCGTCGTCGCGTTCGCTTGATCGGACCACAGTTCGACGGTGACGCCATCGATGCCGTATTCATTACCGGGATCAAAGAGGCCGTCGTTGTTGAGGTCATTGAAGACCACGTTGCCAACGCCCGAACGCAGCACAAAGCCGAGGTCCACAGTGAGATTGGTGGAGGCATCATTGATGTCATCACTGGAGCCCTGATAGCCGCCCTCCTGGCTGCCGGTCGGTGCATTGGTCGGAGTCAGATCAATGACGGCGGTCTGGATGCCGTTGATGGATGGGTTGCCATTGTCGAGGCCGTCTTCGCCCACACTGTCGTCACCGCTCTGCGTGCCGAGGATGCTGGCATAGCCATAGAGCGGCGAGCCAAAGTCAAACTGCCACGATGGCACGCGCACAAAGTAGCGGCCCGGTGCGAGATCGGCGAAGAGGTAGGTACCGTCCGTGTTCGTGGTGGTGGTGGCCACCGGTGCATCAAACGGAATGAACGCGCCTTCGTTATACAGCTCCAGGGTGACACCGCCCACGCCTTCACCGGCGTCCGCACGGCTGTTGAAGTTCGCATCCAGGAAAACCAGATTGCCGACTGCCACGGAGCGGAAGAAGCCGAAGTCGACGGTCAGGTCGGTGTTGGCATCGTTCGCATCATCCATGTAGGCGTTGCTGCCAAACTCACCGAGTGAATCGGTCGGCTCGTCACCAGGTGACAGGTGGAACTGCGCAGACTCGACGCCCGTGGCGGACGGATCCTCCACATCGATGCCGTTTTCATCCACATTGTCATCCACGCCATTGTCACCGCCGTCGCCGGGCAGCGAGCGCCAGCCGGAGAGTGGTTTGCCGGCGGCGAATTCGGTGGCCGGGATGAAGATCTTGTAGTCTCCCTCCACCAGATTGCTGAAGATGTAGCTGCCGCCGTTGTTCGAGATCACCGTGGCGATCGGACTGGCGGAATGCACGTCCGCCGTCGCGTTGAAGAGCTGCACCTTCACACCGTCGATGCCTTCACCTGCGTCATAGACACTGTTGCCGTTGAGATCCACGAAGACCAGGTTGCCCACGCCGACGCCGTTCGGATTGTTCAGTTCAAAGCCGAAGTCGATGGTGAGGTTGAAGTTGTCATCATCGAATGAGTCGATCGTTTTGAAAGCACCCGTCTCGCCGTTGGCATCGGTCGGCTCCGCATTCACCGCCAGAGTGAAGACCGCGCTGCTGATGCCGTTGAGGAATGGGGACGCGTCATCAATGCCGTTCTCACTGTCAGGCACGTCATCATCCAGATCCAGGGAGGCGCTGCTGGCTCCCGTTAGGGAGGAGAGGCCATTGAGCGGACGCCCCGGCTCAAACTCTGTATACGGAATGTGCACCACGTAGTCGCCCGCAGGCAGCGCATTAAAGAAGTACTGGCCGCCATTGTTGGTGATGGTGCTGAAGAGCGGCACACCAAAGCCGGGTGTCTGGCTGCTGCGGTAAAGCTCCACCGTCACACCTTCCACGCCTTCGCCCGCGTCAGCCTTGCCGTTTTGGTTGGCGTCGATGAACACCAGATTGCCCACGCCGACCGGTGTCTGGAATCCGAAGTCGATGGTCAGGTCGATCGCCGCGTCGTTCTGGTCATCAGACGTGTATTCAAAGCCGGTCTCACCGCTGTCATTCGTCGGCGCATTGCCGGGATAAAGGCTGATCACCAGCGACGACACGCCGTTGTCCGCTGGCAGGCCGTCATTGATGCCGTCTTCCCCCACGTCATCGTCACCCACGAACCCTTCAAGAATGCTGATGCGCTGATACAGCGGGCCACCGGACTGGAACTGCGTGGACGGGATGTGCACCACATAGTTGCCGGGGCGCAGGAAGTTGAAGCCGTAGCGGCCTGCCGCATCCGATGTGGTGATGGCCAGCGGATTGTCCACTTCAGGGAACTGCGTGTCGGTGTAGATTTCGACACTGACGCCGGACATGCCCTCGCCCGAATCATAGTGGCCGTTCGAGTTGTTGTCCGCGAACACCATGTTGCCCAGAGCCACCGGACGGTAGAGACCGATGTCCTCCGTGAGGTCGATGTTGATGTCATTGAGATCGGTGGAGGAGTCAAAGCCGGTCTCAGACGTTTCATCCGACGGTGCCTGATCACGCACCAGATTGATGATGCCGGTGCTCACGCCTGTGATCCACGGCGTGTCCGACGGCAGCGCATCCTGGCCAGTGTTGTCGTCACCTGCAGTGACGACGGGCAGGCTGTAGAGACCGCGCAGATTGCCGCTGGACTCAAACTGATAGGCCGGCAGATGAATGAAGTACTGCCCCTGCCACAGATTGCTGAAGAGGTAGAGACCGCCATTGGAAGTGACCGCCGTGGCCACAGGCGTCGTCACTCCCGGGGTGTCGCCCCAGCGATAGAGTTGGATGGTCACATCATCACGGCCCTCTCCCACGTCGAAGCGGTTGTTGCCGTTGTCATCGACGAACACCAAGTTGCCGATGCCCATGATGCCGGGCTCGACAAAGCCGAAGTCCACCGTCATGTCGCCGTTGGCGTCCACCGTGTAGTTGTCGAGTTCGCCACCACGGCCAAATTCCGCGCCGGAGGAGCCGTTGCCCACAGGCTCGGCACCGGGGGTCAGCGTGATCAGCGGGCTCTTGACCACCGTCTTCGGACCACCGGGCTGACGACCGCTGTCATCACCGTCGATCTGGTCATCGAAGTTGGACGAGATCGGGCTGCTGTAGCCGCTGCCTGCCAGCGGCAGACCATCCACAAAGTTGGACTCAGGAATCTGCACCTGATACACGCCCGGAGCCTGACCGGAGAAGTAGTAGAAGCCTCGGTTGTCTGTGTACGTCCAGCCCACGAGGAACTCGGCGCCATCGCCGGAGTCGCCGTTCAGATCCCGCCACAGATCTACGCGCACGCCGGGGATGCCCAACTCGGCTGCATCCTGGATGCCATTGGCATTGTCATCATTCCACACCAGTGATCCGATGGCCACGCTGTCTGGCAGCGGCGCATACGGACGCCCGATGGAAAGGTCACGCGGACCGGACCAGATTTCAAAGTTCGGACCCGGTGGCCGTGGGATCGGCACTTCATACACATTGACCGCACCATTGGGAGCACCGGTGATGTCGACACTGATCAGCGCACCGCTGTTGTAGCTGCCGGCATTGACCGGCTTGCCCCAGCTGTAACCGGCGATGTAGAGATTGTTGTTCGAGGGGTTGAACTCGATGTCGCGCGTGTCCACCTCGCCTTTGCCTGCGCTGGAGAGGGTGGCGATGAGCTGCGGCAGTCCCGGTGCGGCTGGCGCGCTGAGATCAACGCTGAAGACTTCGCCATCGGAGCGGTTCACGCCGTAGAGCGTGCTGCCTTCGATGTCGATGCCTGAGATCAGCGCGATGGACTGCCCGCCCGGCACCATGGCCATGAGCTGGATGTCGGTGACGATGGTGTTGAGCAGCGCGCCCGTCGTCGTGCTGTAGCGGCGCACTTCGCGGATGTCGTTGGTCTGCACCACCAGGTAAAGGTTTCCATCCGGGCCGAAGTTCATGTCTTCCACACCCGTCTGGGTGATGAAGGTGTAGGGCGCTGAGGCACTGATCGGCTTGCCCGGAATGGCTCCCAGCGGTCCCTGGAAGCGGACGACGCGGCCGCCGTTCACATCAAACACATAGAAGTTGCCGTCCGGGCCGATGGCGAACTGCGTCACCAGGCTCATGCTGGTGGTGCTGTTGTCGAGCACCGGACCGAGGTCGGTGCCGGTGGGGCTGATCTTGCGCAGGTTGCTGGCGCCATAGTGGGCGACATACCAGTTGCCGTCCGGCCCCTGCTCCATGCCATAAGGCACGTCGCCGTAGTCCGCATTGCCCTGGCTGAGGCTGGTGCCAAACGCAGGCACCAAGGAGCCGGAGTAGAGTCCCGTGCTGGAATTGAAGGCCTGGATGCTGTCCGCCTGCGTGGCGGAGACATAGATGCTCGGCGTCACATTGACGAAGCCAAAGTCGATGGTCGTTTCGTCATAGGTGCCGCCGCCGGTGCCCGGCTCATCTGCGGCAGTCAGCGTGATCACAGGGCTGTTCACCGCGCCACCGCTGAGTTGCAGGCCGTTGTCATCATCGTTCACGCCGTTGTCCGCAAAGGTGGTGTTGCTGCTGGAGAGCGGCTGTGCGGCCGGGGCACGCGGGATGCGCACATAGACTTTCAGCGGCGGCACCGAAGTGAAGAGATAGGCCCCGCCTGCGCTCGTGGTGGTGGTTCTCAGCAGCACATCATCCGTGCCGCCGATGCTGCCGTCCGCACCTGCATTCCACAGCTGCACCGTGACGCCGTCGATGCCCGGCTCACCGTTGTCACGGAGTCCGTTGTCGTTCGTGTCCTGCCAGACGAGGTTGCCCACGTTCATGCCGCGGAAAAGGCCGAAGTCGATGGTGTTCTCCGTGTCCGCATCGCTGTCATCCACGGTCGGTTCGCCACCAGTGACGAGAGTGACGACTGGGGAGAAGACCGGTGTGCCGGGACCGCCGGGCTGTGAGGCGGCGTTGTTGTCATTGTCCACGCCGTTGTCGAGGTTCACCGGATTGCCGCCGATGATGTTCAGCTCGGAAGGCATCAGCACGCGCATAAAGTAGGTGCCGGGCTGCAGATTGATGAAGGTATACTGACCCTGCCCATTCGTGGTGGTGCTGGTGTACATCAGATCGCTGTTCGGACCACTGCCACCGATGGCATTATCCGCACCAGGCTCCCACAGTTCCACCGTGATGCCGCTCAGGCCCGGTTCACCCAAATCGCGCAGACCATTGAAGTTGCTGTCTTCATACACCGTGTCACCGATGCTGAGGCCCTTCACCAGCAGCGAGTAGGACTGCGTGGCGGAGCAGTTGTAAGCGTCCGTGCTACGCACCGTGAAATTGGCCGTGCCATACACCTGGGCCGAGCCTGAAATCAATCCGCTGGACGAAACCGTCATGCCCGCAGGAGGAGAGCCCGCGATAACCGCATAAGTATACGGCCCGGTTCCCCCGCTGGAGGTAAGCTGCTGGCTGTAAGGAATGGCGTAGTATGCGCTCGTCAGCGAGGTGGGTGTGACACTCACCGACGGGCAGTTGACAGCCAGCGTGTAGAGCTTGGAGGCGGAGCAGTTGAACGAATCCACCGCCTGCACGGTGAAGGATGCCGTCGTGGCCTGCGTAGGAGTGCCGGAGATGAGGCCGCTGGCACTCATCGAAAGCCCGGCTGGCAGTGCGCCGCTCGCCACGCTCCAGGTGTAGGGAGCGCTGCCGCCTGAAACCGTCAAGGACGCCGTGTAAGCCGTGCCCACCACACCGTTCGTCAGTGTCGTCGGAGAAATGGTCATCGTCGGGCAGACGATGGTGATGCTGTAAGGCTGTGTGCCCGGTGCGCCGTTCACATCCAGCGCCTGCACCGTGAAGGAGTAGGTGCCGGGAGACGCCGTGGTGGTGCCGGAGATCGCGCCAGCGGTGGAGATCGACAGGCCCGTGGGCAGGCTGCCGGTCAGCTTGCTGAAGGTGTAAGGTGCGGTACCACCCGTGGCGGTGAGCTGCGTGAAGTAAGGCACCAGACGCGTCGCGTTTGAAAGCGTGGACGGCGTGATGAAGATCGGCGGATAGTTCACCGTGAAGGTGTAGGAAATCGTCGAAGAGCAGCTGTCCGCATCCGTCGCACGCACCACAAAGGTGAAGCTGCCGAGGCTCGTGGGTGTGCCGTTGAGCACTCCGCCGCTGCTCAGGGTCATGCCGGTAGGCAGCACGCCGGAGGCCAGGCTCCAGGTGTAGGGAGAGGTGCCGTTCGCCTCTGTCAGCGTCTGGCTGTAGGCGGCATACTGCACTCCCGCAGGCAGCGTGGATGGAGTGATCGTCAGCGTCGGACAGGCGATGACGATGGACAGCGCCTTGGTGACCGAGCAGCTCACCGAATCCGTGGCACGCACCGTGAAATTGTAAGTGGCAGGCACGGACGTCGGCGTGCCGGAAATCAGACCGCCGGTGCTCATCGACATCCCGGCAGGCAGCGCCCCGGAGGCGAGAGTCCAGTTATACGGCGTGGTGCCGCCGGACGCGCTGAGCTGCTGGCTCGGATAAGCCACATTCTTCGTCGCGCTCGGGAACGTTGGTGCCGTGATGGTGAAGGACGGGCAGTTCACCGTGATGGCATACACGCCAGACTTGCCGCAGCCGTTGGCATCCGTCGCGGTGACGGTGATGTTGTAGGTGCCCGGCGCGCTGGAAGGCGTGCCGCTCAAAATGCCGCCGCTGCTCAAGGTCATGCCGCTGGGCATCGTGCCGGTGAAGCTCCAGATATACGGGCTGGTGCCGTTGCTGGCGGTCAGCGTCTGCGCGGAGTAGGCCGCATACTGCGTCGCCGCTGGCACCGTGGTCGGAGACAGCGAGATCGCCGGACAGGTGACCACCCAGGTAAAGGAGGTATCAAGCGCGCAGCCATTCGCATCCGTGGAACGAACCACAAACGTGTAAGTGCCCGGCGCACCCGTGATGGTGCCGGAAAGCAGGCCGCTGCTGGAAAGTGTCGCGCCGGTGGGCAGCGTGCCAGAGGGCCGCGTGTAGGTGTAGGCCGAAGTGCCACCCGTGGTGGTGAACTGCTGGCTGAAGGCCGTGTTTTGCGCCACCGAAGAAAGCGTGGTTGGGGAGAGCGTCAGCGTCGGGCAGACCACGCCAATCGTCATCGCCTGCGTGGCGGAGCAGTTGGAGGCGTCCACCACTTTCACCGTGAAGCTGTAGGTACCCGTCGCTGCGGTGGGGGTGCCGCTCAGCACACCAGCGCTGGACAGCGTCAGTCCGCCAGGCAGCGCACCGCCGGTGATGCTCCACACATAGGGTGAGTTGCCGCCGGCGGCGCTGAACGTGGCGGAGTAAGCCGAGCCCTTCAGCGCATTCGTCAGAGTCGCAGGCGTGATCATGATCACCGGGCAGGAGCGCAGGCCGAAGTCGATGGTGTTTTCCGTGTTGGTCACGCCGCTGCTGCCGGGCTCACCGCCAGGAGTCAGCGCAAACACCATGCTGTTGACCACCGAACCCGCACCACCCGGCTGCGAGCCGTTGCTGTCATTGTTCACGCCGTTGTCAGCCGTGACGACCGTGCTGCTGGCCAGCGAGTAGGCGGCAGGCGGTGTCAGTCGCACGTAGTAGTTGCCACCGGTGTAAACCTTGAAGCTGTAGGTGCCGCCGCTCAGCGTGGAGATCGTTTGCAGCACAGTGTCTGCATTTAATCCGCTGCCGCCCACGGCGTTGTCCGCGCCGGGATTCATGAGGTCCACCTGCACGCCGCTCACTCCAGTTTCCGCAGTGTCCTTGAGGCCGTTGTTGTTTACATCATTCCACACCAGGTCACCCACGGTGATGCCGGTGAAGAGACCGAAGTCCAGGGTGTTGTTGCCATTGGTGCCGTCGCCATCCACGCCAGTGGCGGGTTCCGTGCCCACTTGAAGATCGATCACCGGACCGTACACAAACGTGCCCGGACCGCCCGGCTGGCTGCCGTTGTTGTCATTGTCCACGTCGTTGTCCAGCGTCACCACCACGCTGCTCACCCCCGGCACGCTCACCGTCGGCGTCACACGCACATAGTATTTGCCCGGCACCAGATTGCTGAAGGCATACACCCCGGTGCTGCTGGTCAGCACGCTCGCACCCACCTGCGTGTCTGCATCCGCACCGCTGCCGCCCACGGCATTGTCCGCACCCGGGCTGAAGAGCTGCACCGTCGCGCCGCTGATGCCGAGTTCGCCGGCATCGCGCAGGCCGTTGCTGTTGGCGTCATTCCACACCAGGTTCCCCACGTTCACCCATGGCGAGACAGAGCACGGTTCCGTGGCGATGGTGAACACACCGGATGGATCGGTCACGAAGGAGCCTTCCGTGGCATAGCTGAATGCGGTCAGAGCGCCGTTGCTGTCATACGTCGGCGTGCTGCTGAGGTCCACCATGTGCAGCTCGATGCCCGTGGCGCCGCCCGTCTGGATGCCTTCCCACGTCGCGGAATCCACCCCCATCGCGCTCCAGTTCGTCGCGTTGTTCACACGGCTCACATCGATCACGCATTGGAAGCGCACACTGCTGCCTGCCTCAGTGACCTTGTTCAGCATCACGTCTCCCGCCGTGCTGCTGCCGGCCACCGTGCTCACCATCAGGTTCGCCGCCGTCTGCCAGCTCTGGTTGCCCAGCGTGGCATCATACTTGTAAATGGTCACCGTCGGGCTGGCGCGCGTGATGCCGTCAACATACACGATGGCATGGTCCGCAGTCGCAGGATTCCCGCCGGTGCTGACCAGGAACCACAGCGCATCCACCTTGGAGGCGCCGATCTGGTTGAACGTCAGGTCCACGTTCAGACGGCTCAGCGCGGCATCATAGATCACATCAGCATTGCTCATCGTGGCCACTCCGCCCTGCGTGTAGTTGAAATCATACGCCTGCACCGGTGTCCATTCCGTGGCTCCGCTCAGCACGCCGTCGGCGTTGGAGTCCATGGCCAGGAAGTGATAGCAGCCCGTGGCGCTCGGCCCGCTGGACTTGAAGCCGAAATCAATGGTCATGTTGCCATTGTTGTCATCGCTGTCGTCGAGGGTGTTGAAGGCGCCGCTCTCACCGTTCGTGTTGATCGGCTCGCCGCTGTCGCTCAGGGAGATCAACGAGCTGCTGATGCCGTTGGTGGCGGGCAGCGCGTTGTCGATGCCGTCGTCATTGCCCACGATGTTGTCATCCACGTCATTGTCCGAAGAGCTGGACGGGAAGATGGAGATCGTGTTCACCAGCGCCTTGCCAGTGGCAAATTCGGAGGCCGGCACGCGCACATAGTAGGAACCTGGCACCACGTTGGTGAACTGATACCGCCCGCGCACGCTGGAACTGGTGCTCGTGGTCGTGCTCGTCACAAACGAACCCGCGCTGTTGAGCAGTTCCACGCGCACGCCGCCGACGCCTTCGCCCGAATCATAGACGCCGTTGTTGTTGGCATCCTTGTACACCAGGTTGCCGATGCGGCAGAGAGTCGGACGCAGGCCAAAGTCGATCGTGTTGTCGAGGTTGCTTCCAAACGGTGCCAACAGGCTGCCCGGCTCAGTCAGCGCCGAAAGCGTGATCATCGGCGAGTAAATCGGCGCGCCCGTGGCGGACTGCGTGATGCCGTTGCTGTCGTTGTCGATGCCATTGTCCGCATTGCTGCTCGTTGTGCTGCGGCGCGGATGCGTGATCGGCGGCGTGAGCTTGATGTAGTACTTGCCCGCGCTGAGTCCAGCGAAGCTGAACAGTCCATCGCTGCCGGTGGTGAAGGTCGTTCCCACCTTCACATCATCCCCATTGTTCACCGTTGTGTCGGTGGAGGTGTAAATTTCCATCTGCGCACCTTCGACTCCGGTCTCACCCACATCGACAAGGCCGTTGTTGTTCGCATCCGCAAAGACCAGGTTGCCCATCGTCATCGCGGCGCTGAAGCCGAAATCGACCGTCATGTCCTGGTTGCCGCCGCCGCTGGCCAGATTCCCCGGCTCCTTGCCCAAAGCCAGATTGATCACCGGGCTGGACACCGCCGTGCCCACGCCGCCGGACTGGATGCCGTTGCTGTCATTGTCCACGCCGTTGTCCAGATTCACGCTCGGAGATGCCGTCGGCCACATCGGGTCAGGCGTTGGCAGCTTCACATAGTAATTGCCCGATGTGAGGCCGCTGAAGAGGTAGTAGCCGTTGGCATCCGTGGTTGTGGTGGAGACCAGCGTGTCATCCCCCGTGTTCGGCAGCGAGTCAGCACCTGGGCTCATGAGCTGCACCGTGAGGTTTTGCAGTCCGGGCTCACGTGGGTTCTTGATGCCGTTGCCGTTCGTGTCCGCCCAGACGAAGTCACCGATGGCCAGCGTCTGCGGATTGGTGGTGGCGCTGCCCTGCAGCAGGATGTTGTCGATGTCGATGTACCCGGAGCCGTCACCGCCCCAGAGATAGACTTCGATCATGAAGGACTTGCCCGCGAGCTGCGCTCCCGTCGGCAGCGTCGATGCACCGCCGATGGAGTTGGTCCATGCGAGGTTCATCGAGTACCACGAGCCGGTGGCTGCAAGCTGGAAGACGTTCGTCGTCACCGTCTTCAGGGTCGCGCCTTCCATCCAGGAGAGGAACACCTTCCCCTGCACCGGTGCCGTGCTGCCCACGCGGTACACATCAAACAGCAGATTGCCGATGTTGCCCGTGGCCGTCGGGTCCATGTCAAACCGGATCCACAGGCTGTCAGGGCGCTGCACCAGCGTGCTGGGCACGGCATCATAGCCCGTGTCATACGCAGCATCCCAGTCGCGCATGCGGCGTGAGAGCGCACCACTGCGGATCGGCCCGTTGTTGGTCGGTTCGCTGATGTCCTTGAGGCCGTTCATGTCGTCCTCGATCTGGATCTTCGCCGCGTTCACCACGGCGGAGCTCTTCAAGCTCGGCGGTGCAGGCAGACCGCCGCTGGCGCTGTTCAGCTCGTATTCGAGCAGGTTCGTGATCGAGGCAGGCACTGCGCGCAGACCAAAGTCGAGGGTGTTGTCCGCATCGATCCCGCCCACCACATCACCCGGTTCACGGCCCACCGCGAGCGTGACGATCGGGCTGACGATGGCGGTGCTCACACCACCGGCCTGCACGCCGTTGTTGTCATTGTCCACGCCGTTGTCCAGCGCGACCTGCGGTCCGGAGGAAAGCGGATACGCCGTCGGCGGCGTGGCGATCTTCACAAAGTATTTTCCAGGAGCCAGTCCGGTGAACGCATACGCGCCGGCGCCATCCGTGGTCGTGGTGCCCTGGGACACATCATCCCCGTTGCCGATCACTGAATCCGTCGTGGCGAAAAGCTGCAGCGAGACGCTGCCGATGCCCTGCTCACCCACATCCTTCGTCCCGCTTTGGTCCGTGTCCTGCCACACCAGATTGCCCAGCGTCAGACCATTGATGACGGCGATGTAATCCCGCGTGCCGGAGCACGTCGCGCTGTCCATAGCACGCACGGTGAAGCTGAAGCTGCCCGCCGCCGTCGGCGTGCCGCTGATCGCTCCGGTGCTGGTGTTCAAGCTCACGCCCGGTGGCAGGCTGCCGGCAGTGACGGAATAAGTGTAAGGGCTGATGCCGCCGCTGGCAGTGACCGTCTGGCTGTAGGACACTCCGCGATAACCCGAGCTCAGGCTGCTGGGGCTGAGGCTCAGCGTCGGACACACCACCGTCATGCTGATGGTCGTCGTGCCGGTGCAACCATAGCTGCCGCGGGCCGTCACCCCAAAGCTGTAGCTGCCGGGTGCCGTGGGCGTGCCGCTGATGACGCCCGTGGGGCTCAGCGCCAGGCCGGACGGCAGACTGCTGCCAGACTGCAGACTCCAGGTGTAAGGAGCCGTCGCGCCGGAAGCCGTCAGCGTCGTCGAGTAGCTGGTGGCCACGGTGCCGTTCGGCACGCTGCTCGGCGTGATGGTGATCGCGGGGCACTGCAGCGTCAGAGAGTAGGCCGAAGTGCCAGGGCAGTTGTTTTGATCCATCGCCTGGATGGTGAAGTTGAAGGTGCCCGCCGTATCGGTCGGAGTACCGCTCAGCAGACCTGCCGAGCTCAGTGTCATGCCCACAGGCAGCGCGCCCGTTTTCACCGTCCATGTCTTCGTGCCAACACCACCTGTGGCGCTAAACTGCTGCGAGTAGGCCGTGCCCACCGTCGCGGTGGTCAGGGATGAAGGCGAGATGGTGATCGCCGCGCAGTTCACGCCCAGCGCCAGCGCCTGCTGCACCACGCAGCCGTTCAGGTCACTCGCCTGCGCCGTGAAGTTGAACGAGCCCACCGCCGAGGTCGTGCCGCTGATCAGACCTGCGGAGGAGAAAGTGATGCCAGATGGCAGTGCGCCGGAGGCCAGTGTCCAGGTGTAGGGCGAGGAGCCGCCGGTCGCTGTGAGCTGCTGGCTGTAGGCCACCGTCGTCGTGGCCTGCGGCAGTGTCGTTGGCGTGATGGCGATGACCGGGCAGCTGAAGATGATGCTGCAGGAGCGCGTGGCCGTACATCCCACGGAATCCGTCGCGGTCACACTGAAGGTGTAGGTTCCAGGTGCCACCGTCGGTGTGCCACTGATGAGTCCGCCACTGCTCAGGGTCAGCCCCGTTGGCAGGCTGCCGCTCGCAAGCGACCAGGTGTAGGTGGAATTGCCACCACTCGCGGTCAAAGTCTGGCTGTAGGCCTGATACTGCCTGCCAGCAGCCAGTGTGGATGGGCTGATGGTGATCGTCGGGCAGTTCACATGCAGTGTGTAGCTGCGCGTGGCGGAGCAGCTTGCGCTGTCCGTTCCCTTCACCACCACCGTGTAATCTCCCGGCACCGCCGTGGGTGTGCCGCTCAGCAGACCCGCGCTGGAAAGGCTCATGCCCGAAGGCAGCGCGCCGCTCTGAATGCTGAAGGTGTAAGGGGAGCTGCCGCCGGTGCCATCCAGCAGCACGGAGGAGTAGGCGGCAAACTGCTGCGCATTGGACAGTGTGGACGGAGTGAGAGTGATCGTCGGGCAGATGACTTTCACGCTCAGCGCCTTCGTGCTCACGCAGTTGTTGGCGTCACGCGCACGCACCGTGAAGGAGTAAGTCGCAGGTGCGGAGCCCGGCGTGCCGCTGAGGACGCCCGCGCTGCTCAGGCTCATGCCCGTAGGCAGCGCACCGCTGGTGATGTCCCACTGGTATGGAGCCGTGCCGCCCGTCGCGGTCATCGTCGCCGAGGTGTAGGCCGCATACTGCTGCGCATCGGTGAAAGTGCTCGGCGAGATGCTCAGAGTAGGGCAGCCCACAGTCAGCGAGTAGCTGCGCAGACCGATGCCGCTGTAGGAATCCGTGGCGCGCACCGTGAAAGGATAGCTCGCAGGCACCGCCGTGGGAGTACCGCTCAGCACACCGGTCGTGGTGTTCAGCGTCAGCCCGGCAGGCATGCCGTTGTTGCCGCTGTTGGTCACTGTGTAACGTGCCAGCGCTTCAACCGGGCTCAGCGCGCGGTTGTAGAGCACCGGTTCATCCAGCGCACCATTCCAAGAAGTTGCGGCTGTCGCGCTGCCACCCATCACCAGCGGCTGGGTCGAATGATTGATCGCCGTTGTGAAAGCCTTCGAGGCAATCTGCACACCGTTGACATAAATGCGGATGTTGGTGAGGTCATACGTGGCCACCACATGGCTCCAGCTTCCCACCGTCAGCGTTGCATCAACAAATTCGGACGTGCCTGCCACTGAGCCGGTGCCATTGATCCAGAAGCGCACGGTGTTCGTGCCGCTGCGCTGGATCAAACCGTAGCCGTTCGCAGGAGAGCTCGCGCTCGATGTCTTCTCGATGATGATCTGATCTGCGGCAGGTGTCGCAGTGGCCGGACGCACCCAGGCTTCCAGGCTGATCTGTGCCGGACGCATCACGGACTGATCCGCCACCTGCAGGTAGTCATTCACTCCATCAAAGCTGAAGGCTTGTCCCACCAGACCGGCGGTGAAGGCCACACCATTCATCAGTGCGCCGTTGTTGCCCGCGACCACTTCCGTCGCGCCGCTTTCACCGGGCCACCAGGCGGCGGCTCCGCTCAGTGCGGAAGGTCCGTAGCTCCAGGCGTAAGGCGCGGTGCCACCCGTGGCTGCCAGATTTTGCGTGTAGGCCGCATACTGCGTCGCCGCAGGCAGCGTGGCCGGATTCACCGTCACGATCGCATTGCTCAGCGTCAGCGTGTAGTTCTGCGTGCTGGAGCAGCCGATGCTGTCCGTGCTGCGCACCGTGAAGTTGTAGCTGCCAGGTGCGGCCGAGGCGCCGGGTGTGCCGCTGATGACACCGGCGTTGTTCATCGTCATGCCGTTCGGCAGAGCACCGCTGCTTATCGCATACACATAGCCGCCCGAACCACCGCTGGAGGTCAGCGTCAGAGGATTGTAGGCCACATACTGCGTGGCCACCGCCACCGTGCCGGGGCTGATGGTGATTACCGGACAGGCGCGGAAGCCGAAGTCGATCGTGTTCTCCGTGTTTGAATTGCCCGAGCTTCCCGGCTCGCTGCCAGCCGTCAGCGCGATCACCGGACTCATCACCGCCGTGTTGATGCCACTGCTCTGAATGCCGTTGCTGTCATTGTCACGGCCGTCATCCGAAGTGTCCACCACGCCCGAGGCCAGCGGATAAGCCGACGGTGGTGTCGGTACACGCACGCGGTAGTTCGCAGGCTGATACACCGTGAAGCCATACACGCCCGAACTGTTCGTCGTCGTGCTGGCGATAACCGTGTTCACCGTGCCATCGAGCAGTTCCACTGTCACTCCAGCGCCCACGCCAGTTTCGGTGCCGCTGCTGAAAGCGCCGTCATTGTTGGCGTCGATGAAGAGCTGGTTGCCTAGTTGGATGCCGGAGAACAATCCGAAGTCGACGCTCAGTTCCGTGTCAGGATTGGTGTCGCCATCGTTCGCCGGCTCCGTGCCGCTGGCCAGTGTGATAACTGGACCGTAAATATACGTTCCCGGTCCGCCGGGCTGGCTGCCGTTGTTGTCATTGTTCACCCCATTGTCCAGCGCGACAACGTTGCCGCCGGCCGCAGGGATGTTTGCAGGCGGCGTCACGCGCACCACGTATTTGCCATCGGCCAGTCCGGTGAAGTTGTAATCGCCCGCCGAGTTGGTCGTCGTGTTGGCGATCAGCAGATCATCGGCGTCTCCTGCGATGTCATTCGTGCTGCGGTAGAGATCCACCACGACGCTGCTGATGCCGATCTCAGGATTCGAGCCCGTGTCACGCACGCCGTTCTTGTTTGCGTCGTTCCACACCAGATTGCCGATCGTCAGCGTGGCCGTGGTGTTCACCTGGCATAGGTACACAAGGTCAGCCGCCACCGCATTGGTGCTGCTGCCGCCAGACAGCGCCAGCGTTGCGGTGTCGATCTGCGATTGCGTCGCACCATTGGCCACGCGGAAGTGATAGGTAAACTGTCTCCACAGCGGCTGCGTGCTGTTCGCGCCCGCTTCCGTCC
This sequence comes from Prosthecobacter debontii, assembly GCA_943371875.1. GTDB lineage: Bacteria > Verrucomicrobiota > Verrucomicrobiia > Verrucomicrobiales > Verrucomicrobiaceae > Prosthecobacter > Prosthecobacter debontii_C. The sequence continues at coordinate 60,296 of CALRWM010000017.1, read as the reverse complement.
AGTTGTTGTAATCCGATGCGCCAAAGGCCGAGTAAGAAATCGTGCCACCGCTGTATCCGCAGCACTGGCTCACGCCCGGAGCAGTCGCGCTCATTTCACCCTGCGGCACCGTGTAGTATTGATACAGGCCCGGCGTCGCTCCGGTGATGATTTGGAAAATCTGCGCATTCGCTCCGAGATTCCACAGGATCGAAGCCGCACCAGACGTGGCGCTGGAGGCCCACACGCTCAGCTCGTATTCCTTGCCCGGCTGCAGCACACTGCTCCAGTTGCCGCCGCCCGCAGGCATCAGATTCACGGCGGAGTTCGTTCCCTGCAGCAGCACCATGCGCTTGCCATGCCGGCTCTTCACACTCTCCATCCAGGAAACTTTGGACCCGCTGCTGCCCACGGCGATCTGCACGCGCTGCACCGGCTCGCCGATGCCGCTGGTCCCGTTCGTGCCGCCCAACCACTGGTAGGCATTGATGCCGGAGCCAAACGAAGTGCCCGTGCCGTCATATCCCATCACGCTCGTGGCGGTGCCCGTCACATTCGGCACTCCAAGCAGTTCAAAGCTTGGGTTGTCGATGAGGTTGGTGATCTGACATGGATTCGAATTCGCAAAGCCGATGTCGATGCTGCTGTCGAAATCCGTGTCGTCCCCATCCACGCCAGCGCCGGGCTCTGTGTTGGGATAAAGGGTGATCAGCGGCGTGACCACAGCGAGTCCGGAAACTGCCTGGATGCCGTTGTTGTCATTGTTCACGCCATTGTCCAGATTCACCTGGCTGGTGCTCACCTTCGGATAGAAGGTCGGCGGTGTGGGAATGCGCACGTAGTAGATTCCTGGAGCAAGGCCGCTGAAGAGATACAGACCATCGTTGTCGGTGGTGCTGGAGGCCACCAGCACGTCATCACCGCTGCCGTTGTTTACCACGCCATTGATGCCCGGAGCCCACAGTTGCACCGGCAGATTGGGCACGCCGCTTTCTGATGAGCCGCGCAGGCCGTCATCGTTCATGTCCACCCACACCTGATTTCCGATTCCCATTCCCTTGATGTTGAAGGTCACTGCAGTCGCGGTGCTCTGGCAGCTGTAGGCGTCCGTGGCGCGCACGGTGACGGTATAAGTGCCCAGCGTGGTCGGTGTGCCGCTCACGCTGCCATTGCTCGCCAGGCTGAGTCCGGGTGGCAGGCTGCCACTCACCAGCACAAACGAATACGGTGCTGTGCCGCCGCTGCCGGTGATGCTCTGGCCAAAGCTGGTGCTGAGGTAGCCATTGGCAGGCGTGGTGCCTCCCACCGCGATCGCCGGGCACACCGGCGTAAGGGTGTAAGAACGTGAGCCCGTGCAGCCGTTCGCATCCGTGGCAATGAGCGTGAATGTCACCGGCGTGCTCGCCGTGGCCGTGCCGCTGAGCACCCCCGTGCTGCTGTTGATGCTCAGCCATGCAGGCAGGCCCGTCGCACTCCAGGTCAGCGGTGTCGCGCTCGTACCGCTGCTGGTGATCGTCTGCGAGTAGCTGAGGCCAAGGTAAGGCACTGGCAGCGTGGTCGGACTGATGGTGATCGCAGGGCAGACCTGCACCTGATAAGTCGCGGAACCCAGGCATCCTGTTGAATCCGCGATCCCCACTGTGATGCTGGCGCTGCTGCCATTTCCCGTCGCCGCAGTGCCGCTGAGGACGCCGTCGCTGGAGAGCGTGAATCCGGCTGGCAGTGTGCCGCTGCTCAAAGTGTAGGTGTAGGGTCCGGTGCCACCAGTGGTCGCCAGGGCCTGCGAATACGCGGTGCCCGCTGTGGCGCTCGGCAGCGTGCCCGGTGTCACGGCGAAGATCGTGCAGCGTGGGTCCAAGGTGTAAATCTGCGTGGCCACACAACCGTTGGCATCCATGGCTCTGACCGTGAAGCTGCCCGGGCTGTTGTCGGTCGGCGTACCGGAGATCTTCCCGGTCGTGGCGTTCAGCGTGCACCAGGCTGGCAGGGTTCCGCTGACGACGCTGTATTGATAAGGAGCCGTGCCGCCCGTGGCCGCAACCGTCTGCACATACTGCTGTCCCACCGTAGCCGGTGGCAAGGTGGCAGGCGAAAGGCTGATCGCAGGGCAGATTTGCAGCGCAGGCCAGACGCGGGAGCCGACACAACCGTTCGCATCAGTGGCGGTGAGCGTGAGGCTGATCCCAACGCCGTTCGCCGTGGTTGGCGTGCCGCTGATCACCCCGGTGGTCGCGTTCAGCGTCAGTCCCGCAGGCAGGACGCCGCCCGAAATTCCCCAGACATAATCCAGCCAGCCCGTCACCGGTTGCAGCGTCAGGCTCGGGCCGGACCAGTACAACTTCATCGTCGCTTCACCTGCGGCTTCATAATATTCCACCCGGACGGGCACCATGACCCCTGCGGTCAGATTCACCGTGGCGGTGTAGTTGGTCGCTGACTGATCCTGCCAGCGATCAATGACCAGCGTGTTGTTCACCCAGACGCGCACGCCATCATCGCTCGTGCTTTGGAAAGTGTAGGTGCCCGTGGTCGCAGGGCGGATGAAGCCGCTCCAGCGCGCCGAAAAGCGGTCCACCGGCACCAGCGCATCCGGAGAGCCGGTGGTCCAGGTGTAATCGATCGACGTCTCCTGGCGTGTCAGCACCAGCGTTTTGAAATCTGAGCCCGAGAAATACTGCGCGGTCAGGCCAGATGTCGGAGAGGCGCTGAACGACTGGCTGTAAGGCACCCCCACCGTGCCCACGGCTGGAGTCGCTGGAGTGATGGTCACGGCAGGGCACACAGGTGGCAGAGTGTAAGTCCGGGATGCGGAGCAAAGATTCGCGTCCGTCGCGGTCACGGTGAAGGTGACAGCGGTGGAGTTCGTCGGCGTGCCTGACAGCACCCCGGTGCTCGCATTCAGATACAGCCATGAAGGCAGGCCCGTGGCGCTGTACACCACCGGAGTGGCGGTGGTTCCAGACGTCGTGATCGTCTGCGCGTAAGGTGAACCAATCACCGGTGAAGGCAGCGTGGCGGGGTTCACCGTGATCACCGGACAGATCTTGATCTGCAGCGCCTGATCTCTGAAGCAGGTGTTCGCATCCATGGCGCGCACGGTGACGGTCGTGCCGTTCACCCCGCTGGTCGAAACCGTCGGCGTACCGCTGATGCTGCCCGTGCTGCTGATGCTCAATCCTTCCGGCCACGTGCCTGAGGATGTGCTCCAGGTGTAAGGCGTCGCACTGCTGCCAGTGGCGCTCATGTCTTGCGTATACGCGCTGCCAACAAGGCCGCCGGTCAATGTCGTGGGTGTCATCACGATGACCGGGCAGGAGCGGAAACCAAAGTCGATGGTGTCTTCAAAGCTCGTGCTCCCCTCGGACCCCGGCTCCGTGCCGGTGGCCAGCGTGATCACCGGACTGATCGTCGCCGTTCCAGCCCCGCCGTTTTGCGAGCCGTTGCTGTCATTGTCCACGCCATTGTCAGCATAGACCGTGAGCGTGGCGGACGTGTAGACGGCAGGCGGAGTAGGAATGTTGACGCGATAGGTGCCGGGTGCCTGGCCGCCAAAGAAGTACCTGCCACTGGCGTCGGTCGTCGTGGTCAGCAGCACGTTGCTCGTGGTGGCGTCCAGCAGTTGCACCGTGATGTTTGCCTGACCAGATTCGGTGCTGGACTGATAGAAGCCGTCGCCATTGAGGTCGGCAAACACGAGATCGCCCAGGCTCACGCCATCGCTCAGCGCAAAGTCCACGGTGAATTCCGTGTTGGTGTTGGAGTCGCCATCGTTGACCGACTCCGTGCCGGGGATCAGCGTGATCATCGGGCTGTAGATCGGCGTGCCGGGACCGCCGGGCTGCATGCCGTTGTTGTCATTGTCCACGCCGTTGTCCAGTGTCACCACCACACCGGAGGTCATCGGCAGTGAGGCCGGTGGGATCACCTGCACGTAGTAGCTGCCGGAAGGAACGTCGCTGAAGACATAAACACCGCTGCTGGAGATGGTGACCGGGGTCGAAATCTCGTAGTCCGCATTCACGCCGGTGCCGCCGCGCACGCCGTCTGCGCCAGGATGGAACAGATGCACCACCGCGCCCACAGCACCCGTTTCGCCGTAGTCTTTGATGCCGTTGCGGTTCGTGTCCTGCCACACCGCATTGCCCAGGCACAGCCGCGTGTCAGCCACATCCACCTTTTGGAAAACCATGGAATCTTCCTGGCCGAAAGGGTTGTCGCCGAAGACGCCCATCGTCTTGCCGTCGGCGGAGATGCCGTCACCACCGTTGTAGAGGTTCCAGAAGGAGTAGGTGCTGTCCTGCGCCACATGTCCGTCGGAGACGAGCAGGTCGGAGATCCGCGTGTACAAATCCTGCGGCGTGTCCCACATCACCGCAAAGCTGCCCGTGGATCCGCTGCTGTAGATCGTGCCGAGCACACGGCCCGTGTCGCTCACCGCACCGACGATGCCGCCCAAGTTGTCCTGTGGCAGGATGCGTGGCAGATTGGTGCGCGTGCTGGTCTGTGTGTCATACACAAACGGTGTCGGCACTCCGGAAAGGCGCTGGCTGGAGCCGATGTAGCGTCCGTTCGGGCTGATGCGGCCCGCGTTCAACGAACCTCCGGTGAAAGTGACCACCACCGTGCTGTAGCCTGCTGCAGGACTGCCGCTGAGCACCTTGCTCACGCCGCTGCTGTCCATCACCAGAAGCTTGGTGCCATCAGCGGAGGCATCGACCACATCACGCACTCCGGAGATCGCGGTCCAGGCACGTGTGGTGAGATTCCAGTAGCCGCCCTGCGCCAGCACCGGGCCGCCGGGGCCGTCAGGATCCACCGTGCCGAAGGCATAGGCGCTGTCGCTCGTCAGCGCAGAGGGGATGGCGCTCATGCTGGCGTTCGAATCATACGGAGTCAGCAGCCGCACCGTGGTGCCGCTCGTCTGGCTGTAGTACCATGGCACGATGCTCAGCTTGCTGCCCACCGTCCATTTCTCGTAACCGACTGCATCGCCGCTGTCGTTGACATCACGACCCATGGCATATGGATGTGTCGGATTCAGCAATGGCACGTTCAAATTCACATTCGTGAGCGTGTTCATGAGGAAGCCGTAGGAGTTCTTGGCCACGCGGATGCCGGTGATCCATCGGCCGTTCGGCGACATGTTATAAAGGCAGGTCCCGATTCCGTTGTTTTCACCGCCGAGCACGTCACGACCGAGACGCGTCACCAAATAGGCACCGCCGACGCTCTGATTGAGCGGCGTAGGGCAGTTCGATGAGACGGTGGCGGAGATGATGATGCTGCGCGTGATCGTCGTCTGGCAGTTGTTGGCATCGGTGACTTTCACCGTGAGCGTGGAACTGCCCGCAACAGTCGGCGTGCCGCTGATCGCGCCGGTGGAGGTGTTGAAGCTCAGGCCTGCGGGCATCGAACCGCCTGTGATCGCATACGTGTAGGGTGCAATGCCGCCTGCGGTGATGAAAGTCTGCGCATAGCTGGAACCCACCATGCCCACGGCCAGCGTGCCGGGGCTGACGCTGATGACGGGGCACTGCGGTGTGATGGTGTAGCTGCGCGTGCCCACACAGCTGTTCGCATCCGTGGCGCTGATGACAAAGGTGCGTGAAGTCGAGCTCGTGGGCGTGCCGCTCAGCACTCCGGTGCTCGCGTTGAAGGTCACGCCTGTCGGCAGCGTGCCGCTGGCGAGGGCCAGGACATACGGTGAGGTGCCACCGCTCGCGCTCAACGTCTGGGACGAACTTGCACCCACCATCCATGAGGTGGTCAGGGGGGACAGGGAGATGACGGGGCAGATTTTGAGGCTGATGATCTGGTCCTTCAAGCAACCGCTGGCATCCATGCTGCGCACCGTGAAGCTGCTGCCAAGTCCATTGGCAGTCGTGGGCGTGCCGCTGATGACTCCGCTGCTGCTGAGCAGCAGACCTGCGGGCAGCGTGCCATTGCTGATCGAGTAGGTATAGGGCGAAGTGCCGCCGCTGGAGGCGAGGGCCTGGCTGTAAAACGTGCCGACTGTGGCCGCCGTCGCCGTGGTGGGCGTGATGCTGATGGCCGGGCAGACCTGCAGGGTCAAAGTCTTGGAAGCCTGGCAGCCATTGGCGTCCGTGGCGCGCAGGGTGAGGCTTGTCCCCGCCGCATTCACCACGGTGGGTGTGCCGGAGATCACGCCGGTGCTGTTGCCCAGCGTGAGACCCGTCGGCAGTGTGCCGCTGGTCAGGGCCCAGGTGTAAGAAGCGCTGCCACCACTGGCCGTCAGCGTCTGCGAGTAAGCGGTGCCGGAAACGGCCTGCGCCAGTGCTGCAGGCAGGATGCTGATCGTTGGGCAGACTGGGGCAAGGGTGCAGGCCTGCGTTTTAGCGCAACCATTGGCATCCGTGGCACGCACGGTGAAAGCTGCGGTGGTCGTGCTGGTCGGTGTACCACTGATCACACCTGCGGAGCTCATCGTGGCCCAGGCTGGCAGCGATCCACTGGCCAGCGTGAAGGTGTAGGGGGATGCACCACCGCTGGCTGAAATGGTCTGCGAATAGGCCACACCCACCGTTGGCGTGGTCAGTGTCGCAGGCGCAAGGGTGACCACCGGGCAGACCTGCAATGAAAGTGTCTGCGATCCCTGGCAGCCATTGGCATCATTCACACGCACGATGATGGAGCTGGCCGGACTGGCTGCTGCCGTCGGTGTGCCACTGATGACGCCGGTGCTGGAATTAAGCGTGAGGCCTGTGGGAAGCGTGCCGCTGATGAGCGTCCAGGAACTGTAAGGTGCCGTGCCACCGCTGGCGGCCAGTGTCTGCGAGTAAGCCGTGCCCACGGTGCCTTGCGTAAGCGTGGTGGGGCTGATGGCGATTGTGGCGCAGCCCGGTGTGACGGTGTAGGCGCGCGTGCCGGTGCAACCGTTCGCATCCGTGGCGCGCACCGTGAAAGTAGCCGCCGTGGTGGTGGAGGGCGTGCCGCTCAGCACCCCTGCACTGCTCAGTGTGGCCCAGGTGGGCAGCGAGCCGCTGGCCAGCGTGTAGGTGTAGGAAGCTGCACCACCGGAGGCGGTGATGGTCTGCGAATAAGCCGTGCCCACGGTCGGTGCGGTCAGCGTGACAGGTGAAAGCGTGACGACGGGGCAGACCTGCAGCGTGTAGGTCTTGGTGCCGGCGCAGGCGTTGACGCTGTCCGTGGCGGCGATGGTCACACTGACTCCGCCGGCATTGCCCGTGGTCGGCGTGCCGCTGAGGACGCCCCCGCTGCTCAGTGTCAGTCCCGCTGGCAGCGTGCCGCTGGTGACTGACCAGGTGTAATTTCCTGAACCGCCGGTGGCTGCGAGCGTCTGTGAATACGCGCTGCTGACGGTGCCCAGCGGCAGCGTGGCCGTGGAGATGGTGATGGCCGGGCAGCCCATGGCGAAGGTCATCGCCCGCGTGCCCTGGCAACCGTTTGCATCCGTGGCGCGGACAGTGACGTTGCCGCTGGTCTGTGAAGAAGGTGTGCCGCTCACCACACCCGTGCTGGTATTGAGTGAGAGACCCGCAGGCAGCGTGCCGCTGACAACCGCATACGTGTAGGAGGCCGAACCACCCGAAGCGGTGATTGTCTGCGAGTAAGAGACACCCACGGTGCCCGTGGCGGGAGTGGTGGGAGAAAGTGAAATGACCGGGCAGATTTGCAGCGTCACGGCCCGCGTGCCCTGGCAGCCATTGGCATCATTCACGCGGAAGGTGATCGTGGTCGCGGGACTGGCGGAGGCCGTCGGCGTGCCGCTGATGACTCCCGTGCTGGCATTGAGGGTCAAACCTGCTGGCAGCGCACCACCCGTGACTGTCCACGTGCTGTAAGGAGCGATGCCACCGCTCGCGGCGAGCGTCTGCGAGTAAGCCGTGCCCACCGTGCCTGCGGGCAGCGCCGAGGGTGTGATCGTGATCGTCGGACACTGCGGCGTCAGCGTGTAGGCCAGCGTGGAGGTGCAAGAATTGGCATCCGTGACACGCAGGGTGAAAATAGCTGTAGTCGTGGTGTTTGGCGTGCCGCTGAGAACACCGGAGGAAGTCAGCGAAGCCCAGGTGGGCAGCGTGCCGCTGGCGAGTGTGAAGGTGTACGGCCCGGTGCCGCCGCTGGCCGTGATCGTTTGAGAATAAGACGTGCCCACCGTCGCCGTGGCCAGCGTGGTGGGTGAGAAAGTGACGACCGGGCAGATTTGGAACGTGATAGCGCGCGATCCCTGGCAACCATTGGCATCATTCACCCGCACCGTGACGGAGGTCGACGGGCTGGCCGAAGCCGTCGGCGTGCCGCTGATGACACCCGTGCTGGCATTGAGCGTCAAGCCCGCTGGCAGCGTGCCTGCGGTGACGGTCCATGAGCTGTAGGGCGCGACACCGCCGGTGGCGGAAAGCGTCTGTGAGTAGGCGCTGCCGACCGTGCCGGTGGCGAGAGATGCAGGTGTGATGGTGACCGTCGGGCAGACCGGCGTGACGGTGAAAGAAAGCGTCGTGGAGCAGCCGTTGGCATCCGTGGCCCGCACGGTGAAAGTGGCTGCCGTGGTGCTGTTTGGCGTGCCGCTGAGAACGCCTGCGGAACTCAGGGTGGCCCAAGTCGGAAGCGCACCGCTGGCCAGTGTGAAGGTGTAGGATGCAGCCCCACCTGAAGCGGTGAGTGTCTGGGAGTAGGCCGTGCCCACGGTGGGCGTCGGCAGGATGGAGGGCGAGATCGAAATGATCGGGCAGATTTGCAGCGTCACCACCTGCGTGCCCTGGCAGCCGTAGGCATCATTCACGCGCACGGTCACGGAGGTCGAGGGGCTGGCAGAGGCCGTCGGCGTACCGCTGATGACGCCGGTGCTGGCATTGAGTGTGAGCCCTGCCGGGAGCGTGCCGCTGGTCACGGTCCATGTGTTGTAAGCTGCGGTGCCGCCGCTCGCGATCAGGGTTTCAGAGTAGGCGGTGCCCACCGAGCCCGCATCGAGCGTGCCCGGCGAAATGCTGATCGTCGGACAGGCAGGTGCGACGGTGTAAGCCTGAGTGTCAAGACAGCCCGCAGCATCCGTGGCACGCACCGTGAAACTCGCCGAGGCGGCGCTGGTGGGAAGACCGCTGATCGTCCCATTGCTCGTGCTCAGAGACAGCCCCGAAGGCAGCGTGCCGCTGGTGAGCGCCCATGTGTAGGGAGAGATGCCGCCCGCAGCGTTGAGTGTTTGTGTGAAGTTGGTGCCCACCGTCGGTGTGTTGAGCGTGGGAGGAGTGACGGTCACCGCCGGGCAGGTCGGCGTGATGCTGCTGGTCAGCGTGCCGGTGCAGCCTTTTGCATCCGTCGCACGTAGTGTGAAGCTGGTGGCACTGGAGCTGGTGACGGTTCCTGAAATCACACCCGTGCTGGCGTTCAGCGTGAGACCGGCAGGCAGCGCCCCGGTGGCCACCGCGTAGGTATAAGGGCCGTTGCCGCCGCTGGCAGTCACCGTCTGCGAATACGCGGCGCCCACCGTGGGAGTGGGCAGCGTGGCCGGAGTCAGCGTGATGGTGCTGCAGGTCACATTGAACAGATAGTCTTCCACCTCACCCGGGCCGCTGGCACCCGAATGGCCGGGATTGGTCACGGCAGTAAGCCGGAAACGTGCACCGAGAGCACCCACCGCAGCCGTCGCCGGCACATTGAAGGTGTAGTTCTGGCTCACATTGCTGGTGCCAGAGGGGATGGTGACGTTGGTGATGATCTGATCGCCGCTGTCCGTCAGAGATCCATTGTTGCCGAAGTCCACCCAGCCATTCAGGAAGGCAGGCGCACCGGAGGTGTTCGTCACCTTCACCGTCACACTCACGCCCGTGGCTCCCTGCACCACGCTGGCTGGCAGCGTCACGCCGTCTTCGTCATCCGTCCATGCCAGGTCGTCCGCATTCGCCGCCGTATTGAAGGCCGCCGGAATGTCGTAATCAACCAAAGACCCCATCCGCAGCGAGCTGAACACAGTGTCACGTGCCACCGCGAATCCAGAGTAGTCGCCAAAGTCATCCAGCACCTGGGTGAATTCATAGCGCATCGCACCGCCGGAGATGGCGCTTGCCGCGATGTTGGAGTTCACGGTGGTGGCCACGCCTGTTGTTTTGTCCAGCGTGTACAGCGCCCTGCCCGCCTGCGCATACAGCGTGCCGTAGCCATCCGTGGAAAGACCGAACACATCATCAATGGACGCCCCCCCCGTGGTTTTGATCTGCCCGACAAGCTGTGTGGCGGTGCCGCCTTCGGGCACTTTATAAAGGTAGAAGGAATTGAATCCGCTGCCGGCCACCGCGTAATACAATTCATTGCCGATCCATGCCAGGTCACCTGCGCTGTTGAGGGCCTCGCCGTTCGGGGCGGTGGCCGGTGAACTGAAGGCAAGCGTCAGCGCCGTGGTGGAGCTGGTGCTCAGCGAGGACAGATTGAAGGTGTAGATGTCCCCGTCGTTGACGCTGCTGATGTAGGGCTTCCCGGCCGAGTCAAACACCAGACCGTTGAGGCTGTTGCCAAAACTTCCCAACCTCGTCAAGGCTCCCGTCGTCGGATTGATCTGATAGATGTTGTTGAAGTCGATGCCGTAGAGAATGCCCGAAGGAGACCACGCCAGGTCCGTGAGGTAGCGGGCGCTCGAATCCCTCGTCTGACCGACGAGCACCTTGGCTCCTGTGGAGACATCATACGTTTCCAGATAGCCGGTGCTGCCAGTGCCAGAGCTGACGTACAACAGGCTGGAGTAGCTGGTGCCTGAGGCCACCGTCATGAAATAAGACTCCGTGGCGGTGCACCCGTAGGAGTCAGTAACCTGAACTGTGAAACTGGAGGTGCCCTTCGCCGTGGTCGTGCCGCTCAGCACGCCCGCGCTGCTCAGGGAAAGTCCCGCTGGCAGCGTGCCCGACGCCAGCGACCAAGTGAGCGGTCCATTCACTGAACCCGAGGTCGCCGTGGCCACCATCGTCACATTGACCGCCGTGGACAGATCCCACGAACCCATGGCAAACGGTGAAATGACATAGCTCGTGCAGGCCGGAACAAACGTGTAGCTGCGTGTGCCAGCACAGCCGCTTTGATCCACGGCCGACACCGTGAAAGTCGCGGTGTCGCCGGAGGTGGGCGTGCCAGTCAGTGCGCCGCCTGAGCTTAGGGTCAGCCCGTCTGGCAGCGTGCCGCTGCTCACACTGAAGCTGTAGGGTGACGAGCCGCCGCTGGCGCTGATCGTCTGCGAGTAAGCAGTACCCACCGTCGCAGTGCCCAGAGTGGTGGGACCCACCGTGATGGACGGACAGATTTGCACCAGATAATCTTCCACCTCACCATTGCCTTTCAGACCAAGGGGCGTTGGAGAGCTCGTGGAAGTCAGGCGCACGCGCACGCCCACATTCCCAAGGGTGGCGCCGGACGGCACTGTGAAGTTGATGGTCCTGTTGGAATTCGAACTGCCATTGACGATCGTCGTATTCGTGGCGATCTGCTCGCCTGAGTCAGTGAGCGAGCCGTTCTTGTTGTAGTCGATCCACGCATTGAGGAAGACGGTGGCACCACTGGTGTTCGTCACGTTCACCACCATGCTGCCCGTCGTACCCGTGACCAGACTGCTCGGCAGTGTCACGCCGTCTTCATCATCCGTTCCCGTGTTGTCATCTCCCGTTGCGAGGGAACTGGCCGTGACCGAAGATTCACTGTCAGTGGTGGCACCTATCCTGATGGTGCTCACCGTGGTGCTGCTGGCATTGCCGAAACTGCTGTAGTCCCCATAATCCGTCGCGGCAAGCGCTCCCACCGCCGAAACCACAAACAAGCTGATACCGGCTGTCAATGAGCGCTGACCTCGGGCGCAACGCCTCCTCAGCCACGCGGCAGCGCGGAGAATTGAGGCAGTCGACTCGCCTGTTTCTTTAGAAACATTCGAAGGACAGCTGTATTCCAGAGGAAGACCCATGTAATTTTTGTGAATAAAGTCAGCTTAACAATACTCATTATAATTTCAATAGAAAGAACGCATTTATTTAACTTTTCCTAACCACCCGCTTTTCCCCCCCCCAATTTTGTAAAAAAGGCGCACTCCGGCGCTCGACACACCTTCGATTGCCCTTATTCTCCGCGCCCCCCTCAAAAAAGCGGTCAATCATGAGCAAAAAAATCGTTCTCGCATACTCCGGCGGCCTCGACACCTCCGTCCTTCTCTCCTGGATCAAGGAAACCTACAACGCCGAGGTCATCGCCTTCTGTGCCAACGTCGGCCAGGACGATGAGCTTAAAGGCCTGAACGCCAAGGCTAAAAAGACAGGAGCCTCGAAGATCTACATCGACGACCTTCAGGAGGAGTTTGCCACCGATTTCATCTACCCGATGATCCAGGCCGGAGCCATCTACGAAGGCGAGTACTTTCTGGGCACCAGCATCGCCCGCCCCCTCATCGCCAAGCGCATGGTGGAGATCGCCAAGGCCGAAAAGGCCGGCTTCATCGCCCACGGCGCCACCGGCAAAGGCAATGACCAGGTCCGCTTTGAGCTCACCGCCGCCGCCCTCGCCCCTGAAATCGAAATCATTGCCCCATGGCGTGATGAGCGTTTCCGCACCGAGTTTCCCGGCCGTGCCGAGATGATCGCCTACTGTGAAAAGAAAGGCATCCCGGTGCAAGCCAGCGCCAAGAAGCCCTTCTCGATGGACCGCAACCTCCTGCACATCAGTTATGAGGCCGGCATCCTCGAAGACCCTTGGTTCGACGCCAGCGATCCGAAGAACAAAGGCTACTTCAACACCCTCTCCGTCTTCCCCGAAGACGCTCCGGACAAGGCAGAGACCGTCATTCTCGAATTCGAAAAGGGCAACTGCATCGCCGTCAATGGCAAGCTCCTCTCCCCTCTCGGCGTCATGAAGCTCCTCAACAAGCTCGGCGGCAAGCACGGCGTCGGCCGCGTGGACATGGTGGAAAACCGCTTTGTCGGCATGAAGAGCCGCGGCGTCTACGAAACCCCCGGCGGCAGCATCCTGCACTTCGCCCACCGCCAGATCGAAAGCCTCACCATGGACCGCGAAGTCATGCACCTGCGTGACAGCCTGATCCCGAAATACGCCACCTTGGTGTACAACGGCTTCTGGTACGCCCCCGAGCGCCTCGCCCTCCAGGCCCTCGTCACCGAGAGCCAGAAGAAAGTCAGCGGCACCGTCCGTGTGAAGCTCTACAAGGGCAACATCATCCCCGCCGGCCGCAAGAGCGTGTTCAGCCTCTACAATCCGCAGATCGCCACGATGGAAGCCGACCCCACGAAGGCCTACAACCAGGACGACGCGACAGGCTTCATCCGCCTCAACGGTCTCCGCCTCAAAACCGGCGCGATCCGCGACCGGAAGAAGTAAGAGGGTTTCGGGAGATCATCGTATCCTCACCAACACGCCGAAGAGTGTCACTCTTCGGCGTTGTTGTTTTTGAGATTAACCCAAGTCAGGAGAATCTCTGAAGCAGAAATTTTCATTTGAATGTTTTAATTTAAAACTCTAAATTTATTTCTTAGAGTTTAATGGACAGATAATGAATTAAATCGTAATCAACACTCATGAGCGACCGATTTCACAGTGCTTTCCTCAGTTATAAACATGACGATGTACTCAAAGCCGGACAGGACTGGGCAGGATGGGTTGAGAACCAATTGGAAGGGTATTTGACCCCCATTGAATTTGTAGGAGGCGAAAGCATCTATCATGACCCAGTACCAGCACGAATAGCCAATATCTTCCGTGACAAGCACGAGATTCCCGGCATGGGAGATCTCAACGAGATGCTGTTCTCCGCATTAAAGAGAAGCCGCATCCTTATTGTCCTTTGCAGTCCCCGTGCTGCCAGCAGCCGATATGTCGAAGATGAAATACGCCATTTTAAATCCCTTGGCCGCGCTTCACAGATCATCGCCTTGATTCTAGATGGAAAGCCTCACAGTAAAGTCCTGGGCATGGAATGCCTACCTCCATCCCTCGCGCATGAACCTGGGGCAGACGGAACTCCCGACTTCTCACGAGAAGCATGTCCCGTATATATTGATCTACGCTCCTCCGAAACAGGTTTCTGCGCGACCAGTGTAGAAGACTATGCGGACCTACTGCGCCAGCAGCAAAAGTTTGCCCCCGAATACATCCAGGCAGCATCAGTAGCCTATTGCTCACATCTAGCCGGTTGTCGCATCTCATTGATCAGTGGTGTGCTTGGCCTGCCCCCTGGCAAAGTAACCGAACGTGAACGTTTGGCACAAATCGAGGCCGAAGAGCAGCGGAAAAAAGAATCTGCGCTTCAGTTACAGGCGGCCCGGAAACATACGCGGCTCGCTCTGGCAGCCTGCCTTGTTCTGGCAGGCAGCCTTGCCACCTCCATCGGTTTAGCCTGGAAGTCGCGTCAGACCAGCGCCGCCTTGATCAAAGCCCAGAATGAAATAATCGCCGAAAAGGAAAGTGCTGTTCGGGTATTGAATCAGCTAGCTCAGCAAAAAATGGAAACGCAGGGTCTGCGTGTCCAATCTAGGTCTGATCGGGCGACCATGGTGGGTGCCGCTGATTTCGGCACCTCACTCCCTCCTGATCAAAGCCGTTCCTTGCAGAAAGCCGCCGCAGTCAAATTCGAAGAGGCCCCTCCAGCAGACGACGATGTTGAACAACAGGTTCTAATGGGACGCTGTTTCACTCGGTATGGGGATCTGCTATATGGGGACAACGGAGTTCCTTTGTCAGTGTTAGAGTCCGGCATTCGAGAGGATCGCCTCAGTGCTTACAGATATTACCAACTCGCAGTTAAGGCCTATATCAAACTCGCGGAAGCAACGCCTATATTTCAACATGATCTCGCTATCACTTATCATCGGTGTGGCATCGCCTTTCTAGATCAGGCCACCATCTACACTGGCGACAAAGCAATAGATCAAATCGACAAAGCCCGAGGCCAGTTCAAGCTGGCTGAAACAGCGGAGTTCAAAGCCAAGCAAATCGCCATTGCAGCTTCTTCTGGGCAGCCTGTATCCGCGTGGCACGATGCGAATGTGGCAATCTACCAAGCCGGGCTGGCAGCTGCTTTGGAGAAACTCTCTCTCCTCCAGGTCGGCACCCAGGCAATTAAATCAATGCGCAGGGAGGCGAAGGCTGCGCGAACCAATGCCGTCGAAAATTTCGATCAAGCCATCAAGACAGCCATAAATGGTGTGAACCAGATCTTGGGTGAAGAGACCGCACAACTGAGCTGGCAGTTACAGGCCGACGCCCTCCGTATCTTGATCGCAGAAGACGACAAGGTATTGACGTCGTCATGAATAGATTTATGCATTTTCACCCTCACCACAGCACAAACCCCGTCTCGCCCGCGCGGCGGATGCGGGAGCTGAAGAGCACAAACATCGCTCCGAGGGAATAGGTCAGATTCGCCAGCCCCACCCACAATGGAATCACCGAATGCGGCACCAAGGCGGCGCGTGGCTCCGTGGTTTGTGGGAGCACGCGGCTGAGGAAGTACAGCCCCGCCCCTGCTCCCGCCAGAAACACCAGCGCCAGCAGCCAGCGGCAGCTCCGCTGTCCGTTCATGAAGCCATACATCACCACCAGACTCAGCCCATACCAGACGAGGGATCCGGCGAACCAGCGAAACACCTCGTGAAACAAAAACAGCGTGATCACCGCCGCTCCGAAAATCATGTGTGCCCACATGAGCTTGCGCGTGAAGTCGATTTCTTCACGGTGCTTGGCGCCTCGGTTGCGCTGCACATCAAGCATGAGGGGTCAGGGGTCGGAGGTTGTGGTTTCTTCAAGGTTGTCTTTGATCAAGACGCCTGATTTGGGTGTCAAGTCGTAGCAAGCACTCTTCTTAGCAAGTTTACGGCCAATATCCATGCAAAGGTTGCATGTGATCATGACATTTTTCACCAATCCTGTACTCCACACTGCTGAAGTGGACAACCCGGAAAATGTGTTCCCATTGAGAATCAAACCGTTGACCCCACCCTCAATCAGCACACCCGTGCCTGCATCGATCCCCATGGGCGTTTTCGCCTCGGCAGGGCGCTTGTCCTTCCCTGCCCCGATGTAGGTGTTGCAGAAGGTGTTGCCGCTGATCGTGTTCCGCTCGGAGTCCTTCCCCACCCGTACCGAAAACTCATGCGCCAGCACAAAGGTGTTTGCGCTCAGCGTGCAGCCGCAGGCATCCCGCAGATCAATGCCACCTTTGAGATGATGGGCGATCACGTTCGCACTCAGGGTGATCCCGTAGCAGTCCCGGTCCAGAATGATCGCCGTGCCATTGCACTCCTCGATCATGTTGCCGCTGAGCACCGAGCCGTAGGTGTTTTCAATGATGACGCCGTTGCCGAGGTGGTCGTCGATGTTGTTCCCGTTCATGCATAGGTTGAAGGCGTCGATGCAGCGCAGCCCGTCCCAGTTCTCTTCAAAGTGGTTCGCATTCACCACGATGTCATGCCCGCCGAGGATCTCGATCCCGCTCTTCTTGTTGTACGTGAGGATGCAGTCCGCCACGCGCGGATCTTCCGTGCAGTTCACCATGTGGATGCCATGGCCGCCGTGGTGATCCACGGACACGCCTTCGAAATAGATCTCCTGGATGCCTTCGGCAAAGATGCCGTCGCCGCTCTTCTCATTGCCGCTCACTCGCAGGTCCGCCATCTGCACGCGCCAGAGCTGCGCCTTCTTGTCGGTGTCGAGATTCGGTGGGCGCAGGATGAAGGCGGGGGCGCCCGCTTCATTCTTGTTGATGATGTGCGTGGCCGCGCCGCTGCCCACGATGCGCGTCTCCGCGGTCTTCACCAGCAGCGACTCGGTGATCTCATAGTTCCCCGGCGGGATGGTCACCAGCCCCCCGGCTGCCGGCAGGGCATCCAGCGCGGCTTGCAAGTTGGCATGTTTGCCAGCGTCCACCGTCACCGGTGTGGCCGTTTGCGCATGAGACATCACCAGAGACAGAAACAGGAAGCAGAAGATTGTTTTCATCCATTCACAAACGCAGCCCGACCTTCCCTTTCATGAACTTTCCACCTGCAAAAGATCTTCGCCACGCCACGTTGGTTCCTTACCACCCATGATCAAACGCCTCACGCTCCTGTTTGTCGCTGCTCTCTCGCTTTCCGCTTACGCGGAGCCGAAGAAGCTCCTCGTCGTCACTGTCACCACTGGCTTCCGTCATTCCTCCATCGAGACAGCCGAGAAAGTCCTCGCTGAACTCGGCGCCAAGTCCGGTGCCTTCACCGTCGATTTCGTCCACCAGCCCGAAGGCCAGCCGAAGAATCCCGGCAAGGCACCCGTGCGCGGAGAAAAGGAATCCGAAGAGTCCTTCAAGGCCAAGGCTGAAGCCTTCAGCAAGGCCTCCGCTGACTTCAATGAAGCCAACAAGATCTGGAACGACAAGATCAAAGCCTACATGGCCGACAAGATGGCGCTCGACAAAATCAAAGGCTACGACGGCTTCGTCTTCGCCAACACCACTGGCGACCTCCTCCTCCCTGACCGCGACGGCTTCATCAAGCTCATCGAAGGCGGCAAGGCCTTCATCGCCATGCACTCCGGCTCCGACACCTACCACCCCTTCCGTGGCTACATCGACATGCTCGGCGGCGAATTCGAAACCCACAAATCCCAGGTCGAAATCCAGCCCGTCATTCACGATCCCGCCCATCCCATCACCAAGACCGTCCCCCTCGGCTGGAAAGTCTTTGACGAGATCTACATCATCAAAACCTTCGACAAATCCAAGGTCCACGGCCTCCTCGGCCTGAACTCCCACCCGAACCTCGAGCAGTTGCGGGCTGAAGCCGCACAGCGGAAGGAAAAGAAGATCGAAGACCCCAAGAAGGATGCCGACCTGAAGGATGTCGAAGCCCAAAAAGGCCGCTACTACCCCGTCTCCTGGTGCAAGGAAGTCGGCGCAGGCCGTGTCTATTACAACTCCCTCGGCCACCGCGAAGACGTCTGGGATCCGACATGGAAAGCCGACACCAAGGACCGCAAGAACAGCCCCGAGATCGCCGAGACCTATCAGGAGATGATCCTCGCCGGCATCAAGTGGGCGCTGAAGCTCGAAGAAGGTGTTTCCACTCCCGGCAACATTCCTTGAGTTAACAACGAACATCGGTTCACCCCAGGGCGCTGTGACATCACAGCGCCCTTTTTATGGGCCGGATCAGCTCTGTTTCACTTCTTGGGCGGAGACGGCGCATCTGCCGGTTTGGCCTCAGGCGGCGGGCATATCAGCCCCACCATCATTGGATATTTGACCTTGGCCGGAGGCTGGTGGGTTTGGGGAGGAGATTTTTTGTCACAGGCCGTCATCAGCACTGCAGCACTCAGCGAGAGCACCGCTGCTTTTTTCAGCGTCTCCTTGACCGGACTTTCATCCGGCAGCGCCGTCACATCAATGGGCCTGCCGTTCACATGCTTGAAGTAGGCCACGCACGGACTTTCACCCGTTCGCCCCAGCAGTGCCCGGCGTTCCCCAGCACTCATCATCGAAAGGTTGTGAACGTTCTTCTGGCACACATCGCAGAATCGCGTTTTTTCGTTCCCCTGCATCTGCTCCCAGAGTTTGGGACAGGTGAAGGAAAGGGCCGGAAACTCGTCGGTGGCACTCATGCGTTGATTGGTTTGCTGCGCGATGACGATTGTTCACAAATCCGCCGCTTTGTCTGCATAATTCTAATTATGCAAAGCAGGCCCGGCCAAAGTACTCCTGAGCTTTAGCTCGTTCTGGAAGGGGCGGAAACTTCAAAGCTCCAGAATGAGCTAAAGCTCATGAGTACTTGATGCTACGCCAGTTCAAACTGCACGTGGTTATAATCCAGCACCTCAGAACACCCCGCATCAAAAGGAAACGGACGGGCGGCGGTGATGGCAACGACATCACTGCCAGCGCGGCGGCCGGCCTCGATGCCTGCGGGGGCGTCTTCGAAGACCAGGCATTGGTCCGCCGTGGTCCCGCAGAGCGCGGCACCCTTCAGATAGCCTTCGGGATCAGGCTTGCCGTGCGACACCATCTCCGCGTTGATCATCAGCGCAGGAATGGGCAGACCTGCCGCTTTGAGACGCCGCGTGGCCAGCGCACGACTAGCAGAGGTGACGACGGCGAAGCGACCGGCTGGCAGCCGCGCGAGAAGCTCCGCAGCCCCCGCAATGGCGACGACGCCTTCGGTGTCATCAATCTCTGATGCTTCGAGCTTCCGCGCTTCCGCTTCCTCATCCAGACCAGAGATGGCAAACTCACGGACGGTGTCGATGGTGCGCCGTCCATGGCACACGGCAAGGACGGGGCCAGCATCACGTCCGTGAGAAGCGGCCCATTCGTGCCAGACGCGCTCCACGGCGGCGCGGGAGTCCAGCAAGGTGCCGTCCATGTCGAATAGGACGGCTTGGTACGGGCGGTCGAGGTGAAGAATAGGATGGGACATCTGCAACAGGCCTCCGCTTCACATCGTCGCAGCAGCAGCAGCAGCCACTTCCGCACGCTTGTCCTTGCTGAAGCGGATGTCTTCGGCACGCTCAATGAAGATGGTGTCTTCGCAGATGTTCTTCGCATGGTCGCCCACGCGTTCAAGGAAGCGGGCGACGAAGATGAGGTGGATGTAGCCTTCCAGCTCGGCGTGGTGAGACTCCATCACGGAGATGATTTCGCGATCCAGCGATTTCTCGGCGGCATCGAGTTCCTTGTCCAGCAGACGCGCGGCGGCTGCGGCATCGGGGTCCGCATTCAGGAAGGCCTGCAGGCTCTGGTCCAGATTGCGATCACAGAGCGAATACACCGGCTGGATGAGCTTCACCTCTGGAAACTCGGGCAGGTTGTTGATGATGCGCGCGCGCTTGGCGATGCTCGATGCCTGATCAGCGATGCGTTCCAGATTGTTCGCCACGCGGATCGTTCCCATCACCTGCCGCAGGTCATGCGCGGTGGGCTGAAACTTCACGAGGATCTGCATGCCGTGTTTGTCCACGGCCTTCTCCAGTTCGTTCACGTCCTGATCAGCAGCGATGGCCGCGTTGCACAGATCGGTGTCACGTTCCAAAAGCCCCCGCATCGCACTGGCGAGATTCTTGCGCGCCATGCTGGCCATAGCCAAGACGTCGCCGCGAAGCTTGTCGAGCGAATGGTTGAAGCTGGAGAGGATGTGTTCGTGCATGGTTCTTAAAATGACTCAATGTGACGGTTTCGCTACATTGGAATTGCGGAAGATTCAGTCAGAGCCGGAAGTTCCTCTTCCACCTCTCCTTTGGGGTCTCGGTGGGTGCGCTCGCAGAATTCGGGGTAGCTGATGATCTCAAAGGTGCCGTCGAGATTCTCCCCGATGGCCGTCATCGACTCCACCCAGTCGCCAGAATTGAGGTAATGCGTGCTGCCCACCATCTTGTTGTCAGCCTTGTGGATGTGACCGCAAATGATGCCGATGCAGCCGCGCTGCTTGGCCAGATTTTGCAGCTGGTCCTCATACTTGCCCACCGCACCGATGGTGGACTTCACCTTCTGCTTCACCCACGCGCTGAAGGAGAAGGGCTCCTTCCCCCGCAGACCGCGATACGCATTGTACAACCGGTTGATGCGCAGGAGAAAATTATACCCCAGCCCGCCGAGCTGAGCCAGCCACGCGTGGTTCGAGCTGATGGCATCAAAGCCGTCTCCATGCACCACGAGGTAGTCCCCCGCTGGCGTGCGGTGGATGTGCTCATCAGTGATGATGAAATGCTCAAACTGAATCGGGATGAAGCGGTCCAGCACATCGTCATGATTCCCGCGCAGGTAGATGATCTCGGTGTTCTCCTTCTCCATCTTGCGCAGCACCGTGCGGATGAAGTTCGTGTGCCCCTTGTTCCAGCCTCCCATGCGGCGCAGGTGCCAGGCGTCAATGATGTCGCCATTGAGCACCAGTTTGTCGCACAGGCAGTTGCGCAGGAAGTGGGAAGCCTGCGCCGCCTTGCTGTCCGGCATGCCCAGATGCACGTCGGAAATGAAGAGGGTTTTGAAGCGGAGCTTCGACTTGCCGGAGGCGGGATTTAGAACTGGTTCAGCTTCACTCATCACATCAAGACGTTCGTTTTATGCATCACTGATGCCAGTTCGTGTTCAAATTGCTCGATCACCCGCTCCCAGCCCAGATCAAAGGCTGATTGCCGGGCGGCAAAGCGCAGCGCCTCATTCTGCCATCCGGCGGCGGCCACGCGCGTCTGCGCCAGGAAGGCCACTTCTTCATTGAATGGCGCCAGCCAGCCGTTCTCTCCCGAGCGGATCAGCAAACGCGGCGCTGCATAATCATACGCCACCACCCCCAGCCCGGCGGCCATGGCCTCCAGAACCACATTGCCAAAGGTTTCAGTGATGCTGGGAAAGAGAAACACATCCCCTGAGGCATAGTGCGCCGCCAGATCCGCCCCCGTGCGCGCTCCAGCATAGTGAAACTCGGGCCGCTCCTCCTTCAGCGACTCCAGGCGCGGACCATTGCCCACGATGACCATGCGCGCCTTGGGTTGCACCTCTTTAAAGACATCAAACGAGCGCACCACCAGCTCCAGGTTCTTCTCCGCCGCCACACGGCCCACATAGATGGCCACCGGCGTGCTCTCATCCGCGCCCCAGCTCTGCCGCAGTGCCGCATCACGGCGAATCGGGTCAAACATCTCCGTGTCCACCCCGCGCCCCAGCACGCCCACGTTTTGAATGCCCCATCGTTCCAGCATCGCGGCCGTGTCTGCGGAGGGGGTCAGGGTGCGTGCGGTTTGATTGTGGATCGTCCGCAGTACGCCCTGGGCCACGGTTTCCAGGCCGGGCAGGTGGTAGTCTTCGAGGTAGTTTTGAAAATTCGTGTGGAAACCGGACACAACCGGGATGTCGCGCTTCCCCGCCGCGCGGATGGCGGAGATGCCCATGAGCGTCTCCGTGGCCACGTAGAGCACGTCCGGCCGGAAGGCGTCAAACAGCTCCAGCATCTGGCGGGTGGAGGCGAAGCCAAAGCGCAGTCCCGGATACCCAGGCAGCGGCATGGAGTGCATCACATGGCGCTGCAGGCCGTCCCCCTCCCCCTCCACCGTCGTGACCACCTCCACCACATGCCCCCGGCGTTCCAGCCCCGCTCTGAGGGTGTACAGCGTCCTGGCCACGCCATTAATGTCTGGCGGGTAGGTGTCGGTGACGATGAGAACCCTCATTTGGGGAGATAATTAACGAAAGCTGGATGAAGCGCATCCCCTAAAGCAGTCCAACTTTGTCACCGTGACGAATCCGTCACGCTTGTTATCTGGGAAGAAAGCTAGACTGTTGCCATGTGACACCTTCGTTGCCATCATGAGTTTGCCGATGGCACGGCCACATCACAAAGCCACTCCATGAGCAAGATACTAATCGTCGAGGATGAATCAGACATCGCGGAACTCATCTCCCTTCATCTCAACCGTGAAGGACATGAGGCGATCTGCATCGGCAACGGTCTGCAGGTCATGCCGGCAGTGCTGGCTCAGCAGCCGGAAATCATTGTGCTGGACCTGATGCTGCCCGGCCTTGACGGCATGCAGATCTTCAAGCGCCTGCGTGCAGACACCCGCACCGCCGCCATCCCCGTCATCATCCTCACCGCCAAAGGCCAGGTGACCGACAAGATCGCCGGCCTCGAACTCGGCGCGGACGATTACCTCACCAAGCCCTTCAGCCCGCGCGAGCTCTACCTGCGCATCAGCGCGGTGCTCCGCCGCGTGAAGAAAGTCACCCACGTTTCGGAAATCCAGCGCGGCCGCTTCATGCTGGACCGCAAAAACATGAAGCTCTTTCTGGACGGCACGGCCCTGGACCTGACCACCATCGAATTCAAGCTTCTCACCACTCTCATGGAGAACGACACCGCTGTACACAGCCGTGCCGACCTCCTGCGCGATGTCTGGGGCTACAATAGCGACGTCGCCACCCGCACTCTGGACACTCATATCAAGCGCCTGCGTGAAAAACTCGGTGCAGCCGGCGAACATATCGTCACCATTCGCGGCAC
The DNA here is from genome assembly GCA_943371875.1 of Prosthecobacter debontii. Classification (GTDB taxonomy): domain Bacteria; phylum Verrucomicrobiota; class Verrucomicrobiia; order Verrucomicrobiales; family Verrucomicrobiaceae; genus Prosthecobacter; species Prosthecobacter debontii_C. The sequence continues at coordinate 37,347 of CALRWM010000017.1, read as the reverse complement.
CGGCTTCCAGTTCCAGACGGAACTCGCCGCCACCCAGCCTGCATGACCTCCCTTTCCCTCTTTCTCGCCCTGATGCTTGGCGTATGCCTGTTTGCCTGGGCACGGCGTGAGAAGTATTGGACGAAACGCTGGGAGGGAGTGGCCAAAAACCTCGGTCTGAGAGCACGTGATGCGGACCTGTTGCCAATGCATGCCACCACGGTCTTGCTCGCCCGCCAGCAGGCGGAGCAGCAGGCCGAACAGCGCCGCGTGTTTGAATCCCTGCTCGATGAGATCAGCCAGGGCCTCGTGCTGGTGGACAACCATCTGCGCATCCGCTACGCCAATGCGCCGCTGAAGAAGCTCCTCCACCGCAAGGAGATCCACGTCGGACGCCCGCTTATCGAGGATGTGCGCGACCACCAGATCTCTGATCTTGTGCAGGAATCCATCACCGAAAAACGCCACGCCACCCGCCGCATCCAGATGCTGCCCTCAGACGTGGGCGCCGGGTCCAATCTGGGGGGCCGTTACTTCATCATCGAAGCCGCCCCGCTGGGCGCCGATGTGGGCGGCGGCGCCTGGCTTATGATCCAGGACGTGACCGAATCCGCCATGACCGAGCAGATTCGCCGGGATTTCGTGGCCAATGCCTCGCATGAGCTGCGCACGCCGCTCACCCTCATCAACGGCTACATCGAAATGCTGCAGGACGACCCGGCCAAATCATCCCCAACGATGAAACGCAGCCTGGATGTCATGGAAAAGCACGGCAAGCGCATCGCCCGCATCATCGAGGACATGCTGGCCATCTCGCGCCTGGAAGACGCCAGCAGCTCCCTGAACAAGGAGCCCTTTGATGTGCATGACTGCGCCGAGGACGCCGCAGACCACCTCGCCCCCATGCTCGAAGGGCGGGATGCCCGCATCGAGCTGGATTTCCCTAAAGGCGACTGCCTGCTCTCCGGCGACCGCTTTTACTGGGACCAGATCTTCACCAACCTCATCGAAAACTCCATCAAGGAGAACACCAAGCCCGGCCTCGTCATCCGCGTCTCCGGAGAGTGGCAGAAAGACGCCTGCATCCTCAAAGTCAGCGACAACGGCATTGGCATTCCCGCGCACGATCTGCCCTTCGTCTTCAAGCGCTTCTACCGTGGCAACAAGCACCACTCCTCCCAGATCAAAGGCACCGGCCTCGGCCTCTCCATCGTCCGCCGCGCCGTGGAGGCCCACGGCGGCACCATCGAACTCACCAGCTCCCCCGGCATCGAGACCACGTTTACGATGCGGCTGCCCTTGCAGCCTGCGTAGGGAAACGATGAGGCATTCGACGTCGGACAAATGACAAATGAGCAAGCCCTAATGACTAAAAAAATGACGAATCACCAATGCCAAGTTCGAGCTTCGGCATTCGGGATAATTTTGTCATTCGGATTTACTCATTCGTCATTTAAGCGGAGTGCAGAGGGAGCAGGGATTCCGCCCCACCGCCCCCGCCCAAAATATTGACTTCATACCCAAGCTTGAGCACGCGCGTAGTCTGTGGTTAGAACCCCCTGTGGAAGACCTTTTCGGCCATCGCATCTCCTACCTGCGCGTCTCCGTCACCGACCGGTGCAACGAACGCTGCCGGTACTGCATGCCCGAGGAAGAGCAGGCCTGGTTCGCCAAGGACGAAACCCTCAGCTATGAGGAACTCCTGCGCACCGTGCGCGTGGGAGCCACCCTTGGCATCAAAAAGATCCGCGTCACCGGCGGCGAACCCCTCACCCGCCCCGGCGTGGCTGGTTTCTGCGCGGATCTCGCCCAGATCCCCGGCATCGACGACATCGGCATCTCCACCAACGGCACCCTGCTCGCCAAACTCGAAGACGGCGTCACCATGGCCGAGCGCCTCGTTAAAGCCGGGGTCCGCACCGCCAACATCTCCCTCGATTCCCTCGACCGCGCCACCTATCAGCGCACCACCAGCCGCGATCTCCTGCCCCGCGTCCTCGAAGGCATCGACGCCGCCATCGCCGCCGGCTTCCAGTCCATCAAGCTCAACTGCGTCCTCATGAAAGGCCAGACCGAGAACGAACTGCCCGCCCTGATCAATTTCGCCCGCGAAAAGAACGCCCTCCTCCGCTTCATCGAGCTCATGCCCGTCAGCACCCAGGACGTGTTGAGCGAGGACAACTTCCTCCCCATCGGCATCGCCAAGCAGCTCGTCGAGCAGACCACCGGCCCGCTCACTCCCCTGCCCGATTTTAAGACCAACGGCCCCGCCGCCTACCATCTCATCCCCGCCACCGGCCAGAAGATCGGCTTCATCGGCGCGATGACGAACCTGCACTTCTGCGAGAACTGCAACAAGCTCCGCCTCACCTGCGACGGCAAGCTCCGCCCCTGCCTCGGCAGCTACCTCGAATTCGACCTCCGCAGCGTGCTGAGAGGTGACTGCACCGATGCGGAGTTAGCGACGTTTTTCCAGAACGTGGTGGCGAGGAAGCCCAAGGAGCACGACTTCCGCCACAACTACCAGCCTAACCGGCGGATGATCGCCATTGGCGGTTAAGCCAAAAGAGCGTGACAGCCTTTTGGAGTGCGGTCGCGCAGATGCAAGGCGCAAGCCTGCATCGCAGCTACCGCTTTCGCAGGGTCTAGAACGCACTTCGTCCTAAACCCGCCCTCCAACCTGCGAAAGCAACGTCGCGCCTGCAGCATTGCCGTCCAAACTCATGAAGGGACAGGATTAACACGATTGCAGAATTAACAAAATACGAGCCATCAACACAATCACGCCCACCTCCAACCCGGGCCCCAAAATCACAACGCCTTAATCCTGCATAATTCTGCGATCCTGTTAATCCTGTCAAAATCAACCGACCAAACAAAAACACGTTCCCGCCTCGCTCCCAGCCCCCCTCACCCATCGAAAGCAAAATACCACTTTCCCGCCCTCCCCTCATCCCTAGCATCCTTCTTCCCATGAGCCAGCTCACCCACCTCAACCGCAAAGGCGAAGCCGCCATGGTCGACGTCTCCGCCAAGCCCCCGCTCCGTCGCGAAGCCGTCGCCGAAGGCCGCATCCTGCTCCAGCCCGCCACGCTCGATCTCATCCGCAAAAACCAGGTCAAAAAAGGTGATGTCCTCAGCATCGCCCGCATCGCCGGCATTCAGGCCGCCAAGCAGACCCAATACCTCATCCCCCTCTGCCATCAGATCCCGCTGAGCAAAGTGCAGGTCGATTTTGAAGTGCGGCCCAAAGCCATCCACATCACCGCCACCGCCATCACCGTCGCCCCCACCGGCGTCGAAATGGAAGCCCTCACCGCCGTCTCCATCGCCGCCCTTACCATCTACGACATGTGCAAAGCAGCCGACAAGAAGATGCGGATTGAAGGCGTGAAACTGGTGAAGAAGACCAAGACAGCATCCCTGATATGAAACTGAGACTGACCACGGAATACACTGAAGACACGGAATCAGAATCTGGTTTCCGTGTCTTCAGTGTATTCCGTGGTTGATCCATTCCGGGGGGGGGCGAATCCCAACGCAAAACACGCGATGCCTTCCGGCATCGCGTGTTTCAAACTCACTGCACGATCCCCGCTTACGCGAAGAGGTTGGTGATGGGCTGCCCCTTGTCGGCAATCGTGAACGGACGCTTGCTCGGGCTGTAGATGACCTGGTCCAGCGGCAGACCCAGCGCGTAGGCGATGGAGGCGTTGAAGTCCATGATCTTGACTTTGTCTTCGACGACTTCGCGGCCTTCCTTGTCGGTCTTGCCATAGGTGTAACCGCCTTTGACGCCACCGCCAAACATGACGCCGGAGAAGGCCTTCGGATAATGGTCGCGGCCGGCGTTCTGATTGATATCAGGCGTGCGGCCGAACTCAGAGGTCAGCACGATGAGGGTGTCTTCGAGGAGACCGCGATTGTGCAGGTCTGAGACGAGAGTGGCGAGGCCCTTGTCAAGGGTTTCGCAACGGTCTGGCACGGCGACGAAGTTGGCGTTGTGCGTGTCCCAGCCGCCGAGGGAAACTTCGACGAAGCGCACACCGCGCTCCACCAGACGGCGGGCGAGGAGGCAGCCCTGGCCGAAGGCTTCCCTGCCGTAGGCGGCCCGGAGATCTCCGGGCTCTTCGGTGAGGTCGAAGGCCTTCAGGTCTTCGGACTTCATCATGGCCATGGCGTCGTCATACATGTCGGCATAGGCCTTCACATTGCGGTGCGGGAAGGTGGTGCGGAAGTCCTTGTCGAGTTCATCGGCCAGCTTCATGCGGGCCTGAAATTTCTCTTCGGGGCTGCCGTTCTTGATGTTCTTGAGGCCGTTCTCCGGATTGCTGACGAACAGCGGAGCCTGCGCCGCAGGGAAGAAGCCGGCGCCGGGATGACGGCTGTCATTGCCGATGAAGACGAAGTTTGGCAGGGTGCTGTTGCCACCGCCCTGAAACACATTGAGCCACGCGCCCATGGCGGGATGGCGGATGGTGCCGCGCATCTCGTAGCTGGTGTGCATCATGTAGTTCCCCTGCTCATGCGCACCCTGGGTGGAGGAGAGGGAATTGATGACGGTGCCGTGGTGCATCTGCTGCGCGGTGAGCGGCAGGTATTCGGAAATGCGCACGCCATCCGCACTGGTCTTGATGGGCTTGGTCGGGCCGGCGGTTTCCACGCCTTCCTTGGGATCCCAGGTGTCCATGTGGGACTGACCACCGCTCATGTAGAGATAGATGACATTCTTCGCCGTGGCAGCCTGCTTCAGCTTCGAAGAACCCTCAAAGGCGGCGAAGGATTTGCTGGTGAGCGACTGGCCCAGCAGACCGACTCCGAGAAGGGAGCTGGCTGTTTTGGCAGCGAAATCACGCCGGGTGATTTCACCTGAGCGGACGAGTTTGGAGGCAAGTTCCTGTTTCATGGGAGGTGCGCGTGTGGTGTTGGGTTGATCGTGTCTTACTGAATGAAAATGAACTGCTGTGTGTTCAGCAGCGAGAACACGAGGTCCTCCATGCTGCTCAGGCCGCTGTCCTGGGCCTTGAGCCAGACGGCTTTTTCCGCGTCGGTGGGCTTGCGCGAAAGCAGCGTCATGTAAACGGCGTCCACCTTGTCATCTGGATAAGGCGCTTTGTTCACCGTCAGCATGAGCTGGCTGTAGCGGCTGGCGATCTGCGGCAGCAGGCTGCCGTTCATCATCGCCAGCGCCTGCGGCACGCTCGCGTCGCTGTTCGCATTCTCGATGGTCTCACGGTCGCTCTGGCCAAATTCACGCAGGTAGTGGCCTCGCTGCGCGGGGCTCTCCAGCTCGGCGGCACGCAGCGTGTTGCGGCTGATCTGCTCGCGTGTGCTGATGTAGTTCCGGCGTTCCTTCTCATTGGTGATGCCAAAGAAATCCGCTTCTTCGGCATAGGCGTCGCGCGCCTTCTGGGCGACGGCCTTCTGCTCTTCTTTGCTGAGTTCTTTGCGGTCATAGCCGGGGATGTTGATCTTTTCCACCTTGGCTCCGTTGGCCATCATCATCATTTCGCCGCCACCGCTCATCATGGCGGGAGACGAAGAATCACCGCCGCTGTTCTTGGTCAGGGAGACCATCTGGTAGGGCTTGCCGGTGACTTTTTCGAAGAGCTTCTTCTCCCCGGGGACCACCACCTCGGCAAAGGTGACGCGGCGTCCTTCATTCTGGATGCGGTTGACCTCGGTGCGAATGGCGTCGGCCTTTCTCTTGAGCTCCTCCGCTTTGGCCAGGGCGGCGACTTTGGCGGGGCCTTCGGGCATGGCGTCTGCCGCATCGCGGGCTTCCTTGGTGGCGAGGCGGGCTTCGGCAAAGAGCTTCTGCTGCACATCGGTGCGCTCACGATTCTTGCTGTAGATGTCGGCGGCTTTCTTCAGACCAGCGAGAGCTTCTTCGGGAGAGAGCGACTCTACCCCGTCCGCGATCTTCTTCGCCTGCAAGATGCGCTGCTCCATCACATCACGATTGGCCTGATTGATCATGTCCGGGCTCGGATTGATCAGCGTGACAAAGGAGTCCCACATCTGCTCGGCGCTCATGCGGCGCAGGAGCGGACCGGTGAAGTGATACACATTGCCGGGGGCGTGCTCCTCACGTGTGACCTGGGCCTGATAGGCCTTGGTGTTGTAAAGGACGCGCAGGACGCCTTTCATGTCATAATTCATGTCCACCACGAGCTTTTCGATCTGCTTTTCCATTTCAGGAATCATGGGCACGCTGGTGTCCATGAGCTCATCCAGCGGCTCGATGAGGGCCAGGCCAAACACGCGCTTCCACAGGCGGTTGGCAATGACGGTGGTGAAGCGGGGATTCTCAGGGCTGGTCATCCAGCGCGCATAGGCCTGCAGGGGTGTCTCACCGTTTTGTGTGATGCACTCATGCCCCATCATCGTGCCGGGCTCGACAGCGGACTTGGGTTTGGCGTCGGTGTACTGGTAGTCATGCGGGAGTGTGGGCTTGCGCTCACGATTGCTGACGGAGGTGTAGCGCATGGTGTCGCGCACATCGTTCATGGCTTCCTGATAGCCGCGCTGCTCTTTGCGAAGCACCTGACGGGCTTCCTCGCGCTTTTTGTTCACTTCCTTCATCTCCGCATCGTACTTCTTCTGCTCGCTGACGAACTTTGCCTCAAGAGCGACTCTTTCCTCCTTGGTCATCTTGCCGTTGAACTTCGGACGCTGCGGGCGCTGCGGCTCCTTGATGGAGGCGCGGATGGCGTTTTCCTTTTCGCGCATCAGATCGGTCACACCGCTCATGGTGTCGCCGCCGTAGTCCTGAGTCTGCACGCCATAGGTGAAGGCGGCCATCTTGAAGAACTGCATCTGCGACCACTTGTCGAAGGGGTGGTTGTGGCACTGCGCACACTCGATGCGGGTGCCGAGAAAGACGCGCACTGTGTTGGCCATGTTGTCCAGCGGCATGCCGCGGTCGCGCATGTAGTAACCGATGGCGCCATTGTCCCAGGCCTTGCCCTGCGCCGCCACCATCTCACGCACGAACTGATCGTAAGGCTGGTTTTTCCGCAGGCTGTCTTTGACGAAGTTGGCATACGCCGCCCCGGTGATGGCGCCCGTCTGGTTGCCGTTGGAGGTGACGCGCAGCACATCGGCCCAGTAGTTGAAGAAATGCTGCACGTAGGCTTCAGAGGACAGCAGCTTGTCGATGAGCTTGGAGCGCTTGTTCGTGTCTTTGGAGTTCAGGAACTCCTCCGTTTCACGCGTGGTCGGGATGCGCCCGATGACATCCAGATAAATGCGGCGCACAAAGGTGTTGTCGTCGGTTTGCGGATTGCCCTGGAGCTTGTTGGCCGCCCAGTCTTTGGCCAGAACCGAGTCAATTTGCCTGGCTGCAGCAGCGGTGTCCATCTGGCCCGCAGCATGGGCAGAAGACAGCGAAACGAGCGCTAGGAGGGGGAGGGCGAAGAGTTTCTTCATGTTCGAATAAACGTGCCAATTGCACAACCTTTTCACAATCGTGAACAATCTTGGCATAATGCTTATGGCCTCTTTTCGGGGGTAACCCCGCCTAAACAGCCCCAGCCCAGTCTATAAGAGAGACTTACAGCCCCTGCTTCCCCCGCCTCTTTTTCCGGTCCGTCAGCACTTTACACTCCCTTTTCACTCTCCGCCCGCCTCTTCACCGTGATCTGATGGATCCCCTTCCGCAGGGTCCCCACGTTGAAATTGACGATCAGCCCTGTTTGAAAGTGCCCCAGCCGGACCTTGGACTCCAGCTCCTGCTGCTGCAGCCGCGTGATCTCCTCCTGGGAGCGCACCAGCAGCAGCAGTGAATCCCCCACCACAAAGTCCAGGCGCGTCGCGGTCTGCACCAAGCGCCCATGGTAGTTGAACTCCAGCGGCACATGGCGTTTGAAATCAAACTCCAGCTCACGCAGCTCGATGGCCAGGCACTCTTCATACGCGTCCTGCGTCAGCCCAGGCCCCAGGGCGCGGTGCACATTCATGCACGCCCCGATCACGAGATGCGGCAGATCAGCGGCGTTCATGGCGCGGTCGGCTGCAGCGTGTCTTCTCCCAGAATGCCGTAGATCTCCGCCGTGGTGCTCTGCTTGTGCGTGGTCAGCCACTCGTCCATGGCGGCGGAAAGGCGTGCCTTCACTTCGGGATAGCGCGCTTTCAAATCACGCTCGCAGTGCGGGTCTTCGCGTAGATCGAAGAGGCGCTCGATCGAGTGATTCACCCCGGGGGTGCGGATGTACTTGAAGCGCTCCGTGCGCACGCAGTGCTCCTTGGTTTTCAGCACGGCCTCCTGAAACTTGTCCTTCAGCACAAAGTGAAAGTCGAAGTCCGGATCGATGAACGTGGTCTCATCCATCGGCGGAATGAACAGAGGATCTTCACCCGGAATGGTGCGGCGGAAAAAGAGGTAGCTCGTCTCGCCAAAGTAAGCCAGCCCCAGGCTCTTCTTCTCCCCACGGATCAGCGGCGCCAGGCTCGCGCCTTCAAACCGCGGCTGCGCAGGCACACCCACGAGATCCAGCAGCGTGGGCGCAAAATCCAGCGTGCGCGCCAGCTGCGAATGCCGCTGCGGTTTCTCCAGACCGGGCACATGGAAAATCGCCGGCACATGATTGGCCTGATCCCCGCCATTGAAGGTGGTGCCGTGGCCGAAGGTGCAGTTCGGCTCAAAGAGATCATCCCCATGGTCTCCGGTGACCAAAATAATCGTGTCATCCAGCAGCCCCTGCTTTTCGAGCTCGGCCACCACCCGGCCCACCGAATCGTCAAACATACGCACGCAGCCGTCATACAGCGCGGTGATCTGCTCCACTTCCTTCTTCGGCAGCTTGCTCCACTTTTCATTGATGTCCGTGCCACCGATGAATTCGTCCACGTTCAGCGCCAGCTCATGCTTGTGCGGGCCGTCGTACTTCGGGTCCGTCCACATCTTCGCGTAATGCGTGGGCGTCTTGTACGGCAGGTGTGTGCAGGAGTAGTAACCAAAGAGCAGAAACGGCTGCCGGTCGCCCGCGCGCTGCTTGATGCGGTCGATCACTTGATCCGTGACCACCTCGGGCGTCATGTAGTTCGCAAACGACTTGAGCTTGGGAAACAGCATGTGCCCCACGTGATTGTCGAAAAACAGCGGCAGGATCTGATGATGCAGAAAGACCACCTCGCTCATGTACACGCGGAAGTTGTCAAAATCGGAGACGATGATCTTCTCGAAGCCCATCGGCAGTTCGTTGAATCCGCACGCACACCAGTCGCCGATCACCGCCGTGTCATACCCCTGGCGCTTCAGCTCCGCTCCGAGCGAGGGCGCTTCCTGATTGGCTCGGTCCACCATCGCCCGGCTCGGGAACATGTGCCGCACCCCATGCGTGTGCGGATACTGGGAGGAAAACATGCTCGTGAGCGATTCCAGCGTCGAGGCGATCGGCGTGAGGCAGCGTTCAAAATTCACCCCCTTCGCCGCGATGCGGTCAATGTTCGGCGACGTCAATCGATGATACCCGTTGCAGGAAAGATGATCCGCCCGCAGCGAGTCGGAACCGAGGATGACAATGTTCTTCGGCCGCTTCCTGCCACCCGCCAGCTCTTCCACATCGGGTGCGCGGTTCACCCCGTAGCCACTCACGACAAACAGAGCCAGAATGCCCGCCACCGCCGTGAAACTGAACAGGAGAGGCCGCGCGGCGCGGGTGAACCAGCGGCGCAGCTCAAAGAGATAAAAACCAGCCGCCGCCACCAGAGCCACCAGCGGAAACACCTGCGTGATCATGGCATGCACGGCATCCTGCACGCCCGTGCCGCACACCCGCCCGAGAGCATCATACCAGCCGAGGAGATAGCTGTAGTCGCCGAAATATGGCTTCTCCAGCATGAGCTTGAAGATGAAAAAGCCATAGAGCAGGCAGGCGAAAAGCAGCGTGCGCCAGACGATGCCCCAGCGTGCAAAGGCCCGCACCTTGCCCCACAGCCGCACCAGCGGGTAGATCAGCAGCACATACCCGGCGGCCACCAGCAGGTAGCCCTTCAGCACCACCAGATTGCTCCACACGAGGTACCACCAGTGGTGCTGGATGGCCACCTCTGAGAAGCGGTTGTTGAAGCCATAGGAATTGCCAGCAAAGCTCAGGATCGCGCTCAAATACCACGCCAGCAGCGTGCCGAACACGGTCAGCACGACAATTTTCAGGATGTGACGACGTTGCAGGGATGGAGGCGGCATGCTGTAGGGAACCAAAGTCTACAGCGCTACATACGCTGCTCCACCGGTATAACTCAACTCCTCACATCACTCAAGCCCGCCCCTTTCCTGACCTCAAGGCGGCAGCTGATTCGGCGCTGGCAGTTTCCCCTCCACCACATCCACTCGCGCGCCCACCTTCACCCAATGGCACAGCGCGATGATGTCTGCAGATGCCATGCGGATGCAGCCATACGAGGCCGGCGTCTTCAGTTTGGCCTCCTCCGGCGTGCCATGGATGTAGATCGACCGCTCCAAAGCATGCCTGTTGCGCCACTCCAGCCCACGCAGGCGCAGCACGCGGGTCACGATGGAGTCACGCCCTGGCGCATCCACCGGCACGATCTCACCCGTCTGCTGCCGGGCCTTCAGCCTCGCCCCCACCGGCAGTCCCTGCCCCACGATGTCCACCACTTCCATCCGCCCCAGCGGAGTCAGGTACGTTCCCCGTTTGTCACCCGTTCCAAACCGGGAAGTGCTCACTCGAAACAGCCGCCTGGGAGTTTCCCCCTCCATAGTTACCATCATCTGCTCCGCCACACTGACCACCAGCCGCTGTGCCGCTGGATCCACCGCCTGCGGCACCTTGACGGCGGCATGTCCGCACGCCGCCAGCCCCAGCATCAGCCCAGTCAGGTACACGACCACCGTGAATTTCTGCATGCATTCCCACATAGTGTGTCAGTGAAATTGGCAGTCGGTTTCCAGCACGCCGCTTTTTCAATCAGCCTTCGGCAGCCGAATTCCCGTCGTGCTCTCATGCGGATAATAACGTTCACGATGTGATCGTGTATGCCCCAGAGGGTCAATCACACGCCAGAAATCATCCATCTTCGTCTTGGTTTCAGGGGCGCAGCCTGGCATCAGGCAGCTTCCCAGCAGGATCATCCAGCAGCGCATCACGTTCATTCAACGTCACTCTGAGATAGGCTGCAAAGGGGTTCAAGCATTGCTTACAGGCCCTTGCTTTAAGCCATCCCACCCTAAAAACCCCGGATCCAACCAACACAGCTTTTCATTTTCGAACTCTAAAAGCTCATGGGAATCTGCGATGCTTCGACCGAAAGCGCGGGCGGGATCACGCGACGAAAATCGTCGAGTGACACAGGCTTGGTCAGGAAGGCATTCATGCCGCACTCGCGGCACTCTTCTTTGACTCCGGTGAGGGCATGGCCCGTCATGGCGATGATGGCGGGCTGATGTTTGAGCTGGAAGTTCCCGCGAATACGCCGCGTGGCCTCCACCCCGCCCATGACTGGCATCTGCAGGTCCATGAAGACGATGTCATACCCTCCTTGAGCGACCATGCTGACAGCTTCCTCCCCGTTGTTGGCGATATCCATCCTCACATAGCCCAGACGTTGCAAAAGCATCGTGGCGATCTTTTGATTCAAAGGCTGATCCTCGACGAGGAGGATTTGCGCCGGGTTCTGGCTGGCGAAATTGTCTGTCTCCGCCTTGGCAGCCTTGGCGATGGCACGGTTCGTTGCTTGGGAGACATGAATGTCATGGCCGCCCGCAGCAGCGCGTGCAGAACCTTGATTTGAAAAAGACGGAGGCGCGGGAGTCTCCAGTACGGAGGGGGACTCAAACGTGGAAACCATCTGAGGTTGTCCCATTGGCTGTCCCATCGGTTGTCCCATCGGTTGTCCCATTGGTTGTCCCATCGGCTGTCCCATCGGCTGTCCCATCGGCTGTCCCAGCTGGGGCTGGAAGTAATATGGCGGCTGCGACTGTTGCACAGGTGTGGTGATCGGGCGCAACGAAGGCGCTGGCACTGGAGCCGGTGCCGTGAGCGGCCGCTCCGCGGGTGCAGCGGCAGTGACAATGGGAGAGAGGACCACGCGGCGTGGCATGCGGTAGAGCTCTGCCATGGTGCGCAGGAGCTCACGACGCTTGATGGGCTTGGACAGCCGCGAGTGCCGGCTGCCAGCGGGCGGGCTGAAACGGTCACGGTCCAGCTTCGCGCTGGTGATGGACATGATCGTGATGATGGCTGTGCCGCGCATGGCGGCGGCATTCAGCATCAGCACCGCCTCCTCATGCCGGAGGCCGGTGACATCGAGAATGAAGAGACCCGCTTCTTCGATCACCGCATCGAGTTCAACAAGAGACCGGTCCCGCAGCAGCCGCACGGTCATGCCCCATTGCATGAGTGACTGGTTCAGCACCTGCAACGTGGTGGGATGTGCGCTGTACACGGCGACAGGCCGCGCCTTGACTCCATCGAGCCAGGCCAGTTCTTCCTCACGCGATTCATCATCAGGGGCGACGATGAGCGGCAGCTCAAAGAAGAAGTCCGACCCCTTCCCCTCCTCGCTCACGACACTGATCTCCCCCTGCATCATCTTGATCAGCTTCTTGGAAATGGCGAGGCCCAGTCCAGTACCGCCATATTTGCGCGTGGTGGAGGTGTCCGCCTGGTTGAAAGCCTGGAAAAGCTGGCCGATTTTTTCCGGCGGAATGCCGATGCCCGTGTCACGCACGGAGAAATGCAGCAGTGTCTTGTCTCCCTGCGGCGTCTGGCGTGAAACCTGGCGCACCAGGATCAGGATCTCCCCCTTCTCGGTGAACTTGATGGCGTTGCCAACAAGGTTGACGAGGATTTGTTTGATGCGCTGAAAGTCACCCAGCACCTTGCGCGGCAGCGCAGCATCGATGTGGACATTGAGCTCAATGTTCTTCTCCGCCGCCTTGTGGGAAAAGACGTCCGTGGTTTCGCCAAGCAGCTTCTCGATGTCCACCGGGAACTTTTCCATGTCCATCTTGGCGGACTCCAGCTTGGAGAAGTCGAGGATGTCATTGATGACGTGAAGGAGCGATTCACCGCTGGAGCGGATCATGCGAATCAGCTCCTCCTGCTCGGGATCCAGCCCCATCTCAATGAGCAGGCTGGTGGTGCCGATGATGCCGTTCATCGGGGTGCGAATCTCATGGCTCATGTTCGCGAGAAAGCTGCCCTTGGCGGCGGTGGCGGTTTCCGCCTGCCGCTTGGCGGATTCGTATTCGACGAGCAGCGTGTGCTTGCGCTGGTCTTCCTCCTGCACGTGGGAGATCATCGTGTTGAACTCCTCCTGCACGAGATCCAGATCATCATTGCCACTGGCGGGGACGCGGACATTGAGATTCCCCGCACGCATGGCGCGGAAGGCGTTGATGAGCGCATGCGTCTTCTTCGTGATGCGCCGGCCGATGATGTAAAAGCTGAAAACTGCCAGAGCCAGCCCGGCGCAGGCGCCAAGAATGGGCACGGTGAGCCGCTGAGCATTGAAAAGATGCCGCAGCTGCACCAGCGGCTGGCGGGCGATGAAAGCACCCGCCACATGCCCGGTGCGCGAGTACAAAGGAGCAGCGCTGATCAGCCAGTGATCCCCTCCGTTGATTTCCAGATCACGACTGTCACTGGTGTCATCCATCACCAGGGAGCTGCCCGCCATCACGCGGTAGATGAGATTGTTCATGTGTGCCGCTGAGGGCTCTTCAATGACACAATTCTGGCAGCCTGGAAGAATGACGATGGAAGGCGACTTCACCACCGGCGGAGCACCGGTGCCCGAAGTCTGGCGTGGTGCCACCACCTCGACCTGCAGGCCGAGATTCTGCAAGGCAGGCGGGATGTCCACCGTCTGCAGGCGCATCCGCATGCGGGTTTCATTCTCCCAGTTTAGCGGAGCCACTCCGACAATCTCGCTCTCACTGAGCGCCTGCCGGTTCAGCTCCATCTGGCCCGCCAGGGCAGCCGCACCGAGGTAGGAGCTCTGCACGAAACGCAGAGTGATAAACTCCTGCCAGATGAAGCCCGTGGCAGTCGCCCCTGCACCCACCAGCACGGCAAACATGCCGAGCAGTGTGAAGCGGTTGGCGATCTGAAAGTGAAACCTCATGAAGCATAACCAGGTTTGAAGCCCGAGAAACCTGACTCTGCCGCATCCGAATCCTGGACCATGGCACGACGCACCGCCAGACAGAGGCTTTCGAGATTGAAGGGCTTGTGCAGTACATCCACAAAACCAATCGCCTGACAGAGATCCTTCACATCCTCCTGGAAGTACCCGCTGCAGGCGATGACGGGCAGCTTCGGATCACACGCACGCAGCCATTCGAGGACTTCAAAGCCGGAGGCGCCGCCGGGCATCGTGAGATCCAGAATCGCCGCAGTGAAATGCTGCCCCGCCTCCATGCCCACGCGCACGAGTTCCAGCGCCTCCTCACCACTGCGGGAGGCCACAGCTTCAAAGCCGTGAGCTTCCAGCACGGCTTTGCCTACGGCTAGAACATGGGGTTCGTCATCGATGATCAACACGCGCGCGATGGCACGCGAGGCAAATTCACGAGGCAGAAGCTGAGTGGTCTGGGGCATGGCTTTGAAAAGTTGGATGGTTGAAAAAATCTCCTTTTTTACATGGCGGTGTAGCTGAGACATTTGATCTCTTCGAGGGATGTGTGCCCGCCGATGACCTGCTGCAGGCCTTCTTGATAGAGCGAACGGTAGCCATTTTTGAAGGCGGCGGCGCGCATCGCGCTCAGCGGGGCGCCTTCCTCAATGAGGTCTCGCAGTTCATTGTTGACCTCGCACAGCTCCATCAGCGCCACACGTCCGGCATAGCCTGTGCCATGGCACTCATCACACCCGCGGGCGTTGTAGATGGGTGTGGTGATCGGTGCTGTGATCACAGCCTGCTTGGCCATCAGATCCTGCACGTCCTGCGGTGCCTGCATGGGCTGTTTGCAGTAGGAGCACAGGCGGCGCGCCAGACGCTGCGCCTGGCTGAGGGCCAGTGAGTCTGCGAGCAGATATTTCTCCACCCCCATCGACAGCAGTCGTGACACTGCACGCAGAGAGTCATTTGCATGCAGCGTGGTGAGCACGAGATGGCCGGTGAGTGAGGCGTTCACCGCGGCACCTGCCGTTTCGGCATCGCGTGACTCACCAATCAGAATGATGTCAGGGTCAGCACGCAGCAAGGAACGCAGGCCGTTCGCGAAGTCGAGTCCGCGCGCATTGTTCGTCTGCGTCTGGTTGATCCCTTCAATTTCGTATTCGATCGGGTCTTCAATCGTCTGAATGTTCACGCTCTCATCGTTCACGCTGTTGAGCAGCGCATAGAGCGTGGTCGTTTTACCAGAGCCGGTCGGGCCCGTCACCAGCACCAGCCCCTGATCGCGCTGCATGGTGCGGGTGAGGATGTCGATCTGGCGCTGCGAAAGATTGAAATCCGACAGACGCTTCACCCCGTCCTGCTTGTCCAGGAAACGCATGATGACCTTCTGGAACTCACGCCGCGTCGGCACCGCAGCGACACGGACATCCACCCGACGCCGGCCGATGGAGAGCGCCATGCGCCCGTCCTGGCACTCCTGCCGGTTCTGGCTCATGCCCGCGTAGTTTTTCAGCAGCGCCACGTAGCGGTTGAGCTGGCTCTCCGGCGCGGTCATGATCGTTTTCATGGTGCCGTCCATGCGTGCACGGAAGCGCGTGAAGCTGTAAAATTTCTCCAGATGCAAGTCGGAGGCGCGGCAGCGGATGGCGGTGAACAGCGCCCACTGCACCAGCTGCTCCGGTTCGTGGTTCGGATTCTGCGGATTGATCCGCGCCATGTCTTCCGGGGAAATCTCCACCACGCTGGCATCATCAGCCACCGAGAGTGTCGTCCCGTCCATCGAAGCCACCGCGCTGGGGTCAAAGGTGGCGCCTGCACGGTTGATCGCCTCACGGATGCTCGCCAGATCCGCCAGCACCGGCACGATTTTCACCGATGGATTGCCCATCGACAGCCACTCGTCCTCGAAAGCATAGCAGTCAGCGCTCTCACTCAACAAAAAGACGACCTGTTTGCCGATGTAGAGCGGGTAGACATTGTGCCGCTCCAACAGCGGGATCGGGAAGAAAGTCTGCCGCTGCGCCTCAGTGGCGCTGTACACGAGAGTTCGGCAGCCACTGACGAGGTGCTGCAGGGCTATGCCCATGTTGCGCTGAACCACATTGAAATGCGTGACTCCCAGCGTCTCCGCCTTGCCCTTCTGCGCCTCGTAGAAACCTTTCAGCTTGGTGATTTCAGCCGGCTCGTAGGGATAGCGTTCGAGCAGCCATTGGAAGGTGCCGTCCAGCCCCAGGTCGGCAAACACCGGCGGCTGCAGCTGCTCCATCGCGTTCGACTGTGAGATCGGCATCTGGCCAAAGCGCTGCACCAGATCCTTGCGGGTGTTTTGATACTGCTCCGGCGTGACAAGCACCCGGATCGTGAGGAAATGCGGAACGCCCCACAAATCTCCCGCCCGCGGATTGTGATGAGCCATGACCAGCAGCGGTCCGATGGTGCTCACCGGCAGCCAAGGGTCTGCCACATACGGCACCCGGCCCAGCTTCCGGATCAGACGCTCCGCATCCGGCGAGCAGCTCTCCCGCAGCAGAGTCACCGGCAGCATTCCGTGCTGCAGGGCCAGGCCCTCAATCGATTGAATGGCAAGGATCGCCGTCTGCCTCGCCTCAACTATCGTGTTTGGCGGATTACTCGCAGCACCAAAGGATTTTGGTGCGAGCGGGTTCGTCGGGATCTGGAGGGTGGCAGACATGAATGGTAGCGTGGCAGGATCAGCGTCCCGCCGTTTGGAAGTTCGGCGGAAAATCAAAGGCCGTGGTGAAGTCGCTGCCTTCAAAATCCATCAGGATTCCCGTGCCGCTCTGCCCAGGTTTGAGCAGTTCAAACAATCTCCCCGACCAGCGCAGACGGTGCACGGAGCTATCGCTGGAAGAGATCGGATTGTAGCGTGGGTCCACATAAGGGGAGCCCGGCTGCGCGCGGTTGATGTTCGGGTCACGGTATTGCAGCGTGCGCAAAATGACCATCTCATCCGAAACGGACCCATTCATGGCATCAAACAGCAGTTCGTAGTTCTGCTGGGCGAAACGTGACAGCGCCTGGTTCAGCGTTTCCTGCCGTGACGAGGCCAGCGCATCTTTGGAAGCTCCGAGAAACTGGCTCATTGGCATCACAACGATCCCGGCCAGCACCCCCATGATGGAAATAACGATCACCATCTCCGACATGGAAAACCCACGCTCACTGCCGGCTGGCAGGAAGGTGGTGCGATTTCCTCGATGTAGGGTGAAGGTCATTCCGGAGTGCTTTAGTAATAAATGGTCCCGGTCGGACTGGTGAGCGCGACCTTCGTCATGGAGGTGATGGACGGAGGAAAAGTCACCGAGTAGCCGGACGGCATGTAGGTGCTCAACGTCGTCTCCGCAAAACTCAGGTAGGGACGCAGCAGCGTGTACTTCGAGTCGGACGATGAGGCTGCGGCCCAGTCCAGCGCAGCCTGTGTCCGGCCGCGCACCTGGATGTAACTTGCCTGCGCCAGATTCAGGGACTCCGCACGCGCGATGGCCAGATTGCGTTCACTGTCACCGCGCATGCGGGTGACGGACGGGATCGCCATGAAGGCGATGATGCCAATGATCGACACACAGGCCATCATCTCCACCAGCGAGAAACCGCGAATGAATGAGTGAGATCTTGAAGAGGGGGTGTGCATGATAATGTTCAGCTGGAGACCGGTTTATTGATTGACCAAGTCCACGTGGGGAAAATCGCCTTGCTGCCAGTCTGGCAGTGTCAGGTACTGCTGCGCATTGTACAAAGCAGCGGTTTGCAGTTGATTGGCATTGCTCGTGTACTCAGCAAAATGATCCGCAGTCGTCTGATCTAAGAAACCTGCCCGCAGATTCGGATCCGACGATGTCGGGTCGGGTGTCAGCAGCTTGAATCGCAGCTGGCTGCTGGCCAGCGAGTTATAAGTAGTACGCACACTTTCAAGGCCGCGATACTGAGCCGTGCTGCCCACGCGCATCTGCGCCATCACCCATGCCGTCAGTGCTCCCTGCACCGATGCCTGCTGCTGCCGTGCCATGACACGATGCGCATCGCGTGAGGCATTCGAAATCGCTGCCACCACGATCGATGACATGATGCCGATGATGGCAATCGTGAAGATGGCCTCAACAAAGCTGAATCCTTCCCTTCTCTGTTTGCGAATTGTCATGTTCATAACCAGCGCCACCTAAATTTGCATATCGCACAAAAGCCGCCGGGGAGTCACCTCCCCGGCGGACGTGAAGCGTCCGAATCTGTTGTTTTTAGATCAACAATGAGCCGGGCGAAACGTTAGCTGAACCTTGGACTACTGCGCGGAGCTCGTGTCGTACTTCAGCTGCTTGTTGCTGTTGTCCCAGCTCAGGTAGCCGATCACCGTGGTGCGATCTTCAGCATTGATGGCACCAGAGGTGAAGACCTTGCCCGCGAACGCACCCTGCGTTGGGGACAGCGTACCACCTTCAGCAGCGGCAACAGCCGATGCGGTGTCGGTGATCGCGGTGGTGTCAGCGCCAGCGGCGATGGCGGCATTCACCACGGAGGCAACGGTCTGCGCATTGCGGCGGGCCGAAGCGTCACGGGCGCTTGCGTTCAGGTTGCCGATGTTCGGGATCGCGATGGCGGCGATGATGCCGATGATGGCGATGACGACGAGCATTTCCACGAGGCTGAAGCCAGCTTTGCGGGACGTGTTGAGCTTGATGTTTTTCATAGTGTGTTGTGTGTGTTTGGCTGTTGGTTTTGCATTCGAGATGATCAGCTTGTGGAGTTGTTCAGCCTCGAATTATGAAAATTGTAATTTATGATGGTTATAACTTCAATAATTATTTTCATATTTTTTACAATTGCAATGAAGCTACTCGTCTCTGTTTCAGTCTTTGCAGTCGTTTTACCCAGCTAAAGCCCTCGCTTAAGGACCTTTAATTCGGGTGCGTCTTTTTTCGAATGCGGGCAAAGTTTGAAGCTATTTCCCTTCGAAAAGCACCCCATTCCCCCCACAATGCGCTCCAATTCCCACCAATCATGGATTTAATTGGCGATTTAATTCCTCTCATAATTCAGCTCTTCTCCTTCCCGCTGTAATTCTATGGTTATTATTAATGATGGGTTAATTTTTGAACAAAGCCGATTATCACGAGTGGCATTTCCCATACTTACAATAATCCAAAGCTTCATCTGAAACTCACAGTCCGAGACCACCTCTGTGACTTCCGCTCGCCAACCTGCCACATAGCGGCAAATTTCCCCCCTTCATGAATCACCTCCTCATGCCAGCGCTCCTGCTCTTCGGGCTCTGCACGTCTGCCCTCGCAGCCGAGCCTCCCGCCAGCCCCGTGCTGCCACCCGCCGTGGTTGTCCCCCCGGAAGTTCACGATATCGCCCCGGATCAAGTCGTCCGCCAGCTCGTCGATCACCCGGACACGCTGATCATTGATGTCCGCACCGAGGACGAGCGCCACACCCGCGGCTACATCCTCAATTCACTCAACTACGACTACTTCCACGGCCAGAAGACCCTCGAAGCCCTCGCCAAGCTCGACAAAACCAAGCCTTGCATCGTCCACTGCGCCATCGGAGGCCGCGCCCAGTTCATCGCAGTCCAGATGCACCAGCTCGGCTTTAAAAACATCTTCCTGCTCAAAGGCGGCTTCAATGCCTGGTCCGCCAGCGGCCAGGCCATCGCCAAGTGACGGCCTATTCCGCCTTCTTCATTTCCAGCCGCTCCCCGCACCGCATCACGCGGCACGGCTGACCCAGCCTCTCGCAGGCGCTCACAAATTCGTCCGGCGTCTCCGTGTTGAACTCAAACATGTCGTAGTGGCACGGCACCACGAGCCTGGCCTCCCCCACCTTGGCCAGCGCCGCCGCCTCCGTGCCATTGAGGTTTCCCGCCACCCGGCGCTCCGGCCGGTTCCCATTGATCGGCAGCAGCATCACATCGCACGAAAACTGACGCGCCATGCTCACAATGTCATCGTGCCAGAGCGTGTCCCCGCTGTGGTAGATCGTAAACGGCCCGCACCTCACCAGAAAACCCGTGCAGTGGCAGTTCTCCTCCTCATCACGGATCACGTCGTTGTGCTTGGCGATGACCCCGCGGATCTCCCATTTCCCTTCGAAATACTTGTCCCGATCCCCCGTTCCGCAATAGGTCACGGCGGCATGTCCCAGCCGCTTTTGCGCCTCGGGAATGACCGGGTGCGGCAGATAAAGCCGGAAGCCAGGATTCGCCTCCGCCAAAGGCACCAGCGTCGCGCCGTCCAAATGATCCGTATGCACATGGCTGGCCGTCACGCGGCTGATGCCCGTCAGCCGGCGCGGGTCGATGCAGCGCTCCGTCATCCGCACATGCGGCTTGTCCGTGGCGGCATACTTTTCCGTCAGTGAATCGGAGAGGTAAGGGTCAAACAGCAGCCTCTCCCCTGCCCACTGCACCAAAAATCCGCTCTGCCCCAGCCACCACACATGCAGCGTGTCCTCGTCCAGCGAAGCCGCCGCCATTTCGGCCAGCAGTTCGTCATCTTTTTGGAATGCTGGAATCATGCTCCGAATTGGATGGCCGCGATTTTTTCAGCCATGTCATGGCTGGCGCAAAACACCAGCTCCGCCGCCGCCGCACGCGACATCCGCGCATGCAGCGCCACCACTCGCCCCATGCTCAGACCGTCCACATACGCCTGCACCGGACGGTGTTTCGGGTCGATGTTCCGGATCTCCACTGTCGTGTCGGGCGAAAGCAGCGCGCTGCGCCAGTGCGCCGGCTGCAGTACATTCGAGCCCACAAGTAACCATGCCGGCGTATCCGCCAGCAGCGGCGCCGCCCCCATGCTCCGCGCATACGCCGTCGATCCGGCAGCCGTGGCCACCAGCGCCCCATCGCACACCAGCTTGGGAATACGACGCACGTTATTCACAGTGATCTCCAGCCACGCCGACTGGCTCGTCGCGCGCTCCAGCCAGGAATCATTGAACCCATGCGCCGGATGCCTGCGCCCCTCTTCATCCTCAAATTCAAGGAAGAGCATCGGCATCTGGCGGAAAATGACATCACTCGGTGGAAACGAATTTGCCGTTACTTGATCCGGCCCATTGAGTAGGAATCCGAGGTGCCCCGCATTGACGCCAAAGAACGGCAGCCTCTTCCGCCAGTGCTCGCGGATGCTCCGCAGCATCGCTCCGTCCCCGCCGATCACGTTGATGAAATCCGCCTCCCCCGCAGCCACATGCCCGCCATCCAGAAGCTTGCTCAGCTCACGCACCTTCGGGTTGTCCACATCCGCCTGCAGGAAAAATTTCGCGTCTTCCAGCGTGCCCCGCGCCCAGTTCCCCGGTACCGGCGCACGGTACAGGCCGTAGCGCGCCAGATAGGCCTCCGCCCGTGGCGGCACCAGATCGCGCACACATTTTCCATGGATCAAATACTCGCGGATCTCCGTGCTGGAGCCTTCCACCAGGTGCTCGATCACCTGCGCATGCGGCGGCAGGTCGTCATCACTCATCGTGTAGCCCGGCCGCTTCAGCACCGCAAAATTCGCCTGCTGCCACAGTTCCAGACCCTGCGCCCACGTCCGCTGGATCAGCGACTCTCCTTTCGCGCCCCCCGTCACCAGATCCGCCCCCACTACATGCCACAGCTCCCCTTCCGCCTCAAAGCGCCGCTGCAGCTCATGATTCCGCGTGAAGGTCTCCTGCTCGAAATCCGAAAGATCCACCGTCACCTTCGGCAGTCCGCCAAACACGATGTCCGCCAGCGCGGCACGATACACCGAAGGCACGCTGTCCGTCACCGGCTTGTCCGGCCGTGGCCCGCAGGGGATCACCCGCACCTCGTCAAAATCCTGCGCCAGCCGCACGGCGATGGCGGCATGGTGGTTTCCCGGGGGATTGAAGCTGCCTCCAAAAATAGCGATCCGCTTTGGCATGCCGCACCGTGCCAGTGGTCCATACGAGTGCAAGCAGCCAGAAGCCGTCCTGCAAAGTCAGCCCAGCCAGTCAGTAAATTCTTTATTTGCATGCAGTTTTCCTGACGTAGCAGAACCGCCGCATGATAGTGTGGCGCGCCTGCCCCGTCCGCCCATATCAGGCATCTTCTTCTTTGAAAATCAACGACTCACCATGAGACCTTTCCTCCCTTCCCTGCTCCTCTTCACCGCCCTCACTTCATGGCTGCAGGCAAAGGTCACCTTGGACCCATGGTCCTACACTGAGCAGGATCTTTACCCCAGCGCCATCATCTCTACCGCCACTGTGGACTGGAACGGCGACGACCAGATCGCCGAAGACAAAAAAACCGCTGACGACCCCAAGCCCAGCAAAAAAGACATCCCCCTCTATGGCGATGAGAATGGCTGGCTCGCCGTGGATCTCACCGGCCTGCCAAAAAACGCCACAGTCGAAGTCACCATTTCCATCGACGGCTACCTCAAGCCCTCCACCTGGAAAGGCAAAGTCACTCGCATCACCAAAGCCGGTGAAGCCCGCATCTTCCCCAAGGCCCTCTGGGACTACGATGCCCTTCTCAAAGTCCGCCAGCAGCGCCCCATCAACGTCACCTTCCAGGCCACCGTCAATGGCGTCGCCGTCCCCGACGACCACGAAACCTACGTCATGCGCTCCATCAATGACTGCATGTTCTACGTCCTGATGGACGAAGACGGCGAGGACTTCGAAGACTTCTCCTGGCTCTTCGCCGCCTACGTGAACGAAAACCACCCCGAGGTGGACATGATTCTCAAGGAAGCCCTCAAAAGCGGCATCGTCTCCGACTTCTCCGGCTACCAGTCCGAGGAGCCCAAAGACGTCATGCTGCAGGTCTTCGCCATCTGGAACGCCCTCCAGCGCCGCGGCATCAAATACAGCGACGTCTCCCAAACTCTCCCCAGCAAATACGTCGTCAGCCAGACCGTGCGCTTTCTGGACGACTCCGTCCGGGCCACTCAGGCAAACTGCGTGGACGGCTCCGTCCTCATGGCCTCCGTCCTCAGCAAGATCGGCATCACCTCCTACCTCGTCATGATCCCCGGCCACTGCTTCCTCGCCTTTGACCTCGGGGATGGCGAAGACGCCAAACGCATCGGCCTCGAAACCACCATGCTCGGCAACGACGAAATCAGATCCGTCGAAGAAATCGCCAGCCTCACTGAGAAAGCCAAGCTCACCGAGTTCAAAGCCTCCTACAAGACCTTCACCAGCGCCGTGAAAATCGGCAACGCCAACCTCAAGAAGTACAAGGCCGAACTCGACGACGAGTCCGAAGACGCCGATCCAGACATCCAGCTCATCTCCATCCCCGACGCCCGCGACCTCGGCATCATGCCCATCGCCACGTCCAAAGATTCCAGGTAGCGAAACGCTCGCAGTCAGAACTTTATTTGGCAGCGGAACGTGCGGGGATTGCTTGCATAAACCCTGCGGGAGTGAATTCCGAATCGCTGAAGCTCACACCGTGTTTGACGCTGGCACCGTCCAGTTCCGTGACGGAGCCCTGGCGCAAATCACTCACGGTGAGATTCGCCGGGACGGACTGCTTTTTATCATTGGCGACAACGCGGGTGGTGTCGATGCGACGCACGACCTGCCCTGAAGCAAGGTATTTTTCAACTCGGAGAGGCACATCACGTCGGCGATCCACCCAGGTGCGGACATTGGCATAGATGGAGCGCTGGCCTTTGACAGGTTTGGATTCGAGGATTTCGCAGCTCACACGGTTCACGATTTCCGTGCCGACGATGGCCTGCTGTTTCCAGAGGAAGAAGTTTTCAACTGCATCGGCATAAGACAAGTCGCTTCCCAGCAGCGCTTCCTTCATCTGGGAGCTGTCGAGAGTGCGCACGGTGCTGGGAGGAATAAAGATCGCACCAGTGGCTTGATCGCCCGTTTTGCGCAGCAGCACGGCTTCTCCCGCCCGCTCTTTGGGCCAGAGCACCTGATAAACAAGCTCTGTGGTCGAACCGGTGCGGCGTTGCTTGATCTGGAGTTGCAGCGTGAATTTGGAGCTGTTTCGCACTTCCATTTTCAGCCGCACTAAGGACGCGCCGTCCTGCTGTATGGCGCCCAATTTGGCGGCAAGGTCGGTCGCTGGGTCTCCCGCACAGGCGGATACCGCCAGAAAAGTCAGACAGATCGGTGTGAACAGTGTTTTCATAAAAAGTAATGTTGTCAGGGTTCAGCCCTGCATCGCAAGGCTCGGTGTCAGGCGCGAACTCCGCCACGCAGGATACAGCCCGCTGACGACGCCCACGACCACGGCCAGGCCGACGGCAACCGCCATCAGTCCCAAGTTAAAATCCGGCTCCAGCATCCCATGAATGGCAGGTAGCGTCTCCAGCACCTTCACGCCAATCGTGCCGATGATCACTCCCACGATGCCGCCAAGAAATCCCAGCAGCGCAGACTCCCACAAGATCATGCGAATCACGCGCCCCGGCTTCCAGCCGATGGCCAGCAGGATGCAGATCTCCTGCTTCCGTTCAAAGACCGTCATCAGCATCGTGTTCATCACCCCCAGCACACCCACGATCACCGCCAGCAGCGAAGTGCCCCAGCTCATCGCGCTGATGAAACGAAACGCCTGGCTGTTGCCCAGATGCTCCCCCGCCACCATCGCTCGTGCTTCCGGGGCGGTGGCATTGATCTTCTCGCACAGCACTTTCATCTCCTCCTCGCTCAGTCCCGGCGCGGCACGAATGTCGATCACGTTGATCCGCTCTTCGTTGCCCGTGATGTTTTGAAACAGCGCCAGCGACAGAATCACCGATCCATTCTCCACCATCGCACCGCCATCCACGATGCCTGCAACAATCAGCTCCTTCGTTTCAAGCTGCAGCGGATCACCCACCTTCTTCTTCAGCGTCTCCGCCGCCGTCTGACCCAGCACCACCGCCGCCTCCATACCATCATGTGGCATTCGTCCGGAGATCAGCTTCAGGTTCTGCCATGAGAAGCCGCCCCATTCACGCGCGGACACCACCATCATCGAGGCATCCTCCACGCTCGTCAGATCCGCGTAGATGGAACATGCCTCCACCACCTGCGGCAGTTTCGCGATCCTGTCTCGCACCTCGGAGCTGAACGGCTTCGGCGCCAGCGCGTTGCCCATGTTGCTCACCACGATGTCCGTGCCCCGCACCTTCATGCCCGTCGCCCAGCTCGCCTCAAAGCCGCGCGAGATGCCGACCAGCGCCACCACGGCTCCGATCCCGACGGAGATGCCCACAAGCGTCAGCCCGGTGCGCACAGGGCGTCGCAGCAGGCCGCGTACCACGATGGAAAAGAAGTTCATATCAGGCTTCGGGTGGAGGTGTTTGGAGATCGGCCACGATCAGGCCGTCCTTCATCTGGATCGTTCGTGTGGCCATGCGCGCGATGTTGAGATCATGCGTCACCAGCACCAGCGTCATGTTTTGCTCACGCCGCAGCCGGATGATCAGCTCCAGAATGTGCTTCGAGTTTTCACTGTCCAGATTCCCCGTGGGTTCATCCGCCAGCAGCACCGCAGGACCATTCGCCAGACTGCGGGCGATCGCCACTCGCTGCTTTTCACCACCGGAAAGCTTCGAGGGAAAATGCTCCAGCCGATGCCCAAGTCCCACAGACTTCAGCAGCTCCACCGCCCGCTCAGTTCGCGTGTCCGCAGGCCGCTCCGTTTCAAACATCGGCATCTGTACATTTTCCACCGCCGTGAAAGTCGGCAGCAGATGGAAGGCCTGAAAGATGATGCCTATCTCGCGCGCACGATACGCCGAAGGATCAGGCATCTCCGCCATCGAGTTGCCGCGATAGTGCAGTATCCCCGCGCTCGGCACATCCAGCGCACCCAACATCTGCAGCAGCGTCGTCTTGCCACAGCCGCTCGGGCCGATGATCACCACAAACTCCCCCTGCGTGATGCGAAAGTTCACTCCCCGCAGCGCCTGCACCTGGCCGCCATCATATTCCTTTTTCAGTCCGCGCGCCTCAAAGACAGCTTCGCTTGAGACGTCAGCACTTGCATGGTGTGGCGGTATTTTCATGACTGTTTTGCAGATTTGTGCCATTGCGCGCCCACGCGCGGATCGCCCAGACTGCGGAGCACATCCAGCATCGCATGCCGGTAGCTCGGAAACGGCGCACGCTCGTCAGGTGTCTGCGGCAGGATCTCCTCTTTACGGTGCGGCAGCTCTGAGTGCGGTATGCCCACATGCAGATGATGCACGCCATGATACGGCTCATGCAGCAGCGTGAAGGCCACCAGCCGCCCCGTCCAGCCCTCGGCCACGATGTGCCGCGTCGCGCTGTTCACCGTGTTCCCGGTCAGCCCCACATGCTCCACATACTTGCGCCAGCTTTGCAGGTTCCCCGCGATGAACGCCGGAGCGAGATACATCCACCCAAAGTAAGACCACACCTGCCAGTATGACACCGCCGCGATGATCCCCATCCACACCACCACCATCAACCCCAGCTCCATCCAGATGCGACGCCGCACCTTCTGGCTGCGTATCGGCGAGCCAGTTCTGAGAAACGAGCGCAAAAACAAAAACGGTGTGTAAAACAATCCGCAGGTCAGTTCGAAAAACGCGACCATCACCCGCGCCCACCGCGGTGCCTTCGTGAAAACAAACGGCCACAGCTCCTCATCACGCTCCGTGGCAAAGTACGCATGATGCGTCTGATGCGCCGCACGGTACAAGCTGAAGCTCATGAAGCTGAAGACACCCAGCAGCACACCATCAAATTCATTGAAGCGCCGGTTCTTCCGCAGCAGCCCATGCGTCGCTTCATGAAAGCCCACCGCCGCCCCGTGCATGAAATGGCTCGCCACCAGCACCAGCGGCACTGCCCACCAAAGGGATGCCCCGCTGTGCAGCACCGCCCACAGCCCGATTTCGGTAAACAAAAACAAAAACACCACGATCTGAAAAGCCGAGCGGCTCACCCAGTTCGGTGTGATGGAGGGTTTAGGATTCATCGCAGTGTTGTCATGAGAGCAGCAGTTAAAATCTCAGGCGACTGGCATACACCTGCGAGCACATCGAGATACATGCGCCCCACCTGCTCGATGTCGGCCAGTGTGAACTGGTTTGCGTGAAACAGCCACGCGACCTCCATCGCCTCCCCTTCCTCGTTGATTTCACAGGCCAGGTTGAACCGCGCCGTCCCCGTGCTGCGCATACGCAGTTGCAGCGAAAGCCCCGGCACCGCCACATCGGGGATCGGATGATTCTGCAGCGCAAACCTCACCTCGAAAATCGGATTGTGTCCCGGAGGTGTCGATCCTCCCAAAGCACGCACCAGTTCCGCAAAGGGGATCGCATTCGCAAACGACTCCACCGTCGTCTCATGCACCGTATGCAGACTCTCGGCAAACGACCGCGTACGATCAATCTGCCCGCGCAATGGCACAATGCCCGAGCAGTAGCCCATCGTCTCGCGCGCCGCCTGCGTGCTGCGGTTCGCCACCGGCGTGCCGACCACGATGTCATCCTGCCCCGTCCACTTCGACAGCGCGATTTGAAACGCCGTCAGCAGCGTGCTGAAAAGCGTCGCACCATTGCGGCGCGCCAGTTCGCGCACCGCGCGGCCCAGTTCGCCAGACACCTGCGTCACACAGCGCTTCATCTCACCACTCACAGCGGTGTTCCAGAGTCGTGGCGCTCCAGCCAGATGCGTCCTCCAAAATTCCAGCCGTGGTGCGAGCACCGCAGGCTGCCAGAAGGCACGCTCAGCAGCGCCCCACTGCCCATACGTCTGCGGCACCGGCGGCAGTGCGGCGTGATTGCCACGCACCCCCTGCATGTAGGAGGCGAACAAATCCTGCACAAACACACCCAGCGTCCAGCCATCCGCAATCGCATGATGAATCACCAGCACCAGCACATGCTCATCCGCAGAGCGTCGAAACACCTCCGCGCGATACAGCGGCCCCTGCACCAGATCAAACGGCCGGCTCGCAATCTCCCGCGCCAGTTCCTCGATCGCCTCCGGATCTTGCTGCTCGGGTGAAAGTTCATGAAAGCGCAGCGCAGGCACAGCCGTCCGGCGGATCATCTGCATTGGCTGCGCCTTGCCTGGCAGAATCGAAAGCCGCAGCACCTCCTGCCGGTCCACCACTTTTTGCAGCGCCGCCTCGCTCCCTTGCGGCGTCAGCAGTCCACGCACCTGAATCAGCGCGCAGATGTTGTTGGACACATCAGCGGCAGGCACAGGCGCCGCCTCCCACAGCTCGCGCTGCGGAAAGCTCAGTGGCTGCAGACGGATTTCTCCGCTCGCCAGCCATTGCTTCAGGCGTGCTCGATTGTCTTCAGACATCAGGCTTGAGCTTTCTGCACCAGAGGTTTGTCATCCGAAATGTCGGCATCATCCAGCAGCCGGTCGATTTCCTCATCCGTCAGCGCCTCCAGATCCACGTCATCCGTTGCCACGGGTTCCGCAGGCTCTGCAGGTGCTTGGGGTGCAGCCGCTGCTCCCATGTGTTCAGAAATCAAAGTCGCGATCTGCCCGATCGTGCGCGCACGCATCAGGCTCGCCGGTGGCAGCGCCACTCCGATGGAGCTCTCGATCGAGTTCTCGATCTCCACCGCCATCAGTGAATCAAGCCCCAGGTCCGTCAGCGGCTGGTCAAAGCGCAGCCCCTCAGGTTTCACCCGCAGCACAGAGCCCACCACATCACGCACCGCCTGGCCGATCACATCCGCACGCTCCGCAGGCGCAGCGGATTCAATCTTGCGCCGCCAGTCGCTCTTCGCACCGCTCGCCTCCGGAGCGTCCACACCGGCCGCATAGATGCGCTCCAGCAAAGGACTCTCCTGACTGCCACGGAATGACTGCCGCCACTTCGACCAGTCCACCCGCATCGCCATGGCCTGCGTGGCCCCGGCATTGAGGTAGGACTCCGTCAAAAAGACAACCTCACGCGGAGACAGAGGCGTGGTGCCCTGACGCGCCAGGTACTCAGCCACACGCTCATTACGCGCCACATACCCTTCCCCGCCCAGTGCACCCCAGTTGATCACCAGCGCAGGCAGCCCCATGGCCGCACGATGATGTGCCAGTGAATCGAGAAACGCATTCGCAGAGGCATAGTTCGCCTGCGCTGAATTTCCAAAGATGCTCGAGACAGACGAAAACATCACGAAGCAGTCCAGGCTCATGCCCAGCGTGCCTTCATGCAGCATCCACGCACCATGCGCTTTCGGCGCCAGCACCGTGCGCATCCGCTCGCGTGTCAGCGCCGCCATCGGCGCATCATCAATCACCATCGCCAGATGAAACACGCCCTTCAGCGGAATCTTCGTCGTGGCAATGTCCGCCAGCAGTCGCTGGATGTCTTCCGGTGCGCCCGCATCTGCCAGCACCACCTTCACATCCACACCACGGGCACGCAGCTTCTTGAGGAAGGCTTCCGCCACAGGCGTGCTCGGTCCGCTGCGGCTGCTCAGCACCAGATGCTTCGCGCCACAGTCGGCCAGCCACTCGGCCAGCACCTTGCCAAATCCACCAAACCCACCCGTGATCAGGTAGCAGCCATCCGCCTTCACCGCAAAGCCCGGCGTCAGCGGCTCGCCACGTCTCACCACAAACGGCTCAGGGAATGACACGATCACTTTGCCCGTGTGCCTGCCCTGCGCCATCAGCCGAAAGGCCACATCAATGCGGCACGCCGGGAAGGCGCGGAACGGCAGCGCATGCAGCGCCTTTTTCTCAACAAGTTCAGCAATCGTTCCCAGCAGTTCGCGCGTTTGCTCTTCGTCATCACTGAAGATCGCATCCATCGCCACCACGTGGAATGAAGCATTCTTCCGCAGATGCCACAGCGGGATGCGGCTGTTTTGATAAATGTCTCGTTTGCCGATCTCAATGAATCGACCCGACTGCGCCAGACACGAGAGCCCCATCGGGATGGCCTCAGCAGCCAGTGCGTTCAGCACCACATGCACGCCTTTGCCATTCGTCAGTTCCATCACTGCTTCGGCAAAGTCGCCACGCCGCGAGTCGATCACATGCTTCACACCCAGCACCGTCAGCAGAGCACGCTTCGCCGGACTCCCGGCACTGGCGATCACTTCCGCCCCCAGATGATGCGCGATCTGGATCGCCGCCATGCCCACGCCGCCAGCACCCGCATGAATCAGGATGCGTTCGCCCTTTTTCAGGTTCGCCGCCGTCTTCAGCGCATACCATGAAGTCATGAAGACCACCGGCAGTGTCGCCGCTTCTTCAAACGACAGCCCCTCAGGAATGACACGCACATCAGCCGCACGCGCCATGGAGTAAGTCGCGAGTCCAAACACCGCCAGGCCAAACACACGGTCGCCCGTTTTCACATGCGTCACACCGCTGCCCACCGCTTTCACGATCCCGGCCACTTCATCGCCAAAGACCCGCGCATCCGCCGTTTCGGCAGGATACAGCGCCAGCGCCTTCAGCACGTCGCGGAAATTCATCCCCGCCGCCTTCACTTCGATCACCACTTCACCCGCACCACACGGTGGCAGCGCAAAGGGCACCAGTTTCAGCGCATCCAGCAGCCCGCGCTCACGCGACTCCAGCCGCAGCGGCACGCTCGTATCCAGCACCTGCTCACGCGGTTGCAGACCTCGGTTGATGCGTCGCACATAGCACGCTTCACCACGGAAGGCGATCTCACGCTCCGCATCCTCCTGCTGCAGTTCAGTCCACAGCATCCCGTTGTCTGCGGCAGAAGCCTCAGGCGGCAGGTCGATGCCACGGCAGGTGTAGTTGCTGTGCTCATTCGCAATCACTCGCATCAGGCCGATCGACGGCCCTTGCGCCAGCGCCACCTTGTTGTTCCGGCCCACAGCTTGGGCACCACGTGTCACCACATCGATCCGCAGCTTGGCCGCCGGATTCAGCAGCTCCAGCGCCTGTGTCAGGTGAAACAATCCATCCGTGCCCATCATCGCGGCATCTTTGCCAGCCACGGGTTCCTTCTCATCCAGGCTCCACAGATGAACAAACCGTTCCGGCACTTCATCCGCACACGCTTTCAGCAGCAGCTGCCAGTCTTCCAGCGACTCCGCACGCAGGGCAAAGGCATCCGTGCCTTCCGGCTCAAAGGCATTGCCACGATGTGCCACACGGCAGTTCACTCCGCTCGCACGCAGTTGCACGGCCAGCTCATCTCCCAGCCCGCCTGAATCCGCCATCACCAGCCAAGATTTCTCCACGGGCACTTCAGCCAGCGCAGGCTCGGCATGCACCGGCTCGCTCCACGGCTTGCGTGCCATCAGGCCGATCAGGCTTTCACCGCCTTGGGAGCGGATCAAACCCGAGAGCGACACCGTTTCGCTGAAACCCGTCTCTCCCAGAACCTTCTGCCATTGTTCACGCTCCAGCAGCGGATGATTCGGCCGCAGATCGCGGTCCGTGAAACGCCACCAGCCGCTCGTCAGTCCAAAGACCGCGTTCAGCCACAGATGCGGCGTCGCCACATCCACAAACATCAGGCTGCCACCAGGAACGAGCAGCTCATTGAGATTGCGCAGCGCGCTGCGCACATCGCTCACCGCATGGATCACATTCGTGCCAAGGATGATATCGAATGAGCCAGCCTTGAACTCCTGCTCCGTGCCGGGCTTCTCCAAATCAAAGACCTGATACTCCACTTCAGCGAAGCTGTTCAGCTTCTGCTTCGCCGCAGGAAAGAAGGCCGGTGAAACATCACTAAACACATAGGAGTGCACCCCGCGCTCAAGTCCGGGCAGCACCTGAGATGCCAGTCCGCCCGTGCCTGCCCCGATCTCCAAAATACGCAGCCCTCGTCCCTCAGGAAGCTGTCGTGCCGCTTCACTCACCGCACTGCCCATCGCCGCCAGCCAAGGGCTCGTCACCAGTCCGTCGCCGTAAAACTGATCCAGCAAATCCGCGCCACCGCTGGCAAACAAGACCTGCACCGCCTCCTTCTCACCACGCATGATGGGCCCCAGTTCCCCACAGGTGGCGCCGCAAATCAGCGCCTCCGGCAGATGGCCCGGATACAGACCGATGCATGAACTCAGCAGCGTCACCGCCGAATCCGCCGCCTTCGTGAAGGCCGGTGTCGTCTGATACCCGGCACCTTTGAGGATCAGCAGCTTTTGCTTCACCAGGTTGTTCATCAGCTGCACAAACGAGCGCTGCATCGAGTCGCTCACGCCGAGTGATTTCGCCGTGAATTCCCCTTCCGCACCCATCGCACGCAAACCGCTCGCCACTTGTGCGGCGGTCAGTTCATCCCCTGCCGCGCTCGCCGCATCCAGATTGTTGCGTCCGCGCATGTCCAGCACTTCATCCAGCGCGCTCTGCGCCGCTGCATGCAGCTGGCTCAGTGGCACCGGGGCCGCAGCAGCAGGTTTGTTCCCCAGCGTGCGCTCCTCCCAGGCGATGTGATACGTCACATCCCGGCCCTTGCCGTTTTTGCCAGTGCGCTTTGATCCTTCCACGCTGATCGCACGGAATCCGTCAATGCGCACACACGGCCTGCCTGCTTCGTCATACAGGTCGATGCCGCCTTCCACGAATTCATCATTCGCATCCTTCACGCCCGCACACACCCGGCTCGAAGCCCCCGGCGTGCGCAGAAACAAGATGCGCGCAAAACGCACCGGCAGCCGCAGTCCGGCCGTGCGACCTTCCACAGTCGCCGCACCGGCGGAGAAAATTTGCAACGCACCATCAAACAGCACCGGGTGCAGCGGATATTCCGCCGCACGGGGTGCGATCGCAGCACTCAACGCCACGCGTCCTGCCGATTTGCCGGCACTCGCGGACAGCTCGCGAATCGGGCGAAACTCCTCACCGTAGCGCAGCCCCATGTCACTCATGTGATCATAGAAGGTGTCCAGCCCCACCGCAGGCAGCTTGGAAGTCTCCCACGTCGTTGAAGCAAAGGATGACTCGGTGCGTTCACCGCGCATCGCACCCACCACGTGCGTGGACCATGAGGCCCCGCTTTCAAACTTGCTCTGAATGGAGAACGTGCGCTCCGTCAGGTCATACGTCAGTTCCATCAGCAGCCCGGATGGTGGATCAGGCAAAATGAGAGGCTTGCGGATCTCGAAGTCTTCAATGACGAAGGCCTTGCCCTCAAACAACTGCACCCCGGCTTCCAGCGCCATTTCAACAAATCCAGCCGCAGGAAAGATGATGAGGTTTTCGACGCGATGATCCTTCAGGAAAGCCATGTGCCGGTTGTCCAGCCGCGTGATCCACGTCGGCGTGGATCGTGCGAGGCGGATGTCCAGAAGTCCTTTGCCTCCGGGAGCCAGCCGTCCTTCGCGCATCTCGGCAGATTCATTCCACCACCGGCTCTTGTCCCAGGCATAAGTTGGCAGCGTCAGATGACGCCGCGATGGCGTGAGCGCCTTGAAGTCCAGCACCACTCCCGCGAGGTGCAAATCCAGCGCGGTTTCCAGCAGAGACTCATGCTCGCGCTCACGGCGTGCGGAGGCCAGCACCGTGGCTTTGCCCCCATTGTCGCCCAGGCATTCCTGCATGGCACGCACCAGCGCCGGATGCGCGCCGATCTCCAGCCACACATCCGCACCAAATTCCGCCACTGCAGCGATCGCCGTCGCAAACTCCACCGGCTGCCTCACACCACGTGACCAATGGCCCGCATCACATGCAGCACCATCCAGACGTTTGCCCGTCACCGTGCTGAAAAATGGCAACTTTTCAGCCTGCGGTTTCAGATCGCTCAGCGCCGCCTTCAAGGCATCCGCAGCGGATTGCATCATCGCATGATGGAAGGGATGGCTCACCTGCAGGAAGCGCGCAAACACACCCTTCGTTTCCAGTTCGGTGGCAATCGCCTCCAGCGATGTTTTCAAGCCCGACAACGTCAGCGAGCGCGGCCCGTTGAAGGCAGCAATGGTCACCGCACGGTCATGCTTGGCGATCACTGCAAGCGCTTCTTCCGGGCTCATGCCCACGGCCAGCATCGTTCCGCCTGCAGCCGCACATTCATCCATGAATCGACCGCGCAGCACGATGATCTTCGCCGCTTGATCCAGCGTGAGAATGCCCGCGATGCAGGCTGCCGCCACTTCACCCACACTGTGCCCGACCACCGCCGCAGGCTGAATGCCCCAGGACTGCCACAGCGCCGCCAGTGCCATCTGCATGGCAAAAATCGCCGGCTGCGAGATCGCCGTTTGCTGCATCTTCGTTTCAGCCTCCGGACGGTTGAGCTCATCCATCAGGGAAAACTTCGCCCAAGGCTTCATCGCCTTGTCACAGGCTTCGATCATCTTCTTGAACACCGGCTCATGCTGCATGAGTTCGCAGCCCATGCCCTGCCACTGCGGTCCCTGTCCACTCATCACAAACACCACACGTGCTGCATGCTCGGGCCGGGGCGTGAATGAGCTGCGCATGCGCGGCCCGGGCTGTCCGGATGCAAAAGCGCTGAGTTCCTGCACCACTTCGCCCAGCGTCCGCGCGGTCAGCGCCAGACGGTAGGAGTGATGATTGCGCCGCGCACCCAGCATGTAAGTCAGATCCTGTAGCAGCGGAGAACTGCCGTTGAGCTTCGAGTGGTCATCCACCCACGTGCTCAGCTGCCACGCCGCCGACTGCAGCGCCTTCTCAGAGCGTGCAGAAAGCGTCAGCGGCCACGCGCGATTGTTGCTGGGAGTCACATGCGCACGCGGTGCCTGCTTCGGTGCCTCGGACAAAATCACATGCGCATTGGACCCGCCAAAGCCAAAGGAGTTCACACCCGCAAGACGCACCGCCCCAAGGTCTGGGAATTCTTCACTCGCCACCGGCACGCGCAGCTTCAGCGCACTGAAATCAATGTGCGGACTCGGCGTTTCGAAATGCAAACTTGCCGGAATACGACCATGCTTGAGCACCAGCGCCGCCTTCACGATCCCTGCCACACCCGATGCCGTTTCCAGATGCCCCAGATTCGTTTTCACTGATCCAATGATGAGCGGCGAATCCTCAGCACGCTCCGCACACAGGGCCTCAGCCAGTGCATGCGCTTCAATCGGATCTCCCACCGCAGTGCCCGTGCCATGCGCTTCCACATAGCCGATTTCCTTGGGCTCTACGCCCGCAAGCACACACGCATCATGCACAAGGTTCGCCTGTGCTTCCGGACTCGGCAGTGAGATGCCATTCGTATGCCCGTCAGAATTCACCGCAGATCCAACGATCACCGCATGGATCGGATCGCCATCCGCGATGGCATCCGAGAGTTTTTTCAGCAGCACCATGCCAGCGCCTTCGCCACGCACGAAGCCATTCGCCGAAGCATCGAAGGCCTTGCATTTGCCTTCAGGCGAAAGCATCCCCGCCTGTGAAAATCCGATGAATCCATCCGGCGTGATCATCACCGTCACACCGCCCGCCATCGCCGTTTTGCAGCGTCCATCCAAAATGTGCTCGCATGCCACATGCACCGCCGTCAGCGCGGAGGAGCACGCCGTGTCCATCGCAATGCTCGGCCCCGTCAGGTTCAAACAATACGAAATGCGGTTCGCCGCGATGCTGTGCGCGCTGCCCGTCGGCGTGTGCGCGCTGATGCCCGCACGATCCGTCGAAGTGTGCTGCAATCCCTGGTAATCATTGTGCGAGATGCCGACGAACACGCCGATGTCCGTGCCCTTGTCCAGATCCAGCACCAGACCCGCGTCCTCGATCGCCTCATACGCCGTTTCCAGCAGCAGCCTCTGCTGCGGATCAATGTAAGGCGCCTCACGCGGCGAGATGCCGAAGAACTGCGGGTCAAACTGGTCGATGCCGTCAATGAAGCCCCCGCGCTTGGCCACCGTCTTGCCCACGATGCCCGGCTCCGCATCATAAAAACGCTTCACATTCCAGCGGTCGGCCGGCACATCGCATACCGCATCGCGCCCTTCCTCCAGCAACTTCCAGAACGACTCCGCGTCATTCACCCCACCAGGGAATCGGCAGCCGATCCCAATGATGGCCACACTCTCCTTGTTTAAGATGGGCAGTGCAGGCGGCAGAGACGGAGAGGAATGATTGAGTGTGGGCATGTTTGATGTGGAAAAAATTTTACGGCCCCGCTGCATGAGTCCGTCTTTCACCGCTGACCTGCAGCGGCAGTTCCACCAGTTAGTCCCTCCCCCCCTTCATCACCATGGGGTAAAACCCTACCCTGGACCGGTCATGCTTGCCACCATTCAGGCACCCCGATGGGGTCTTACCCTACCTGCCCACTTAGCGATTGCTTCCCACCCCCAGTCGCAGCGATAACTTTCCACATATGTGTGGCATTGCTGGTATCATGGATCTGGCCGGAAGGCGTACGGTGACTGACGGAGTGGTCGAACGCATGGCTCGCGCCCTGACTCACCGTGGCCCCGATGAAGAAGGCTTTTTCAAGCGCCCCGGCGTCTCACTCGCTTCCCGCCGTCTCAGCATTGTCGGTCTCGCCGATGGTCAGCAGCCCATGTGCAATGAAGACCAGAGCGCCTACACCGTCTTCAATGGCGAGTTCTTTGATTTCCCCGAGAAGCGCGCCGACCTCGTTTCGCGCGGCCATATGCTGCACACCCATTGCGACACCGAGATCATTCCGCACCTCTGGGAGGAAAGCCACGAAGGCATGTTCGAGCGCATGCGCGGCCAGTTCGCCTTGGCCTTGTACGATGTCCCGCGCCATCAGCTCACCCTCGGGCGCGATCGCTTCGGCATCTCCCCTCTGTATTGGACACGCCAGGGCGACTGGCTGCTCTTTGCCTCCGAGATCAAAGGCCTGCTAGCTTCTGGTATGGTCACTCCACAGGCTGACTTAAACGGCATCGATCACATCTTCACCTTCGGCGCCATGCCCGGACCGACGACGTGTTTTGCCGGCATCCATCTCCTCCCCGCAGGCCACTACCTCCAGATCTCCCCCGGTCAGGCAGAGCCCATCAAAGAGCACACCTACTGGGAGATGGATTTCCCCAATCAGGGCGATGAAGACCCGCATGCTGATCAAACCAAACTCGTCGATGAGTTTGAAAGCCTCCTCCTCCAAGCCGTCGAAAAACGCCTGCGTGCCGATGTCCCCGTCGGTGCCTACCTCTCCGGCGGTCTCGACTCCAGCATGATCGTCGCGATGGCCTGCAAGCTCAAAGGCGAATCCATCAACACCTACACCATCCGTGTGGACGATCCGAAGCTCGATGAACTCAGTGCCGCCAATCTCTCCGCCAAACACATCGGCACCAAGCCCCCCATCGTTCAGGAGTTTCGCGCCAGCGATGCCCTGGACATGTACCCCCAGCTCATCCACGCCGCCGAAGCCCCCGTCATCGATACCTCCTGCGCCGCGCTGCTCATGCT
>CALRWM010000016.1:0-105383 GCA_943371875.1 Prosthecobacter debontii | reverse complement strand
CAGGAGGTGGAGCTCCGCCTCAAAACCAAACCTTCTGACGAATCCAGCGCCAGCTAATTTCATCCCACCCGCATGACCTGGCTCCTGCTCCTCCTCTGCCTAGCCCTTTCCTTCATGCTCTCCGGGCTGGAGAGCGCGGTGATGGCCGTCAGCCGTGTGCGTGTGCGCCATGCAGCCAGTGCAGGCGACCGCCGCGCACGCGGCCTGCTGCCACTGCTGGAGGACCGTGACGCCTTGATCGGCTGCATCACCGTGGCCAATCACCTCACCAATCTCGCGGCCTTCCTGCTCGTCGCTTTTCCCATCATCCACCATGCGACTCTGTGGGGCTACGTGCTGGCCTTCACGCTCGCGCTGCCTGTTTTCCTCATCGGCCTGGAAGTGATGCCCAAGAAGCTCTTTCGCAGCTATCCCTTCCGCTCCATGCGCAGCGTCTCGCCGCTCGTCCATCTCGTCGGTCTGGCGCGTCCTCTGTTTCGTGTGGTGACCGGCAAAAAAAGCACCGACACCAGCGAAGTGCCAAGCGAGGCACGCCAGACACGCGGGCGTGACGATCTGAAGTCGCTGGCCCAGGAACTCTCCGCCCAGCATCAGCTTTCAGCGAATGCCATGCATCTCATCGAGCGCGTGCTCGACTACAAGAAGCTGTGCACCGGCGACATCATGCAGCCGCTGGCACGCAGCATGGCCCTCGCCGCTGAGATCCCGCTCAGCACGGCCTTGATTGTGGCCCGTGAGCAAAACTGCACGCTGCTTCCTGTACTCGGAGACAATGGCAGTTTCATCGGCCTGCTCGACACCACCGACCTCCCCGCCGTCATCCCCCCGGACCGCCTCGTGCGCCACCACATGCGCACCCTGGATACCGTGCCCGCCAGTCTGCCCGCCCTGCACACGCTGCAACGCATGCGCAAATCCGGCCGCCGCCTTGCCATCGTGGTGGATGAACGCCAGCAGCCGCTGGGCCTCATCACGGAAGAGCGACTGCTGGAGCCGCTGATGCACTGAAGGGCGGAGTTTACGGTGGTTGACGATTGTTGACTGTGGTTGACGATGGTTGGGTCCAAGCCCACGATTTCATTCGTCATTTCCACCTATGTCCCGACTCGTCTTCGCCACCTCCAATGCCCACAAGACTGAAGAAGTCGCCGCCATTCTCGGAGAGGATTGGCAGGTCGAAGATCTCCGCGCTCATCCCGGTGTCACGCTGGATGAAGAAACAGGCGACACCTTCGAGGCCAACGCCATCATCAAAGCCGTGAGCGGCAGCCGGGGTGTGCCCGGCCTGCTGGTGCTGGCGGATGATTCCGGTCTGGAGGTGGATGCGCTGGACGGTGCGCCCGGTGTGCGCAGCGCACGCTATGCAGGAGAGACCGCCAATGCCGCAGACAACCGCGCGAAATTGAAAACCGAACTCGCGAAGCTGCCGCAGGACCTCCGTTTCACCGGACGCTTCCAATGCTGCATGGTTCTCGCGCGTGATGGTGAAGTGCTGCACGTCACGAGCGGCAGTGTCGAAGGCCGTCTGCTCACGGAAGAAGTGGGTGCGGGTGGCTTCGGCTACGATGCGCTTTTCATTCCCGATGGTTTCACGGATACTTTTGGTGTGCTGCCTGCCGAAACGAAGAACCAGCTCAGCCATCGTGCACGTGCCCTCGCGGCGATGAAGGAGCAACTTGCCTCACTGGCCTGATCTTATGCGTCCGCTGATCTTCATCCTCACCCTGGCGCTGGCAGGCTGCAGCACGCCGCCACCGCCCGCGCCACTCAAAGCAGAGTCAGGGCCGCCGTCTCTCGTACCGCCCTACCCTTCGGTGGAGGAAGTGGCCGTGCAGACTCCGGCCAAGCCAGCTCCGACAGCGAACTGGACAGCCATCTCCGACTTCAAGGGGCAGCCACTGGTCGGCGGTGCCTCGGTGATCGAATACAAGATCGGTCGCGAGCACCACTCCTTCTCGCTGCAGATCGTGGTCTTCGACAGCCGCCAGTTTGATCTCAAGGTCATCGACCAGCCCGAAGACTGGTCCGGTGGCAACCGTCTCACCGACTGCATGCGCGCTGCCGCAGCCGTGGCCGGCGTGAATGGCGGTTTCTTCACGCCTGAATTCAAGCCCATGGGCCTCATGATCGCCAGTGGCAAGCGCACCGGCACCTGGCAGACGGGTCCGCTGCTCACCGGTGCGGTCGTTGTCACTTCACAGCCCCAGCTGCTGTGGAATGCGGATGTGAACCCCGAAGGCGCCAGTGAACTTTTGCAGGCAGGCCCGCGTCTGGTCGATGGCGGTCAGGCCGTGGCAGGACTCGATGCCAAGAAGCGCAGCACCCGCACCTTCATCGCCAACGACGGCGGCAGCCAGTGGCTCCTGGGCCTCGCGCAAAACATCACCCTGAGTGAACTCTCCGAGCTGCTCACCACGCCCGGCGTCATGCCCGCATTCACCGTGAACCGCGCGCTCAATCTCGATGGCGGCCATTCCTCCGCCCTCTATTTCCGCACCAACGACGGCCGCGAACACACCCACCCCGGCTGGAGCACAGTGAGGAATTATCTGGGCATTGTGCCGAAGTGAGGTTGGCAAGCCATCATCACCTTCCGCTACAGCATTTAAATAATTTCGTGTCCGATAAAACCAGAGCAGCCAAAGCGATTCTCCCTCTCCCCGCCCCTGACTCACAACGATTGCGAATATTTTTCTTCGGGGGAGAGGGCCGGGGTGAGGGGAAGGCAGACACCCTTCGCCAGCAAGGGGTACCCCTCACCCTTTCCTCTCCCCAAAGGAAGTCTTGGCCATTGCCATATCATCGGTGGGGAGAGGGGATTCGCTCAATGTCCATGCGATGTTATGCACCACGAAGACTATGTAATTATTTAAAATGCTATAGTCTTCGGCCATGAGTTCGCTCGCTTTAGAAATCGAACAAACCATGCAGCAACTTGACGCTGTCACGGCCTCGCGGCTTGAACGTCTTCTGCGCGATGCGCTGGCTTTGGTGAAATCGAACACCGTCCAAGGTGAGAAGAACCAAAGCATTCGATTCCCGCTGGTTCAGGGCGCGAAACCCATCACCAATGAGTATGTTGCGCGCCTCCAGGATGAAGTGTGAATCAGCCCTTCTCCACCGGCTTCAGAATGGCTCCCATCCGGTAGTAAACTGGGCCATGAAATCCGGTGGCCGGGTGTGCTTGCGACACCTTCGTAGAGCTTCAAGGTGACTTGGGCGCCCAGGCCCTTCAACGCGCCCCCCCGGTACGCAAAACCGCCTCCGACGGCTTGCACCGAGGGAGGCGGGTGAGGTTTGAACGGACGGGCGGGCTTAGGCCGCGTCTTCGTCCACGATGGCAGGCAGCGCAGGGCGCTCGGTTTCGTGGAGTTCGAAGTTGCGGTTGCTGATGAAGCCAGTGCCGGCCGGGATGAGGTGACCCATGATGACGTTTTCCTTGAAGCCGCGCAGGAAGTCGGACTTGGCAAGGGTGGCGGCTTCGGTGAGCACACGGGTGGTGTCCTGGAAGGAAGCAGCCGAGATGAAGGATTCGGTTTCGATGGAAGCCTTGGTGATGCCGAGAAGAACTGGCTCTGCCTCTGCAGGCTTGCCGCCTTCTTCGGAAACACGGTTGTTTTCCTTCTCGAACTCGCCGCGGTCGATCTGGTCGCCCCAGAGGAACTCGGTGTCGCCGGTGTCGGTGACCTTCACCTTGCGCAGCATCTGACGGATGATGATCTCAACGTGCTTGTCATTGATTTCCACCCCCTGGGCGCGGTACACTTCCTGAACTTCGTTGACCAAGTGCTCACGGAGAGCCTGTGGGCCAAGAATTTCGAGGAGGTCATGCGGAACGACTGGACCGTCGGTGATCTGGTCGCCTTTGCTGACGTGGTCGCCGTTGAACAGCAAGATGTGCTTGCTGCGGGGGATGAGATGTTCTTCCTGCTGGCCGGTCTTGTTGTCGGTGACGATCACGCGGCGCTTACCACGGACGAGACCGCCGATTTCAACCACACCGTCGATACGGGCGATTTCGCAGGCGTCCTTCGGCTTACGGGCTTCGAAGAGTTCGGCCACACGTGGAAGACCACCGGTGATGTCCTTCGTCTTGGAGGCCTTACGAGGAGTTTTGGCGATGGTGGTACCAGCTTCGACCTTCTCGTTGTTCTTCACGCTCAAGTGAGCGCCCGCTGGAATGGTGTAGCTGGCGAGAACTTCGTGCGTCTTCGGATTCACCACGACGACCTGCGGATGGAGGTCTTCCTTGTGCTCGATGACGACGGTTTCTTCGTTGCCGGTGGACTCGTTCTTTTCCTTGGTGATCGTGATGCCGGAGATCATGTCGCGGAACTCCAGCTTACCAGCCTTCTCGGTGATAATCGGCACGTTATACGGATCCCAGGTGACGACCTGCTGGCCCTTCTTGACCTTGCCACCGTCTTCGACGGAGATAACGGCACCCGTGACCAGCTTGTGGCTTTCGAGTTCGCGACCGTCGTCGTCGTGGATGGAGAGGATGCCGTTCTTGGTAAGGGCGATCCAGGTGCCTTCGATCGTGGTAACCGCACGCATGTCGGTGTACTTGACGGTACCAGCGTTTTTGACGTTGATGAAGGGCTGCTTGAAGGAGGCCGTGGCAGCACCACCCACGTGGAAGGTACGCATGGTGAGCTGCGTTCCGGGCTCGCCGATGGACTGGGCAGCGACGATGCCGACGGCTTCGCCGATCTTCGCCATTTTATGCGTGGCGAGGTGGAGGCCGTAGCACTTCGAGCAGCAGCCGCGCTTGCTTTCGCAAGTGAGCACGGAGCGGATCTTGAGCTTCTCGACGCCGATCTTCGCGAGGTGAGCGGCTTCTTTTTCGGAAGCGAGCTGACCAGCCTTGATGACGATGCTCTTGTCCACGGGATCATGGATCGTTTCGCAGGAGACACGGCCATAGACGCGGGTCTTGAGATCAACAATTTCTTCGTCACCCTGATAGATGGAAGCGAGCGTGATGCCGTTGACGGTGCCGCAATCTTCCTCAGTGACGATGACGTCCTGGGACACGTCGACGAGCTTGCGGGTCATGTACCCGGAGTCAGCCGTCTTCAGAGCGGTATCGGCAAGGCCTTTACGAGCACCGTGAGTGGAGATGAAGTATTCGAGCACGCTCAGACCTTCACGGAAGTTCGAGGTGATCGGACGTTCGATAATTTCACCGGAAGGCTTGGCCATCAGACCGCGCATGCCAGCAAGCTGCTTGATCTGCGTACGGTTGCCTCGGGCGCCCGAGTTCACCATGACGTAGAGCGGGTTGTGGTGCTTCTTGCCCTCGTTGTATTCCAGAGTGCGGAAGAGTTCGTCGGCGACGATTTCACCCACCTGCGTCCAGATGTCGATGATCTTCTGATAGCGCTCACCATTGGTGATAATACCACGGCGATACTGCTTCTCGATTTCTTCGATCTGCTTGTAGGCGTTTTCAAGACCAGCGGCCTTGGCGGTCGGGATGACCATGTCGGTGATACCGATGGAGCAACCAGAACGGGTCGCTTCGCGGAAGCCGAGCTGCTTGAGACGGTCAAGAGCGTGGACGGTTTCCTTCTGGCCCACGGTCTGGAAACAACGCCAGATGATGTCGGAGATCTGCTTCTTGCCGACGGTGGTGTTGATGAAGCCGAGGCCTTCAGGCCAGGTTTCATTGAAGAGAACACGGCCTGCGGTTGTCTCGATGACAGCCTTGGTAGGATCACCAAACGGGCGCTTCGGCAGATTCCAGTCAGGATTGCGGAAACGAATCTTGTCGTTCACCGTCAAACCACCTTCGGAAATGGCGAATTCGACTTCAGGGGCGTCATTGAAGATCGGCACGCGACCTTCGACATCACCTTTCTTGCCCTTGGCGTCCTGGTTCGGGAATTCACGGAGGTAGGTAAGGAAGTAGCAACCCAGAGGAATGTCCTGGGAGGGGTTCATCACCGGCTTGCCGCTGGCAGGGCTGAACAGGTTGTTCGGCGCAAGCATGAGCAGGCGGGCTTCCATCTGAGCTTCGATGGAGAGCGGAACGTGAACGGCCATCTGGTCACCGTCGAAGTCGGCGTTGTAAGCCGTACAAACGAGGGGATGCACGCGAATGGCCTCACCTTCGATGAGCTTCGGCTCGAAAGCCTGGATCGAAAGACGATGGAGGGTCGGAGCACGGTTGAGGAGAACGGGGTGACCCTTGGTCACTTCGTCCAGGATGTCCCACACTTCAGGCGTGCGGCGTTCGATCATCTTCTTCGCGGAGCGCACGGTGTGCACCAGGCCCATCTCCTTGAGACGGCGGATGATGAAGGGTTCGAACAGCACGAGGGCCATCTTCTTCGGCAGACCGCATTGGTGCAGCAGAAGGTCAGGCCCGATAACGATGACGGAACGGCCGGAGTAATCGACGCGCTTGCCGAGAAGGTTCTGACGGAAGCGGCCGGACTTGCCCTTGAGCATGTCGGACATGGACTTCAGCGGGCGGTTGCCTGCGCCGGTCACCGGGCGGCCATGGCGGCCGTTGTCGAACAAGGCGTCCACAGCTTCCTGCAGCATGCGCTTTTCGTTGCGGATGATGACATCCGGTGTGCGAAGCTGAAGGAGGTTCTTGAGACGGTTGTTGCGGTTGATGACGCGACGATAGAGGTCGTTCAAGTCGGAGGTCGCAAAGCGGCCGCCTTCGAGAGGAACGAGGGGGCGAAGGTCTGGCGGGATGACCGGCAGCACTTCGAGGATCATCCACTCAGGACGGCTGTGGCTTTCGGCAAAGCCCTGGCAGAGCTTGAGGCGCTTGGCGAGCTTCTTGCGGATCTGCTTGGAGCGCGTCTTGGTCATCGCCTCTTCGAGTTCCTTGGTCACGTCCGCCAGGTTGAGCTGGGCGAAGATGTCACGGATGGCCTGAGCACCCATGCCGACGCGGAAGGCGTCTGCACCGTACTGCTCTTCGGCTTCACGAAGGTCGACTTCGGTCAGGAGCTGGCCGCGCTGAAGCGGGGTGCTGCCTGGATCGATGACCATGTAGTCTTCATAATAGATCACGCGCTCCAGCGAACGGGCGGTCATGTCGAGCATGAGGCCGATGCGGGAAGGCATGCACTTGTAGAACCAGATGTGCGTCACCGGCACGGCGAGTTCGATGTGGCCCATGCGCTCGCGACGAACGCGGGAGAGGGTCACTTCGACGCCGCAGCGATCGCAAACGACACCCTTGTGCTTGATGCGCTTGTACTTGCCGCAGGCGCACTCCCAGTCACGGGTGGGTCCGAAGATACGTTCGCAGAAAAGGCCGCCCTTTTCTGGTTTGAACGTACGGTAGTTGATGGTTTCTGGATTCTTAACTTCACCGGAGGACCAGGAGCGGGTGCGGTCCGCAGAGGCGATGCAGATCGACACATAGTCGAACTCCTCGCCGTGTTGGGGTTCCCCGAAGATTTCTT
Source organism: Prosthecobacter debontii (assembly GCA_943371875.1). Lineage (GTDB taxonomy): Bacteria > Verrucomicrobiota > Verrucomicrobiia > Verrucomicrobiales > Verrucomicrobiaceae > Prosthecobacter > Prosthecobacter debontii_C. The sequence goes on along the minus strand of CALRWM010000016.1, from coordinate 97,950 downwards.
TCAAGCTCGCGTCAGCATTCATGATGTGTGGAGATGGGTGGCAGGTTTTTGCGCTGGGTTTCTGGGGGAAGGAGGGTTAGGCACCCGCCGAGGAGGCAAAGTTTTCAAGGGCTTCCACATCCGCATTGGCGTTGGCGCGCTTGTGCACCTTGACGTCAAGACCGAGGGACTGCATTTCCTTGATGAGCACGTTGAAGGACTCAGGCGTGCCGGCTTCAAGAGCGTGGTCGCCTTTGACGATCTGCTCATAGATGCGCGTGCGGCCCTGAACATCGTCAGACTTGACGGTGAGGAGTTCCTGCAGCGTGAATGCGGCACCGTAGGCTTCAAGGGCCCACACTTCCATTTCCCCGAAGCGCTGGCCGCCGTATTGGGCCTTACCACCCAGAGGCTGCTGCGTGACGAGCGAGTAAGGTCCGACCGCACGTGCGTGGATCTTATCGGCGACAAGGTGGTTCAGCTTCAGCATGTAGATGTAGCCGACGACGACATCGAGGCTGAAGGCGTCACCTGTGCGGCCGTCGAAGAGTTTCGACTTGCCGTTGAGGCCCATCCATTCATACCCAGGAACCTTCTTGGCTTCCTTGATGTATTCCATGATCTTGGTTTCAGGGATACCATCGAACACCGGTGTGGCGATCTTCATGCCCAGAGCCTTGGCGGCGAGGCCAAGGTGGGTTTCAAGCACCTGACCCACGTTCATGCGTGATGGCACGCCGAGGGGGTTCAGCACGATGTCAACAGGCGTTCCGTTTTCGAGGAACGGCATGTCTTCTTCAGGAACGATGTTGGCGACGATACCCTTGTTTCCGTGGCGGCCGGCCATCTTGTCACCCACCGAAAGCTTGCGCTTGCTGGCGAGGAAGACGCGCACCTGCTTGACCACGCCGCTGTCGGCGGTGTCTTCGCTGGACTCGATTTTGTCGAGGTTGCGCTCACGTTCCATGTCGGCGTCAGAGAACTTCTGTTCGAAGGTCTGGATGATGTCGAAGATCTTGTTACGGATCGGGCTCGGGTCGATTTCGATGGTGTCGTAGCTTTCGGCCACGTGACGAAGCATCGTCTTGGTGATCTTCTTGTTCGCGCCGACGAGGGGCTCGCCGGTCTGACCGTTCACGATGTCGAGAGGGATCTTCTCGTTGAGAAGGATGTCAGAGAGACGCTCGGTAAGCTGCTCGGTGAGGTCTTCCTTCTTCGCACGATAGTCTTCTTCGATCTGCTTGATGTGCTTCTTGTACTCGGACGGGGAAAGCTTCTCCTTCTCAGAGTCAGCACCCATGCCGCGCTGGGCGATGCGGACATCCATGATGATGCCGGTGCAGCCGGAGGGCACGCGCAGGGAGGTGTCCTTCACGTCAGCGGCCTTCTCACCGAAGATGGCGCGCAGGAGGCGCTCTTCAGGGGCGAGTTCGGTTTCGGACTTCGGAGTGATCTTGCCGACGAGGATGTCGCCAGGCTTCACTTCAGCACCGATGCGCACGACGCCCTGGGCGTCGAGGTTCTTCAGCGCTTCGTCACCGACGTTCGGGATGTCACGCGTGATTTCTTCTGGCCCGAGCTTGGTGTCACGTGCGATGACTTCGAAGTCTTCGATGTGAATGGAGGTGTAGATGTCCTCCTTGACCACGCGGCGGCTGATGGTGATGGCATCTTCGAAGTTGTAACCGTTCCAAGGCATGAACGCGACGAGCATGTTCTTGCCGATGGCAAGCTCACCCTGGTCGGTGCAAGGACCGTCGGCGATGACATCGCCCTTCTTGATCTTCTGACCGCGCTTCACCAGAGGCTTCTGGTTGATGCAGGTGCCGGCGTTGGAGCGGCCGAACTTGCGGAGAGGGTACACGTGGGTGCCCTTGTCTTCGTCGGTCACGCAGGACTTGATCGGGTTTTCGAGGAACTTGTCGTCCTTGACGGGCAGGTTGCCGTCCTTGGTGACGATGATGACGTCAGCAGTCGCAGCAGCGACGGTGCCGTTGGCGTCAGCGACGATCACGGAGCGTGAGTCACGGGCGGCCTTGCCTTCCATGCCGGTGCCGACAAGCGGGGACTCACCTTCGAGGAGAGGCACGCCCTGGCGTTGCATGTTGGAACCCATCAGCGCGCGGTTGGCGTCATCATGCTCAAGGAACGGGATGAGCGCGGCGGCCACGGAGACGAGCTGCTTTGGCGACACGTCCATGAGGGTGACGAGCGCAGGCTCGACTTCGATGAACTCGCCGCGATAGCGGACGGTGATCTTGTTGCCCTTGAAGTTGCCTTTTTCGTCGATCGGATTGTTCGACTGAGCGATGTAGTGCTTCTCTTCCTGGTCGGCGGTGAGATACTCGATCTTCTCGGCCACGACGCTGTCCTTCACCGGACGATACGGCGTTTCGATGAAGCCGAATTCGTTGATGCGGGCATAGCTGCCGAGGGAGTTGATCAGACCGATGTTCGGACCTTCTGGAGTCTCAATCGGGCAGATACGGCCATAATGGGACGGATGAACGTCACGAACTTCGAAGCCGGCGCGGTCACGATTCAGACCACCAGGCCCGAGTGCGGAGAGACGGCGTTTGTGGGTCAGTTCGGCCAGAGGATTGATCTGATCCATGAACTGGGAAAGCTGGCTGCGGCCGAAGAAGTCACGCACGACGGCGGAAAGCGCCTTCGGATTGACGAGCTTGGCGGGAGTCATGGTGTCCATGTTCACGTCGAACAGGGTCATGCGCTCTTTCACCAGACGCTCGGTGCGGGAAAGACCCACGCGGCACTGGTTGGCGAGGAGTTCGCCGACGGCACGCACACGGCGGCTGCCGAGATGGTCAATATCATCCAGAATGCCCTGACCTTCACGCAAGTGGAAGAGGTAGCGCAGTGCGGAAATGACGTCCTCAGCGGTGAGGATGCGCATTTCGGTGTCGGTCTTCAGCGAGAGCTTCTGATTGATCTTGTAACGGCCGACGCGGGTGAGGTCATAACGCTTCGGATCGAAGAACAGGCGCTTCACAAGGGCGCGTGCATTCGGCGTGGTCGGAGGATCGCCCGGACGCAGACGGCGGTAGATTTCCTTCAGGGCTTCATCTTCATCCTTGGCGGTGTCTTTGCGCAGGGAGGTGATGAGGAGGTCATCTGGGGAGGCGGTGACGACTTTGACGGACTTGTGGCCAAGCTGGATGAGCTGGCGGATGACGCCGGAGGTCAGCGGCTCGTAGGCACGTGCCACGATGAGTTCGCCGTCGAGGATGTCCTTGAAGAGGATCTTGGTGGCGACTTCTTCTTCGGGGAGGTTGTCCTTGAGCTTGAGGTCCTGGATTTCATAGAAGAGTTTGAGGATGTCCTCATCACCCGGGAAGCCGATCACGCGCAGGAGCGTGGTGGCCAGGAACTTACGACGGCGGCGGCGGCGGTCGAGATAGACGTAGAGCAGGTCGTTCGTGTCGAACTGCACTTCCAGCCAGGTACCGCGGTCAGGAATGATGCGGAAGCCGTGGAGCCAGCGGCCATTGAGATGCTGGCTGGTTTCAAAGCAGATACCAGGGGAACGATGGAGCTGGGAGACGACCACGCGCTCTGCACCGTTGATGACGAAAGTGCCGCGCACTGTCATGAGGGGGATTTCACCCATGTACACGCGTTCCTGCTTCGCACCCTGCTCGTCCTTGAGCTCATAGGTCACGTACAGCGGGGCGCTGAAGGTCTCGGCCTCATGAATGGCTTCGAGGGAGCTGAGCTTGGGATCGCCGATTTCGTACATGACGAAATCGAGGGTCATCTTCTCATCATAGCTTGTGATCGGGAAGACTTCCCGGAACACGGCCTGGAGGCCGAGGTCTTTGCGCTTCGAGGGCGAGATGTTTTTCTGGAGAAATTCCTCGTATGAGCGGAGCTGGATCTCGATGAGATTTGGGGGCTCGGCGACTTCGTGGATTTTGCCAAAGTTGGTGCGCTGGGACATAAGGCAGTGATGAGGCGGTTAGGGGGCGATGGGCGGTGGCACGGGATGCGGAAAGGGAGTTCCGCGAAGCAACAAAAGAGCAATGTCAGGCGGCCAGCCCGGCATTACTTGCGATTGTCGCGAAAACGAAGCAGCCGGAATCCAGGTGTGAACCCGAATTCAGGCCATGAAAATTGTCAGAAGCAGGCGGCACATCGCGTGGTGTCCCGGAACCGTAGCACTGGCTGCGGAGGTTCAGGCGGGGATCACGGGCGGTTGCGGGCATGCGATGGAACGAAACGAACGGAGGATTGAAACTGACTCTAACTTGAAAAGGCTCCTGACCGCGCGGCGCTGCGGATGATGGCAGACGCCACGCGGAAAAGAGCAGGAACTTAAGACTACTTGATCGTGATCTTGGCGCCAGCGGCTTCCAATTTCTTCTTGATCTCTTCGGCTTCTTCCTTTTTGCAGCCTTCCTTGAGGGTCTGCGGAGCGCTTTCGACAAGCTTCTTCGCTTCTGCAAGGCCAAGGCCAGGAACAACGCCACGGACTTCTTTGATGACGCCAATCTTGTTGGTGCCAGCTTCGGTCAGGATGACGTCGAACTCGGTCTTTTCTTCCACGGCAGCTGCAGGAGCAGCACCACCAGCGCCGGCGGCGGCGGCAGGAGCAGCGGCGCTAACGCCCCACTTCTCTTCGAGGGATTTCACGAGTTCAGCAACTTGCAGGACGGTCAAGCCACTCAGTTCTTCAACGATTTTATTCAGGTCAGCCATATTATTTTGTCGGTGTCGCCGCGGTCCGCAGCTGCGGATTAATTAAGAGCAAAAGCTTTTGCTCCGGCGAGGAACCATTAAGTGTTGGGGTATTCAGGCCGTGTGACGGGCCATCTAATCAAATGGGGTTTAAGCGGGTTGTTCAGCGGGTGCGGCCTGCTCAGCAGCAGGAGCGGCGGCTTCAGCAGCAGGAGCAGCTTCTTCAGCGGCAGCTGCTGGAGCAGCTTCCTCAGCGGGAGCGCCGTCCTTGTCGGCCTTGGCCTTGAGCACGCGGGCGAGGGCGGAAGCCGGAGCCTGGAGCATACCGAGGAGCTGGGAGAGCAGCACTTCGCGGGAGGGCAGATCGGCCAGGATTTTGATGGCGGCAGTGTCCAGCAGATTGCCGTCGAGCACGCCGACTTTCATCACCGGCTTCTCGAACTCGGCGTGGAAATTCTTGAGGATCTTGGCCGCGCCGAAGACGTCCTTGGCACCCGTCACGAAGGCGCTCTGGCCGGTGAGGTGGGCACCCAGATCACCTGGATAGCCGGCCTTTTCTGCAGCCTTCTTCACCAGGTTGTTTTTGAAGACGTGAATCTCCGCTCCGACAGCGCTGAGGCGCTTGCGCAGTTCGGCGAATTTCGCGACCTTCAGGCCGGTGTAATCGACGACGAACAGGAATGGGGAGGCGTTGACCCGCTTCAGCAGGTCATCAATGAGCAATGTTTTGAGTTCTTTCATGATACAGTGCTTCTATAAATTAGAGTTTGACGTACTTCGACACGTCGATGCGGAGAGCAGGCGACATGGTGGCGGCGAGAGTGATGGTTTCGACGTAGCGGCCACGTGCGGAAGCGGGCTTGGCACGCACCACGGCTTCGATCAGCGCGGTGGCGTTTTCAGTGAGCTGCGGCACTTCGAAAGAAGCTTTGCCGACGGAGGAGGCGATGTTGCCGTTCTTGTCGAGCTTGAAGTCAGCACGGCCCGCCTTGACGGCCTTGACGGCTGCGGCGGTGTCGTCAGTGACGGTGCCGGTACGTGGGTTGGGCATCAAACCGCGAGGTCCGAGCTGTTTACCAAGTTTACGCACTTCGGTCATCGCAGCCGGGGTGGCGATGGCGACGTCGAAGTCGGTGAAACCTTCCTTCACCTTGGCGATGAGGTCTTCGTTGCCGACAATGTCAGCACCGGCGGCCTTGGCGGCCTCAGCGGCAGCGCCCTGGGCGAAGACGGCGACGCGCACAGTCTTGCCGGAGCCGTGAGGCAGGGGGCAGGTGCCACGAACCATCTGGTCGCTCTTCTTCGGATCCACACCCATGCGGAACGACAGGGTGACGGTCTGGTTGAACTTGGTGCCAGGGAGTTTGCGCAGGAGTTCGGCCGCTTCTTCGAGCGTGAATGCCTTGCCTGCCGGAACCATCTCGGCTGCTTTCTTGTAACGTTTGCTTCTCTTTTGCATGGTAGGTGTGCAGTGGTGGCGAACTGTGACGTTCTCCTGCTTCGGTTGAAGTGATTAGTCGATGATTTCGATGCCCATCTGGCGTGCGGTTCCCGCCATGATGCGGGACGCCATCGTGAGATCGGAAGTGTTAAGGTCGGCGATCTTGAGCTTGGTGGCTTCAAGAAGCTGGGCCTTGGTGATTTTGGCGACCTTGATCTTGTTCGCTTCCTTGGAACCGCTGGCGATGTTCGCGATCTTCTTCAGAAGGTTGGAAGCAGGAGGCTGCTTGGTGATGAAGGTGAAGCTCTTGTCCTTGTACACCGTGATCACGGTCGGGAGGACGTCACCACCGGCTTTGGAAGTGGCGGCGTTGAACTCCTTGCAGAAGGCCATGATGTTCACACCGGCCTGACCGAGAGCAGGGCCGATGGGCGGTGCGGGGTTGGCGGCACCAGCTTTGATCTGGAGCTTGATGAGTTTGATGATTTCCTTGGCCATGTCTTTGTGTTCCTTGCTTGCTTGAGTTGAGATTCAGGGGGCGGCGGGTCGGCTTATGCCTTCTCGACCTGCCAGTATTCGAGATCGACCGGTGTGGAGCGCCCGAAAATATTGACGGAGACGCGCAGCACGCCGCGTTCCGGATCGATTTCCTCGACGATGCCGTTCTGGCTTTCGAAGGGACCGTCGGCCACACGCACGGTGTCACCGAGATTGAAGGCGATTTTTGGCACGGCGCCGTCGGCTTTGTCGCCGACCTGGGCCAGCATGGCCTCGACTTCCTTGGCGCGCATCGAGATCGGATGATCCTTGGTGCCGGCGAAGTTCAGGACGCCGTCGGTTTCCTTGACGAAGTACCAGGTCTTTTCGATCAGGCGGTTGTGCTCATCTAGGAGATGGCAGTTGGCGATGACGTAACCGGGGAAGAACTTGCGGTTGCTTTCGGAACGCTTGCCTTTCTTGACTTCAGCCACGCGCTCCATCGGCACGAGAACCTGGAAGACGTAATCACCCATCTCCTCTTTCTCAATGCGGCGGAGCATGCTGTCACGGACCTTCTGTTCAAGGCCGGAGCGGACGTGGATGACAAACCACTGGTCGCGAGGTGCGGGGATAGCTCCCATAAGAGAATTTGGAAAAGGGGGGGGTGGGGGGACGGAGAATCAGGCACCCAGCTTCTGCGCGGCCTCAAAGGCCCACTTGAAACTGATGTCAAACGCGGCAACGAAAGCTCCGAGGAGGATCATCGCGATGAAGACCACCACGGTGGATTCAATCAATTCGCGATATTTGGCAAAGCCCTTTTCTTTAGGATCCCAGGGCCACGTGGCCTTCTTGAGTTCAAGGATGACTTCGCCGATGTATTTACGGATGCGACTCATGTGAAGCGTTTCGTTTTCTGCGGATGTTTCCGGGATTTTCGCTGGCAGGCCAGGAGGGACTCGAACCCACAACCAACGGTTTTGGAGACCGCTACTCTACCAATTGAGCTACTGACCTGTGTTAGCGAGAAAGACTTCCCGGAATGGATAACGGATGGAATCAAATTTGCAAGTCCGGCGCCTCTTTCCGCTCCCGGCTGGGAGACGAAATCACCGCCGGGTCTGTGCGCCAGACCCGGCGGGATTCGAGACAAACGAACTAAAGCGGACTAGTCAAGGATGTTGGCAACGCGGCCAGCACCCACGGTTTTGCCACCTTCACGGATAGCGAAACGGATGGTCTTTTCCATGGCGATCGGGGTGATCAGCTCGACTTCGATCGAGACGTTGTCACCAGGCATCACCATTTCCACGCCTTCTGGAAGCTTCACGCTGCCGGTCACGTCCGTAGTGCGGAAGTAGAACTGCGGGCGGTAGTTGTTGAAGAAGGGGGTGTGGCGGCCGCCTTCGTCCTTGGAAAGAACGTACACCTCAGCGGTGAACTTCTTGTGAGGAGTGACGGAACCTGGCTTGGCGATGACCTGACCGCGCTCGATGTCGGTCTTCTTCGTGCCGCGAAGCAGAAGGCCGACGTTGTCGCCTGCACGACCTTCGTCGAGCAACTTGCGGAACATTTCGATGTCGGTGACGGTGGTCTTGACGGTCGGACGGATGCCGATGATTTCGACTTCGGACATCTTCTTGACGATACCACGCTCAACACGGCCGGTGCAGACGGTACCACGACCTTCGATCGCGAACACGTCTTCGACTGGCATGAGGAAGTCCTTGTCGATCGGACGCTCTGGCAGCGGGATGTAGCTGTCCACAGCTTCCATGAGCTTGAGGATGTTGGCTTCATGCTCTGGATCTCCTTCGAGGGCCTTGAGAGCGGAACCCTTGACGATCGGAATGTCGTCACCTGGGAAGTCGTACTTGGAAAGGAGATCGCGAACTTCCATCTCGACGAGGTCGAGGAGTTCTGGATCGTCAACCATGTCCACCTTGTTCATGAACACCACGAGGGCAGGAACGCCGACCTGACGGGCGAGCAGGATGTGCTCACGGGTCTGGGGCATCGGGCCGTCAGCGGCGGAAACGACGAGGATACCACCGTCCATCTGTGCGGCGCCGGTGATCATGTTCTTCACATAGTCAGCGTGTCCGGGGCAGTCGACGTGAGCGTAGTGACGCTTGTCGGTCTCATACTCCACGTGAGCGGTGTTGATCGTGATACCGCGTTCCTTTTCTTCAGGAGCTGCGTCGATCTGATCGTATGCACGTGCCTGTGCGAAACCTTTTTTGGAAAGGACGGTCGTGATGGCGGCGGTCAGGGTGGTCTTGCCGTGGTCAACGTGGCCAATCGTGCCGATGTTGACGTGCGGCTTGTTGCGTTGGAATGCTTCTTTAGCCATGGGTGGAGTTAGTTGAGGGGGTGCGCTTGGGACTGGTTCGTTTGTCGTGTTTCGAAGATCCCCACGGACTGCCACTGGAGCTGTTAGAGGGACTTGAACCCTCGACCTCGTCCTTACCAAGGACGTGCTCTACCACTGAGCTATAACAGCGTAACCGGCGGCGGTTTGGTGAGAAACCTCCTCCTCTTTCGACAAGAAAACCGGGATATGACAACCTCCATGACTGGCGTCAGGAGACAGTACACCCCGGCTTTGTTCCGAAAAAGTGGCGCGATACTAGGACGGTTGAGGGCACAGTCAAAGACTATTTCGACTGTTTGCGAAAGAATCGCGAATAAATGCTCGTCATTCACCTTCCTCCCGCTGCGCTGCCGTTCTCACTTTAGGCCTTGGTTATGAGGGCTTCGGAATCATACTGTGGGCTGTAAAACACGCCACTTCCCTTCCCTGAAGGGCCTTTTCTTGTCCCCAGCATCTTCGCTGCCACCATGCGCCTCGTCCTTGCCAGCCTTGCCTTCCTGCTGCTCACCGGTCTGTACGCAGCAGATGATGCGGCTGCGCTGCTCAAAGGCCTCGTGAAAAGCGCCCGTGCTGGCGATCAGGAGGCGCTGGCGCCGCTGAAGGATCTGCGCACGCAAAAGCTGGCCGGTGATGCGGTGCTGTCCCTCGTGGGTGACAAGCGCGTGGGCCTGGGCATGAAGCTGCGCCTGGCGGAGATCGTGGCCGAATGGCCTGCGGGCGAAGGGCGCAAAGCCCTGGTGGACTGGCTGGCGAAGCACCCTGCCTGCGATGACGACGCCCTGATGTTTTTTTCTGGCGCTCACCTGACGGAGACGCGCAGCTTTTTCTGGAATCTGCTCACGCAGGTGAAAGGCCCGCTCCCGGCGGCGAAGGAGCCGGAGCGCATCGCCCTCGCGGCCCGGGCGCTGGGCGCGTTTCCGGACAATCCTGACCCCGTGGTGGCCCGTGTGGCCACGCTGCTGGACCCTGCCAATGCGCACGTGATGCGCGCCTGCGCAGCGGAGGCTCTGGGCGGCATGCGCAGCGCCGTGGCCCTGCAGTCCCTCCTGCCCTACCTGAACGATGAAGCCATCGGCGAAGCCGTGCACGCCTCGCTGTTTCAGCTCACCGGTCAGGACTTCGTGGACGACCCGGAGAAATGGAAGGCGTGGATCACCGCGCAGGGGTCGAAAATCCCGTGGAAAATGCTGCCCCGCAGCGACTACGCGGACTTCCTCAAGCTGCAGAAGCTGCTCAAGCCGCTGGAGGACGATCCCGCCGTGAACATGGCCTCGTTTTACGGCCTGGAAATCCGTGGCAAAGGCGCGATCTTCATCCTCGACGTGAGCGGCAGCATGAGCGCCGACGACCGCATCAGCAAGCTCAAGGGGCAGATGAGCAATCTCCTCACCGCGCTGCAAAACAAGTCCGCGAATCTGCGCTACGGCATCCTCACCTTTGGCGACAGCGTGGACTCCTGCTTCTCCTCCCGGGGCATGGCGCTGAACGACGAGAAGAACCACAAGCAGGCCGTGCAGTTCGTGGATCGCATCCAGGCCGACGGCGGCACACCCATGTGCGAAGCTTTCAACCACGCCCTCACCCGCATCATACCAGAAGGCAACATCGACACCCTCGTCTTCCTCAGCGACGGCCAGCCCAGCGACGGCACCCCCGCCATGGTGCTGGATCTCGCCCAGCGCATCCACACCCAGTTCAAGGTCCGCATCCACTGCATCAGCATCGGCGAAGAAACCCTGCCCGGCACCACCGAGCCCTCCCTGCTGAAGCAGATCGCCGATGCCTGCGGCGGGACGTTTACGGTGCCGCCGTGAGGCAGTTGGCTTCGTCCTCGTCCTCCTACTCGAACTCATCCTCGATCATTTCGCACCCGCTGGGCGCTGCGGGAATGAAGAACCGAATACTTCCGCAGGCCTGCCTCAACGCGCCCTGAGCTGCCGGTTTCCACGCCTAAGCACGGCAACTCGGCAACTCGACTTTTCAGAAATGGCAAGCCTGCGCAAATAGAAGCCGCTGATGGCATTGCGTGGCCATCCATGGTATTTCATGGCTGCAATGTCCCCACCCTGACGGCAACTTGCCACCCCCTGCGGGTTGCCATGATTTCCGGGCGTGCAAGCTGCGGATATTGCCCGGCACGGAGACTTCCACTGTTTCCACCGTTTCAACGGGGGCTGGTGTGAGAACAATCCTGCACCGGTGGGCCCTGGCAGGCTCCGAAGCGTGGGCGAAAAAACATGGCAACCCAAACACCCCTTCTGGTTGCCATCATTGGCGCTTTCATGGCCTCAATGGATTGCATCGGCCTGCACTGCGTTGCCGCCTCATGCATCCCGCTGCCACTTCCTGCACCAAATTTTAGGGCTGTTTTATCGCCTCGGTTGCCGGTTGCCCACCCTAGATTCTCGCGATGGCAACCGGCAACCATCGGCGGTGTGGCTTCGCCTGCCGACACGTGACTTCCACTGTTTCCACCGTTTCAACGGGGGCTGGTGTGATTCCGACCCAAGGCCCCAGGAGAAAGTTCGCCAACTTCTCCAATTCACCGGGGGGATGTACACACGCAGCATGACAGGTGGACAAACCCATCCTCGTTGGCCGCCATCTTTTCCGCTTTTCCTGTGGCATGTGTTTCCATCTCCGGCTTCCCTGCCGCATGCATACCGAGCTCCAGCCCCTCGACGCCCTGCGGGATGAATGGCAGGCCCTCCAGCCTTTGTCGGCGGAGAACGAGACACGTCTGTGGAAAAAGCTGCGTCTGGAATGGAACTACCACTCCAACCACATCGAAGGCAATACCCTGACCTACGGTGAGACAGTGCAGTTCCTGCTGCATGACCGCACCACCGGCAACCACAGCCACCGCGAGTATCTGGAGATGAAAGCCCACGATGTGGGCATCGAACACGTGCGCACTCTCGCAGCAGACAAAGACCGCCTCATCTCCGAGAGCGACATCCGCGACCTGAACCGCATCATTCTCAAGGAACCCTACTGGAAGTCCGCTGAAACAGCGGACGGCAAGAGCACGCGCAAGGAGATCATTCCTGGCCAATACAAAACCACCCCCAACAGTGTGCGTCAGGCCAGTGGCGGGATGCTTTCATTTGCCAGTGTGGAAGAGACCCCGGCACGCATGAGCGACCTTGTCACATGGTTGCGCCAAGAGTTAACCTCCCCTACCCTGCCTATCGCCGCCTGCATCGCCAAGCTCCATCACGACTTCATTGTCATTCATCCCTTTGAAGATGGAAACGGCCGCGTGGCGCGCCTGCTGGTGAACTACGTGCTCATGCGCAGCGGCTACCTGCCCCTCATCGTCCGCACCGATGAGAAAGAAGCCTACCTCACCGCCCTCCGCCTCGCAGACGCCGGCGAACTCTCCGCCCTCATGACCTACCTCCAGCGCCGACTGGAGTGGTCGCTGCAGTTAGGCATCAAGGCCGCCAAAGGGGAAAGTATCGAAGAGCCCAGCGATCAAGAAAAGGAGGTCGCTATTTTTGTACGGAATCAGCTGGGGCATACGAACAAAGTCGTGTTTCGGTCGCCCGCGGTCCTACGCGAACTGTTGGACTTGGGACTCCGCGAGTTTGTCGAAAAGCTGTGCAAAAAACTCAGCGCGTTCGTGAGTCTCTTCGCCAGTCATGACATGCCAATTCAGCCGAAACTGCCCAGCGCTAACGGTAATCCGGTCAGGGCTATGGAACTCATGATTCAGAACCCTGACCACGAGTCCCTATTCGTGGTAAGTCATCGTTTCCGAAACTACATCGGCCAAGCTGCAAAGCCTTTTACGGTCACTGCCGAGACAAGAATCAATTTTGGTGAATTTCGCTACACGGTCTCGATTGACGGGCAGCAGGTGTTCGAACGGCCTTACTCGGAGCCGGTTTTGTCTGAAGAAGCCGAGAGACTGGCCAACAAGGCGCTGGCTAACGTCTTCGCGGAGATCAAAAAACACAGCGGCAGCAAGGAATGATTACCGCCATTGGGTGGCATTCCTGAACAGCATTCATTTAAGCGCATGCATGGTTGTGGAGCAGGCTGGATGTCCACGAGCCACGCGACAGCGTCTTGGACTGCGGTGGCAGAGATGCACGGCGCAAGCCTGCATCGGCGACACCGCTTTCGTGAGGTGCTGAATTCTCTTGGGCCTTACCTTGCCGTCCGGCCTGCCAAAGCGGCGTCGCGCCAGGGCTTGCCGCACGCACTCCAAGACGCTGTCGCGTCATTCCAGCCTCCATTCGCACAGAGCCACCTCACACTCACCCCCGTTGAAACTGTGGAAGTGATGGAAGTCTCCCATCGGCAGCAGACGCCATCCCCCGCTGGTTGCCGGTTGCCATCGTGAGAATCTAGGGTGGGCAACCGGCAACCACGAAGATGCGACAGCCAAAACAGACAGCGCACGAGGAGGCAGCAGGACGCAGCCGTTGGAAAACGGTGGCAATGCGGTGCAGGCTGACGAAGTGGAACAAGGCCATGAGCACCTCCATGATGGCAACCAGAAGGGGTGTTTGGGTTGCCATGGTTTTTCGGGAAAGCTTCAGAGCCTTCCATGGCCCACTCGGCACCGGCTTGATACACACACTCCCCCGTTGAAACTGTGGAAGTGATGGAAGTCTCCCACCGGCAGGCGGAGCCGCACCGACGCGAGTTGCCAGGGTTTCCGGCCCAGCGGGCAGGGATGTCCACACCTCCTTCCGCCCCCCTCACTCCCCGCTTGAGCCTTTCCGCCCTTTGCACTAGTTTGCGCCGCCATGAAAATCATCGCCTCTTTCCTCATTGTCGCTGTTTTCTCCCTCGCTTCCTGCCGTGGCAGTGGCGGGCCCATGACGCGTGCGGGTCGGGGTGTGGATCACGCCATCCACAAGACCGGTGAGGGCATCGAGCACGTGGGCCATAAGATCGAGAGCAAATTCTGAGGCGCAGCCTGCTGCGACCCCCGAATGCTTCCTGACAGCACTTTTTTCATCACCGGGCCCACGGCCTCGGGCAAATCGGCCTTGGCCATCGCCCTGGCGGAGCACGTGGGCGGGGAGATCGTGAATGCGGATGCCTTTCAGCTCTACGCGGGCATGGACCTCCTCACGGCCAAGCCTTCGCCTGCAGAGCTCGCGAGCGTGCCGCACCACCTCTACGGGGTGATCCCGCTCACGGAGGCTTGCGATGCGCAGCGTTACCACTCGCTGGCGCTGCCAATCCTAGAGGACATCGCCGCGCGTGGCCGCGTGCCCATCGTGGTGGGCGGCTCCGGGCTTTATATCAAGGCGCTCACCCACGGGCTCTCTCCCCTGCCCGCCGCCTCTCCGCAGCTGCGGGCGCAGTTTCAGCACCTCAGCCCCGACGAGAAAGTCGTGTGGCTGCTGCAGCGCGATCCCGAAGCCGCCACCACCGTGAATCTGCGCAATCCGCGCTACGTGGAGCGTGCGCTGGAGATCTGCCTGCTCTCCGGACGCCCGCAGTCCGGCCTGCGGCGCTCGTTTGAGCAAGCCGAGCCGCAAGTGAACGGCGTCATCCTCACCTGGGACCGCGAGACGCTCTACCGCCGCATCAATCAGCGCACGCTGGACATGTTTGCCGCCGGGCTCATCGAGGAAGTCCGCGCCCTGGGCCCGCTCTCCCCCACGGCGGAAAAGGCCATCGGCGTGCGGGAAATCCGTGCGCACCTGGCCGGGCAGGTGTCTCTGGAAGACACCCTCGCCGCCATCCAGCAGGCCACCCGGCACTATGCCAAGCGACAAATCACGTGGTTTCGGCGCGAGCGCTGCTTCCAAACGATTTGCCTCGATTCCGTTCCGGCGGCACATTACGCACTCCCCCATCTCCTCGAACTTTTTCCATGCCTCCGCCCGTCCAGCCCGTCCGCCCCGTCTTCGTCAATCTAGGCCCACGCAGCTACCTCGTCCAGGTCGGTCGCGACATGCTCAAAACGCTGGGTGAAGAGGTGAACAAAAAGCTGCCGGACCGCACCAGCTGCGCCGTGGTCACGGATTCGAATGTGGGCCCGCTTTATGCCGAAAAGGTGCTGCAAAGCCTGCGCGATGCCGGCAAAAAGCCCCACCTCATCACCGTGCCTGCCGGAGAGTCCTCCAAATCCCTCTCCTGGAGCGAGTCCGTGCTCAGCGAGATGGTGCGCTTTGGCCTGGACCGCAAGAGCTTCGTGGTCGCCCTCGGCGGCGGCGTCATTGGCGATCTCGCGGGCTTCTGCGCCTCCGTGTACCAGCGCGGTATTCCTTATGTACAGGTGCCCACCACCGTGCTCTCCCAGGTGGACAGCTCCGTGGGCGGCAAGACCGGCGTGAACCTGCCCAATGCGAAAAACATGGTCGGCTGCTTTCACCAGCCGGTGCACGTCATCGCCGATCTCGACACCCTCAATTCCCTCCCCACCCGCGAGTGGAACGAAGGCTTTGCGGAAATCATCAAGCACGCCTGCATTCGCGATGAGTCCATGTTCAAGGCCATCGAAGACATCGCCGCGGGCAAGGGAGACATCGTCGGCCTCATCCGCCGGAACATCGCCATCAAGGCCGTCATCGTGGAGGCCGATGAGTACGAAACCATCGGCACCCGCGCCCTGCTGAATTTCGGCCACACCCTTGGCCACGCCATCGAGGCCGCTGCAGGCTACGGCAGGCTTCTGCACGGCGAGGCCATCAGCCTCGGCCTGCGCGCCGCCGCCTGGCTCTCCACCCAGATCGCCGACCTCACCGGAGTCGACTACGAGCGCATCCTCACCCTGCTCAAGCTCTGCGATCTCCCCCTGCGCCTGCCGGACGATCTCGACACCGAGGAGATCATGCGCATCGCCCGCACCGACAAGAAATTCGAAAACGGCAAGATCCGCTTCGTGCTCCTGCGCAAGATCGGCGAAGCCTACGTGAGCAAGGATGTCCTTGAAGGGCATTTGAAGCAGGCGCTCGACGAGCTTCGCAAATGACGAATGAGTAAATCCGAATGACGAATTTCCGACCACCTCCGCAGCCACCTGAGGCGCACGGCCATTCCGCATTCAACGCTCTATGATCGAGGACAGCCGAGCGAAGCGAGACAGACGAACGAAGTGAGCCCGAAGGGTGAGCGAAGCGAATCAACTAGGAGCACGAGAACGAAACAAATGCCACGCCACTTTCGACATTCAGGCTTGGACATTGTTTCGTCATTCGGATTTACTCATTCGTCATTCTGATCCCCGCCGATGCGTTTCCTCACCCCCAGCTACCTGCACCTCCTCTGGCTCGCGCTGATCCCGCTGGTGCTGTGGCTCTTCCGCCGGCAGGCGAAGCGGGTGCCGGTGTCCACGCTGCTGTTTTTCAAATCGCTCGCGCGTGAACATCAGGAGTCCGCGTGGCTGCGGCGCATCAAGAAATGGCTCTCGCTGCTGCTCACGCTGCTGGTGCTGCTCTTCGCCATCCTGGCGCTCGCACGGCCCAGCGGGAATCTCTCTGCCGATGCCATCAGCGCCGTCGTCATGGTAGTCGATTGCTCAGCCTCCATGGCCGCGCAGGATCTGCAGGGCCAGACCCGGCTGGACGCGGCCAAGCAGCGCGTGAAGGAACGCATCCGCGCGCTGCCAGACCAGACCGTGGTATCCCTCATCACCTTTGATGCGCGCGCCCGCGTGCTGCTTTCCCGCAGCCGCAACCACCGCGAATGCCTGCGCCTGCTCGAAGAGCTCACCCCCCCGCCCATCGAGGGCAAACCGGAGTCGGCACTGACGGTCGCCCAGCGCCTCGCCGATCTCGAAACCCACTCCCGCGTCTGGATGGCGAGCGATTCACAGCCTCCATCAACCACTGCTGTCGATTGGATTCCCGTGGCCCTCAAGGAGCCGCTCAATGTGGGCCTCACCGGCTTTCAGATCCGCCACAGCCCGCTGGCGCGTGATCGTTACGAAGCCTTTGTGAAAGTCAGCGCCTCCGCCGCCAACAAGAACAAGGCCACCACCACGCTCGAAATTTCCATCGCCGGGCGTATCGCTCAGCTCCGTGAGCTTGATCTCGCCCCCGGTGAATCCAGCGCGCTGATCCTGCCGCTGGAAGGCGTGCGCGGCCAGCAGATGGAGATCCGCCTGAAGACCGCCGGCGACTGCTTCGGCTGGGACGATGGCCTCGCCGCACCGCTGCCCAAAACAAGACCGCTCACCGTCGCGTGGTTTGCCGACAAGCCCGATCCCTTCACTGAGCTGGCGCTTTCCGCCCTCATCGAAAACGGCCGCATCGAAATGCGCAAAGGCGACCCTAAAGCCTGGCCGCCGAAGGACCAGCCCGACGTGTTTGTGTTTGAAAACTGGCTGCCCAAGGAACTGCCCACCGACCGCCCCGTCATCGCCCTCACACCGCAGAGCAGCTCCGGCCCGCTGCAGGCACGCGCCATCAAGAGCATCCCGCATGACAGCGTGCGCTCCGTGCAGCCGGACCATCCCCTGCTCTTCCGCGCCAGCAGCAGCCGCATCGCCGTCACGCAGACCACGCTGCTCAAACTGCCCGCCTCGGTCGAGCCGCTGTGGTTTGCCGGCAACGAGCCCGTGCTCGCCGCCGGAGAGTTCAACGGCCAGCGCCTCGTGGTCACCGCGTTCTCGCCCTCGCAGTCCGAGCAGCTCGCCCTGCTGCCCTCCTTTCCCCTGATCCTCGGCAATGCGCTCTACTGGTGCGCCGAAAACAGCGAAGCCCTCACCGACATGCGCACCCTGCACACCGGCGAGATGCTGCACACCGACAGCCTCGTGCAATGGCACGCGTGGAACGGCGAGTCCTTCATCGAAGTCTCCGACGATCCCGCACACGGCCTCCTCGCGCTGAACCGCATCGGCAGCTGGGAAACCGGCAAAGACCGCAGCGGCGCCTGCGCTCTGATCTCCGCCGCCGAAACGAACCTCCCCGCCCTCGCCACGGATGCCGCGCGTTCCATCCAGCCCGCCGCCCCCGTCATCACCGCCTCCGCCTTCAGCACCTGGCCCAAGCGCCTGATCTGGCTCGCGCTGGTTTTGCTGCTGGCCGAGAGCTTTCTGTTTCACCGCAAGGCGGTGTATTAAACTGCCACGCGCAGCCGCCCATTTGGAGTGCGGTCGCGCAGATGCACGGCGCAAGCCTGCATCGGAGCTACCGCTTTCCGCAGACAGGGTTGCGGTGTGAGTGCCCGGGAGATTTCGAAGGCATGGGCGTTCACGAACGATGAATCACCCGCAGGCTAGCCGCGTGCACAGGCAACGAGACACTCGATAGCGTCAGTTTGATATGTCGCACTTCAAATGGGCCCTGAATGCAGCGGTGCATCTCCATGATGCACCGCAAGAAGGCTGCCTTGCCAGCGACACCGCGCCAGTCCGTCTGCTCCCGGATGCGTTTGTTGGCTTTTCATCAGCGGCAGGTGTTGGTCAATCGGGGGCGCTATACGCGGCGTTGGTGGCTGCGGTCTGACAGACATTTGAACCCGACCTGCCTTGCGGATCATGTGCGGGCCAAGCGGCTGAAAGAGAATCTGACAATGAAGGAACTGGCTTGCCAACTGGGTGTTTCAGAGGCCACGCTCAAATATTGGGAAATGCATAAGAACCCTCCATCTGAGCAGAATCGGAAACTGTTGTTGGAGTATTTGGGATATGACCCAGAGGTCAGCAAGTAGCGGATCAACGTTGGGTGTTTGCGTGATCCTTGCGTTGGGTATTTTTCAACCTGGGACTTGAGAACGTTGGATGGGGACGGCCTTCCTATCGCGGCTACTGCGCTGGCCATTTGGCGCAAGGGATTTGCTAGAGACTGCCGCCAGCGTGCAGAATTTCATTGCGCCCAGATCGAGTCTAGCCCCAGAGCCAAGAAACGACGGCTCAAATCATATCAAACGCTGACCTCACCGCGACACAGGTTCCACGAAATCCCCCGCCGTGATCGTATCATTCAGCCGCTTCTTAACCGAGCGTCATTCATTACAGGTTTTTAATTTGCGGTTCACCGAGCAATGTCCTAAAACCCATCTGGCAATGGTGTCTGCCGTCCCTTACGGGAAAACCGCCCTGACTACGGTCCGAGCTGATGGCGCCTACTGGAAACAGTAGAACCATGCTCATGACCCAAAATATCTCCCGACATCGTTGCCTTTGCGCCGTCTCGTTCACCTTGATCTGCGGCCTCACGGCCTGCGTGCAGTTCAAAGCCAGACCATTGACCTCTGAGGGCAGCGCCGCCGCTTATGCAGGCCGTTCGTTGAATGACCCTGGCCTGCAACAGTTCATGACTGAACAGAAAGCCACGGGCGGCACCTGGGAAGTCAACAAGCTCGCCCTCGCCGCCGCTTATTATAATCCTGATGTTCGTGTGGCGCGTGCGCTGGCGGCGGAGTCTGCTGCAACGATCATCACGGCAGGTCAACGTCCCAATCCGGTGCTGACCTTCGTCCCGGCCTACAGCCCGAGCTTGGGCAAAGGCATTTACCCGTTCAACTTTCAGCCCACGCTCAGCGTCACGTTTGAAACGGCTGGCAAGCGCGGCAAACGACTCGCTCAAGCGCGTGCGGACGCGGCGGCGGCGCAGTTTCGTGTGGCAGCGGCCGCTTGGGATGCGCGAACACGAGTGCGCACCGCCATGCTGGCCCTGTATGCCGGGCGGCAGAACGCGGAATTGCTAAAAACCGAGGCAGCGCTGCATGACGAGGCCCTCAAAAAGCTGCAAGTGCAGGTGGAGGAAGGCGAAGCCCCGGCTCTTGACCTTACAGTGGCACGGCTCGCTCTAAACCGCGCCAAGCTCGCCCAGCATGATGCAGAAAGGCAAACCGCCACGGCTCGTGAACAGCTTGCAGGAGCCGTGGGTGTTTCACCTGAGGCGCTGGATGTCGTCCGGCTGGATTTCTCCGCCTTTGAAAATCTCACCGCCGTTCCTGCAGGCACCGCACGGCGCACTGCGCTTTTGCATCGGAATGATCTACTGGCGCTACTGGGTGATTACAGTGTGGCGGAGGCCATGCTCCGGCTGGAGATAGCGAAACAGTATCCCGATATTCGGATCAATCCGACGGACCAATACGACCACAGTGGCAACCGCTGGGGTGTTGGCATTTCGCTTGATCTGCCCATCTTGAATCAAAATCGCGGCCCGATTGCCGTGGCGGATGCAAAGCGCAAAACCGCAGGCGAACGATTCGAGGCACGGCAGGCCGCCGTCATTACCGAGGTCGGCAGCGCGCTTGCTGCCTACCAAACCATGACCGCCAAAGCCGCCACGGCCCGCAAACTGGCTGACGAAGCAGCTCATGCCAGCGAGACGACGAAAAAGATGGTCGATGCGGGCGAACTAGTGCCGCTCGATTTCGTGCGCCGCAAGATCGAGGCCAGCGCCAGCAACGTTGCGCTGCTGTCCGCACGCATCGAGGCACAGACGGCGGCAGGCCAGCTCGAAGCCGCGCTCCAGATGCCGCTGCGCCATGTGAAGTAAACCCTTCCCTGAGATGTCCCACCGTCTGATTCAGTTTCTGCTCTTGGCGGCTGCTCACTCGCTGGCAGCCGACAAACCCAATTTGATCTGGGTCATGGTCGACGATCTCGGCTGCTCTTTACGACACGGAATACGACTTCGCGGAGAAAACCAACGTCGCCGCAGAGCAACCGGACATTGCGGACAAAATCAGCTCCTATCTCAAAACTGCGCGCACTGACTCGCCCGACTGGATGCCGCAGTGGAAACCCCAATCGAAGCCCAAAAGTGGCAAGGACAAGAAGTAACAACCTTCATCAACACATGCTCAAAATGAAACACATACTCACATACATAGCACTGTTGCTTGCCGGAACTGCCCTCGCCACTGAGCCGCTGCAGCTAGTGCAGACAACTCCACTGCCGGCGGTCAAAGGCGGTTTCGATCTCATGGCAGCGGATGTGTCAGGGCAGCGGCTCTTTGTGAATGCTGAGGACAATGGCACCACTGAGGTCATCGACCTCAAAACAGGCAAGCTTGCGCACAGCATCAAGGACATGCATGAGCCAAAGTGGGTCGTGTTCCGTCCTGAGTTGAAAAAACTCTACATCGCCAATGGTGATGGCAAAGTGCAGATGCTCGATTCGGATTCATACGCGCCACGCGGCGTGATCGAGTTCAAAGAGAAGGCCAACAATCTTCGCTACGATGATGCCACATCGCAGCTCTTTGTCGGTGTGGGCAAGACCTTTGGAGCCATCGCGATTGTGGAAGCAAAGACGGACAAGGTGCTCGCCGAAATCCCGCTCACCAACTTCCCGAAGCAGTTCGAGGTCGAAGGCGACTCAATTTTTGTGAACGTGCCGACGGCGAACCACATCGCCGTCATCAGCCGTAGCAAGCAGGCTGTCGTTGCGACATGGCCGGTTGCAGAGGCGAAGGATAACATTCCGATGGGCTTCGACCGCGAACGACATCGCCTTTTCATTGGCTGCGGGCCGGGCAAGCTGGTGGTGTTTGACACGCAGTCGGGCAAATCCGTCGCCAGTCTCGACATTGCGCTGGATTCGGATGGCGTTTCTTACGATGCCAAGCGGCATCTCATTTACATTTCCTGTGCCGAAGGTTCGCTTGATGTCGTGCACCAGATCGACGCAGATCATTACAAGTTCACAGCGCGCATTGCGACAGCCAAAGGCGCGGGCACTTCGATCTTCGTGCCTGAGCTTGACCGCTTGTTCCTCGCCGTGCCGCAGCGTGACGGCCAGACGGCGGAGATCCGCATTTACTCACCTGTTGCGCCATGAACCAAAACCCTATCCCCCATCTCATGAAACTGCATCCTCTACTCCTCATCTCTTTGCTTTCCACGCCGCTGCTGCGTGCAGAAGAAGAAGCTCCCGTGCAAACCGAGGTCTCTGTGCAGGTCGCACGCGTGGTGAAGACCACTCTGCGTCGTACGCTGACGGTCTATGGTGTGATCGAGCCGGAACCCAACAGTGCCGGACGACCGCCGGCCTCCGCAAAGCTCGCTCCGGCGATGGCGGGTATTATTACCGAGATCAATGGAGTCGAAGGCCAGCAGGTGAAGAAGGGTGATGTCCTGTTCCGACTCGACAGCCGCGCCGTGGACTCTGCCGTGGCAAATGCAGAGTCCGCCGTGGCGTTCACAAAGAAGAACAGCGAGCGGCAGCAAAAGCTCATCGGCCTTGAAGGCACTTCGGAAAAGCTTGTGCTCGAATCTGAGCAGGCGCTCAACACCGCGCAGACCAACTTGGCCACCGCGAAAGTTCATCAGTCACTTTTACGTGGTGAAGCGCCACTCGATGGCACTCTCGTTCATTTTACCGCACGCTTGGGGGAGCCTGCGGACATCGTGACGCCGCTGGCCGAGATTGTGGACCTTGATCGTCTCGTTGCCACCGTGCATGTGCCGCGCAGCGAGGCGGTGGCAGTCAAGGTCGGTCAAAAGGCCATGCTTCGTGCCGTAAATGCAGAGCAGCCTCTCGAAGGCAGCGTGAGCTACATCAGTGCGCTCGTGGACCCGCTCACAGACACTGTGCTGGTGCGGATCATGTTGCCGAAGGGCAGCGGCCAGCAGCCCGGTGCGTTCACCACCGCCCAGATCGTCGTCGAGGAGCATGTGGGAAAATTCGCCGTGCCGCGTGCGAGCATTTACACTGATCCCGCTGGCAAAAGCACGCTCGCCATCGTCGAAGGCGATACCGCGACACAGAAAGTCGTGAAGGTCGGCCTGCATGAAGGCGGACTCATTGAGGTGGAGGGCGAAGGCGTGCGTGAAGGCGCGACAGTAGTCACCATTGGAGCCTTTGCCCTGCCAGAGAAGACAAAGGTGCGCATCCTCAACCCCACGCCTGAAGCGAAATGAGCACCGCATCTCCTTCAACATCCGGCGTCGGTGCCTTCGCCATCCGGCACGCCAAGGCCATTGTGTTCATTACGCTCGCGTTGTGTTTGGCGGGCGCTTACTCGGCGTTGCAGATGCCGTCTTCCATCTTCCCGGAGACGGACTTTCCGCGCATCGTCATCCTTGTGGACAATGGCGTCATGCCTGCGGACGAAATGATGGCGACCATCACGCGGCCTATCGAGGAATCCATGAAGGAGATTCCCGGTGCGCTCACTGTTCGCAGCTCCACCAGCCGTGGCAGCGCGGAGGTGAATGTGTTCTTCGAATGGAGCGCGGACATGGTGCAAGCCGAGCTTTATGTACTCGGGCGTCTGGCGCAGATTCGCAGTACGCTGCCACCCACGGCCACCACGGCGGTCTGGCGGCTCACCTTCAATGCCTTCCCCATCATTGGCGTCAGTCTCACCTCCGCCAAGCGCGACATCACCGAACTGTGGGAGACGGCGCGTTATGAGATCAAGCCCCGCTTCCTGCGCATCCCAGGCCTGGCACGGGTGGACCTCGTTGGCGGCAGGCGGCCTGAATACCAGCTCCTCGTCGATCCCATCAAGCTCGCCGCCTGCGGTCTCAGCCTTGACCGTGTGACCCTGGCACTGATGCAGAACAACCTCATTGCTCCTGCTGGGATGCACCCTGAAAATTACACGCTCTATCTCACGATAGTCGATGGCCGAGCGCGCACACAAGACGATGTGGCGAACCTCAACATCGCCGTCATCAATGGCCGCCCCATCACGGTGAAGGACTTCGCTCAAGTCACCCGTGCTCCCGAGCCGGTCTTCAATGTCGTCACCGCCGAAGGGACGCCCGCCGTTCTACTCAATCTCCGCGCGCAGCCCCACGGCAGCAGCACGCTCGACATCGCCACCGCGCTCCAGGCGGAGATCGCCGAGCTGCGTAAAGATTTGCCGCCAGACATGAAGATCGCCTTCTTCTATGACCAGTCGCTGCTCGTCAAAGCCTCTGTCGATACCGTGTGGGAGTGCATCATCATCGGCCTCATCCTCTCCGTGGTGATCATCTTCCTGTTCCTCAAGCAGTGGCGCACCACGCTTGTGGCCGTCTTCGTCATTCCCGTCACTGTGCTTATCACGCTCGCGGCAATGAAGCTGGTGGGGCTCAGCTTCAACTTAATGACCCTCGGTGGCATCGCGGCGGCCATCGGTCTCGTCATTGATGACGCCATCGTTGTCGTCGAGGCCATCCACACGCGGCTGATGAGCGGCATGGATCGTCTTGAAGCGATCAAACAGGGCATTGCCGACATCTTCCGCCCGCTTGTTGCCTCCACGCTCACGCCTGTGGTCGTGTTCATCCCACTGGCGTTTCTCGATGGCATTTCCGGCGTGTTCTTCCGCTCGCTGGCTCTGACGATGGTTGTCTCACTGCTCACCTCGCTCCTGCTCGCCGTTACGCTCACGCCGGGCCTCGCAGGCTGGCTGCTGCGCGGGCCGAAAGCCGGTGCCGCTGCGCATGATGCGCACGCGGAAGAAGGCGGTGCTTTGATGCACCTGCTCATCCGTCTTTATGAAGCCGCCGTGCGGCCCGCGCTGCGCTTTTCCTTCATCACCGTGCTCGCCTGCGTCGGTGTCCTGTATGCAGGCTGGATCGTGTATGACCAGCTGGAGAGCGAGTTCCTGCCCGTCATGGATGAAGGCGGCTTCGTGCTCGACTACCATGCCCCCTGGGGGACCGACATCGACGAAGTGAACCGCCAGCTCCTCCTCGCCGAAGAAATCATCAAGGCCATCCCCGAGGTGGAGAGCTACTCCCGCCGCACCGGCGCACGTCTGGCCCTTGCCCTGGCCGATCCGCACTTCGGCGATTTCCTCGTGAAGCTCAAACCGGAGCGCAAACGTCACAGCAGTGAAGTCGTCACCGAGCTGCGCCAGAAGCTTCTCGCAGCATTGCCGCGCTTCGAACTGTCCTTCGCCACTGTGCTTGGCGATCTTGTTGCCGACCTCACCTATGCGCCGAAGCCCATCGAAGTTCGCGTCTATTCCACCGACCTTGACTTCCTGAAACGCAAAGGCCCCGAGATCGAGGCCAAGCTCAAAGAAGTATCCGGCGTTGTGGACACTTTCGACGGCCTCGCCTACACCGGCCCCACGCTTAATGTCCGCGTGCGTCATCTTGATGCACAGCGCTTTGGCCTCACCACCAACGACATCGGCGCAGCCGTGAATACCGCCCTTCTCGGCCAGATCGCTTCAAGCGTGCTCGAAGGCGACCGCGTTGTGAACCTTCGTGTTCGCGTCGATCCCGCCTATGTGAACCTGCGTGAGACGTTGCTCAATCTTCCTCTCCGCTCAGCCACCGTCCCGCAAAGCATGCCACCGCAGGCAGGCGGACACCAGACTGCTCCCGCAACGACCGCGCCGCTCGTCAAGCTCTCACAGGTGGCCGACATTGTCGAAGAAGCAGGCCAAATTCAGCTACGCCGTGACGACCTTCGTGCCGACATTGCCGTCTCCGCCCGTCTGGATGGGCGCGATCTCGGCAGCGCCATGAAGGAAATCCGCGCCAAGCTCGCCGAGGACAAAAGTCTCGCGCCAGGCGTGATCGAGTTCGCAGGACTCTTCCAGCAGCAGCAGGACGCCTTTCGCAATCTCCTCGTCGTGCTCGTGCTCGCCATTGTTCTCGTTTTCACTGTGCTCCTAATCGAGTTCCGCTCTTATCGCGAGCCCATCGCCATCGTCTCCGGCTCCGTTCTGGCGATGGTCGGCACCGTGCTTGCGCTCTGGCTCACCGGCACCGCCTTGAATATTGTCAGCTTTCTGGGTGCCATCATCGGCGTTGGCATCGTGGCAAAGAACGGCATCCTCATGCTTGATCAGGTGGACCACTTCATGGAAACAGGACTCAGCCCGCAAGAGGCGCTCATCCGTTCAGGTCGCCGCCGTCTCCGCCCCGTGCTCATGACCTCGCTCGCAGCCGCGCTCGGCATGCTGCCCCTCACACTCGGCATCACCGCTGGGGCCGACATGCTCAAGCCGCTTGCCATCGCCGTCATCGGTGCCTTGTGCATCTCCGTAATCCTTTCGCTTATTGCCACTCCCGCCGTGTATTCGCTTTTCCTCAGCCGAACCAAAGCCGCAGCCTCATGAATAAACCCATTCTTATCACCGCCGCCATCGTCAGCTTCTCTATCTCCGCCTGCACCATGTCCAAAGGTGGCGCACAGCCCCTCAGCGCCAGCAAAGTTCCGCCTGCCGTTCTTGATGGATTTCAAAAGCATGTCCCCGGCGTCATCGCCCACGGCTGGGAGATCGAAAACGGCGACTACATCCCGCTCTACCAGCAGGGTGGCCACGAATACAACGGCCTTTACTCCAAGACCGGCGCATGGCTCGGCACCGAGGAGGTCATCACCTGGAACCAGACTCCCAAAGCCGTGAAGGATGCTTTCACCCGCAGCCCCCTCGCCGCTGGCACCATCACCGAAACCGAACAGACCAGCACCCCTCTTTACTCACGTCTCTATGAGATGAACGTCAGAAAAGACGGCAGAAAATACGAAATCGTCTTCACGCCGGAAGGCAGGCAGACCACGCTTGTCGAGGAATGATGCCATGACGAGACGGTGTTTGTCATTGAACCCAGTTAGTGTCACGACATCTTGATTCATCAACTCAACGATTATGTCTAAAATCAAATCCATCTCCGCCCTCGAAATCCTCGACTCACGCGGCAACCCGACCGTCATGGTCACGGTTGCGCTCAACAACGGCATCACCGCCTCGGCCTGTGTGCCTTCCGGTGCCTCCACTGGCATTCGCGAAGCCGTGGAACTGCGCGATGGCGACAAGAAACGCTACGGTGGTAAAGGCGTGCTGAAAGCCGTGGAGAACGTCAACAATGTCATCGCACCGAAGCTCAAGGGGCTGAAGGCACAAGATCAAAAAGCGATTGATGAACGGCTAATCAAACTCGACGGCACCGAGAACAAATCCAAACTCGGCGCGAATGCGATCCTCGGCGTGTCAATGGCCGTGTGCCGTGCGGCGGCTCTTGATGCCGGATTGCCGCTCTACGCCTACATCCGCAAGCTGCACGGGGGCAAAGGCGCTTATCTGCTGCCCATGCCGATGATGAACGTCCTTAACGGTGGCGCGCATTCCACGAACAACGTGGACTTCCAGGAGTTCATGCTGTTCCCCGTTGGTGCTCCGACCTTTGCCGAAGCCTTGCGCTATGGCGCGGAGACGTTCCATGCGCTGAAAAAGATTCTGCACCAGCGCGGGCTTGTGACCTCGGTGGGTGACGAAGGCGGCTTCGCGCCGAACCTCAAGACCAACAGCGAGGCAATGGATGTCATTGTTGAGGCCATCAAGGCCGCTGGCTTCAAACCGGGCAAAGACATTGCCATCGCTCTCGATCCCGCTGCCAGCGAGTTCTTCGATAAAGGCAGCTACGTCATGAAGAAATCTGACAAATCACGCAAGACTCCAGCAGAGATGATCAAACTGTGGAGCGAGTGGGCGAAGAAGTATCCCATCATCTCGCTTGAAGACGGCATGGGCGAGGAAGACCGCGCAGGCTGGGCGGCAATCACAAAAGCACTCGGCAAGAAGCTCCAACTCGTGGGCGACGACAATTTTGTCACCAACCCGAAGATCTTCGCCGAAGGAATCCGTGACGGCATTGCCAACGCCATTCTCATCAAGCTCAATCAAATCGGCACGGTTAGCGAAACCCTCGAAACCGTAGCGATGGCGCAAAAGGCTGGATACGGCGCGGTGATTTCGCATCGCTCCGGTGAAACGGAAGACTCTTTCATTGCTGACTTTGCCGTCGGCACAGGTGCAGGCCAGATCAAGACCGGCTCCCTCTGCCGCTCCGAGCGCATCGCCAAATACAACCGCCTCCTCGTCATCGAGAATGAACTCGGCAAGAAGGCACGCTTTGCGAGCAAGACTGCGAAATAATCACCGCCGCAGATGCCTTGCATTGCGATGATCAGGCGCAGGACTTACCTTCATCTCTTCACAAATATGGAACGCTGGAAACTCTACGCTTTTGCCTCCGCGCTTTTCGCAGGACTCACCTCCGTCATTGCCAAGGCTGGCTTGAAATCTCTTGGCGCGGACCTCGGCCTCGCTGTGAGCACCGTGTTTGTGTTTGGCTTCATCATTTTGAACACCCTGCTGTGGACAAGCGCGGACAAGGCCACCGCCACGCTTCAGCAGGCCGGCTGGCGGCCCATCGGATTGCTTGCGATCTCGGCGCTCACCACCACGCTCTCCTGGGTTTGCTATTACCGTGCCATGCATGACGGCACCGTGTCCTTCGTCTCGCTCGTTGATAAAGGCAGCATTCTTGTAACCTTGTTGCTGTCCGTGCTGCTTTTGGGGGAGCCCTTCACCTGGCGCATCGCCGTGGGTGCTGGGCTCATCATCACCGGCCTGCTCGTTCTCGCGGGTGGCAAGCCCTCCTGATTCAACTCTCATGCAAAATTATCTTCTTGTCGCACTCGGCAGTGCCCTCGGGGGCATGGCGCGTTATGCCGCATCGGGTATCGTCGCACGCTGGTTTGGCGAAACCTTCCCATGGGGGACGCTGCTGGTGAACATCGTCGGTTCATTTGCTATCGGCTTTTTTGCCACAATTACCAGCACAGAGGGGCGCTGGCTCGTCTCGCCTGCAGGCCGCACGTTTTTTATGGTCGGCATTTGTGGCGGCTTCACCACTTTTTCCTCCTTCAGCCTTCAAACTCTCAACCTTGCCCGTGATGCCCAATGGCTGTATGCGGGATTCAACATTCTCGGCTCCGTGGCTCTCTGCCTCATCTTCGTCTGGCTCGGCCACTTCCTCGCCACCACCCTCAACCGCTGACCACCATGCATCTGCCTGAAGACGGAAAACTGCTGCGCATCTTTATCGGCGAGAGCGACAGATGGGAGCACAAACCGCTCTACGAAGCCATCGTGCTCAAAGCGCGTGAACTCGGCCTAGCCGGAGCCACCGTCTTGCGTGGGCCGATGGGCTTCGGGGCCACCAGCCGCCTGCACACATCTAAAATCCTCCGCCTCTCCGAGGACCTGCCGCTCATCATTGAAATCGTGGACACCGAGCAGCAGATTCAGAGCTTCCTCCCGCATCTCGATCTCATGGTGAAGGAGGGGCTTGTCACCTTGGAGAAGGTGCAGGTCATCAAATATCGTGCTGCGAGCGAAGCGTGACGCACGACGCCGAGAGCAGGAGAAAACTCATGGCAATGGCTTTCTTTAGTGGGCAAGGGATGGCAGGCTCAGCTTGTGAGGATGGAGACTGATCTGAGGCACTTTCTGAATCAACGCGTTTCTTTGGGGAAAGCCTTCCCCTCGCGGCTACTGCGTGCGCCGCTACCCCTTCGAGCGGGAGGTGTCCCGCAACGCCCTCGACTTTCAATCCGCCCTCTCTCGCCCTCGTCATTCGCTTCGCTCAAGACCAGGGAAGTCGCCCCAGATCGAGGCACTTCAGCGATGTCAGGCAGCATTCCTCTCCCACCTGCC
The DNA here is from genome assembly GCA_943371875.1 of Prosthecobacter debontii. Classification (GTDB taxonomy): domain Bacteria; phylum Verrucomicrobiota; class Verrucomicrobiia; order Verrucomicrobiales; family Verrucomicrobiaceae; genus Prosthecobacter; species Prosthecobacter debontii_C. The sequence goes on along the minus strand of CALRWM010000016.1, from coordinate 68,647 downwards.
CGTCATCACCCAAGCGCTTGAGGCCACCTGCCACCACAACCGCCCCGCTTGGCATCGCTGCGCGAATGGCAAGCCAGGCGATTCCGCCACCCACCATGACAGCGCCACTGCTGGCTGTGCTTCGCAGATGCCTCCCCTCTTTTCCACGAGGCTCTTGCTCACTCATCCAAAGCCGCGCTGAGTCACGGATGCGGAAAGAAAACTTCAGTCGCCCGAAGTTCGATGACTCCCCTACCAGGTTATCCACAGGGCGACGTGACAGGGCGTGTCACGTTCATGATAAGATGAAGGAATGGAAAAAATCGTGCGCAAATCAGCGGGAGTGAAGTTCGAGAGCGATGTGCTCGAATTTATTGATGAGTTGGCCCGTGAGCAGCAGCGTAGTCGCAGCTTCATCATCAACGCGATTTTGCGCTGGTATGCGAAATGGCTCATGGAACAAAAGCTAAAGGTCGAGACCGCGAAGCCCGAGCCGGTGATCCGGCTTTAGCGAACAAACATGGAGCACACGGTTGCGGAAAATCGAATCATTCTCATTTCCTCAAAGGCACCAAGCCCGGCGGCTTCGACGTTTCGGGGATTCAGGCCGCCAACCTCGAACACCACCTACACACCGAACCAGTTTTTCGATGTCGTCATTCCCCACTTCTCGCGCGGTGTCGTGCGCATCGTCGGCTACCTCATTCGCAAGACTCTTGGCTGGTGTGATGCCAACGGCAACCCGCAGGAGGAACAGATCGAGGCGTCCTACACCGAGCTGGAGCACAAGGCAGGAGTCAGTCGCGACATGATCCGTTCTGCGCTGGATGATGCTCTTGCTGGCAACATCCTCGAATGCGCTCGCGAGGGACGGCCAAAGCTTGCTCACGATGCCGGCCAGTCCGCGCTCTATTCCCTGCGTTGGAGCGGGGTGGCCTACACCACGCGGCCAGCGGAGTTCCATGGCTTCTTTGAAGGCGATGGCAATCGAACGGACATCCCGAACGAGTTCTTCGATGTCGTTATCCCAAACGAACCTCTCACCGTCATCAAGGTCGTTGGTTCGATCATCCGCCACAGCATCGGCTTTCAGACCAAGCATGGCCGCCGCCGTCAGCAGGTGGCGCTCTCCTTCCAGCACATTCAAAACTACGCCCGCATCAGCAGTCGTTCCGACCTAGCGAAGGCCATACGCACCGCGCTGGAGAAGAACTACATCATTCGCGTGGCAGATGGCGTGTTCAGCCATCGCTTCGATGAACGACGCAGCGCGACGTATGCTTTGCGCTGGTCAGATTCTCTGATCGGTCAGAAAACCGCACCAGCGGTCGATCAGTCAGAAAATCAAACCAGCATCGGTCAGATTTCCGCACCAGCCGATCAGTCGGAAATTCAGACCAGTATTAAAACGAAACCAGGAAATGAAACTATAAACAGGCAACCGGTGGCAGACACCGAGCTTCAACAAAAACTCATCACCACCGGCTTCAGCGAGAAGACCGCAGCGAAGTTGATTCGTGAGCACACCCGACAGACCATTGAGGAGCAGATGGCATGGCTGCCTCACCGAGCACCAGCGAGGAGTCCAGCAGGTTTGCTCCGACGGGCGATTGAGCAGCAGTGGCCCGCACCGGCAAAACTTCGGGCGACTGAAGTTCTTGGAACCCACGGCTGGGAGTTCGCCCGGCACTTTTACGCAGCCTTTGGCGGCAATCGCAACGAACCGGTGAACGAACCTTCACCACGAGAGGTTGAGGCAGCGAATGCCTTCGTGCAGCGTCTCACTCGTGCTGCTGCAGGCGAAAGCCAAGTCAGCGAATGGGGCCGTGCTTTGGGGCAATTGGCCCGCGAGCAGCGCAATCCGTTCCCATCACTCCAGCTCGCAATCCGCCAGCTTGGCGATGCTTTCCTCGTGAAGATCGAGAAGCAACGACTTCATGCCCAGCTCGCTTCCGTGACCCAATTGCGCGAGCAGCATGAGCAAACCCATCGTGCTGCATGGCTGGCCTGGCTCACCGAGCAGGAGAGCACGATGCAGCAATCCCAGCCGGATGAATACGCCCGCTTTATCGCCAAGCGCGATCACGAGCGGACCGATCTCGCTGCCGATCCGAAGCCGTGGTCGAGGAAGGCTCTCGACAGTTTCGATGCTGAAAGCGTGCGCCTTAGCGCCTTTCGGCAGTTCTTCGGCCTCCCGGACTTCTGGCAGTGGGACGCGAGCATTAACAACCAAGCTTTTAATCAAACCGCATGAAAATCATCACCGTCATCAATGCCAAAGGCGGCTGTGGCAAAAGCACCATCGCCATGAATGTCGCCAGCGGACTCGCACGCTACGGTCATCGCGTGCTTCTGATGGATCTTGATCCCCAGGCACAGGTCACGCAATGGCTCGCCGCAGGGGATGGCCTCACCGCCGATGGCACTCTCGTGTCCGCGCTCATGCGCGAGCAGACGCTCAGCGATGTCATCCAGGGCACCGGCTTTGAGCGGCTGTCCTTCGTCGCCAGTGCCGATGGCTTGGAAGACCTCGGGCGCGAGATCAGCCAGACCGAAGGCTATCCGTCCATGCTCACTCAGCTCATCGCCGAGGAACACATCGCGGATCGCTTCGACTTCATCGTCATCGACTCGCCAAATCAAATCTCGCCGATCATGGAGAACGCCATCTTTCCCGCCGACGCCTTCATCGTGCCCTTTGAGAGCACGAAAGCCGTCAAGAGTTACGCCAGCATTTACAAGCTCCTGCTCAAACTCCGGCCCAGCGCCGACTTCCGTCTCCTGCATGTGCTGAGCAATCTCACCCGCCTGCCCGGCTTGCGGAAGCGTGTCCTCATGCTCATGCACAATGACGCCATGGCGTCCGCACGCAGCGAGATACGTTCCTGTGGCTGGCTGGCTCAGGTGGACGAAAACGGCGGCAGCATCTTCCACTACCGCCCGCTTTCCAAAGGCGCGCAGGATATGGCCGCCCTCGTCGAAGAGGTGCGCGAATTATTCACTAACGGGCCACAGCCCCACCCGGAGGTCGCAGACGCCCTGAGTTCACCCGACGAACCTCAGCGCGATGCGATCACCGCCTCAACAGCATGAAATTACCTGAAGGCAAAAGCCGCCTCGATCTCGTCAAATCCGGCCTCACCGGCGGATTGCCGAAACGAGGCCGCTTCGTGGTTTCCATCGAACGACTCCAGGAAGACCCCGACAACGAACGCAAGACATTCAGAAACATGGACGACATGATCGAGTCCGTGCGACGCCATGGCATCGTCGAGCCGATTACCGTCACACCGGACGGTGACAGCTATCGCATTCTCACCGGTCATCGCCGCTTCCGTGCGGCCAAGGCCGTCGGCCTCCCCGAGATTGAAGTCCTCGTGCGCGAATCCGAAGACCACACCACACGACGATTCAAGAGCTTGATCTCCAATATCCAGCGCGAAAACATTGGAGCCGTCGAGCTGGCCGAAACTTTGCGTGCCTTGCTCGACTCAGGAGCCGTCACCACCCAGCGCGAACTCGCCCGCCAGGTAGGGAAGAGCGAGCAGTGGATGAGCGGCATGCTGCGCATTCTGGAGCTTCCGGCTCGCGTCCAGGAAGAGCTTCGCAATCCCATTGAGGGGTTCGGCTATGAAATGGCCCAGCGTATCGCCCAAGTGGGCGATTCCCAGCTTCAGGAAGAACTGGTGATCGCCGCCAAAGCAGGGGAGAGCACCCGCAGCATTCGCCACCGCATCGACTCTCATCGTACCCAGCAGGGCAGCAGCCAGCCCAAACGGCAACGTACCGCGCTGGTCATTCAATTGACGCACAGGCACGGCACCTGTATCGCCACCGTGAAAACACGCCGCGAACCGCAGGCGAGGGAAGCCATGCTCACCGCACTCCGGGAACTGGAGCAGCAGGTGAGGGAGGACGACTCGCTGCGATAATCGGCCTCAATTCAGGTGATCGGAACTTGTTCACAGGTGGTCTTGACATTCCAGGTCAGATACCTCATACTCATCTCAGCCTTCGAGGCATCCATTTATTTGCTCCCCGCCCGACCCGCCGCAAGGCCTCGGGCGGGGTTATTTTTGCCCAGATGTCATCAGAACCAGCCATCAAACGTGCCGTCATCTTTATCGACGGCCAGAACCTCTTCCACTCTGCCAAAGAGGCTTTTGGTTATCCGTTCCCAAACTACGATGTGAAGAAACTCGCCGCAGCTGTTTGTCATGCCAAAGGCTGGCAGTTGCAGCAGGTGCGTTTTTATACCGGCTTCCCAGATGCAACGGATAATCCCTTTTGGAATCATTTTTGGACAGCAAAACTCGCCCAAATGGGCCGGGAAGGAGTCCATGTGTTCAGCCGCCCCCTGCGCTATCGAAATCAGACCATTCAGCTCCCGGACGGTACCACCAGCAGCATTCTCGTCGGCCAGGAGAAGGGTGTGGATGTGCGGCTCGCACTTGATGTCATTTCTCTCGCCTGGCAGGGTAACTATGATGTCGCCTGCGTCTTCAGCCAGGATCAAGACCTCTCCGAAGTGGCTGATGAGATTCGTGCTATTGCGCAAACGACCGACCGCTGGATTCAAATCGCGTCAGCATTTCCGTTCAGTCCAGCGAGCCGCAACAAGCGCGGCATCAACAGCACCGACTGGATCAAACTGGATCGTGGTATCTACGACGCTGGCATTGATTCGAGGGACTACCGTCCAAAACGCCCGAAATGATCACAGCGAGACTGCTCGCACACCACACGACATCCAATTCGTCAAGGACACCGACCTTACAGAGCTGCTGCGAAGCAGCTCTTTTTGTTTGTCACGGGAGCGTCATGGACACCACTCAGCAACTACGGGCGACCGAAGTTCATCAAGGACACGGACTGATCAAAAACCAGCATTGAAGCCGCTTTTACGGGATCATGTCGCGAAACAGATATTGGGCGACACGGTCAAACCCCTCCCTTCACCCCTATTTACATGGTATGTAGGGGCACGCGAAAAATCGCGGCGGAGCGCTGACGCGCGAACGACGATTGCACGGCCTCACTGAGCGGCGATTCGCGCCAGGGCCTTGTCACGGGTGCCCCCACGTGTTCGGGCTCAACGCCCGACTTCACGCGGTTTCCTTCGGCGACAAGGACTTGATCGACCTACGGATAAAGGTCATGGCCGGAACCGGGCTACCCGCCCTCGGCCAATGACCAACGGCGTGAAGTCGGGCGCTGCGGCCCGCCGGTCTATCGACGGACGGCCCTCGCCCTCACACGTGGGGGGCACTACTGGGCTGACGATCGAAACGAACACGCGGAGCGCACGACTTGGCAACGACGAATTCGGTGACGGCCAACCAGGGCAAGCTGGTCAGGCACCTGACTCACGGGCCTTCATCATCACCGCCAGTCCCCCTCCCTCTACCATGACATTGACCACCAGATCGAGGAATAGCAGGCCGCGTCAGTGAGTTTTTGATTGTGCCGGTTTGATTATCACGCGGCCTCAGTGGCGGGGACATCCTGAATGTGTGCGTGAACGCGATCCATGCGGGGAGCGCGGAGCTGATAGCGCGTGTAGATCGCCATCATGAGAAGCGTTGAAAAACAAATGACCGACAAACAACGCACACAACAACCTTGCCATTGCACGTCGTGAGACCGCCGTCAAAAACTGCCATTGCGGCATCCATGTCACTCATATGCGAACGCCCGCTGCTATCACCAATAGTGCTGTGGCCGAATCTGTTTCATGAAGTTCATCGCACGCTGTTCCGGTTCCGGATTTTTCCGCAAGGGCCTGGCAAGCGATAGCTGATGCCTATTTTTCACTCGGGACAAACCAACATAAACCTGTCCACCGACAAAAGCGTTGTCTGCTTCAAGGACAATCGGTCCAGAGGCAGTTTGGCCCTGCATTTTGTGTATCGTGACAGCCCAGGCGAGTGTTAGCGGAATTTGGCAATAGTTGGCTTCGTCAAGAGGTCTGTTTGCACGAGGCCGGCTCAGTTCTCTTTTCCAAGTGTGGCGTGCGACGATTTTCTTTTTGCCGGCATCGTCCTCTATAACAACTGACTCAGCTTCTGGATCAATCTCAACGACTCTCCCAATAGTGCCGTTCACCCACCCCTCTCCCACTTCGAGATTGGCACGCAACATCACACGCGCACCAATCTTCAAGTGAATCTCACGATTGACAGGTGTTTCACCAACCCATTTACCCAACGGCCGATCATACGCTGTAAACGTCGTCAGGGTGCCTGGCAATGAATGAAGCCGTTGGTTATTATGGTCGTCAACTTGCTGGTTGGTACACATGACTCGCAATGCCATATCTTGGTCATGAATCTGCCGACTGAGGCTTGCGAGCAGTGAACGATGCCCATCGTACTTGAGATCCCCTACTCGAATAGATCGAAGCAAACTCGCAAACTCAGGATCTTCATGTTGGCGATGATTGTCCTCGAGTTCGAGAGTGGTGAACCGAATTGTAGCCCAAGCCCTCGCCGCAAAGAACCAAGGAGATTTCCAAGTGTCGGGTTTGGTGCCGTTAAACCATGGGCGATGATCGGCTGTTTCTACCGGCGGCAATTGGAGTGGATCACCAAATGCGATGATTCTGACGCCTCCGAAAGGCTGACCTGGCTTTGGGCCTTGGATTCGAAGTACATGGTCAACAGCGTCCAGCACATCCGCCCTTACCATCGAAATTTCGTCAACAAATAGAGTCTCGAGTCCGGCGAATTCGGGTTGGTTTCTGACGTTTCGACACCACTGACTGTCGCGGGTTATTATGCCATACGGATACTTGTCCACTGGCAGATGAAATAAGCCATGGATCGTGTTTCCATCACAGTTCAATGCCGCCATCCCGGTTGGAGCGACAACTGCACTTTGGTGCGGTGCTAAACACTCAGCCATCTTGCGTAGCAGGAAGGACTTGCCCGTGCCAGCTTGGCCGACGATCAACAGATGTTCATTCGTGTTCTTGAAAAGGTTGAGCGCTTGTTGAGCTTCTGGTGACATCTATTTGGTGAGCATAGCCGGAGGATGATTGGGTTTCAACCGGGGTGATTAATGGGTGGGCTGGCTGAAGTCGGGGAATGCAAGATTCATCTCCCCAACTCCAGCCGTTGCGCAAAATAGGCTGGCAGTCCCGCCTGGATGATCGCTTGCTGCGCACCTGCAATGTCATAGAGCACGCGTCGCCACAGGATGTCCTGAGTATCGCGACGATAAATGGCGTAGCAGGCACGTTCGTCGCGATCACGCGGCTGACCGACGGCTCCCACATTCACGAGGCACTTTCGGTTTGGCTTCAAAGTTTCAATCGAAGTGATGTCCACGCCAAATTCATCACCCTCCACCCAGAATGCAGGCGAGTGCGTGTGTCCGATGAAGCAGACCGGTCTTGTTTGATGCGGAAAACTCAGCGCAGCAGCGTCCGCCCTCAGCACATAAGCCCAATCACCAGGATGATGCAGGGAGGCATGCACAGCCTCGTAGTCTTCGGCCTGCATCCTCATGGACAGCGCCGTCAGCCAGTCTGTCTGCCCCGGAGTCAGCACGCCCCGTGTCCACTCGATGGACTGGCGCGTGGCGTCCTTCACGTCATCTAGTCCTGCACCGGTGGTCACCATCGCATCGTGATTGCCCTGCACACAGGGAATGCCGTGCTCCATGAGAAGATCAATGCAGTCGCCGGGGCTGCCGCCATAGCCTACCACGTCGCCGAGACACACGCGTTCGTTGATGCCGTGATCTGCCATGTCTTCCAGCACGGCACGAAGAGCATGGGCATTGCCATGGATGTCACTGAGGATCGCCACTGAGTTGTTCATGCCCGCACCTACCGGTTACGCGGAAAATCGTCAACCCAGCGCGGATACGCTCGGTGCATCCCGGCGATTGCCTAACCATGCATCCCGTGCCAGACATCGCCCATGCCCGATGCTGATACATTGTTTCGTGAGGCGCTGCCGCTTGCCGATAAGATCGCGGGCGGTTATGCGAACATTCCCGGCATGACCGTCGATGACGTGCGTGCCGTGGCGCATGCGGCGCTGCATCGGGCGTCGCTGGCGTTTGATCCGGCACGCGGTGCGTTTGAGGCGTATGCGGCGCGTGCCATTCGGAATGCCCTGAACTCGCTGCATCAAAAGGAGGCCCGGTATGCGCGGCAGCATCTCCCTGAGGCTGATCTTGCTCTGGCAGCGTTCACCACGGCTGGCGGCACTGCTCCCAGTCAGCGGTTGCCGGATGAGTTTCAGGATGTGCTGGCGCAGGTGCGTTCCCAGGAAAGCCGCCGTGTGCTGGAAAACCTGCTGGCCTCACTGCCTGTGCGAACTCAGCAAATCCTCGCCCTCGTCGCCGAGGGCCACAGCTACGCCGAGATCGGCGAGCGGTTGGGCGTCTCGAAGCAGGCCGTTCATAAAGCCGCCGCTGCGGCCTTGGACAGCCTCCGCGAACAGCTGGCCGCTCAAGGTTTCGGCGGGCTCGACTCCAAGGGACTTTTGCGCACGGCAACGCCATGAGTCGAAACACGACATCTTAATCATGTGTTGACCCGTGTGCGCTTGACTCGTTGCAACGTCGAAGGTGAGATTCTTTTGTTTCGTCTATTTGCCAATCCCACTCTGCTTTTGGCGCTTCACCTTGCCAATGGCGGCCCACGATTTCGTAAAATTCAGACTCGGGTCGATCACTAGGCCAAGGCATATACCAGAATGTGTCGTCTTTTTGCTTTAGACCGCCAAAGTTTAGCGAATCTTCATCCACCATCAGCTCTTTGGCACAAGCCGCTCGTTCTGGAAGCTGCAGGTGTTTATTCAGCAATTCCAAGTCATGACGAATCAGTTCAAATATTCCAGGAGGAATCGAATCCGCGTTAAACCGCAATCTGTGTGAATGTATGTATGTTGCCATTTTTTGTTAAGCGGTGAATTTCACATCATTACACTTTGATCATGGTCCGTCTCGTCGCATTCACAAGGAAAATGATAACTCCAGAACAAGTGGATGATCCGATGACCATTTACAATCAGACGCAGCTTGTCATGAGAAAGCGTCATTGTTTTCACAGAATCGCCTCCTGTGGGTATAGAAAACAACTCTGTGCCAAAGGCGCAATTAATTACACCTACTGTGCCGTCATGGCGGCCTATAAATGCATATGGATAGCAATTTGGTGCAAACACCAGTTCGCCACCACGTCCACATTTATGCAGCAATATTTTTTTCGTCACATCCCACAACTCAACCTCACCACGACTAATGAGGATTTTGGAATTGCCGTCGCACAATGCAATAGAACTAACGTATCCCTCAACATCATTCAGGAAAGTTCCCATCAAACTCCAGTCGCGGCACGAATAGTGTGCCAACAATGTTCTTTGCAATTCACATTTCCGAATTAACACGACAGCCCATGATGCATCATCGCTAATACACGCTTGTGAGTCGCACTCTTTATTGAGTGGCATGCTGGAAATTAATCGATTGCACTTCAAGTCCCAAAGCTCAATTACACCAGTATCATTGTTTCTGCGCAGAAATTTTGACTCGTCCGGTGTCACGGAAGCTCTATGAAACCTGTCCCAAGCTCCGAACTGCAATGAGTTGGTTGTCGTTTTCCTATTACAGTCAATAATTGTTATGTTTATTCCATGCCTGATTTGCCAGATGTCTTTGGCGCTTTCCATATGCAATCTATCACCGACTAACTTCCCTTTTTCAATCACTTCTCCTAATTTAACATCAAATAATACTGCATTCCGCACCTCATCTTTTCCAAATCCCCCAGAGAAGCGGTCATCAAGCCACAATGATTGGCTGCCTGTGCTATTCGAGAAAAAGCACCCTTTAGGTGCCTGCTCTTGCAGGGAAAGTTCTAAAATTCCTGATTGTAATTCAACAGGCGTGCCGAAGGAACAAATGCGTTCTTCAATTTCGTGAAGAGACTTGTCCGTTAACGAGTCGTCTTGAAGCTGCCTTTCACGCACTAGGTTGAGAGATTGTGAGAAGCATCCTTTCTCTAATGCTTGCTCGGCGAGAAGGATTTGTGCTTTTATCAGTTCGTTTCTGCCATGGGTTTCAAAAAAACTCGTCGGCTGCGCCAATGACAGAAAAAATGAAAGATGTGGTAGATCGAGTATTAAGCTGAATACGCTTCCATTAGCCTCGCATCCGAATATTATCACATTGTTAGCGTGCCAATCACAATCCCAAAGGTCGCACTCATACTTCTCGAGTGTGATCGTGGAAATCTTCCTTCCGCTTGGAATATGCCACAGTGCGAATCCGCTCAATTCACCAGCGACAATGAATTGAGAGTCACGTGAAAAGGCATATTTGCCTGCGTAAGACATGGAAGGCATGGTCGTCTCAAGCCGGCCATCCGAAGACCAAATGTGGATAGGGTATCCGGCTGCAATCAAGCATCCGTCTTGAGAGGTGGTCATTGGTGACGGTCCGATGCATTTTATGAGTTGTGGTAGAACGCCTAACGATTGCCACATATGAGTCTTCGGCGGGATTGAGAGTAAACCCCTTAACTTATCCATCAAAGAGCTGGCCGCGACTGGCGCATTGCGAGTCGGATTCTTCCGTTTCCATAAGCGAGGCGCTGTGCATGCACCGTGTTTTATCGCGAGGAAGTCCGTGTTTGGAAATTCGATTACGTCCCAAGCTACGACCTTTTCCTCGGGGCTCTTGTAATCAGGTCCAAATGGATTGTTGCCAGCCAATTTATTTGCTGTCGCTGGGTGTGAGAGGTCCAATCCGGCAATGGAGAGTAGTTCCGGTATTAGCCAGATTCGCACGCTACAATCTTTTTTCCCGCCTGTAGCCAATTCATGGTCGTTGATAAGCCGGAAGCATGATGCGCCCCCCTGATGTGCAATTGCAGTCCTTGCGATGATCTGGCGGGTAACGTCAACTACATAGAGTCGTGTCTCTATAGGAATCTCGCGTTTGTCTTGCTCCGTCGCCTTTTGATTCAATTCGGAGAATGCTTTTTCTTGTGAAAAAACCACCCAGCGCCCGTCGCTGGTGATGGCGCAATGCCGCATCCGCAGGCCGCCATGAAGTAAAATCTCGAACGATATGAGTTCATGGCCTGCGACAGTTGTGATTTTTACATAACCAAATTTCGAGACACTCATCAATTGTGCGTCACCAGTGGGACTGATAATAAGGCGAATGGCTGCTAATCTAGCCGAGTGGCGGCACAGGAAGTTCAGACGAAAGTCATTCGCGGATAACTGTTGCAAACGAATCTTTCTCGCTCTAACAGGGACACCGCTCTCTGCGCAGATGTGATTTAGCATTTCATCGACCACCGGAGAATTATTATCGTCTCGGAAGGCGGATAACTCTTTAATGATGTCCTCGTCGGTGCATCTTCCAAGTCTCCAAGACATTACAAGCAAATTGAACTTTGCGTGAATATTTCTGGGGTTGACGTTCAACGAATCTTTGATGCAAGCCATACCTGGTTCAGTTCTACCAAGGTCAAGCAACGAAGCGCCCCTATTATTTAAGGCGTCTGATGATGCTTGAGTTGCATCTCGATAGCTGCGCGGGTAGGGGCTGCGGGCGAGGCTCTCATATAACGCTGTTAGGGCAATTGCCTGCTCAAGCAAAGATGACGAACGCTGATTCACCGGCACGACGAAGCATTGACGGAGAATACACGCTAAACCATCTGTCGCGATTTGGTCTCCATAGAATTCTTCGAGGACGAATGGTGCTGCTCTGCCATCGCTCCAATCGCGCTCGCCTTTTACCATTTCCAGGACGAGGACGGCCCAGCTCCATAAATCCGATGCCTTCGAGAGCGATTGCCCAGCCAATTGTTCTGGAGATGCATATTCGGGTGTTAGGAATCCTGAGCCGTGTACCAGAATGCTTTGACCCGGTTTTCGTTCAGCCGTGGTGTCTTCATGCACAGACTGCCGTGCACTTGCGAGGCCGAAATCACTGACTTTGGCAGTCCCATCTGGCATCATAAGAACGTTAGCCGGCTTCACGTCTTGATGCACAAGCCCCTTCTCGTGAGCGAAATGCAGACCCCATGCAATCTGAATGGCGATGTCCAGAACTCGAACCTTGGTAATCTTTGGACCTTCAAAATAAAGTCGGCCACTGCGAATCCAATCCGAGAGAGAGCCCCCTTCAACAAACTCTGCGTAAATACGCGGGATACGACCCAGCCTGCGGACATAATAACAACTGACAATGTGTGGATGGAGACCGAGATTCACCCAAGTCTCAGCCTCACGCTCAAAACTTGCAATTTGTTCAGCGGTTTGAAACAGATGAGAACGCGGTGATTTCACTGCCAAGTCCATGTCCCACTCACGGTGATAAGTACGATAAACCAAACCCATACCGCCGCTTTCAAAGACTTCCTTCACTTCATATTTGTCGAGGATGACATCACCGACATGCCATTCTGATGGGACGTTATCAGGGTCGGTATAGTTCATGCTGAGATGACAAAGTCTGATGGGTCAACTAAAAGATGGAACGAGCGGCAGCCAACATTTCACCCGCTGATAGGATGCGTTTCTTGGGATCGACAGTCAGGCTCGCATTGATCCATTCTGCCAACTTGTTTGGGATCGTTTTGTCACGTTTTTCTAGCGGCATGATTGGCTCGTTCAGAATCACATCAATCGGGTCGCGCTGCTTGGTGAACGGATACGGGAAAGTTCCAGTGAGCATGAAGTAGAACGTCGCAGCGATACTCCAGACATCGGAGACGGGTTTGAGGTGCTTGAAATTGATGAGCTGCTCACGCGGCATGAACAGCGGGGTCCCGGCGTAGTTACCGGTGATGCTGAGGCCGCTCATGCCGGCCTGCTGGAAGTTTTTGGCGAGGCCGAAGTCGGAGATGCGGGCGATGCCTCGGTCGAGGAGGATGTTGTGGGGCTTAATGTCGCGGTGGACGATGCCGGACTGGTGCGCATGGGCGAGGCCCTCCAGCGCGGCGAGCATGATGGGCTGGACGACTTTGAGCGGGAGCTTGCCGCCGTGTTTCATGATGAAGTCCCAGAGGCTGCCGCCTTCGCAGTACTCCATGATGAACCACGGGATACCTTCGCAGTGGCCCTGGTCGAACAGCTTGACGATGTTCGCATGACGAAGCTGGGCGGTGACGGCCATCTCGCGCAAAAATTTCTCCATCTCGACGGGCTTCACCGCCACACGCGGCAGCAGCACCTTGATGGCGACAGGGACGCCATCAGCATGACGGCGGGCGCGGAAGACGACGCCGAAACCGCCCCGGCCCAGCTCCTTCTCAATCACATAGCCGGGAATGTCGAGCAGGGGTGCCTTGCCTTTCTTCGCGGCTTTGAGCAGGAGATCGGCAAGCTGCTGCGGATTGAGTTCATCAAAGCTGGGCACGGGAACGGCGGGTGGTGGCCCGGCCTGCTTCTCTGCTTGCGTGACGTGGACTTCGAGAGCGGTGTCGCCCACCTGGATGCGGTCACCTTGTTTCAGCGTGACCTCGGGGTAGGCGCGGCGTGCACCTTCTGCGGGTGATTCGCCTTCCTTGCGTCCGCCGACTTTACGCCCGTTGACGTAGGTGCCATTGCGGCTGCCGAGATCGCGCACACAGGCCTGCGGCGGGCAGGCTTCGAGGATGAAGTGATGGCGCGAGACAAAGGTGTCGTCTGGCAGGTGCATCTGGCAATCAGGATGTCGCCCGAGGAAGAAGGTATCGTGAGCGGCGAAGGTGAAGAGCTTGCCCTTAGCAATGCCTTCGGTAATGCGGAGTTGGACGGAGGCAGGCATAGTGGAGTTAAGCGCACTGTCCGCTGGTGGCGGGCTTGACCGCAAGAGCTTTGATCAGACCGGCATCAATACTTTCGCGAGCCTGCACACGAACAGCTTCACACCATGAGGTGAAGGCGGTGATCTGTGATGGCGTGGCTCGTGCGTGAGGCTGCCATGTCATGCTGCGGGTATCGAGATGAAGCACGCGTCGGAGCGTGTGGGGCACATGGCCGATGCTCTCGAAACTGAGCGGTCCGTGCATCTTTGCCAAGACATCACGCTGCGTCTGCCAAACGGGGCGGCTGAGGGCAGCGGTCTCCTCGGCGGTTAGCGGGTCATTCGCCAAGTGCTGCCAGAGCGGGGCGAAATCGAAGTCGAGGAACATATCGCCGCCGAAGGTGTCACCATACAACTCAATGCAATGGCCGATGTAGCGCAGGCTCCTGGCGAACTGCTGGCACTGGGCGGCATAACCCGCTGCGGAGAACCAGAGCGTGGCCGTGCTGCAAGCTGGTGAAAGCTGCAGCCAATGACGGCAGAAGTCCAAGGCGCGGGATGGGCCGATGTGCTGATTCCAAGCGCGGGCGACCTCGGCGATGAGGCTTGGCGAGGGGCGATTCATCCGCATGACCGCTTTCATTCCGAGGTCCACCGCCTCCTCCGCCCTATTTAAGGCCACGAGAAGCGCCACTCGGCTCATGCTGGAGGCGCAGTCCCAGCGATTCCCGGTCAATTTGACCTCGGCATACCATTCGAGAGCTGACTGATGACGCCCAATTTCCTCGCAGGAGACGGCATTTTCATAAGCGATCTGGTCGTCGCCTTTGGCGACGGATTCACGGGAGTAGGGGGTGGTGGACATGTCGGTGATGTGTGTGTTCACCGGCATCTACGGAGACCGCCAAAAATCGTCAACCTTCGCCTAGCAGAAGCCCCAAATGATGGAGTTGGCAGTAAATTACTGAGTTTGACCGACCCGTGCAAGGGAATCTTTTTCCGTGCGCGTCCGTGTCCTTGGGTAGGCGCCCAACCACGCAAATTCCATGCAAACGCAATTTTTTCGTGTCCCACTTTTTTCGAGGTCCTTTACAGTTTCGCCGCTGTGTCGTTTTGCAGTTCGTTGATATGCAGTCGTTTGCGATTTTTTGACTGATCGTGATGACCCAAATCAGTAAAGCAGGCGTGTTTGGCACTCGGCTCACACCGCTGGTTTTGCGCTGGGCAGGTGTGACCCAAAGAAGACCGGGATGACGGGCAGCATGAAGTAGCAAAACCGCCACAACTCGTCTCGCC
This sequence comes from Prosthecobacter debontii, assembly GCA_943371875.1. Taxonomy (GTDB): domain Bacteria; phylum Verrucomicrobiota; class Verrucomicrobiia; order Verrucomicrobiales; family Verrucomicrobiaceae; genus Prosthecobacter; species Prosthecobacter debontii_C. Next base: position 53,611 of record CALRWM010000016.1, on the reverse strand, counting down.
GAATCTGCTCTGGAAGACGTTAACGCAGTGCCTCCGCCAGCTCACTGGCGGCTTCACTGGCTGGCAGCATGCTGTTCTGATGCAGGTTGTGCCGCCGCATGGTCGCTATCCGCCCTCCTCGGAGGGCGGCACCGTTGAAGCATGGGGACGATTTCATGCTACAATGAATCTCAACAGTTCAGCCGCCGAAGCCAGTCGCTGATTACCCACAGGGCTCGCCCACAACGCGTTTGCCCGGTGTCTTGCCAGACATGCACCAACCACACGACGGGTGCGTTCGTCCGGCTCATCAATCAAGGAGCGGCGGCTGGCTTGAGCAGCATGAACGATCATTTCCTTCACATTGGCAAACGCGAAGTCTGGGGCGGCGAGGTGCCGTTCGGGTTCGATGTGGCCGATGCCCGCTTCCACACCTACGTCATTGGCAAGACGGGGTCGGGCAAGACCACACTGCTGCGCAACCTCATCCTCCAGCTCATCCTGCAAGGACATGGAGTGGGCTTGATCGATCCGCATGGAGACCTCGCTGAGGAGCTGCTCGATCACATCCCGCCTTCGCGTGCGGAACAGACCGTGTATTTCCATCCCGGCGATGCGGACTACCCCATTGGGCTGAACTTGTTCTCGCAAACGCACGACGATGACCGGCATCTCATTGCGTCAGGCATCGTGGGTGCACTCAAGAACCTCTGGCACGACTCCTGGGGTCCACGATTGGAGTTCATCCTGCACAATGCCGTGGCCGCGCTTGCGCATTGCCCGAACACTTCCCTGCTTGGCGTGAATCGCATGCTCACCGACGACGCCTACCGGCAGTGGGTCGTGCGTCAGGTGCGCGACCCGTTTCTGAAGGACTACTGGGTGAACGAGTTCGAGAGCTATGATGAACGATTCAAACGCGAGGCCATCGCTCCGATTCAGAACAAGGTGGGTCAGTTGCTGCTCTCCCCCATCATCCGCAACATCGTGGGCCAGGTGCGCAGCAAGGTGAGCATCCCCTTCGTGATGGATGAAGGCCGCATCTTCATTGCCAACCTCGCCAAAGGCCAGATCGGTCACGACAAAGCGAACCTGCTCGGCTCGCTGCTCGTCACTCAGTTCCAGCTTGCCGCCATGGCCCGCAGCCGGCAACCCGAGTCCGAGCGTCGCGACTTCTACCTGTTTGTCGATGAGTTCCAAAACTTTGCCACTGAGTCCTTTACAAGCATCCTCGCTGAAGCCCGCAAATATCGGCTCAACCTCACGCTGAGTCATCAATACATCACGCAGCTCTCGCCGACGGTGCGCGATGCCGTCTTCGGCAATGTCGGCACTCTCATCGCCTTCCGAGTCGGCTTCACCGATGCCGAGCACCTGCACGGCGAATTCGGCGAGGAGTTCCACGCGCGGCAATTCGTCGATCTCCCGCGCTACGAAACGCTGATCCGCAGCCAGTCATACGACGGTTCCATGCATTTCCAACGCGCTCGCTTGATGGCTCCCATTGAAACAAATCAAGGTCGGCGTGAGAAACTGATCAAAAGGAGTCGGGAGCGGTTCGCAACGAAGCGTGCCGTGGTGGAGGAGAAGCTGGAGCGGTGGCTCAAGGAGTCGTTCTGAGTCAGCTATCTTGTCAGACTGTGCATGTATTTGATATGCTCATAGTGGAGCAGTCAGGGGCCGAGGAAGCGCGGTGGTCAGTCTGAATCCTGCCTCACAACGAGGTGGGCTTCATCTGACCATCAGCAACACCGCCCCATGAGCACCTCTGCAAAGTTCAAAGATCCTTATCAGACCGTCACTGACATCATCATCGACCACTTGGAACATGGCGTCGTTCCCTGGCGCTGTCCCTGGCAACGTGAGGTTGGCATGCCTCGAAACTTCCACACCGGCAAAACCTACAAGGGCGTCAATGTGCTCTTGCTGGGTTTGCGCCACCTGCCATCGCCCTACTGGCTGACCTTCCGCCAAGCCCAGGAGTTGGGCGGAAATGTTCGCAAAGGCGAGCGAGGCTCTCATGTGATCAAAGTGGGCGAATCTTCACCCTCACAAAATGAGCGTGATCATGCCAACGAACCCGACGAGCCGCAGCGCAAGCGTTTGTTCCTTCGTGAATACACCGTCTTCAACGCGACGCAGATCGAAGGCATTGAGTTCCCTGCGGCGCTGAACATTCGCTTGCTCAGCCCGCATGAACGCATCCAAGCCGCCGAACAAGTTGTCGCTGAGATGCAGCTACCGCCCGTCATTGAGGAAGGATCGACCACCGTGGCTTGCTACCGGCTGGCAGCGGACACGATCCACATGCCGGCCTTCGCGAGCTTCGAGAGCGCCGAGGCATTTTACCTAACGCTCTATCATGAGGCCATCCACTGCACAGGCCATCCAAACCGACTGAACCGCGAGAGCCTCATCAAGCACGACGGGTTCGGAGGGAAAGTGTATTCCCAGGAAGAACTCGTTGCCGAGATGGGCGCAGCATTCCTTGGGATGGAGACGCACCTCGTGCACGATGCCCATGAGCAATCTGCTGCCTACCTCCAAAGCTGGCTCGATGTCCTGCGCGTGAAGGAACACAAGCGTTGGATCATCAACGCTGCCTCTCACGCTGGCAAGGCAGCGGACTTCATACTGAACCGGGCGACCCGCGATGGAAGCTCGACCACGTCGAGTGTGACGACCTGAATCAAGAAGCCTCTCCCATACCCGGAGAGGCTTCGTTCGTGTTACAATGAAGGCATGCAGAGCAAACAGCAGCGGCTCCCGCGCTTCACGCGTGATCCTGATGCCGCTGGATCATTTCAATTCACCAGGCGCGATCTGACCATTCTCAGCATTGTCGCCGAGCATCGCTTCATTCGCTCCGAATGGATTGTTCGTCTGGCTGGAGGCAGCGAACAGCAGGTGCTTCGCAGGCTCAGTCTGCTCTATCATCACAGCTACCTGGATCGACCGCGCGCTCAGCTCGACTATCATCACCGTGGCGGTTCGCACAGCATTATTTATGGCCTTGCCTCTCGCGGAGCGGGTCGTCTTCGACGCGACTTGAACATGCCTTTTGACCGGATGGACTGGACGACGCGAAACCGCAGCATCGGGCGGTTGTTCCTGGAGCACACCGTTCTGGTCAGTGACTTCATCGCCACTCAGCTCTGCCATGGTTCGCGAGGGGCGAGCTTCATTTCAGCGGATGACATTGAGAAGCCGAAAGGCCGTGAGGAAAGTCACCAGCCATTCCGTTGGTCGGTCAAACAATGCAACGGGCGCAATGCAACCGTCGTGCCGGACAAGGTGTTCGCCTTTGAGACGCGGCAGCCTGATGGTCGTGTCGTGCGGACGCACTACCTCGTTGAAGCGGATCGTGGCACGATGCCGATCACGCGCAGCAACAAACGACAGAGTTCTGTGATGCAAAAGCTGCGCACCTACCACTTGCTCAGCCAGAAGCCGGGTTCGCTGCCGCCAAACACTTTGGTGGTGCTGCTTTCGATCTCCGAGGAAAGGCTCAACAACATTGTCCAAGCCATTGCTGATGCAGGTTTGCCGAAGCGTCTGTTCAAAATGGCGCACTACAACGACATGGTGATTCATCCACCCGTCAGCGTTGGGACACAGGAACCGATGTCTCGTCAAGTGCCGTCAACTCAAGCCGCCTGATACCATGAGCTGTGGAGGTGTTCGCATGACGCAGACATCCCGCAAACACCAAGACAGCTCATTATCATCCCATGGGAAAAGCATTCATCGACTTCACGGCAGTCAAGGCCGCCGTGTCGTTTCAACAAGTGCTGGAGCATTACGGTCTGATGACCAGCATGCGCAGCGTTCGCAATGGCGACGGCCTCGAAGGCCCTTGCCCGATTCATGAAGGCACCAGTCAGGACATCTTCAAAGTGACCCTTTCGAAGAACTGCTGGTTCTGTCACAACAGCCAATGCAAGTGCGGCGGCAATCACCTCGACTTCGTCGCGAAGATGGAGAACTGCAATGCTCACGAAGCGGCGATCAAGCTCGACCAGTGGTTCAACCTTGGTCTGGCTGGCAAAGCGGAGTCCGCTCCGCAGCGTCACGATAGCGCGCCTGCTCGCTCAGCTCCTTCAACACATGAGCAACCGCTGCAACGCCGTCAGCAATTGCCACCATCGCGGACTCGCAGCATGCCGTCACCGGCGGCTGAAGCAACAGTCGCGGAGGAACCTCCCGAGGACGCGGACGACAACGTGCCCCTGTCCTTCAAGCTGGAGAACCTCAAGACGGATCATGCCTACTTCGCCGAACGCGGGCTCACACCCCAAACGGTGGAGTTGTTCGGACTCGGCTTCTGTGGCAAAGGAACCATGGCGGGTCGCATCGTCATTCCCATTCACAACAAGGATGGCGAACTCGTCGGGTATTGCGGACGCTGGCCCGGCAAACCGCCGGAAGAGCGTCCGAAGTACAAACTGCCCAACGGTTTCAAGAAGAGCGCCGAGGTGTTCAACCTCGACCGCGCTTCGCAGGAGGAGAAAGGGCTGCCATTGATCGTGGTCGAGGGGTTCTTTGATGTGATGAAGCTCTGGCAACTGGGCTTTCATCGCGTCGTGTCCATCATGGGCAGCTCCTTGTCGGCACGGCAGGAAGCAGCCCTTGTGGCGGCATCCGAAGGACGCTCCGGCATCATCCTGATGTTTGACGAGGACGAGGCGGGACGCATGGGCCGCGAAAAGGCTCTGCTGAGACTCGCAAGCAAACTGTTCGTCCGGGTGGTGCCACTTCCACAGGAAGGCGCTCAACCCGATCATCTGACTGAAGGCGAGCTGCATGCTCTGCTGGATTGAAAACACATGACTGACGACCATCACCATGTTTATTCTCCATCCACAGACGGCCCGGTTTGCATTTGGCCAGCTTCTCGCCACACCAGGAGTGCTCACGGAGGTTTCCACCGAGGACATTTCATCAGCGCTCGCCCGTCATGCGATGGGCGACTGGGGCGATCTTGGCCAGGAGGACATCGAAGCGAACAACCTCGCTCTCAAAGAAGGCACCAGGCTCTTCTCCTCCTATCGTTCCTCCACACGCGTGAAGTTCTGGATCATCACTGAATGGGATCGCTCTGCCACCACGGTGCTCCTGCCCAGCGAGTACTAAAAAACACCCACCTTGGACTTTCGTCCAGGTGGGATTTTTTGTGGATGCCCCCTATTTATTCGTTGAGCAAATCATCGACAAACCGCTGGAAATCGTGATCGAGGAAGGATTTGCGCTCCTCCCAGACATGCCGGGGAATCGGACGGCTGAGAATGCCTTTGATGTCGCGTTTCATGCCGTCCAGGCTGATCACCTCCCGGTCGAGCATGGCGCGATACCAGCAGTGGATGTGCAGGATGAGAAAGGTGACGAATTGCGCTTCCTCTCCGGTCACCGGCTTGCGGGACAAGTCTGCCTTGGGATCGCGGACGCGGGCCAGCGCGGGGTTGTTCTGGCTTTTTTCCCAGATGTTTCGATGCTGCTCCGTGAGCTTCAGGAGGTTGTCGATGCGGCGTGAACGAGCCGAGTCCCGAAAGCTGACAGCAGTGTAGGAAAGGCTGGAGATAATGCCGACCGCTGAGATCAGGTCGAAGACATGGGGTCCTATCCATGATAGAAGGCTGGTCATCATGCTCCCATTGTAACATGGGAGCGACGCTGAAAACCAGTGGCCTCAGGATTTGGCAGGAATGTCCGACCTGGCATCCACAAGGATGCGGCGCGGCATGCGAACGATGCGCTCGTCCGAGCCGCAGCCTGCGGTTGCAGGCAGAAGGGATTTTGCGGCATCGGTGATGTCGATGCCGATGATGGCGAAGTCGCCATCCGCCAGCTCCCAGATGTCAGGACAGTTGTCAGCGGCGGGAGTGCTCTGGCCGTTGGCGTGCGGATCGGGGCCTATTCTGCGAAGGAAGGTCATGATAATGAGAGGGTTAGATCAACCTCGCCACACGCTACAACTGTAGCGTGGCAAAGTCAAATTCGATTCCTACAATCGTAGCGTGTTTGATGTCTCCAAGATCAGCAGCCTGTTGTGCGCAGCATTGAGTGACGTGCTGCGCGAGGCACGTCTCGCCGCTGGCCTTTCATTGGGAGCGGTTGCCGAGCTTTCCGGCCTCAACCGGCAGGCCATTACTTTCATCGAACGAGGTGATCGCAACCCGACCACTGAGACCCTAGCGAAGCTTTCACTCGCGCTTGGATTACTGCCCTCAGAGGCATGGAATCGGGCCGAGAAGCGTTTGGAGTCGCGGGAGAAAAAGGCCATCTCTCTTTCAAAGGTCAGAAAAAATCTCAAAGGGTCATGAAGCCGCTACCACCAGTATTGCGTTGTCGTGAAGCCCTCGGACTGGGGGCTGGACTTCTGATGCTGCTGGCACTGCCTTGGCGGGTGGTGATGGTATTCGAACCCGGATGGCTGTTGCTCGTTTTGCTGGTGATTGCCTGCATGGCCGGGTTTGCCGGGGGCGGGGTTTCCGTTCAGCATGGCAACGATCCTTCTTCAGCACTTCGCTTTGGAGCATGGACGGCTTTTCTGGCGGCCTTGGTTGCAGCCTCCATCTTTGCCTTGTCATCCAGATTGATGGAAAGCTGGATTTTCATTTTCAAGGCGGGCACCGCAGGCGTGCTGTCGCTGCTGCCGGTCACTTTTTACGGCATGGTGTGCTCAGGCATCGCCGCCCTCACCCTCACACGCCAGGAAGCACCGACACAGCCAGCCGCTCCCGCCTCGCCTCCGTCCTCGGCAATGATCTGGAGTCTTCGGACACTTATTGCCCTGCTGGTGGTGCTTGCCATCCTTCTGCCTCCGGCCTCTCCCCTGCGTTTTGTGGCTCCGCAGCCCACGCCTCAGTTCCAGCGACCGGTGCAAACAGCAGCGCCCCGGCCAGCGTTTGCGTTCACACCTTCGCCGGACATTGAGCATGCGAGCGCGATGCAGTGGCGGTTCCTCAATCACCGTGAAGTGTCTGGAGTGGATGCATCCACACTCGCACTCTCGCCTGATGACCGCTATGTCGCCTGTCTCGCACGCGAGCAACAGGCCGTCCAGGTGATCGATTTGCGCACGGAGGCCTTCTGGCACGTGAACCTGCCGGGCAAGGTCGAGCACTTCTCCTTCAATCCCTCGGGAGAACGCCTTCTGGCGGTCTGGCTCCTGGATGGCGAGAGGTTTTACGGGGTGGCCGACATCCGGGGCGGACGTGTGACGACGCTGCCCAAGCCGCGCAAAGGCATTGTGCCATCCGGCACTCCTTTCTGGTGGAAGGACACCAAGGTGCTTGTCCTGCAAAACCAGGACCGCCTCATGCTGAACCTCGACAACTTGGAGATTGATGACGCGGCACAGGACGCGGAATGGAAGTCGCTCGATCCCTTGATCCAGCAGAAGCTCACACGCGAGGTTGTTCCTGCCCTGATGGACAAGGCGCAGTGGCAATGGGAGGTGCGCCGGTTCATCCGCCGCAGCGAGCTGCCGGAGATCGCGGGTCAGTCGCAGTGGCCGCTCACTTTGGAACGCTGCCTCGCCATCAGTCATCCGCTGCTGGATTGCATGACCGTTTTCCCGTCACTGGACGTGAAAGAGGGTGAACGGCTTTGCTCCACTCGTGATGGATCGGTGGTGCTGCGCCCCCTTGATGGCGTTTTGCACCTCTACTATTTTGACGTGGAGCCGCTCCCTGATCTGGTCTGGAAAATCGTCATGCCCCATTCGCCGGAGGAAGGCGAACATGCGAAGGAGGTGACCCGCGCGCTTGAGTCCGGGCAGCTTGCGGCTCTGGTATATCGTCCAATGATCAATCCGTTGAACCAGAAGGTGGTTGGACCGCTTCGCGAGGAGGCTCTTGGCGTCCTGCGTTTCCTTGAATGGAAGGGCAAGGAAGCGACTGTGTATCTGTGGCAACGCCGCTCCCCCATCACGGAGGGCGACATCATCGCCGATGTCTGCTCACTGACGGATGAGCCTGAGGGTGAACTGCTGACGCTCAACACGCCCCACCGCTGGTGGGCGCGTCTGCCTGCGACGAACGGGGGCTCCCTCACCCCTCCGAAGGCGGGCTTGCGCCACGAACAAACGTCGGCTGTTCAAAAGCGGGAACGCGAGGCGAACGCCGTGCAGGTGGCACGCGAGGCGGCCGAACGCCGCAAGCGCGAAGAGGAAGAGGCCGCGTCTGCGCGCATGGCTGCGGAAAAGACAGCGGCCATGGAGGCAGAGCGAAAGGCGGCAGCAGAAAAGGCCGCGCTCACCGACGAAGTCGCGCCCAAGCTCAAAGATATGGTTGTCCGCTTTGTGGCGGCACACCACAAAAAATCCCTCGATGGCGACGTGCAGGGCATGGTGGCCGACTACGCCGACAAGGTGGACTATTTCACGAACGGCGTAGTGGACCGTGCATGGATTTTGCAGGACGAGGCGACCTATCACAACTCGCACCTCATGTTCGAAGAGCGGGTCATGGGTGATGTGACAGTGAAGCACGCGACTCAAGGAGGTGACTACGCGGTCTCCTATGATTTGCGCGTCCAGGCCCAGAACCTGGGAACGCGCAAAGCCGTCGGTGGCGTTTTCTCGGTGAAGATGGTGATCACTCATACCTCGGAGGGCATGCGCATCATCCTCCAGCACTCGGAAAAGAAACCCTGACCATGTTCGGCCTCTTCAAACGCAAACGCCCGCACGTGTATTCACAGTGGATCACGCCGTTGCTGGAATTCTCCAGCGACACGGCGAAGTTTTATGAGGCCATCGAGGAGGGGTTTAAGGCGTGGCAGTTGCCGGAACTGGTCACGGAGCGGATCATTTACAAGGACGGCAGCTTTCTCTCGCCGGGCCGGGAGTATTTGCGCGTGCGGCGCGAGTCGCTGGTGTTCGACATCGTTTCAGCTAAGTTCGGCGCAAGCTGGTGGTGGTTTTCCTGCCGCAGCTCGGTGCTCCAGCGTTCCCTGCGGGGCTGGGAGATCATCGCGTTTCTGGCGGCAGTGGGTGCCTTTGCCGCCAGCTACATTTACACCTTCGGCCCGGTGATCGGCGGCGTCGCACTTGCCAGCACCCTGCTCATGCTGCTGACCGTGATGGTCGCCGCGCGCTCATGGAACGGCCTCGACGATCTGCTGCTGCGTCTGCCGGTGATCGGCGCGTTGTACGAGGCCGTGTTTCGAGCCGAGAGCTACTACCGTGACGACACGCGGCGGATGTATGTCTCGGTGGTGGATTTCCTCGTTCGCGAGAAGGTGCGCGAGTTTGCTGCTGCAGCAGGGTTCAACGATGTGCAGTTCCATCAGGTCTCCGACATCCAGCAGATCACCACCTTCACCGACCGCATGACAAGTTTTGCCGACATGGTGGCGGAGAAGGCGGCGGAAAAAGCAGGACAGGCGGTGGAACATCTCGCGAAGGCGGGACAAGAAGGCATTAAAAATCTGCTGCGATGAAGTCCGTCCACGAACTTCTGTGCGAGAACTTCGAGCGCTGGGAAATCCGTGGCCGTGGCATGCTGACATTTCCAGAGCCGGTGTCGCCACGCCCGCCGTTCGCCCCGTTTCCCGGCCATCGGCTGCCGGGCTTCAGCACAGGTGTTGACAGTGTGCGCCATACCAAGGTGAGTGGTTTCCTCGCGCGATTGGGCTCGTTGGTGCGTGGCGAGCCTGATCAACAGCTCTCGTTGCGGGCCAACGAAGTGGACTCAAGCAACGACACGATTGAGCCACACTGGTGCGGGGATGAATCAGCTTGGGTGGAGTTGAAGATACTGCTGCCGGAAGGCTTGCAGATGACGCGCGAAGCGATGGTGCCGTTGCTCACCAGCATCTCGTTGTCAGAGCATCCTGTGGTCTTCGAGATCATTGGCACTTCTGCTGGCACATGGGTGCAGTGGGTTGTGGATGCCACGGACGCGGCGGATTTGCAGCGGCAGATGCAGGCGCACTTTCCGCAGGTGAAGCTTTCGGTTTTGACGGATGCACTGGCGCAAGTTTGGCCGGACAACGAGGCTGCTGAAATCGTTGCTGTTGAGTTTGGTCTTGGTGAACCGTTCATGCTGCCGCTGGCTACAGTGAAAAATGATCCCTTCGTGGCCTTGATCGGGGCGTTGACTGCATTGGCAGAAGAAGAGGCCGGGGTGTATCAGGTCATTTTCACGCCGCTGTCTGAACCGTGGTCAGATGCCGCGATTGCGGCGGTGACGAAGGCGGATGGCAAGCCGTTCTTTGATGACGGTGCGGCGCTGGTGAAAGGAGCCCAGCAAAAGACCGAAGGGCCGCTGTTTGGTGTGGTGGTCAGACTTGCTGCAGCCGCATCCTCCTATGACCGGTCATGGCAGATCGTCCGAAGCATGGCACCAGCCTTGCGAAATTTTACACGTCCAGGTGGCAATGAATTCGTTCCGCTGCGCAATGACGACTGCGATGCATCTGAGCATGCGGCAGATGTGCTGCTGCGTCAGTCGCGCCGTTGCGGCATGCTCTTAAATTTAGATGAACTGACCGGCCTGGTTCACCTGCCATCGGCAGCGGTGCAGTCGAAACATTTCGTTCGCAGCGCCGCCAACACGCGAGGTGCGCCTATTGCCAGGCCTGATCGTGAGCGGGTGTGCATCGGTGTGAATCGCCATGAAGGCGATGAGACCGAGGTCTGGCTGACCCGCGAGCAGCGCGTGCGCCACTGCCACATTTTGGGCGGCACCGGCACAGGAAAGAGCACGCTCATGTTTTCGATGATCCAGCAGGACATCGAGAATGGTGCAGGCATCGCCGTGCTCGACCCCCATGGCGATCTCATCGACCGGGTGCTTGGCATCATCCCGCCGGAACGTCTTGGCGATGTGGTGCTGTTCGATCCGTCGGACGAGTCATTCATCGTCCCGTTCAACATCCTCTCGGCGCATTCCGACTTCGAGAAGCAGCTGCTCGCCAGCGATCTTGTCTCGGTGTTCCAACGCCTCAGCACAAGCTGGGGTGATCAGATGAACTCCGTGTTTCAGAACGCCGTGCTCGCATTCCTCGAAAGCAGCGAAGGCGGCACCCTCGCCGACTTGCGGCGCTTTCTCATTGACCAGGCCTGGCGCGACCAATTTTTGCAAACCGTCAGCGATCCCGATGTTCGCTACTATTGGAAGCGCGCTTTCCCCCAGCTCGGCAGCAGCCGCAGCATCGGCCCGATCATCACACGGTTGGAAACTTTTCTCTCTCCCAAGCCGATTCGCTACATGGTGTCGCAGCGCGAAAACCGCATCGACTTTGGCGCGATGATGGACAACGGAAAAATCTTTCTCGCGAAGCTGCCGCAAGGACAGATCGGACGCGAAAATGCCTACCTGCTCGGCAGTCTGGTCATGACCAAGTTGCAGCAGATGGCCATGAGCCGCGCCCGGATGAGTGCCGCGCAGCGCCGTCCGTTCTATTGCTACATCGACGAGTTCCAGCATTTCATTACACCATCGCTGACTGAGATTTTGTCTGGCGCGCGCAAGTATGGCCTCGGGCTGGTGCTCGCCCATCAAGACCTCAAGCAACTGGAACGTGACAAGGATGTGGCAAGTTCGGTGCTGTCGAATGCCTTCACGCGGGTGGTGTTTCGGGTTGGTGACAGCGATGCGCGCACACTGGCGGAAGGATTTGCCCACTTCGAGGCGCGCGACCTGCAAACCCTTGCCATCGGTCAAGCCATCTGCCGCATTGAAACAGCCGATCATGATTTCAATCTCTCGGTGACCTTGCCTGAGGAGATTGATGAGGATTCCGCAGCGGAACGTCGTACCGAGGCGATCAACATTTCTCGCTCAGTTTATACCGTTCCACGCAAAGAGGTTGAAGCCGAATTGTTGAAACGATTCGAGGCCGAGGAAGCCGCTGCCAACCAACCCAAGGAGAAGCGCGTCAGGCAATCGGAACCGGCGGCCATTCGCCAGCAAGCATCGCCGGAGCCCAAACCGGTCATGGCAGAACCGCCAATGGCTGAGATTGAGCCTCCCGTCCCAACACCGGAAGCCGCACTTGTCGCAACCGAAGCAACAACCACGCCTGCTCCCCTGCCTTCAGAGCCTGGCAAGGGTGGTTATCAGCATCGCATTTTGCAGGATCGAATTCGTGCGGTGGGCGAGCAACGAGGATTCCGGGCAATGCTCGAAATGCCAGTCGGAGCCGGACGCGAAACCATTGATGTGGGTTTGGTTCGCAGCGACATGCGTATCGCCTGTGAGATCTCCGTGACCACCACCGTCGATCACGAGGTCGGCAATGTGCGGAAATGCCTCCGTGAAGGATTCGATTTGATCGCAGTCATCACGGCGAACGAACGTCGCCTCAAGCAGATCGAAGCTGCGGTTGCCGGGTGCCTTGACGCTGCTGACGCCGCGTGTGTGAAGTATTTTCAGCCGGAGGAGTTCCTGGCGTTCGTCAATGCCCTGCCTCAACCGGTTGAATCACCTTCCATTCCCACGGCACCCACGCCGACTGAAACTCAACGCAAAGGCTATCGAGTCAAAAGGGTCTTCACAGCCCTCACTCCAGAGGAACGGACGACGAAAGAAAATGCCGCGTTCAAGCTGCTTTCCGAGGAAATGAGACTTCCACCACCCAGTTGAAATAACCCAACGCAAGAGTTTCGCTTTAATAACCAGTTTGATTTTGCTTTCATGTGTGCTAATGAACACCATGAAAGCGGCCAGCCCTCCTCTCTCTCCCAGCGACCAAAGCATCCCCGTCGGCATCTGGATTCGAGTTTCTACTGACCAGCAAGCGCAGGGCGAAAGCCCGGAGCACCACCTCGCGCGTGCGCGGCACTATGCCGCATCCAAAGGATGGGAGGTGCGCGAGGTCTATGATCTGGCGGGCGTGTCCGGGAAGTCCGTCCTCGATCACCCTGAGGCGAAGCGCATGCTGCGGGACATCGAGCGCGGACACATCAAGTCGCTGATCTTCTCGAAGCTCGCGCGCCTTGCACGCAATACGCGCGAGCTTTTGGAACTCGCCGAAAGGTTTCGCGCCAAGGGAGTCAATCTCGTCTCACTCCAGGAAACACTCGACACCAGCACGCCCTCAGGAATGCTGTTCTTCACCATCATCAGCGCCATGGCGGAATGGGAGCGGGCCGAAATTGGTGACCGGGTTAAGGCTTCCATAGCCATTCGCGCCAAGCTCGGCAAGCCGCTGAGCGGCAAGACTCCCTATGGTTATATTTGGAAGGACCAAAAGCTACAGCAGGTGCCCGCAGAGGCCGCCATCAGAAAGCTGATCTATGAGCTGTTTCTCAAGGAAAAGCGGCTCGGTGCCGTCGCCCGGCTCTTGAATGAAATGGGCCACCGCACCCGCACCAACTCCAAGTGGACCGACACTTCCATTGGCAGATGCATTGCAGACTGGGCAGCCAAGGGAACCTACCGGATCAACGTGCGACGCAACACCGGCCCGTGGAAATGGGAGATCAAGGATGAAAGCGAATGGGGTATGGTGCCCTGCGAGCCGCTCGTCAGCGAGACGATGTGGAACGAAGCCAACCAGCTTTTGGAGGAGCGGCGCTCGACTCCCAAGAAGCGCCCCGGCCCCAAACCTGTGCATCTCTTTGCCGGCCTCGTGTTCTGCGAATGTGGCAAGAAGATGTATGTAGGCCCCAACACTCCAAAATATGTCTGCACCGGCTGCCGAAACAAGATTCCGATGGTCGATCTTGAAGAGGTGTTCGTCGGTGAGATTCATGATGTGTTTTCCAACAAGGCCAAGCTCGCTGAGCAAATCTCTGCCACCGAGCGCAACCTTGCTGACAAAGAGAAGATGCTCACAACGCATCGCCAGGAGATCGAACAAGTGCGCGAGGAAATGGCGAAAACGCATCGCCTCTACCTCGACGGCCACATCGTCCTTGCCGATTTTGGCGGCTATCACAAACCTTTGGCCGACCGCCTCACACAACTCCAGACCGAACTTCCCAAACTTGAAGCCGAACTTGATTACTTCAAAGTCCGCAGCGTCAGCGCAGATGCCGTGCAAGTCGAAGCTGACACCCTCTACAACAACTGGCCCCAGCTCCCGGACGAGAACAAACGCCGCATCATCGAAGGCATCGTCGAACGAATCGAGATCAAGAAAGACCGTCCTGAAATCGAGATAACCTTCTCATCCACAGCTCCTTCTGAAGACATGACAACAAACCAACAGAGCCTGAGGGAGCACGGAAATTAGCCGGTGGTGAAGCGAGGCTTGGCGAGCGAGAACCACCGGATCTGCGCACACCACCCCACGCATCCAAAGGTTGCACCCCGGCAGGGGCGCGAGAAGTTGCCCCATGCCCTCGACGCATCTCTCGTTGCACTATCATTTCGTGTTCAGCACGAAGAACCGTGAACCCTGGCTGGCCCCCACCGCACGAAAACGCGTCCACGAATACATCGGCGGCATCATCCGCAGCATGAACGGGATCGCGCATGCAGTGGGCGGCACAGGCGACCATATCCACGTCGCGGCAGGATTGCGAGCCACGCATTGCCTGGCGGATGTGATGCGTGAGATCAAAAGCGAGTCATCACGCTGGATTCACGAAGAATTGCGTCAGGCCGGATTCACATGGCAGGAGGGCTACGGTGCCTTCACGTTTGCCGCACCAGATTTGGAATCGGTGCGCGCGTACGTGCTGAACCAAGAGGAGCATCATCGAGTGAAGACCTTTCAGGAGAATACAAGGCGATGCTGCAGCGCGGGATGGTGGAATACGACGAACGGTATTTGTGGTGAGCGGAAATGCAGTGCGGTTTGCACGCTTCTCGCGCCCCTGCCGGGGCGCATCGCTTACAGATGCGATAGGACGGTTCGTATCCGGTGGTTCCCGGTCGCTACGCTCCCTTCACCACCGGCTAATCTCCATGCTCCCTCCGGGATCCCTTTGCATGACGGCGTGCCACACCAAAGAGCACATGCGGGTCCCGCCCAAAAACCCCACCCTTGAAAACTTGTTCACAGCCGCTACGATTATTCACAGGAAAAACGCCCCTGAAAATCCCACATCTTGTTTAAGATGTCTTAACGATCCCCAAGATAGCGTGGATTTTTGCGTTCGCTCTTGCGGGCATCCGGCGCGGAATGGTTCAATCCTTCTCAGTACTCACCGCGAAGTCATTCGTCCTTCGGATTTCTTCACCCGTCTTTTCATCTCCGCCTCTCCACCGTCATGTATCTCAAAAGCCTCACCCTTCACGGCTTCAAGTCCTTTGCGGACAAGACCCATTTCGAGTTCCACAAAGGTGTCACCGGCATCGTGGGTCCGAACGGTTGCGGCAAATCGAACGTGGTCGATGCCATCCGCTGGGTGCTGGGTGAAACGTCTGCCAAAGCCCTGCGTGGCGATGAAATGGCCGACGTTATCTTTAACGGCACCGACAAGCGCAAGCCCGTAGGCCTTGCCGAAGTCACCCTGACAATGGCAGACTGCGAGGAGTCGCTCAAAGTTGACTTCAACGAAGTGGCACTCACCCGCCGCGTGTTCCGTGACGGCCGCAGCGAGTACCGCCTCAACAACACCATCTGCCGTCTCAAGGACATTCACGATCTCATCGCGGGCACCGGTATCGGACGTGCGGCTTACTCCATCATGGCGCAGGGCCAGATCGACATGCTTCTGAGTTCCAAGCCGGAAGACCGCCGTACCGTTTTCGAAGAAGCCGCAGGCATCACCAAGTTCAAATCGCAGAAGCGGGAAGCACTGCGCAAGCTTGACTACACGGAGGCCAATCTGCTGCGCGTCGCCGACATCGTCGCGGAAGTGAAACGCCAGATGGGCACGCTGCAGCGTCAGGCCGCGAAGGCACGCCGCTACCAGACGCTGCTCGAAGATACCCGACTGCTGGATACCCACCTCGCGCACAAGCAGTACACCGAATTCGCCGGTGAAAAATCCGAGTCTGAAAACCAGGTGCGCATGATGGCGCAGCAGATCGAACAGCTTCAGTCCAAGCTGCAAATCGCCGAGGCGGAAGCCGCGCAGACCCGCGAGGCCTACCACGCGCTGGAGTCCCAGATCAGCCAGGCACGCCAGCAGGCGCAGGAGCTCCGCTCGCAGATGCAGAGCGCTGAGGGCCGCCTGGGCTTCAACCGTGAGCGCAGCGAGGAACTCGAAGGCCGCATCCGCCAGAACGAAGAGCAGATCGCCGCCAACGAAGATCTTCTCGATCAAGCACGCCGTGATCTCGCGAATGCGGATGAGCAGCTGCTTGCCATCACCGACAACATCCAGACGCGCCAGCTCGCCGTGAACGAGCACGCCGGCCAGCACCAGAACATCATCCCAGAGCGCAACCGCCTGGAAGCCGACCGCCGCGCCATCCGCGAATCCATCCGCCAGTTTGAAGGCCAGATCGCCTCCAGCGAAGCCCGTGCGCAGTCCCTGACCAATCAGATCTCCGGCGACCGCCAGCGCCACGAATCCCTCGCTCATGACCGTCACACCGCGCAGCAGGCGCGTGAGACCAGCCAGATCGAATTCGACGAACTGCAACGCAACATCCAGGAACTCGAAGAGACGCGCAACCAGCTCGATGAAAAGGCCAAGGACTGCGCCCGTGAGATGATCGAACGCCGCCGCCAGCGCGACGCGATGAACAACGAGCTCAACGACCTCCAGCGCAATCTGACGCAGCGGAAGTCACGCCTCGAAATCATCGAGCAGCTTCTGCAAAAAGGAGAAGGCCTCTCCGCCGGCACGCAGAAGGTCATCAGCGGCCTGGACAACCCCGACGTCTATTCCGTCGGTGTGCGCGGCCTGCTGGCCTCCAGCATCGAAGTGGAGCCCGAGTACATCACCGCCATCGAAGCCGCGCTCAAAGACCACCTGCAGGCCGTGCTTCTCACCGAGAGCGAACTCGCCGCGCAGATCATCGACCGCCTCACAGATCACAAGATGGGCCGCGCCGCGCTGGTGCCGCATGATTTCTGCAACCTGCGCCGCGCATCGGATCGCGAACTCCTGCCCGCTGGTGCCATCGCCTGGGCCACAGACAAGGTGCGCGTGAAGACCGGCGTGCAGAGCCTCATTGATCACCTGCTGCACAACGTCGTCATCGTTGGCGATCTGCACACCGCCCTGCGCATGAAGCGCGAGATGCCGCACCTCGCCATCGCCACGATGCGCGGTGAACTCATCACGCATGACGGCATCATCACCGGCGGTGCCACCAAGGAGGAAGGCTCCTCCACGCTGCGCCGTGAGGCCGAAGTGCGCCAGCTGCGCACAGAAGTGGAAGCGCTCGAATTCCAGTACATGGAGAAGGAAGACGCGGTGAACAACATCAGCGCGCAGCTTGAGGAAATGCAGCGCGAGGAAGTGTCCCTGCGCGAGCAGTCCCAGCGCGCCCGCGAAGGCTTCTCCCAGTTCCAGGGCAAGATCAGCGTCGTGCAGCGTGCGCTTCAGCAGGCCACCACCAAGCTCGAAAGCGTGGAGTGGGACCAGAACCAGATCCAGGATCGCATCAGCGGCTCTGAAAGCCAGATCCAGCAGCTTCAAGAAGCCGTGGCCATCGCCCAGGAACAACTGGCCACCTCACGTGCTCTCGAAAACGAACTCGAACTCGAAATGGAGGCATTCCTCCGTCGTGAGCTTGAATCCAGCGAACGCCTCAATGAGCTGCGCACCGCACTCGCCCTTGAGCAGAGCGCGCTGCATTCCATCGAGCGCCAGAAAGCCCCTCTCGGCGTGCGCTTGCAGGAGCTGCAGGCCGGCATCAATCGCTTCTCCGAAGAGATCAACACATGGCGCATGCGCATCCAGCAGAGCGAGGCTGAAAACGCCCGCTTCCAGGAGCAGATCGAATCCCAGCGCGACACCATTGGTGCCATCGAAGAACACCTTCAATCCAAGACCGAAGAGCGCGCCGGATTGTTTGAGCAGGTCAGCCAGCTCGAAGCCCAGCTCACGCAGCTGCGTCAGAGCTTCAACGGCCTCAATGAATCCCGCAACCGTGCCGAAGTCACGCTGACCCGCGTGGACCTTCGCCTCGAAAACCTGATCAATCAGGTGCAGGAGCGTTACAGCTTCCACATCGAAGCCTTTGAGCCTGACTACCACGTGCTGATGGTCACCATCGAAGAGCAGAAGAAGAACCGCACCCGTGGCAAAAAAGGCGCGGCCAATGCCGCAGGCTCCAGCGCAGCCGCCGATGGTGCCGAACCCAGCAACGAAGATCCTGAAGACGCCGAACCCGCTGCCGAGGAAGTCGAAGCTCCCGTCATCCGCGCCGTCTCCAATCGTGACGACGACGCTGTGGACATCGACGACGTGGTCATCCCCGGCGAAGAGGCACAGCCCGACTGGGCCTTCGTCATGGAGGTGGTCTATGAACTGCGCCAGAAGCTTGAAGGCATCGGCCCGGTCAATCTCGACGCCATCCAGGAGTTCGAAGAACTCGAAGAGCGCCACAACTTCCTCGACACCCAGCACAACGACCTCGTCAAATCCAAGGACGAACTGCTGCAGGTCATCGCCAAGATCAACGAGACCACGAAGACCATGTTTGTGGAAACGTTCACGGCGGTGCGCGGCTACTTTAACAACAACTTCCGCGAGCTCTTCGGCCCTGCCGCCAAGGCCGACCTCATGCTGGTGGATGAAAACGATCCGCTGGAAACCGGCATCGAAATCATCGCCAAGCCCCCGGGCAAAAAGCTCCAGACCATCAGCCTCCTTTCCGGTGGCGAGCGCAGCATGACGGCCGTGGCGCTGCTCTTCTCCATCTACCAGGTCAAGCCCAGCCCCTTCTGCGTGCTGGATGAGCTGGACGCCCCGCTGGATGAAACCAACATCGGCCGCTTCCTCAAGATGCTGGACGCATTCATCGACAACTCCCAGTTCATCATCGTCACGCACAACAAGCGCACCATGAGCCGCGCGGATGTGATCTACGGCGTCACCATGCAGGAGTTCGGTGTCAGCAAGCCTGTGGGCGTCCGCATGACCACGGAAGACACCCGCACCTTGGACAAGACCGTCCAGGAACTCGCCCTCGAAGCCCCGAACCAGCCCAAGCGCAAGAAGAAGGCCGAGGACGACGCCGAAGCCTCAGACGCCTCTGAAGAGGAGCAGCCCGAGACCGTGCCCGTCAACGAAAACCTCGATGAAGAGCAGGCCCGCCTGACCGCCATTGAGGAGATGGAGGAACAGACGCCGGCGGCGCTGGTGTAAGGAAAGTACTCGCGAGCTTCAGCTCGCTTCCCAGCGCATCAAGACAACACACAGGGGTCAATCAGTCACGACTCACCGCCGGAGAATTCATATCGTAGAACGAACTTCCAAGTTCGTTCTCCCTACCTTCCTTCTACATCAAGCCTCCTCCCTCTACTTCACCGCCTCATACAACGAAGCAATCCCAAGCGTGAGCTGGCGTGAACTCGCACTGGCGAAACCATTGTCGCAGATCAAAGCCTCCATCTCACGGCCGGAGGGAAAGCGCTCGATGGAACCACAGAGGTACACGTAGGCTTCGCGTTTGCCGGTGATCCAGCCGGCGACGCGGGTCATGATCTGTTTGAGGTAAAACAGGTACAACTGGCGGATGCCGGGAATGCGCGGAATGGAAAAATCGAGCACGAACAAGCGACCGCCGGGCCGCAGCACACGGTTCATTTCCTTCAGGGCGGCAGGCCAGGAAGCCATGTTGCGCAGACCGAAGGCGACGGTGAGCACATCAAAGACGCCGTCCTGAAAAGGCAGGGCGAGTCCATCTGCGGCGACGAGACTGCTGAACTGGCGCTTCTGCGCCTCACGCATCATGGGCACCGAGAAATCAGCCCCCAGCACTTTCGCCTGCGGACAGGCGGCCTGGATGGCCTGCGCGAGATCCCCGCTGCCGGTGGCGAGATCGAGAACGCGCTGAGGTTTCAGTTCCGCAATGCGCTTGGCCGTGGTGCGCCGCCAGAGGCAATCGATGCCGAGACTGAGGACATGATTCGCCAGCACATAACGCGATGCGATTCCCGCAAATGCCTGCCTCACGAATCCTGCGTCTTGCATGTGACTTTCTGTTTTACCGGTTACCCGAGGCGGCACTGTTGCCGCTGGATGGTGCTCACGACTGGACTCGAACCAGCACAATGTTACTTACTAGAACCTGAATCTAGCGCGTCTACCAATTCCGCCACGTGAGCAAAGGAGTCGGGTTAACCGGGTCGAGAGTTTTGACCAAGCCTAAGAATACTCAAGCGAGAAAATGACTTTCTTCTGGCGACATGGCGGGCTTCGGGTAAGTCGCGTGGCATGTCCTTTCGTCTTGAGATGCTGCAAGTCGCACGCCTGGCCCCCAAACTCCTCGGTGAGTCGGCGGAGCTGGTGGAGTCCTTCCTGCGTTCACGCCTGTCCCCTGAGGGCGGCTTCCTGGATCGCAACGACAAGCCGGACCTCTACTACACCGTGTTTGGCCTGGAAGGCCTGCAGGCGCTGTCCGTGGATGCCGCCACGATTCCCGATGTGCGACCCTGGCTGGCGCCGTTTGGCGATGGGGAGCGTCAGGACTTTGTACATCTGTGCTGCCTGGCACGCTGCTGGGCGAATGCAGGCATGCAGGATTTCCCGATGGCCTCACGTGAGGCGCTGGCGGCACGCATTGAGTCCTTTCGCTGTCCGGACGGCGGCTACCATCAGGCACCCAAGCGGGCCAAGGGCAGCGCCTACGGCTGCCTGCTGGCCTGGGGGGCCTATCAAGATCTCGGCGGCATCCCGCCCGAGCCTTGGCGGCTGGTGGAATGCATGGGCGGATTGCGCACACCGGATGGCGCATGGTCCAACGAGCCCGGCATCCCCGTAGGCTCCACGACGGCTACGGCGGCCATGGTGGCTCTGCACCGCCACATGGACATGCCTCCGCCCCCTGAAGCGGTGGACTGGCTGATGCGCCAGTGCCTGCCCGCAGGCGGCTTCCTTGCCCTCCCCGCCGCTCCCCTGCCCGACCTGCTTTCCACCGCTGTGGCCCTGCATGCTCTGGATGCGGTGCAGGCGGATTATTCCCGGCTCAAGGAACCCTGCCTCGACTTTGTCGATTCACTCTGGAGTGCTACCGGCGGCTTCCACGGCAACTGGACCGATGACATGCTGGACTGCGAGTACACCTACTACGGCATGCTGGCGCTGGGGCATCTGGCGTGAATACTCATCTGTTCCAGCTACCGCCTTTATCTGCTGAGGTTCTTCAGAGGCGGGGTCAGGCAAAGGCTCCATGGCGGGTCTGATGGATCATCTCCCAGATCACATCTCTTTCACCGTTCTCGATCAGCGTCCAAGGGCTGCGGTCTTTGAAGCCTGGATTGGGTTTTTGCAACCATACAGGCAGATCCTCCGCCGGGATCAATTCCAGCAAAGCCTTCACAAGGCGCACGGCTTCTGTGACCTGAGCCTGCACTGGAGCTGAAAGCTTTTTTTGCTTTTCATAGGTGGCAAGGGTCCGCTCCGAAAAATTGGATAGCCGCGCAAAGACACACCGATTTAAACCGATGTTTCTGCGCCACACGAACAACGCGGTCCCGCTCTCCCTGGCCTGCTGCCAAGTCACTGGCTTCTGGGTTGCGGCGTTTCTCATGAAGCAACCATGCCTCTGATGCCCAGGATGCGCAATAATAATCCTGCAAATTTGCAGGATTTGTTAAGGTGATATCACTTCTTGATCCACTTCAAACTGGCTACCAGGCAGCAAATTTTCAGGGAAAACGAGTACGTTCGCGCCCGAGGAATCTGCGGCGCTCGGGACGATGACCGCTTCGAAACCGGCGTCAACGAAGGCTTTCCCCCAAGCCTGGGTGATGGATTCCTGCCCCGACTGGTTCTCCGCCCGCCAGTCCAGATGGCGGATGGTGTCTTCGGAGAGGTGCAGTATCCGGCGCACCTTTCCGTCCCGCAGATCAAGCACGCGCCTAGCTTTGAACTTGAGGGCCACCAGTGTGCGAGGAAGAGCCTTGCTGGGCGGCAGCGCGTAATAACGCACATGAGCCTGCGCTTCTGCCAGTGCGGTCTCCGGCGTGAGCGCGGTATAGCTCAGTCTGGCAGCTCCCTTGGTGTGCCATCTGCCCGAGGAGTGCAGGGCACCGGCACCGCTCACAATGTCAGCGGCTTTTGAGTATGTGGGATTGACGAAGCGGTACAGCGTTTCATTGCAGCTCACATCACAAATGTGGCCGATGGTCTTCAGCCGATGCTTCAGTTTTGAGCTGTCTGGGTGAGCGGTAGTCTTCACGGGTGGGTACTGTCGTTTGATTGGCGTTCTTTTACAAGATAGCTATGCCCACGCTGAACTGATTAAGCGCAAAATGCGCTGGCAGACTTGGGTTAGAGGTCATCCCAGGCTGTCGGCGCGCGCCTGAGGCCCACCTCACCGCAACCCTCTCATCGAAGAGAAATAAGGGCATGATCGCTCGTCATTGACGGAGAGAGGGAGAACCGCTTGAAGTACGTTGGATTGATCGAACCCCGCATTGCCTGAAACGATCTGGGATCAAGGACAAGTTCGAGCAGGAGGACTAGGACGATTACAGAGGAGCGGAGGCCTGGCGCGGTGCCTAGACACAAAAAACCCGGACATCGCTGTCCGGGTTCTCTAAATCAGTTGGCGACCTCGAATTAAGCGAGGGCTTCCGTGAGGATGCGACCACCGTTGACGATGTCGATCGGGCGACCACCGTCGGCCATGATGCGCTTCTCGCTGTTGATGCCGAGGAGGCGGTACATAGTCTTGGCAAGGTCTTCCGGGCCCACGGCATCGCGGTCGGGCTCACCACCGAGAGCGTCAGACGCACCGTGGATGTAGCCTTCCTTCATGCCGCCACCAGCCATGGCGACGGAGAACACACGTGGCCAGTGGTCTCGACCATTGGTGCCGTTGATCTTCGGTGTGCGGCCGAATTCGGAGCTGACCATGACGAGCGTGCGCTTGAGCATGCCGCGATCGGAGAGGTCGGTGATGAGGCGGGCGAAGGCCTGATCGAAGTTCGGAGCCTGACCGTTGAAGGCGTCCTTGATGTTGGAGTGGTGATCCCAGCCACCGTAGTTGACGGACACCATGCGGACACCGGCTTCGACAAGACGGCGGGCCAGCAGGAAGCGCTGACCGGCGGTGTTGCGGCCGTATTCATCACGCAGCTTGTCGGATTCCTTGGTGAGGTCGAAGGCTTCACGTGCCTGCTTGCTGCTGATCAGGCCATAGGCGGCCTGGTAGAAGCTGTCCATGGCGCTGATGGAGTCGGCTTTTTCAACGTTTTTGAAGTGCTCGTCCACGGTGCCCAGAAGGTTGCGGCGGCGGTCAAAGCGCTTCTCATCCACGTCTTTCGGGGTGAGGAGATCGCGAACGGTGAAGCCTTTGTCAGCAGGATCGCTGCCGAGGGCGAAGGGGCCGAAGGCGCTGCTCATGTAGCCGGTGCCTTGATCAGGAGCGACCATGTTTGGCACCACCACATAAGGAGGCAGATTGTTGCGGCTGCCCTGTTCGTGGGAAATCACGGAGCCAAAGCTGGGGAACTTGATCGCCGGGCTTGGGCGGTAGCCGGTGAACATGTTGTGCGTGCCACGCTCATGGGCGGCTTCACCGTGCGTCATCGAACGGATGACGGTGAGCTTGTTCATGATCTTGGCGATGTACGCGAACTTCTCACCAACGTATTCGCCGGGGATGGAGGTCTTGATCGGAGTGAACGGGCCGCGATAGTCAGGCGAGGCAAAAGGCTTCGGATCCCAGGACTCATGCTGGGCCATGCCACCTGGAAGATAGATGTGAATGATCGAGTCAGCGACGGGCTTGAAGGTTTCCACTTCAGGCATGACCTGAGCAGCCTGCAGGCGCAGCATCTCAGGCAATGTCAGGCCGAGGCCGCCGAGCATGCCGACGTAGAGGAAGTCACGACGGCTGGCTCCGGAGCGCAGATCAAGGTGATTGCCTTGGCAGAGAGAGTGCATTTTCATAAAATCAGAGAGGGGTGTTATTGCTGGATTCGAGAGGAATTACGGGGCCCCTCAAGGGTTCTTGCATATCTTGCGTAAAATGATGCAAATCTTGTTTCCAGTGATCAGGGGGTCACCCAGCCAGCCTGCACCAGTTCACTGATCCACACCTGAAAATCCACCGGTGCGTCCGGAGGAAATTTGAGCCGCAAAATCATCGGCACGGTGGCGTCCTCACTGAGTTGCAGCTGGTAATCCAGCGCCTTGGCGATCGGGCCGCCCTTCTCGGCATAGCCGTAGACCACTTTGGCCCCGGGTTCGGAAATGTTGCGCAGGCTGTAGCACTGGAGCTTGGAGGGATCCCCAAACTGATTTTCAAAGTGCCCCGCAGGAGAAACGAGCACCCGAAAGAGCGTCGGGGCGGCCTGTTTCAATTCAAGAAAATCCGACCATCCCATCTCCCCTGCGCCCACGAAGGACTCCCAGTCCATACGCGGCCCTGCCGTGGAGTGCTCCACGGTGGCAACACGCCGGCCACCTCCTTCAAACACCACCACATGCTGGCTGAACTTGGGGGAGAGTTCCGTCGCCTCAACGATGGAATCAAACACCTGCGGGCCATCCGCATTTTTTGAATAGTAGAGGCTCATCAGCGGCGCCACGCGCAGGCGGTCGCGCACCAGCAGGACGCGCTGTTTCCAAGTGGGAGTTTCCAGAAACTTCCCGATCACTTCCTCCGCAGCAGCCAGCTTCGCCAGATCTCCTCCTGTCACTTTGGGCAGGGCGCTGGCGGTTTTGAGGTTCTCGCTGCCTGGTGGGCGAAACACCAGATTGCCAGAGTTCACCTGGGGCTGCGGCTCTTCAGGCTGCATCAGTGCCACGTCAGGCGGAAGCACCATCTTCCCGCCATTCTGTGATGGCGAATCCCCCGCCTGGGCCAGTTTGGACGCAAGCGTTTCAGCCTTCTTGGCCGGTGATGGCAGCAGGCTCCAGACCACAAGCACGACAACGATGAGGCCCACCACGACCGCGCCGATCATCAACTTCCGCCGAAACTTCTGGATCTCGGGATCCATGCGCATGCGGTCAAAGGCATCCCCGGGCAGTGGCTGCGGCTCCTGGAAAACCGCCGGACTCGAAATCGGAGCTGGTGTGCTGGCCGGCTCATTCTGCGTCATCAGCAGGGCACGGCGCTTCGTCTTGGTGGTCTTCTCCGCCATCTGGAGCATCACCATCTGCCCGCACTCAGGACAGGGGCGTGAGCGCGTCACTGAAGAAACCTGAATTTCGACAGTTTTTTCGCAGTGAGGACAGACGAGGGTGGTGGCCGGCATTATAGGCTGGACGTTGATGAAGGGTAGGCACTCTGGCGGCTGGAATGAACCGCCGCAACTTGTGGTTGGTCAATTTCCCGACCACACAGCCGCCGTCATGCCGCCGCTGGAGCGCAGCCGCTGCAGGCCCCAGCTCATCATGATCCGGGCGTCCTCCCAGATGTACTTCGTTTTGGTGCCGAGCTGAATCAGGATCACCTCACGCCCGCCGCTGGTGGCGCTTGAGATCAAACAGCGCCCGCTGGCCACGGTGTAGCCGGTTTTCATGCCGTTGCACTCCGGCATGGCACCGAGCAGTTCATTGGTGTTCGTGAGCGTGACCACACGCCCGTCCGCACGCCGGAAGCTGAAATACTTCCGCCGCACCACATCACGAATCACGGCATTGCGATACGCCGCCATGGCCACCCGGGCCATGTCACGTGCGGTGGAGTACTGCCCGCCCAGCGTGAGGCCGTGGGGGTTTTTGAAATTGGAGTTCGCACAGCCCAGCGAGCGCGCCTTGGCATTCATTTTGGCCGTGAATGCGCTGATGCTGCCAGCGTTGTCACGTGCCAAAACATTGGCCACATCGTTCGCGCTCTTCACTAGAAAAGCATAGAGCAGTTCACGGCGCGAGTAAACCTCACCCGGCCTGATGCCCAGCCGCGTGGGCTCCACGGCCACGTCGGAGGACTGCACGCGCACCATCTTGTCGAGATTTCCTGCATCCAGCACCACCAGGGCGGTCACCAGCTTTTGTGTGCTGGCCACCCCACGCGCGGTTTCAAAACTGCGCCCCGCCAGATGCTGCCCGGTGCGCGCATCCAGCAGCAGATAGGAGGAGGCACGGATCGCGGGACCGGAGGTGGCCACGAGCATGGTCCGCTCTGGCAGCAGCACCGGCATGATCTGCGCACTGTCCCCCTGGGCATACATGTGCTGGGAATTGGGTGCGACCGGGATGGCACGCACCACTCCCTGCGCTGCACAGCTTGCCAGCAGCCCTGCGGCCGCCCCTGTCATCAAAAGGTGGATCAATCTCATCATCGTGAAGGAACGCCAGACCAGCCCGCAGTTTTCATGCCGGACCAAGCAACCATGGCGCGCTGCATCTAGGCCACCCCGGGTTTGTTGTCAAACCTTGCGCCCTTCGCGCCGCGCTCCATGTTCGGCCCATATGGCACTAATCATCAACGGCGAACACATCGACGACGAAATCATTGAAGCGGAATTCCGCCACATCAAAAGTCACTACGAGCGCACCCTCCAGGTGGCCTGCTGTGAGCGTGACCCAGAATTCCGCGGCATCGCCAAGGACAACCTGATCTCCCGCGCCCTCCTGGGTCAGGAAAGCCGCCGCCGCCACCCCGAGGTTTCTGAGGAGGACGTCACGGCACGCCTAACGAAGCTCATGGACGAAGCCGGTGGCGAAACGCAGTTTTACATGAACATCGGCATGCAGGTCAAAGACGAGGCGCTCGTCCGCGAAAACGTGGCAGGCGGTGTCCGGCTGGACAAAACGCTGCAGGAAATCTACGCCCCCGAGCCGGAGCCGACCGAGGCCGAACTGCGAGCCTGCTACGAGGCCAATCTCAATCACTACATGACCGACGAAGAGATCCAGGCCTCCCACATCACCAAAGGCCTCTCCGGTGCGACCAGCCGTCAGGAGATCTATCAGGCGATGCGCGATGTCCGCTCCGAGCTTCTTGCCGGGGCAGACTTCGCCAAGCTCGCGGAAGAGCACCGCTCCGGCGAGCAGCAGCAGATTGACCTCGGCTGGTTCAAGCGCGGCGAGTTCATGGAGGAGTTTGAAACCATCGCCTTCTCCATGGGCGAGGGAGAGATCAGTCCCGTATTCAACACCCAGCTCGGCTTCCATGTCTGCACCGTCACCGGCCGCCGCCCGTCCGTGGCGCGTCCGTTTGATGAAGTGAAGGCCGACGTGAGAAACCGCTTCCTCGAAGAGTATCGCGACAAAAAATTCAACACCCTGCTCGAGGAGCTCAAAGCCAACGCCAAGGTCGAAGACACAGATCCCGAAGGCGAGAACTGCGGGCATTGAGCGGGAGGTGGAGTTCCAACTCTGTCCCGATCACGCCTTGGAGATCACCGGCACCGGAGTGCGATAAATCGCCACCGGTTCCGGCACTGAGTCCATGGGCGGTGGCCCGGGGAAATTGTCATCCACAAAGCGCCGCCAGGTGTCTCGCGTTTTGACCGAGATGAAGCCCTGCACGGTGTCACCGCACTTGCCGCAGATCATCACGCTGTGCAGCAGGGAGAGCCCCTCGCACACGCCGGTGATCACAAAATCCTCCATGCCCGGCTCATCACGCCGCGCACTGCATACCGCGCACGATTCCAGGCCGCGCTCCAGCGTCACCTGCTCGTCCTGAAACTGCGCCAGCCGATTCTTCGACTCCTGGGAAAACTCCTCCATCATCTGCGAGCGGCAGTGATCACACAGAGCATACTCCATCACGCATTCACCGCGCTTGTAGGCCTTGGAGATTTGAAAGCCCCCGGGGAAGTCCGGCAGAGACTCGCCGCAGCGCGTGCAGTTCTGAAACGGACGCTCCTCATACTCACACCGCAGGTCAGGCGGAATGGGCGGCGGCTGTTGGAGATCGTGATCAGACATCGGCTTGTTTGCAACAAAGCGCACACCATGGCAGTTTCACAGTCCAAACTCATGCGTGCCTCGCTTTTCCTCTGCCTCCTCCTCCCCGCCCTTCTGCATGCCCAAACGGCAGACTGGCCGGACTCCCGTGGCAACGCGGCCATGACAGGCACTTCCGCCGTCGAGCTGAAGTTCCCGCTGGAGCTGGCCTGGCAGTTCAAGCTCATGGACAAGCCAAAGGGGCAGCCCGAGATGCTCGTCTCCAGCGCCGTCGTGCGCAACGGCAAGGTCTATCTGGGCAGCAAGGACGGCAAATTCTTCTGCCTCGACCTCGTCACCGGCAAAGAGATTTGGAAGGCCGAGGCCAAGGGGGCCTTTGACGGCGCCGCCGCCTTTGCTGGCGAACTCGTCGTCGTGGGCTGCCAGGATGGCTTCGTGTATGCCAGGAACGCCGACACCGGCAAGGAAGTCTGGAAGTTTGAAACGCAGGCCGAGATCCACGCCGCCGCCAATGTCTGGACGAATCCCGAAACCAAGACGCAGAAAATCATCATCGGCAGCTACGACTACTCCATCTACTGCCTCGACGCGAAGACGGGCGTGAAGGAGTGGGCTGCTGAAACCGGCTACTACATCAATGGCGGCTCCGCCGTGGGAGACGGCAAGGTCGTCTTCGGCGGCTGCGACAGCGTGCTGCATGTGCATGACGTGAAGACCGGCAAGGAGGAGCGGCAGATCGAAGTGGGGGCCTACATCGGCAACAACGTCGCCATCGCCGACGGCGTCATCTACGTCAGCCACTACGGCAACCGCGTGGGCGCCTACCGCATCGCCGACGGCACCAAGGTCTGGGAATACGGCGAGCGCGACTTCGAATACTACGCCGCGCCCGCCATCTGGGAAAAGGGCGTCTTTGTCGGCGGCAGAGACAAACGCTTCCACGCCATCGACCGCGTCACCGGCGCGCAGCTCTGGGAATTCCGTGCGCGTGATCGCATCGACAGCAGCGCCGTCATCTGCGCCGGCAAAGTGGCCCTCTTCGGCTGCGACGACGGCTACATCTACGCCCTTGATCTCAAGACGGGGAAAGAGGTGTGGCACAACGAAATCGGTGCCCCGGTGAAGACGTCAGCGGCTGTCGCCGGGAACTACGTCCTGTTTGGAGCGGATGACGGGGTGCTGTATGTGTTTAAGAACGGGAAGTGAGGGACCTATGGCCCCCACTGTCTGGTTAATTCGGCGATGAAAAGCAAAAGAGGTCCCTCCGAAATTTTGTCCCTGCCAAGGGAATGACAAACCTCTTGCCCTTAATACCAAAGTGCATAGTTGAGTTGCGATGAAAACGAAACATCGCCCTTGGACACCTGAGCAGCATAGGCGCTACATCGAAACACTCGGGCCACACCTGCCAGCGATTCTCTGTTCACTAACTCGTCCAATACTCGCAATAGGATGTGCGATTCACGGTCCAGATGCACTAATCTGGGTAACAAAACTCCTCCCTCTATGGCGATAGTTTCCCGCCTTTCGTCCCCATCTCGCTGCGCCATTACAGCCCCAACGCAAGCCGTGCTTCTTGTCGGATTGCTTTGGCATCCTTCTGGGCTGTTTTCATTTCCTGGGCGGTAGCTTCATATCCCGGATACCGAAACCTCACTGCATAACGCGTGAGCTGCTGCGCAGAGGAAACAAGGGAGGTCCACAGCGGTTCGACAGGGCTCAACAACTGGATCAGCATCTCCAAATCATGCGTCTTGGGAACATTCGCTCCCGCCTCCTCCAGCCTTGCTTTGAGGTATTTTTCAGACGCCTGCTGAAAGAGGAAGCAGGCTTGATCCCTTACGGGCGGCTTGCGCCGACGCATCAGTGACACGGCCAGTTGATAGTCCGACTCGGCCTTTTTTATCCATTCACTCGTGGCTGCCTTCATACATGATCTTGCCTCGTTGAGTAACATCCAAAATGAAACTTTCCCGGTCAGCGACACGGCGCGCCAGTTTGTCATCCGGCTCCACCAGCACATCGACGGGAAAGCCCGCAGGCACCTTGCGACGCACACGGGTGTCAAGGTCACGGCGGTAGCGCTGCTTTGGCATCACCACCATCACGTCCACATCCGACTCCTCTGTGGGTTTGCCATAGGCATAGGAACCGAAGAGGATGATGCGCTGCGGTTTGAATGCAGCAGCAATGCCGTCACAGTAGCGCTGGATGTCGCCCATCGGAATCATGTGGGGAGAATAGACGGTTTGGCAGCCGGGTCAAATCGCTGTGTCCACCCGGCGGAAACCGCACACGAAGTGTGCGGACCGCTTCTCGCTGGAGACATCCATTCATTGCCCTGACAATAAAAGCCCTCACGGCCAAGGGATGCCGAAGGATCGGATGCGGCAGGCGAGGTTCTCCGCGCGCGCGCTCCGAATCACGCCATGCTCAGTGTCTCCACGGCAGTCTCAAAATGGACCATGGCCCCGTAGCAGCCTAGGCCAGCCTTCGTCGCCAGCCCGAGAAGATGACGCATTTTGCGCTTGAGGCGCCAGACGAAGGAACGGGGAATGGTGCGGTGAATGGCGAACTTCTTCACGTATTTGGGCACCGTCCACAGGGTGGTCATTCCATCCTGAAACAGGGCCGTGTCACCGGCACGCAGGGTGTGGACCTTGCGACCTGGGTTTTGTTCTTCGATCACCACCTCGCCTTCCAGAATCTGCACAATCTCATCCAAGCCAAACACCCACTTAAATTTGCCCGCCTGGCACTCCCAGACCGCGCAGGAAAGTGTGTTGTCCGCCGCGATCGCCAAGGTGGTGGCCCGGGCAATCGGGTTGCCCTCCAGAATCCAATCGGGATTGATGGGTGCTGGCTGGAGATCTTGCTGATGGATGGATCCCGTCTGAATCAGAGGAAAGGTGCTGGGCTTCCGGTTCGCGGTATGAGCAGGGGCGCAGTCGTTGAACCCGAATGGTGAATGGAGAGCTTTTTCCATATTTTCCATCTTTAATTATAATAGCCAAATCGCCTACTGTCGAGAAAACTCGTGTGGCGGAAGCCTGATTTGGCTACCCGGCTGATTCTTTACTTAGGCCAAAGGCGAGCCTGCCAGCAGCCAGAACACACGACGATTCGACTGCACCTGCACTCAGGTGTTTTTCCATTGTCCATTCCTCCCGCTGCAGCCCCTTCTTGCATCCCTCCAGCCCACCGCTAAAGGAACTGGGTGCGTATCATTTCTGGCAGTGCAGGAGGGCTCGCTCTCGAAGTCCCCAAAACCGTCACCCGGCCCACGCAGGATCGGGTGAGGCAGGCTGTGTTCTCGATGCTCGGGGAGCTCGTTCCGGGGGCGCATGTGCTGGATTTGTTTGCCGGCACAGGTGCCATCGGCCTGGAATGCCTAAGCCGGGGCGCGGCTTCGGCGATGTTTGTGGATGAGAACAAAGGGGCCTGCGAGGTGATCCGCAAGAACATCGCCAAGACCCGCCTCACGGGTGCCACGGTGCGCCATGGGGATGTGTTTACCATGCTGCCACTGCTGCAACGCGACGGCAAACAGTTCGATCTCATCTTTGCCGATCCGCCGTACACGCACTGCGATGCGGACACTGATTTCGTTGCCAAACTGCTCGCCGAAGAAGCTCTCCCGACACTGCTGCACGCGGAGAGCCACCTCATTCTGGAAAGTCACCACTTCAACCGCGAAACGAAAAGCTGGCCCGGCTGGGAGGTGCTGACTGATCGCAATTACGGCTCCACCCGCATCGTCTGGCTGCGCAAACTTCCGCATGGCATCGAAAGCGCTTAGCCTCATCCTCTACAATCTGGCGCTGCCTTTGGGGCTCGTGCTGATGCTGCCGGGTGCCATCCGCAAGATGCGCCGCCGCAATGGCCGCTGGCAGGATCTCGCCCAGCGCTTCGGCTTCTTTCCCCGTGAGACTCAGGCTGCCATCAACGCCCTGCCCCAGCGCGAACGCTTCTGGGTGCATGCGGTGAGTGTGGGTGAAGTGGGAGTGGCTAAAAAGCTCATCTTACGCCTGCTCAAAACCAATGGCGACCTCGGCATCGTGCTCAGCACGACGACACCCACCGGACATGCGCTCGCTGAAGAACTGGCGGCGCAGCATGCAGGCCGCATGGTGGCCATCTACAGCCCCATTGATCTGCCGGGTGTGGGCCGTCTCATGCTGGAGCGCATTCAGCCCACGCAGTTGGTGCTCGTCGAGGCGGAAGTGTGGCCGAATCTGACGGCCTCCGCCTCACGCCTCGGCATTCCCATTTCGCTGGTCAATGCGCGACTCTCTCCGCGCAGCGAGCGCCGCTACCGCAAGTTCAGCTGGTTCATCGGGCCGATCTTTCGCATGCTGAAGCAGGTCTTTGTGCAGGAGGCCGACGACGTGGCGCGCTGGCAGGGCTTTGGAGTCGATGCGGAGCGCATCCACCTCACCGGCAGCATCAAATACGATCCTGGAGGT
The DNA here is from genome assembly GCA_943371875.1 of Prosthecobacter debontii. Lineage (GTDB taxonomy): Bacteria > Verrucomicrobiota > Verrucomicrobiia > Verrucomicrobiales > Verrucomicrobiaceae > Prosthecobacter > Prosthecobacter debontii_C. Next base: position 21,322 of record CALRWM010000016.1, on the reverse strand, counting down.
GCGGTCGTGCCAGCCATCAAAATCGAGGAACTGCATGCGGTGCTCGCTTTGGCAGGCATTGCCGAAACGCAGCCCACGCTGCTCGCGGCCAGCACGCATGCGGGCGAGGAGATCGAACTCGCGCGCGTCTTCCTGCGTCTGCGCGAACAGGTGAGCAATCTCGCGCTGCTCATCGTGCCGCGTCATGTGGAGAGGCGTGCGGAAATCAGCGCTGAATTGCAAAGCATCGGCATCTCCCCTGCCCTGCGCAGCGTGCCCAACTCACGCGTGGATGCCAGTGCGCCCGTCTTGCTGATCGACACCACGGGCGAACTCGCCGCGTGGCAGCATCTCGCCACGCTGGTGGTGGTCGGGAAGAGCTTCCTCGCTGAAGGCGGCCAAAACCCCGCCGAAGCCGCGCTGGCTCAGAAGCCAGTGCTCTTCGGACCGCACATGGAGAACTTCACGCCTCTCGTGAATCTGCTGCTGAAGCACGGCGGCGCGCAACAGGTCGCTGATTTTGCAGAGCTGGAATCTGCCTGCCGCACGCTGCTGCAGGATCAATCCAAAGCAGCGCGCATGGCGCAGGCAGGCCATGATGCGCTCAAGATTCACGAAGGAGCGACGATGCGCAGCGTGGAGCGACTCGTGCAAGGCGCCTGGGTTTAGCCCCAGAGAGACTGCGGGTACTCCCCTGCATCAATCAGCGCGCGGATGCTCGCCACGACTTCCGCCTTGTCTTCAGGATAGGTGACGCCGAACCACTTGCCGGTGGTTTCGAGGACACGCACATCGGCTTTACCAGCGGCGATAAGGGCATCGACCTGAGCAGGCACGTAGCACTCGGATTTGAGCTCAGTGCCGCGCTCGGCAAGGAAGGCGGCGAAGGCGGTGTGCAGGTGCGCGAAGATGTCGGGCGTGAAGCCGAAGAAGTTCATCGACACGACTTCGTCTCCGGTGAGCGGGACGTAAGCGCCCTCCACCTCGCGGTTTTCCGCGCCGGTGTCGCATTTGAAAATCTTGGTCATTTCCAAGACGGTGCTCAGCATGCCGCTGGCATCGCAGGTGCAGACGCCGCGTGAGACGCTGCCGTGCTCGGAGAGCGTGTTCTTCAGGTAGAAGCCCACCATGGAGAAGTGGCTTTTGCCATCCTGAGGACGTGGCTGGGTGAGGTCTGCTGCGATCTTTTGAAAGGCGTCCTGGCCGTAGAAGTCATCGGCATTGATCATGAGGAAGGGTTCATTCACCACCTTCTCGGCAGCGAGCAGCGCGTGCGCGGTGCCCCAGGGCTTGGTGCGGCCTTCCGGCACGGTGAACCCGGCAGGGAGATCCTGCAGATCCTGAAACGCGTAGTCCACCTCAATGCGGCCTGCATACTTGGAGCCAATCTGCGTGCGGAAGAGCTCTTCAAAATCACGGCGTATGACAAACACCACCTTGCCGAAGCCGGCGCGGATCGCATCAAAGACGGAGTAATCCAGCACCACCTCGCCCGCAGGTCCCATCGCATCGAGTTGTTTGAGGCCGCCGTAACGGCTGCCCATGCCGGCAGCGAGGATGAGGAGAGTGGGTTTCACGTGGGAATGGATTGAAGGAGTGAAGGAAATAAAAGGGGTGTACCTTTTCGCCGGGTAAGGGTCTGGTCAAGCAGTTCGAAGTTCGAGGCGGCCCTCTTCGCGGGACAAGTGGCCAAAACCCGCACCGAACCCGACAATAGAGAGCTTGTGCTCCTTCGCCGTTTCGGCTTACATCCACATACATGCTTCAAGACATCACGAAACTCATTCAGCTTCAGGAACGTGACCAGCGCATTCGTGCCCTGCAGAAAGACCTCAAGGACATCCCCACGATGCAAACCCGGGCCAAAATGCAGCTCGCGGGAGATCAGGCCGCCGTGGATGCCGCGAATCTGGCCATGAAGGAAGTCGAGGTGAAGATCAAAAACATTCAGCTCGATGTCCAGACGCGCCAGACCTCCATCAAGCGCCTGCAGGACCAGCAGTTCGAGACGCGCAAAAACGACGAGTTCGCCGCCCTCGGACATGAAATCAAACGCTACGAGGCCGATGTGACCAAGCTGGAAGACGGTGAGCTGGAGCAGATGGAAGCCCTCGAAACCGCCAAGGCGAAGCTGAAGGAAGCGCAGGCCAAACTGGCTGCCACCCAGGTCCGCGTGAACGAGGAACTCAAAAATCTGGAAGAACGTGGTGTGGGCGTGAAAAATCGCCTCGAAGACCTCAACGCCGAACGCGCCAAACTGGCCGAGCCGATCGATCCCGATTCTCTCGACCTTTACACCCGCATCTTCATCAAGAAAGGTGACGCCGCCATCGTGCCGATGGAAAACGCCATGTGCGGTGGCTGCCACATGAAGGTGGTCGTCGGGGTCATCCAGTCGCTGAAGCAGTCGGAGAGTCTCACTCAGTGCGAAGCCTGCGGACGTATTTTGTATCTGGTGGAGTAGGCCGGAACGAGGAGGCTTTTCGATCTCGCCAGCGTTGTCCCTCAGCGCCGGATTCACTGCGAGGCTGTGCAACGGCCTTAGTCGAAGGCGGATGGCTCAGCCACTCGCAGCGGAGCGCCATGATCGAGGACAAACAGGAGGACGAAAACGATTCATCGATTTCGCCACCTCTTGACTCCTTGACCGCATGACCATTGAAAGGTCTTTTCCTATCCATGACCTTCTCCCTCGAGTCCTTCCACTTCCACGTGCTGCCCATGCACACGCGGTTCCCATTCAAGTACGGCATCGCCAGCATGAACGCGCTGCCGCACCTCTTCATGACGGCGAATCTGGTCGTGGATGGAAAAGCCGTGAGCGGACTCGCCAGCGAAGGCCTGCCGCCGAAGTGGTTCACGAAGAATCCGGACACGCCCTTTGAGCTCGATCTAGCAGAGATGATCGCGGTCATTCAAAATGCCTCACGCATCGCCCGGCTCGCCGCTGAAAAACCCACGGGCTTCTTCGCCTGGTGGCAGAACTTGTACGCGGAACAAAGCAACTGGGCGAAGGTCAAAGAGGTGCCATCGCTGCTCGCCAACCTCGGCGTGAGCTTGATCGAGCGCTCCGTGCTCGATGGCCTGTGCAAAGCGCTGGGCCAGCCCCTGCATGCCGTGCTGCGCTCCGACGTTCTTGGCATTGATCTCGGCGCCGTGCGCGAAGAACTGCGTGGCATGCGCGTGACCGATGTCATCGCACCCGCCCCACTGACACATGTGAACGCACGCCACACCGTCGGCCTCGGCGATCCTCTCTCCGCCGCCGATGGCACCCTGGACGACGGCCTGCCTTACACACTGGAGGAAAACATCCGCGCCTACGGCCTGCGCTACTTCAAAATCAAAGTCTGCGGCAAACCCGAGACCGACCTGCCACGCCTGCGCGAAATCACCCGCATCATCACCGCCAACTGCCCCTCCGGCTTCCACGCCACGCTCGATGGCAACGAGCAGTTCTACGACCTCGCCAGCTTCCGTGAATTCTACGCCACACTCAGCGCCGATGCAGCTCTCGCACCGCTCTTCCAAAATCTGCTCCTCATCGAGCAGCCGCTGCATCGCTCACAAGCACTGAACGATGATGTGGCCGCGACCCTGCAATCATGGACCGAAGGCCCCGGGATGATCATTGATGAAAGCGACGGCTCCCTCGCGGATCTGCCCCGCGCTCTCGATCTCGGTTATCGCGGCACCAGCCACAAGAACTGCAAAGGCATCGTCAAAGGTCTCGCCAATGCCGCCCTGCTCAAAAAGCGCACTCCAAGCATTCGCGGCGGCCCCATCCTCAGTGGCGAAGACCTCGCCAACGTCGGCCCCGTGGCCCTGCTGCAGGACCTCAGCGTCATGGCCCTGCTAGGCGTCACCCACGTCGAGCGCAACGGCCACCACTACTTCCTCGGCCTCAGCATGCACTCCCCTGCCACCCAGGACGCAGCCCTCACCACCCACGCCGGATTGTACCACCGCCATGGCCAGGGCTTCGCCACCCTGCAAATCGAAGACGGAAAGCTGGATCTTCAGAGCGTGAACGCCGCCCCCTTCGGCTGCGGCATCACGCTGGACGTCTCCCAGTTCGAACCACTCAACGCCTGGATCAAACGCGGCGGGATGGGGGAACTGTGAGGCAGCGTTGAGCTTTATCTGAAGATGCGGAGCCAGCGCAAACACATAAACGCCGGGGATTAACGACACCTCTCTTCGTGAGCCTGCTCCACGGTCCTGGCTTCGGGCAAAACCTAGCCTCCAAACTCGTACAATTCCCGTCCGGCTTCACTCGCCACAGGAAAATAATCCTTCAGTTGGCGGCGATCTGCCTCCATAAAAGCACTGCCACCTAGCATCTGTACCAAGCGCAGACGCACGGACTGCCACAAGGACATCGATCCCGGCAGAATGGGGAGGCCCGTATTCCTGACGACGCCTACGGCTCGATCATCCCACAAGGCGAGCATTTTGTGATCTTTGCGATTGGTGATTTCCAGCTTCGGCAGCCCGTGACGAGTGCACCATTGATGAATTCTGGCCTCATCCTGAACATTGCCGGCACGAGCGGTGAAAATTTTGACGGTGCGGCCCGTTTCGATCCAATGCTTCACCCGCTTGATCATCCGCAGCACGGGAAGGCCAATGCAATGCGGCTCAGCGTCGGGATCAGACATGGCCAAGGTGCCATCGAGATCCACTCCGATCCAACCCCTCCTGGGATATTTTGGATGTTCGAGCAGCTCTTGGTCAATCCTTTGAATTTTCAGCATGGCTCGTACGATAACTTTCAAGTCCATCATGCATGATGAATCTTGCTTCAATTACGCCTAGCCATATTCAAAGGCGCCTCAGTTACGCCTCCACCCATCAAGGCTCAGCATCTGCCAGATGACTTGGAGGTGCCACCGCAAACACAAACCGGTGAATCCCCGCCAGATCTGGCGCTGTGCTGGCATTTAAATAACCGAGCTCCGTGCAACGCGTCGCTACCGGCGCCCCCTGATCATGCCCCACTTCGAGAGCGATGAGCGCCCCCGAGTTGAGATGCGGAAGCGCATCATTCAGAAAGCGCTCCACGATGCGTAAACCATCAGGCCCACCATCGAGAGCAAGAACTGGGTCGCGTTTAACCTCAACGCTAAGCGTCGGGATCTCGGCGCTGGGGATGTAGGGAAGATTGGCGACGATGAGATCGAAGCTGCCGGTGATCTTTTCGAAGAGATCGCTGCGCAGAAGTTTGACGTTGGCGCTGAGGCGCGAGGCATTGAGCCGGGCGAGGTCGAGGGCGTCTTCGCTGATGTCGGCCAGGATGACTTCGCTGAGCGGCCAGGCTTTGGACAAGCTGAGCCCGATGCAGCCGGAACCGGTGGCCATGTCGAGCACGCGTGCGGGCGCGGTGGCACATTTTTTGAGCACGAGTTCCACGAGCGTTTCCGTTTCCGGACGCGGGATGAGGGCGCGGTGATCGCTCACAAATTCGTGGCCGCAGAATTCGACGGTGCCGAGCAGATGCTGCAGCGGCTCCCCTTCCCCACGGCGGCGCAGCAGCTCGCGCAGCGTCACGAGATCCTCCTCCGGCACGGGCTCGCTGAAGCGCAGGTAAAGATCAAGCCGCCGACAACCCAGGACGTGAGCCAGCAGATGTTCCATGTTCAGCCGGGCTTCATCGATCTTGCGTTTCTCCAGGTAGGCGGTGCCTGAGCTGACGATTTCGAGAATGAGCTTCATGGAGAGTAAAAAGGACGCATGACGAACGGCTGGAATCAAAGCCATCAACCACGAACGCTCACTAATCAGACGCAGCAGGCTGGATCAAGCCGGATTCCGTGATGATTTGATGGATGTGCTGATCGTGAAACTCGACGGTGATGTGATCCACGATTTGAACATCGAAGGCAACGGCGATGCGCTCGGCGCGGCAATGGGGATGAGCCAGCAGTCGGTCATAATAGCCGCCACCGCGCCCAAGACGTTTCCCACCATGGGTGAAGGCAAGACCAGGAACGAGGATGATGTCGAGCTCAGCGATGTCGACGTGTGGACATTGCGGATTCGGCTCCCAGACATTCATCTGGCCACGATGCAGATCCTCCATGGAACGCACCTGTCTCGGCTGAAGCGCCTGATGTTCGATTTGGAAGAAGCAGGTGCGGACTCTTTGTGCGTGCAAGGCAGGCAGCAGATACGTCACGAGATCAGGCTCATTTTTCAATCCGCCAAAGAGGGCGACGGTGATTGCCGCAGGCCAGGTGGCGGCCAGGTGCTTAAGGTGGGCTGCAATGTGAACACTCGCCTCACTGCGCGTGGCCTCATCCATGGCACGCAGTCGTTCCCGCATGGCCTGGCGCAGCGTGGGTTTGTCGTGCATGCCTTCAATGTTGCGGACAGGAATGCCCGCGCTCCGTCTCAGAGCAGTTCGGGTTTCTGCAGCAGTTCGGCCACGCGCTTGAGCAGGCGGCCAGCACCACCACCATCGAGCACGCGGTGGTCAAAGCTCAGCGTCAGCTCGGCTTCAGTCACAGGAATGAACATGTTCACTTCCTCACTCCAGTGCGGCACTTTGCTGCCAGCACCGAGGCCAAGGACGAGATTCTGCTCGGGCAGCGGAATGGGCGTGGCCCACACGATGCCGAAGGTGCCGAAATTGGTCACGGTGGCGATGCCGGGACGCTTCACATCGTTTGGCAAACGGCGCGCACGAGCCTGCTCGACGAGCTTGTTGTAAGTGGGCACCAGTTTGACGAGCGGGGTCTTTTCCACTTCACGCAGGGTGGGCACCATGACGCCGTCATCGACTTCCACGGCGAAGCCGATATCGATGGCCAGCGGATGCACGATGCGATTGCCCACCAGACGTCCGGCAAAGGCGGTGTTTTCAGCCAGCGCCAAGGCAAGAGCGCGAATGACGTAGAGTGCGGGCCCGGGCTTGGGATCGGTCTTTTTGCGATGCGCGAGCATGGCATCCAGCATGATCGGGCTGCCCACAGTGGCGAGCGGACGCGTCCAGCTGCGGCGCATGGAATCCGCCACAGCGATGCGCATCGGCGATGCAGGCGTCATGCGGTGCTGCTCCAGCGCACGCAGGAAGGCTTCGAAATCTTCAACGGTGACCCGACCACCTGCGCCTGTGCCGGGAACACCCGCGAGATCGGAGGCGTTCAGGCCCAGTTCCAGCATGCGAGCACGCATGCGTGGGGAGATGTAGCTCGCACCCGTGGCACCGGCAGGCACCGGCAGGCCGCCAACGACGGGCTCGACGGTGGGCTGACGTGTGGAAATGACATCGTTATCGCTGATCTTGAAGTGCAGATTTTCCACTTCCTCGGAGCCCGTGCGGGTCGCGCTCGGCGTGGAGGTCGCAGGCTTGGGCTCATCGACAAGGCCAATCGACTGGGCATTTTCCTGGGTGATCTCAAAAGCAGCCAGCGTGGAGCCGACGGCGTAGCTGGTCTGCGTGGTGGCCACGATCTGGCCAATGGTCCCGGCGCAGGGCGCGGTGACGGCCATGGTGGCCTTGTTCGTCTCGACTTCAAAAAGATCGCAGCCTGCTTCGACCGCACGGCCTGGCTCGACCAAAATACGAATGATGGTGGCTTCGGCGATGGACTCGCCAAGCTGAGGCATCAAGATGGGAATGGTGCGCATGACGGAATGCAGAAAAACGGGGAGGCTGATTTAATTGCGCAGCAAACGCCGAAGAGCGGCCGCGATGGTGGAAGTGGTGGGGCGATGCGACTTCCAGAGATTCGGATGATACGGGATCGGCGTGTCCTTGGAGTTCAGCCGCATCGGCGGTGCATCCAGCAAATGGAAGCCATCCGTGGTGACGCGGGCGATGATTTCCGCCGTGACGCCGCCCCAAGGGAAGGCCTCGCCAAGGGCCAGCAAACGCCCGGTGCGGGCGACGGAGGCGAGAATGGTGTCCGTGTCCATGGGCTTCACGGAACGGAGATCGACGACTTCGATCTGATAACCATCGAGCTGCAACTCCTCTGCGGCGCGCAGGGCTTCATGCACCATGGCGCTGTACGTCACGATGGTGGCGTGGCGCCCCGGACGTGCGATGCGCGCCTTGCCGATGGGCAGCTCGCGGTCGCCGATCTGGTCAGCCTTGAGATGGTAGTAGAGGAACTTGTGCTCGCAGAAGATGACGGGGTCGTTCAGCTTCACACTGTCCAGCAGCATCCAGTAGGCATCCTCCACAGTGGCAGGTGTCACGATCACCAGACCGGGATAGTGCGCGTAGATGGCCTCCATGGACTGGCTGTGAAACGGGCCGCTGCCAGCCGTGCCGCCGGAAGGCAGGCGGATGGTGATGGGGCACGGCACGTTCGTGCGCCAGTAGAGCGTGGCCGCCTGATTGACGATCTGATTGAAGCCGATGGAGGAGAAATCGGCGAACTGCATCTCAATGATGGGCCGGGCCCCCTCCACCGCCGCGCCAATGGCCATGCCGACCATTGCATCCTCGCTGATGGGGGCATCAAAAACGCGGTTCGGAAATTCCTTGCTGAGGTTCTTCGTGGCTTTGAACGCGCCGCCGAAGGTGGCGATGTCCTGCCCGTAGAGAAACACCGATGGGTCGTCGCGCAGGGCCTCATACTGGGCCTCTCGAATGGCTTCGAGGTAAGTGATGCTCATGCTTCGTGCTGTCCCTCCACAAGCTCAGCGCAGGACAGGGCCTGCCAGTTTTCTTTGAAGGGATCAGGAGCTGGTTCTTTGGACACTTTGGAAACGGTTTGGTCGACGTTGCGGCGCACCTCTTCATTGAGCTCGCGCAGATCGGCAGAAGACATCCAGCCACGATCGCGGGCGAAATCTTCGGCCACCTGGAGACAGTCGCGTGCGGAGGGGCCCTGCCGCTTGGTATCAGGAATGTAGGAGGCGTCATCGTGCTCGCCATGCCCGGCCAATCGGAGCAGCGTGCCCACGATCATCTGCGGACCACCGCCTGCGCGTGCTCTGGCTGTCGCAGCCCGGAAGGCTTTCAAACAGGAGGCCAGATCCGTGGCGTCCACCGTCACGCCTTCGATGCCGTAGCCCGCCGCACGATCCACCAGATTCTCACAGGCATACTGGCGGGTGTTGGGCGTGGAGTAGGCGTACTGATTGTTCGCGATGCTCACAATAATGGGCAGCTTTTCCACCGCCGCCATGTTCAGACCTTCGTGGAAGGCACCGGTGGAAGTGCCGCCATCGCCAATGCTGGTGGCGCCGATGCTCTCGGCCAAAGTGCCTGCCAGACGCCGGGCAAAGAGTCCTCCCGCCACCACTGAAAGCAGGCTGCCGAGGTGGCTGATCATGGCCATGTGCCCCTCTTTAGGACGCCCACGGTGAATGTTGCCATCCCGGCCGCGCATGGGGCCGGTGACAGCTCCCAAGTAAGTGCGTACGGTGTCAATGATCGGCTCGCCAAAGGCGATGCGGCCTGCCTGGTCACGGATCAGGGGGCCGTAGATGTCCCGGCCCTTCCGCAATTGCACCCCCAGCGCGGCACTGAAAGCCTCCTGGCCTTTGCCCAGATAGACCCCGCCGACGATACGACCGCCCGCCCGATAGAGCGAACCAAGCTTTTCTTCCAACACCCGGGACAGCAACATGTGCTGGTAGGTGAGGAGAAATTGTTCGCGAAAATCGGCTGTCAGGTCGGTTTCGACGCAGTTAATCGGTGAAGCTAGTGCCACGAGGTATATTTGGTATCAAGCACAGCAGTTTCGTCAATAGCGTCGCAGAAAGGAATCCGAAACTTTGGCAGAAATTTTAACACAGGTGGCATCCGTCCAGCTTTCGTTGTGACAGTTAGTTTTTAAGATTTCGAGTGACAACAGTAAGGCATTTGAATAAAATACCTTGAAATTTCAATAACAGAGTGCAATTTTAATAAACTAATCCTAATTTTTTAGAATTCCATGGAATCACTCATTGCCACTGCTGCTGCTGATCCCGCATTCTCTGGCTTCCAGCTGCAAAGCTATGGAAGCTTGGTGCTGCCGGATCATCCCATCCGCTTTGGGTTTCAGGTGGATATCGTCCCTGACAACTGCCCTACGAGCATTCTGTTCGGCCTCGTCAGCCGTGATCCCGTCAATGGTGGCCACGCAAAAACCAAGGGCTTTGCCGTGCGGGTGGATCTGGAAATGCGGGAAGTTTGGGACGCCCTGAACAACAGTGGACTCGTCGGCTGGGTGGAGCACCCCAAGGGACTCGCCGGTTTCACGGACGAAGAACCTCTTCTTCTAGGATGGGAAATCGAATATCACGGTAATGCCTTGATTCCCAAGCTCGTGGTGGCGGATCAGCAGTGGCTTTACCCCGCCATCCAGTGCCCACATCCCATCGTCATGGAGACCTTGATCGGCTGGGAAGGCGAATGGGACCGCGACCCAAGGAGTACCTTCCTGCACCCCGCCCTCTGGCGCGAGCAGCTCCCCATGCACTCCGCCCAGCAGCCCGAGGCCATGGCGGCTTAGGCCGTTCATTCTCAAAGGGATCTTTCGGAGAACCAGGCAATCTCAAGCTCCGGCTTGAATCCCAGCGTTTTTCCCGTTACCAGACGGGCTCATGAAAAACACGGAAAGTCGCATCCTCATCACCGGCGGAGCCGGATTCATCGGCAGCGCCCTCGTCTGGGAGCTCAACCGCCGGGGCTGCGAAAACATCGTCGTCTGCGACCGCCTCAGCACCGACGAGAAATGGAAAAACCTCGTCCCGCTCAAATTTGCCGACTACATCGACGGCAACGACCTCCTCCAGGCCGTGCTGCACAGCCCCGGCAAGCTCGGCCATTTTGACCACGTCCTCCACCTCGGCGCCTGCTCCGCCACCACCGAGCGCGACGCGGACCACCTCATGCGGAACAACTACGAGTTCACCAAGCAGCTCTGCCAGTGGTCCCTCGCCAATCAGACGCGCTTTGTCTATGCCTCCTCCGCCGCCACCTACGGGGACAGCGCCCACGGCATGGACGACCAGATGCCCGACATTCACGCCCTGCGCCCGCTGAACATGTACGGCTACTCGAAGCACCTCTTCGACCTCCACGCCCGGCGCGAAGGCTGGCTGCCCAACATCGTCGGCCTCAAGTACTTCAACGTCTACGGACCCAATGAAGACCACAAGGCCGACATGCGCAGCCTCGTGCACAAGGCCTGCGGCCAGATCCTCGCCACCGGCAAAGTCCAGCTCTTCAAATCCCACCGCCCAGACTACAAGGACGGCGAGCAGATGCGCGACTTCCTCTACGTGAAGGACGCCATCCGCATGACCCTTCACCTCGCCGAAACCCCGGCCGCCGGCGGCCTCTTCAACCTCGGCTCCGGCAAAGCCCACACCTGGATCGAACTCGCCACCGCCATCTTTACCTCCCTCGGCAAGGAGCCGAACATCGAGTTCATCGACATGCCCGAGCACCTGCAGTCCAAATACCAGTACTACACCTGCGCCGACATCACCAAACTGCGCGGCTCAGGATTCAGCACCGAGATCACGCCTCTGGCTGAAGCAGTGCGGGATTACGTGCAGGGCTACCTCGTCCCGGACAAGCGGCTGGGGGATGAGGTGGTGGGTGGGTAAATTATTTGCTCGGCTACGACGGGGTAACCAGCGGCGTAGCTGAAGCTGTTCGCTTCAAAGCATGGTAAGGCCGCTTAGTTGTGTTCATTGGGTATGATCGTGGCTGCTGCAGGATGAAGCTGCACAAGGCACTGCATGTCCGAACTCAATATAAGGACACGACCAAACGAGCCGAGTCCGTCAAACGGTAGCTTAGCGTGCTCAGCAATTAACTGGTCGTGAAACGGAGTAGTGCAGTCGGGGAACGATATTCTTCCGATGTTATGGTAAACTACAAGGCAGGTGCCTGCAGGATAGTTCTTTCGGGCTTTGCTTATCACCTGCTTGCGTAAAGGTTCCCACGGCTGTTCGAGTGGTGGCGGCATGTGGTAGAAATCGGGAGCGTCCGGTTGTGCAGCTTGCTTGTAGAAAGCATGCCTCTTCCTGCCCGGCATGAGCACCTCCACAATTTCGATCGGTGCCCACTCACTGCCATCGGCGCGATACGTGAGAAAGTCAGGAGCTTCGCCTTCAGCAGCAGTCGTGGGTGCGTCAAAGCCCGCCGTGGGAAGAAGCTGGCAGACCGCTCCAAGGATGTGCCACTCCCGGGTCTTCTTGTGGTCGCTGGAGTAAAATGAAACGCCGCTAACCTGATCCACGGCTTGGCAGATCTGCTTATATTCGGCTTCGATGTTGCGCATGGCTTGGCTAGTGGCCTAACTACCCCGAACTCAGCAACGGCAGAAGGCTGGCGCGATGGTGGCGAGTTTGATGAAAAAGCAGTAGCGGAAGCAGCCAGCGGACAGCCTGAACGGTTCGCTGCAGCGCTTGTTATGGATTCTTCGATTGGAGGGACGAGCGAATCTGATCGATCAAATTGGGATCTATGAATTTTGAATTAGTCTCGATGTATTCTCCCACATTCGTAGGTGTCGCCCCACACTTCCCAAGTCCCATCAGCACAGCAAACCCTACCCCAACCCAATAGGCAACCATCTGCTTCGGCAGCCACGACGAAACACCCCAAGTGATCAGAAAGAGTAGAATCGGCATGACGATCAACGAGCCAAGATACATGGGTATCGGACCATTCCCGGCTATGGCTCCCAGCCGCTTGAGCTTGATTGTAAACGGAATGCCGAAGAACAAAACGATCAAAGGCTGGATGACGAAGAACGATCCGGCAACGAGTCCGATTAGCCAAGCAACGCAGAGTAAAATGATGTTCATATTGTGATTTCTTTTTTCCTAGATAGCAATGAGAAACAATTCTGTCGAGTGCGTCAAATGTGGGTGCGTGCTAGTTGAGGCCGTGACGTGGTTGTGAAATGTCGCCAAACTTCTGGATCAAATCAGAACAAGCATGTGCTCGCAAAGAGTCCCCCTTGGCTGTGTAGCTCATCTGCCTCTGCTTCATGTCACTCAAGAGTATATCTCTGAAAAATCGGGAATCAGGACCGGGAAAAAACGACTTGAGCAATCCCGTCACCATGAATGTCCCAAAAAAACCGGCGACACCCCAATACCAACGATACATCACAATGCCCACGACGATCATCATGAGCAGCCCAAGAGCAAAAAATATGTTTCGAGTGGTCTGCGACTTTGGAGTGATGGCATCTTGAACTCCTCGGTTAGTGATAGAAGCTCCCATCGCGTAGCCTCTCGCCTCGGCTAGTGAGACTCCCTGCGCTACGCGTTCTCTGATCAAGTCGTCCTCCGTGGGACCACCCATCAGTCGGACGCCCCAGTAGCGAGTCGCTCCTTGCATAGCCATCGTGTAGGCACCGAGTGCGGCAACGGCGATTCCGAGTCCACAATATACAAATGGGTTCATTGGCGTGGATGTGCGCTGGTTTCTTGACCTAACATAGAAAGCTGAGCCACCGCCGACTGGCGACGTTAACAGCGACGCCAAACGGGGAAGCGCCGATAACACGACAGATGCCACACGCGCCGTTGCCTGCATCCATTTTTTCCGGCCTTGGCTGGCATGCCATCCGTCCTGCATCCAAACTGGGGTGTACTACCACCTGGGCATTGCCCCCTTGCTATTGCCTGCCATTCCCCCGTCATTGAGTTCCTATGTCAGACAAAATCAAAAAGCGCTTCGGAATCTGGATGGACACTCACCACGCGACCATCATCGGCTACGCCCCCGCTGCCGCCGTGTTCACCGTCCTTGGTCATGCCAAGAATCCAGGTCCGGGCTCCAACTCGAGTGAGAATGCGGCGAACCATCTCGAAATCACCCTGATTCACAAATTCTTCAAAGAGATCGACCACCACTTGGTGAACGCGGACGAGATCCACATCACCGGCAGCGGCACCATTCAGGAGCAGTTCGTCCACCACCTCGCCGAAACGCCCCAGTTCAAAAAGACGACCGTCTCCCAAAGCACCTCCAATCCGATGAGTGATGAAAAGCTGGTGGAGTTCATCACCAGCCATTTCAAGAACTAGGGATCCATCCTCGAACGGTTCACTGCAGCGCCTGCTTGGGCGTTGCGGCCGTCATGTCTTGGCCTTTGCCTCGTTGGCCTATGGGAGATCGCAGACCTCCATGCCGTGAATCAAGCCCTGCTTAAGGGTGAAACGATGTCCCACGCGTTCATCGGCCAGAAGGGCTCCTGCTAGATCGCGCACCACCTGATGCACCTCGACCAAGATCCGGTCATCGTCCTCCGCGTGAAAAGCCAGCGGCTCCACATGCGGATCAATCTCGCTCCACTGCTCCGTCCAGTAAGCGCGCACTTCCTCAGGTCCTCGCACAAACCCACCCTTGAACGCTCGCGGCCAGGCCGTGTCTGGCAGCCCGCTGACCACGAGGACCGCCTCCAAGGCAGCCTATTTTTGGATTCCCGGGGGCATTCCGGCAGTCGACAGCGGGCCTTTGGCATGCTAAACACCACGCCCCATGTCAGCCCCCACCAACCGTCTCGACGCCCGTTTTGCCCAGCTTCGCACTCAGAAGAAGAAGGCATTCGTAGCCTATGTCTGCGCAGGGGATCCCACACTGGATGCCACCATCGACATCGTTCTGGCCCTGGAGCGTGCGGGTGCGGATGTCGTCGAACTGGGCGTCCCCTTCTCTGACCCGCTGGCGGATGGCGTGGTCAATCAGCTGGCGGCCGACCGAGCGCTGAAGGCCGGGGCCTCCACGCCCAAGGTGCTGGAGATGATCAAGAAGCTGCGCACTCAGTCCCAGGTACCGCTGGTGCTCTTCACCTACCTCAATCCCGTCTATACCTACGGTTACGAGCGCTTCCACATCGACGCCGCTGCGGCCGGGGCCGATGGCGTGCTGGTGCTTGACCTGCCGCCGGACGAGGTTGCGCAGAATCCAGAGCTCAAGCCCACGCCGGAGCTGCGCCACATCCAGCTCATCGCCCCAACGTCGTCGACGGAGCGCATCACCAGCATCGCCAAGAGTGCGGAAGGTTTTGTTTATTACGTGAGCCGCCTCGGCGTCACGGGCGCGCAGGTAGAAGTCGCCTCGGGCATCGCCGAGCAGGTGGCCATCATCCAGGCCGCCACGGACGTGCCGGTCTGCGTCGGCTTCGGCGTCTCCAATCCCGCCCAGGCCGCCGAGATCGCCAGCAAAGCCGATGGCGTCGTGGTCGGCAGCGCCATCGTAAAGTTGATTGAGCAGAACGGCTCATCCCCGGACTGCGCCGCGAAGGTGGAAGCCTTTGTGAAGCCTCTCGTGGATGCCGTCAAAGCCCTCTAATTTTCCTCTTATGACTCTCTCTTTCACCAAAATGAACGGCGCCGGCAATGACTTCGTCATGCTGGACAATCGCGACCTTTCCATCGCGCTGACCAAAGAGCAGATCGAAAAGCTCTGCGACCGCCATCGTGGTATCGGGGCTGATGGCCTGCTCTGCGTCGAGCCCGCCACGGCGGACGGCGATTTCAA
Source organism: Prosthecobacter debontii (assembly GCA_943371875.1). Classification (GTDB taxonomy): domain Bacteria; phylum Verrucomicrobiota; class Verrucomicrobiia; order Verrucomicrobiales; family Verrucomicrobiaceae; genus Prosthecobacter; species Prosthecobacter debontii_C. Next base: position 5,886 of record CALRWM010000016.1, on the reverse strand, counting down.
GATGCGCTACTACAACGCCGACGGCGGCGAGGCCGAAATGTGCGGCAATGGCGCGCGCTGCTTTGGCCGTTTCGTGAACCACCTGCATGGCGACAAGCTCGTGAAGATCCGCTTTGAGACCCTCGCCGGCATCATTTCCGCCGAATTCGAAGGCGGGCATGTGCGCATCAACATGAGCGCCCCGCACAACCTCAACCTTTCCCAGCACCTCGAAGTTTCCGGTGCCGGACTGACCGTGCACAGCGTGAATACCGGCGTGCCGCATGCGGTGGTGATGGTGGACGATCTGGAAGCCGTGCCCGTGCGCGAGTGGGGTGCATCCCTGCGCTTCCATGAAGCCTTCAAGCCCAAGGGCACGAATGCGAACTTCGCCAAGGTCATCGCCCCCGGCAGCATTGCCATCCGCACCTATGAGCGCGGCGTGGAAGACGAAACCCTCGCCTGCGGCACCGGCATGGTCGCCTGCGCCCTCATTTATCACGAACTCACCGGCGAACCCAGCCCCATCAGCGTCCTCGTCAAAGGCGGCGACACCCTCAAAGTCGGCTTCGAAGAGCCCGACAAGAGCGAGTACTCCAATGTGACCCTGTTTGGCCCGGCGGACTTTGTGTTTACGGGGAGCGTCTCAATTTAAAGAGAACTCCTCGATACTGAAAATTGAGAACTAAAAACTGGGAACTGAAAATTGCATGAGTGCGCAGAAGTTGTCGTTGGCCCTGGCGGACGAGATGGAAGAGCGGTTCCTTGAGTTTGCGGCGCGCATTTGCGCCTTGGTGGAGGCGCTGCCGGACACCAAGACAGGCAGGCACATCTCCGGGCAGCTCATCCGCTGTGGCACCTCTTCAGCCCCCAATTACGCCGAAGCCTGCGCAGCAGAAAGCCGTAATGACTTCACCCACAAACTCGGCATTGTGCTGAAAGAGCTGCGTGAAACTCGCATCTGGCTGAAGCTGTCAGTTAAGACGGCCACCATGAAAACCTCCCGCCTCAATCCGCTGATCGATGAATGCACCGAACTGATGAACATCATCGGCAAATCCATCGTGACTGCCAAAGCCAACTCACCCGCCAAGAAGGCCCGCTGATCCCTGCGGAGGCCACAATTTCCAATTTTCAGTTTTCAATTCTCAGTTTTCAGTCCGAAACACTCTGTTCTTCCCATCCCCTTATGTTCGCCGGAACCCACACAGCTATCGTCACCCCTTTTCGCAACGGCCAAGTCGATGAAGCCGCCCTCAAATCGATCATCGACTTCCAGTTCGACAACGGTGTGACGGGCGTTGTCCCCTGCGGCACCACCGGGGAGTCCCCCACGCTGGATCACGAAGAGCACACCCGCGTGGTGAAACTGACCGTCGAGTTTTCCAAAGGACGCGGCGTGGTGATGGCAGGCACCGGATCAAACTCCACCCGCGAGGCCATCGAACTGACGCAGGAAGCCGAAGCAGCAGGAGCCACCGCGTCCCTGCAGGTCGCGCCTTACTATAACAAGCCGACCCCGGAAGGCCTGTACCAGCATTTCAAAGCTATCGCCGACAACACCAAGCTCCCACTCATGCTTTACAGCATCCCCGGACGCTGCGGCATTGAGATCGGTCTGGATGTCCTCGTGCGTCTCGCGGAGAACTGCCCGAACATCCGATCCATCAAGGAAGCCGGCGGCAATCCTGAGCGCGTCAGCCAGATGAAGCAGATCCTTCCTGCGGACTTCGAGATCATGTCCGGCGACGACGGCCTCACCCTGCCCTTCATGTCTGTGGGCGGCGTCGGCATTGTGAGCGTGGCGGGGAACATCATTCCAAAGCAGATCAGCGAGATGGTGCAGCTGGCCCTGAAGGGCGACTACGTCTCAGCTCTGAAGATCCACACGAAGTACTACCCGCTCTTCGCCGCCTTCCTGAAACTGTCCACCAACCCCATCCCGATCAAAACGGCGATGGCGCTGGCCGGTTACTGCACTGATGAGCTGCGCCTGCCAATGACCGGCATGGAGCCCGAGAAGGTCGCGGAGCTGAGCGCCACGATGAAGAGGCTGGGCATTATCTAATCACCAGCGTCATGAACGCAGCACACCCTCCGGCATTCTTCATGCGGGGGTTGTGTTTTCTGGTTTCCTCACTGCTTGCCACTTCGTGTGCCACTCGCTCGAAGCCTGACGCTGATTGGAACAGCTTCAAGGTGTGGCATCAAGTCGCCAGCAATCCGCCGACCTATGTCCCGACTGGCTATGGCATCAACCAGCCGCGAACCGATCGTGATGGAACCTGGTTTACGGATAAACGAGATGGCAAACGCGTCTTTGTTCCCAAACAAGCTGTACGCGGTTGGGAGCACGGTGTTCTCATTGGCGAGGCGAAAAAAGTGACTGGTTATGACGACAAGCCCCGCTTGTCTCCAGGACAGAAAATTTGCTGGGGCATCATCGCGTTCTTCGCTGCCATGGGTGATACGAAGCTTCCGCTTCCCGACTGAGGTCGAAATCGGGCATAATTGGGTAGCCGCTGGACAGCCAGCCGCCGATGCGGCATCAATAGGGCATGAAGTTTCTGCGCCACCTATGCCTCCCTTTGCTGCTGGGGCTGTCCAGTTGCACCTACTTTGCCAACAAGTTCACGTCCTCGAAGAAATCGTCTGAGGACAAGCGTGTCGGCGAGGCCAAGGTGATCGGCGTGATCGAACTGGTGAATCCGGAGCAGAACTACGTGCTCATCAATTGTGAGCATCGGGTGGACATACCGGCAGGGACCGAGATCATCTCCCAGGGCACCAACGGCACGGATGCAAAGCTCAGGGTGACGCCGGAACGCAAAGGCAACTACATCACGGCGGACATCACGCAGGGAACGCCGCAGCTTCGCGATCTGGTGCTCTATCAGATCAAGCGCGATGCACCGCCCCCACCCACCACGACAACCGCATCGGGTGCCATCGTGCCTCTGACTCCGGTGATGAAGGCTGATGAGATCCCACCACTAGATGCACCCTTTCAGCCGATGACACCGGTCCAGCCCACATTCGTTCCTTCTCAGGCTCCGCCGCCACTGCGGCAGGCCCCGTTGGCCCCTGCCCCACCGCCCGAAAAAGCGCCTGAGGTGGATCTGAGCAAACTGCCGCCTGTGATCCGATGATCTCTGAAGCTGAGGCACTCGCACGTGTGCTGGCGGCGGTGACGCCTCTGCCGGCTGGACAAGCGACATTGATGGATGCGTTGGATCGTTTTGCCGCGCAGGATGCGACGGCCACAGTACCGATTCCGGCCTTTGATCAATCCGCGATGGATGGTTACGCCATTGTCGCCGCCGAGAGCACGACCACCCAGCCGCTGAAGGTGACGGGCGAACAAGCAGCGGGATTGGATGATGGACTGCGTCTCCAAAGCGGCTGCGCCATTCGCATTTTCACCGGTGCGCCGGTTCCCGCCGGAGCCGATGCCGTGATCATGCAGGAAGATGTGCGGCGGGAAGGAGATACCATCTTCTGCACAGACCCCGTCACCGCTGGAGAAAACATCCGGCGCGCTGGAGCAGACCTGTGCCAGGGCCAGTTTGTGCTCCGAGCGGGAGAGCAGATCACACCCGGACGCATGGCCTTGCTGGCCTCCCAGGGTCTCGATCAAATCTCTGTGCATGCGCTGCCGCGTGTGGCGGTGCTGAGTACCGGGGATGAACTGGTGACACCCGGCTCCGGCCCGCTGCTGGCCGGGCAGATTTACAACACCAACGGCGTGATGCTGCGCGGCATGCTGGCACAGCTGGGCATTCGCATCAGCACCCAGGCCCACTGCCGCGATGATCTGCACAGCACCACCGAGACACTGCGTGAGCTGATGCAGACCCATGATGTCGTATTGATCAGCGGTGGTGTTTCCGTCGGCGATCATGATCAGATCAAGCCCGCGCTCAAAGCGCTCGGCATCGAGCCCGGCCTCTGGCGCGTGAAGGTAAAGCCTGGCAAGCCGTTTCTCTTTGCCCAAGACGCACAAACCTATGTCTTCGGTCTGCCGGGAAATCCGGTGTCTTCCTTCGTGACTTACCTGCTGTTTGTGCGTCCGGCTTTGCTGAAAATGATGGGCGCATCGGATGCGCACCTCAAGCCACGCCTGATCCCCGCCACCACTGGCACCGCGCTCTCGAATCCTGGTGACCGGCCCCACTATCTGCGCGGTACGCTCACCCAGGGTCAATTCATGCCCTTCGGCCTGCAGCAGAGTCATGCCCTGCTGTCCCTGAGCCGTTCGAATGCTCTGCTGCGGCTGGAGGCCGGACAAAATTTGCAGGCGGGAGATGCCGCTGAAGTGTGGTTGCTGGATTGATTGGTTGCGCACCCCGCACCGCCATCCATTCTGCCGGCCTTCACATGGAACACGTTCTCGTCATCACCCGTCAGCTCTTCGATCAACTCGGCAGTTTTCAAGGCTTCCAAGCCGATGCCACGCGCTACTTGCACGCGATGCTGGCCCCGGGAGCCAATCACTTCATGGAACGCCCTGCGGCTGAAAAAGACCCCTCCCATAAGCAGCTCATCCCATATGCCATCTTTCATCACGAAGGCCGCTATCTGAGCTACACCCGCGGCGGCAGCTCGGGAGAAAAGCGCCTCGTGGCGAAGCGCTCCATCGGCATCGGCGGACACATCAATCCGGTGGATGCAGCGCAGGATGGTCTTGGCGAAACGATGTACTACAACGGCGTCGAACGTGAGATGGCCGAGGAGCTGGTGATCGGCGGCACGCACACGCAGAAAGTCATCGGCCTGATCAATGACGACGCGACGGAAGTCGGCAGCGTACACCTCGGAGTGGTACATTTCTTTGACCTCAGCAGCGACGATGTGCAGTCCAATGAAGAGGCCATCCAGGACCTGCGCTTTCACACTCTCGCGGAGCTGCATGCCATGCGCGACCAGCTTGAAACGTGGTCGCAAATTTGTGTGGACCACCTCTGGAGCGTTCAAAAATAATTGATATTTATGCGTCCATAAGAAATGCTTGTCTCTTGAGTCAACGAGTGTTTCTCTTACTTTAATGGAAGAATCATCACTCAGCGCCGCAGCGACCCCCATCGCTTCGCTGAACCAGCCCGCTCCAAACAGCAGCTCTGCGGAGGATCGCATCCTGGTGGACAAAGCTCAGGCGGGTGACACGCGTGCCTTTGATGACCTCGTTCGGAAATACACGCCCAAGCTCTATGGTTTGGTTTATAACATGACCTCGAACCGCGAGGACACTGCTGACTTGCTGCAGGATGTGTTTGCCAAAGCCTATCGCTCCATCAAGCGCTTCATGGGCAAGTCTTCATTTTACACATGGATCTATTCCATCGCGGTGAACATGACTTTGAACTTTCTTAAGAAGCGCGGAAGGCATCACAAAGTCAGTCTTGACGATGTAGATACGGGCATCGAGAACGATCCCGAATTCATTCGCGTCACCACGGCAAATTCGGGCACGCTGCGCGAGGTAAACATCCATGAACTGCAAAAAAGGTTGAACGCAGCCATGATGAAGCTGTCGGAAGATCATCGTACGGTGGTGACTTTGTACGATGTCCAAGGTCTCCAGCATGCCGAAATCAGCAAGATACTTGGAGTCTCGGAAGGGACTGTCAGATCACGATTGTTTTACGCACATCGCCTGCTCCAGACTTATCTTGAAGATTTCGTGAAATAAATACGCTACCAGCACCATTGAAGAAACAACAATCCACAGCACGCCATGAGTGAGTTCGAAGACATCCAGCGGTTGATTCGATTGAAGCGGTTCGAACAACCTGAGGAAGGGTTCACCGAAAAGTTTCTCCAGCAGTTTCATCAGAGACAGCGGGCTGAAATGCTGCAGCAGTCGTCCTTGGAATTGTTCCGGGAGCGCGTCGCCACCTGGTGGAGCAA
>CALRWM010000015.1:0-108305 GCA_943371875.1 Prosthecobacter debontii | reverse complement strand
CTCAGTGGAAACACCGTGCAGGGCCGTACGGCCACGTATGGCAGCCTCGTCGCCACGTATGCTGCACCGGCCGGCACCTACCTTTCCAGGCAGCCCATTGTCACGGATGATCTCGTCATCGCCGCCTCTGACAGCAATACGTTTATCTTTGGCCGCTACGACAACACATTGATCGCCACGCTGAACCGCGGAGGCAGCCCTGCCGTGGTCGATGATGCGCTGATCATCTCCAGCCCGGCCACCGGCACCGTCTCCGCATGGGCTGCTCAGCCGGCGATCACCTTCTCGCCGCCCGGAGGCAGCTTTGACCAGCCGGTGGGTGTGGTCATCGGTGCGGCGGATCCCACCACCAGAATCCACTACACTGTCGATGGCTCGGCACCAGATTTCACCAGCCCATGGCTTGTCTCCGGCGCTCCCGTCCGCATGAGCTGGAGTGGCAAAATCCGCGCCATCTCCGTCAAAGGCTCGGAAGTCAGCCGCATCCATGAGGCTTCCTTCATCATTGCAGACTCTGATGGCGATGGCATTGCCGACTGGTGGGAAATGCAGTTCTACGGCAGTCTTTCCGCCGCCACGGCCGCCTCTGACAGCGATGGGGATGGAATGACCGACCTTGCCGAGTTCAAAGCTGGCACGGACCCTCGTTCCGCCATGGACCGACTGGAGACGGCACCCAGCATTTCGCATGCTGTACCCGGCAACGAACTGGTGTTGAGCTGGAAATCCAAGGCCGGACGCCTCTACATCGTGGAATCGTCCAGTGATCTCAAAACCTGGGTTCCCGTATCGGCGGTTCTGGAGGGCACTGGTGCCACGATGAACCAAAGCATGAGCATGAATTCGAATGCCACTTTGTTCGGGAGAGTTCGCGTGCTCCCAGCTTTGATGTCGCCGTGATCCGTCCGTGGCACGAGGAGAACAACCGCGTGCCCCAAGCGGTAGAAAAAAGATGCTGAATTGACTTGGCGGGAGCGTTTGATCTCCCGCCATGAGGTTCTCTCTTTTTACCGCCGCTGTTTGTCTCGCCAGTTCCATCCATGCCGAAAAAGTCGGCCCATGGGATCTGGATGCGCTCAAAAATAACGTGCCCGCCATGAAGTGGGTGCGGCAGGATCAGCCGATTCATTCGCTGACCTATGCAGGTGAAAAGTACCAAGGCCATGACACGGAGGTCTTCGCGTTTTATGCCTCACCGATCACGCTAGGTCAGGAGGTAAAGCCCGGCACCAAATTCCCCGGCGTGGTGCTCATTCACGGCGGCGGTGGCACAGCGTTCGCCGACTGGGTGCACCTGTGGGCCAAGCGCGGCTACGCGGCCATAGCGATGGATCTGAGCGGCTCGCGCCCGCCTGAGCCCGAGTTTGATCCCAAGACCGGCATGGCGATTGGCAACGGCCATCGCGGTGTGCGCACGCGCCTTCCGAATGGCGGCCCGATGCACGGCCATCCTGAAAAATTCGACTGCGTGCTCACCCCTGACACGAGCGACGACTGGCCCTTCCACGCCGCCGCGAGCGTGATGCGCGCGCACTCCCTGCTGCGCAGCTTCCAGGAGGTAGATGCCGAGCACACTGCCGTGACCGGCATCAGCTGGGGTGGATACACAACCTGCCTCGTCGCTTCTTTGGATGATCGCTTCAAAGCCGCCGTGCCCGTCTATGGCTGCGGCTTCCTGCATGAAGGTGAGTCCGTGCAAAAGCCCAGCATCGACAAGCTGGACCCGGAGCACCGCGCGCTGTGGGTGAAGGAATACGATCCCGGCAGCTTGCTGCCACGCTGCCGTGTGCCCATCCTCTTCGTGAATGGCACGAACGACGTTCACTACGTGCTCGACAGCTACATGAAGAGCTACAACGCCGTCCCCGGCGAAAAACACATCCGCATCCAGATCAAGATGCCGCACGGCCATCCTCCCGGCTGGGCACCGCAGGAGATCGGCCTGTTCATCGATTCGAAATGCCGTGGCGGTGATGCCCTGCCCAATCCGGGCGCACCGAGTGTGTCCGGTGATCAGGTCACTGTCACATGCGAGAGCAAAGTGCCGCTGAAGAAAGCCGAGCTCAACTACACCACCGACACCGGCCTGCGTTCCAAACGCGAATGGAAGTCCGTCCCCGCCACGATCAAGGACAACACCATCACCGCTCCCAAACCGCCTGCCGAGGCGAACACCTGGTTCATCACCGTCAGCGATGAACGGGATGCGATGGTGAGTACGGTCGTGGAGTTCAGCCCGTGATCCAAGATGTGTGAGTTCGTGGCGTATAGAGTTCATGAACAAAATCTGCGCCCTTTTCGCGACGCTCTCCTTTGCAGCCTACGCAGAGCCGCTGCCGGTGGTCGAAGTCGAAGGCCAGCCGCTGGCGGCCAACGCTCAGCGCATCATGCAGGCGCTGGAGTATCTCGGCAGACCGCTCACGTACGAACTGCGCACGAAGCTGCAGACCGCCATCACGGCGCGTGATGGCGCGGGAGTACAGGCCGCGCTGGATCCGCAGGTGCTGTGCGTGGTGGACATCAGCCCCGAATCACGGGTGAAGGCGCAGCGTGGACCGGCGGCCTCGCAGGTGCAGCAGGGAGGCTACACGCCGGTGCTGATCAAAGTGACCAACCACGCCACGAGCGTGTCACGTCTGCAAATCAGCAGCCCGCAGGCCGGACCTTCCTATGCTGGTGTGGCCAAGGGCACCATGGAGCGCGAGCGGCAGACACATCTGCGGGAGAATGAGAACACGCTGGGCACCGACCGTTTCCTGGAGATCGGCTTGTTTGATGCGCCGCCGATGACCGCAAACCTCAGCGGTCTGGAGGTCGAATACGCCATCGCACTCGTCTATTCGAGCGAGGCGGGCAAACGCGAGGCCACGCTGGTGTTCGACATCGGCCAGGGAACGCAGGATCTCGGTTTCCGCGCGGAGGTGCCGGTCTTGTTCCAGGTATCACCGGCAGTGACGGTGAAGCTCGACATCCAGGACTTCGACGGCAGTGACACCACGGCACGCCTGACCTTCACCAATGCTCAGGGGCAGGTCTTTCCACCGCAGGCACGCCGTCTCGCGCCAGATTTCTTTTTCCAAAAACACCTGTATCGCCCCACTGGCGGCACCGTGCTGCTGCCACCGGGAGAGTTCACGATGGAGGCCTCGCGCGGCCCGGAATACCGCACGGTGAAGACCAAGGTGACGATCCCGGCGGCGAAGGAGACCACGCTTCCCGTGAAGCTTGCGCGCTGGATTCATGCCGCAGACTTCGGTTACTACAGCGGCGATCATCACATCCACGCCGCTGGTTGCGCGCACTACACCTCCCCCTCCGAAGGCATGCGGCCGGAGCACATGTTTCAGCAGGTGAAGGGCGAAGGGCTGAACGTCGGCTGCGTGCTTTCATGGGGCTACTGCTTCGACTACCAGCGCCAGTTCTTCGGCCCGCAGGTCGATCAATTCAGCGAGCCGCTGACGCAGATGAAATACGACATGGAAGTGAGCGGCTTCGGTTCCGCAGCGCTCGGTCACGTGTGCCTGCTCAATTTGCGCGAGCTGGTGTATCCCGGCGCAGACGGCATCAAAGGCTGGCCCACCTGGACCCTGCCCGCGCTGCGCTGGACCAAGCAGCAGGGCGGATTTACCGGCTATCCGCACTCTGGCAGCGGCATGCAGGTGAACTCCGCCACGGCGGCGAAACGCCTGCTCGATCTCTACGATGCCAGCAAGGATGCGCGGCTCACCGCTGCTGAAGCACAGAGTGCGCTGCTGCCGGAGCCGTTTGATAAAACTGATGCCGATCACGATGGCGGACTCAACGAAGCCGAACTCACCAGCAGCCATGAGCGCGTGCTGGACCTGCTGCCCAATGTCGCGATTCCCGACGCGGGCGGCCATGAAATCTTCGTCACAACCGCGCATGGCGTGTGTGATTTCATCAGCGCGATGGACACCGCACGCCTGCTGGAGTGGAACACCTGGTACCATCTCATGAACTGCGGCTTTCCGCTCAAGGCCGCCGGCGAAACCGATTTCCCCTGCATGAGCGGCACCCGCGTGGGCCAGGGCCGCACGTATGTGAAGCTCGGCAAAATCGACCGCATCGATTTCAAGAAATGGTGCGAGGCGATGGCGCAGGGCCGCAGCTATGTGAGCGATGGCTATGCACACGCGCTCGATTTCACCATCGCGGGCCAGCCCTCCGGCGGTGAAGTGCGCCTCACGCAGCCCGGGAAGGTCGAAGTGCGTGTGAAGGCCGCGTTCAGTTCCGAGACCCCGCTGGAGATCGCCTATGGGGGTGCGACGCCCGTCGCTGGCGCACGTCTGACGGGTGACACGGTGAACTATCACGACACCACCGCAGCGCAGCCGTATGCCGGCGGCAAACGCAAGCTGGAGCTCATCGTGAATGGTCTGCCCGCGGCCATGCGCGAGGTGTCTGCCGATGGTCACGTGCACGAGATCACCTTCAGCGCCGACATCCCACGCAGCAGCTGGGTGGCGGTGCGGCAGTTTCCGCAGCTGCACACGAACCCGGTGAACGTCATCGTCGCAGAACAACCCATCCGCGCCTCACGCCGCAGCGCGCAGTGGTGCCTCGCCTGCATCGAGCAGCTCTGGCGTGTGCGGGAGAAAAACATCGCTCCGGCGGAGCGGGAGGAAGCCAGACACGCGTATGAGGCCGCGAAGGAAATCTACCGCCGCATTGCTGCAGAAGCGCCGGAAGGCAGTTGAGGCGAAAGGCCAAATTTAATGATGGGCGCGACCCATTGCCATCGTTGCATCGCACTCATGAAACGGAACATCTCCCGACGCACTGGACTCAAGCTGATGACGGCAGGCACGCTGATGGGCCTCGGTGCCCGCGGCAGCGCGGTTGCCGAGACGGCACCGAGCCCCAGGAATCCCCAGCCCATGACCAGGGATCCCTGGCCCGAAACGCATGACCGCGTGTTTCTGGGCGGCGAGTACTGGGCGAATCCCATGGAAGACTGGCGCGTGAGCGAAGGCGGTGCGGAGTGCCTCAGCATGGGTGGTGGGCGCAGCGTGCATTCCCTGACACATCAGGTGACACGGAACGCTGCCTTCACCCTGAGCGTGACACTGACACGGCTGGAAATCGGCAAGAGCGACGGCGGCGCGGGCTTTCGCATCGGCATTCGCAGCGAGCTCAACGAATACCGCAGCAACTGCTTTGTACAGAAGGGCATCAATGCCGGATGGCAGGGCGACACGCTCCTGCTGGGGCCAAAGACCGCACCCGTCAAAGATGGCAGCGCATTGACGCAGGTGAAGCTGACGCTCAAGGGCGCACCTGAAGGTGACAAGTGTGCGCTGACACTCACAGTGTACGCCGTGGACTCCGGCACAGAGTTGGGCACCGTCTCGCACGTATTCGATGCAGATGCGATTCTCGGCAATGTGTCGATCGCCAACAACTTCGCCGCCGGTGCGGTGGCTGGGGCGAAAAAGAATCAGAACAAGGCCAAGGCGGGCGCTGCCGGTGCTGGACGCTACCGATTTCAAAACTGGACGACGTATGGTGAAGCCTTCACTCACACGCCAGAGAACCGTTTCGGCCCCCTCCTGTGGTCAATGTATTCGCTGAGCGATTCACGCACGGACGAGGGATTTGTGATGAAGCTGAGCGTACTGACCGCCCCTATGGGAGCAAAGGACGAGTCATCCGTCGTACTGCTGGTGCAGGAGGATGACAAATGGAAACCACTCAGCAAAGCCAAGCTGGACCCCGATGCCTGGGTGGCGACCTTCCGCATTCCCCAATGGAACGCGAAGCAGGCCACGCCCTACAAGGTAGTGTACTGGGAGTTCCCCAAGAACAGCATGCACGCAACACTGCACGAGTGGACCGGCACGATCAAGGCCAACCCCGAAGGCCGCCCGCTGCGCATGGCGGCGCTGACCTGCCAGAACGACTACGGCTTCCCCTATGCGCCCGTGGCGGAAAATTTACTGAAGCTCGATCCTGATCTCGTCTTCTTCTCTGGAGATCAGATCTATGAGAACCACGGCGGCTTTGGCATCATCCGTGAACCCGCCGAGCTCGCGATCCTGAACTACCTGCGCAAGTTTTACCAGCATGGCTGGGCCTTCCGCGAGGTCATGCGCAATGCACCCACGCTGTGCCTGCCGGATGATCACGATGTGTTTCAGGGCAACATCTGGGGCGAGGGCGGCAAGAAGATGGACGTGGGCGATACGGGCGCCTCCTCGAAGGGCGGTTACATCGAACCCGCGCGCATGGTCAATGCGGTGCACAAGACCAACGTGGCGCATCACCCGGATGCGTATGATCCCAAGCCGGCGCTGCAGGACATCAGTGTGTACTATGGCGACATGGTCTATGGCGGCGTGAGCTTCGCGATCATCGCGGACCGTCAGTGGAAAAGTGGGCCGGAGCATGTGGAGACTGGCGCTGGCCGCGCAGACCACGTGCCTGATCCAAACTTTGACACGTCGAAGCTCGACAAGCCGGGCCTCGTTCTGCTGGGAGAGAGGCAGGAGGAGTTCCTCAAAAAGTGGGCGCAGGACTGGCGCGGGCACACGCTGAAGGCCGTGCTCAGCCAGACGGTGTTTGCCAATGTGGCGACGCATCATGGCGGGCCCGATGGATACCTGAAAGCCGATCTCGATTCCGGCGGCTGGCCGCAGACGCCGCGCAATCATGCGGTGGACATCATGCGCCCCTCCATGGCGCTCCACATCAATGGCGACCAGCACATCACCACACTGACGCAGTACGGCGTGGACAAACAGCGCGACAGCAACTGGTCCTTCTGCACGCCCGCCATCTCCGCCGGTTATCCGCGCTGGTGGCGGCCGGATGAGCTCAAAATGCCGCATGAAAACCGGCCCAAACATGGTCTGCCAGACACGGGCGAGTTCATCGACGGTCTCGGCAACAAGGCCTACGTGTATGCCGTGGGCAATCCCGAGGTCGGCAAGGCACCGAATCGCTACGACAAAGCGCACGAAAAAGGCAGCGGCTTCGGCTTCATCACCTTCGACACGGTGAAGAAAACCTACTTCATCGAGTCCTTCCGTTTCCTCATTGATGCGACCGACGGCAAGCCCACCAATCAATTCCCCGGCTGGCCGGTGACGATTCAGCAGCAGGAGAATCGCGGTGAGAATGTGATCGCCTGAAGAAAAGTACGATGGGCACTCCTGCCCGTCGATCAGCGCTCCGCCAAAACCCACGATTTCCGAGCCAGCTTGCCACATCGCTATGGCAGACTGAGGATGCTGTACCTTGCTTTGAGTTCACGAGAGAACTTGCCCGCAAAGGAGGCGCACTTACGGGCGGAATTGCCCGTGCTGCTGGTCTGCTTGCAGAACCAGAGCGCCATGAGTACAAGCTCCCGTTGTAACGCGTAGAAATGAACCACCATGAGACTCCTCCCGCTGCTCCTAGGCATCACCGCCACCGCTTTTGCCGCTGAGCCACCCAAGCTGCATCCCAAGGCGGCGGCGCTGCCCTTCACGCATCAAGGGCCGTTTGTCATCACGACAGACGGAGCCGTGCTGTGCATTGATGCTAAGAACGCACTGCGTAGCGCAGATGAAGGCCGCACCTGGAGCAGCACGCCCTTGTTTGCCGAGCCGGCGAAGTTCAACGTCAGCAACGAGCGCGCGCTGCTGCGCACCCGCGAGGGTGTCATCATCTCCGCATGGATGAACGGCGCGGAACGCAAGGAGCCCAAGGGCTGGCACTGGGGTGAACCGGGCGTGGACTGGAAGGCTTTCGTATTGCCGACCTATTCCTGCCGCAGCACGGACGATGGCAAAACTTGGGAGACGCCGGTGCTGCTCAGCACGCCATGGTGCGGCTGCATCCACTCGATGATTCAGATGAAGTCGGGGCGCATCGTGCTGGTGGGGCAGGAAATCATCCCGCAGTGGCGGCATGCCACGGTCATGTGGGCTTCGGACGATCTCGGCAAAAGCTGGCAGCGCGGCGATATGCTCGATTACGGCGTGGGCACCCACGATCACGCGGGCTCCCTCGAAGGTACGGTCATCGAGCGCAAGGATGGCTCGCTCTACCTGCTGCTGCGCACGGAGTCAGGCTTTCTGTGGGAGGCGACTTCACACGATGGTTTGAAGTGGACCGGCCTGCAGACCACGAAGATCGCCTCCGTCACCTGCTGCCCGCAGATGGCACGTTTGAGCGATGGCCGCATCGCGCTGCTCTGGAATGCACCGCCTAGGCATGACCCGAAGAGCGGCTCCAGCCGGGTGGAGCTGTCGCTCGCCTTTTCAGTCGATGAAACGGCCACTTGGTCAAAGCCGGTCATCGTGGCGGCGAATTACGTGCCGGGTGGTCGCGTGTCCTACCCTTATCTTTATGAGCGCAAGCCCGGTGAACTGTGGATCACCACGATGCAGGGCGGCCTGCGCATGAAGATCAACACCGCGGATCTCGGCGCGGGTGAGATCCCGGTCTTTGTCCCGCCACCAAAAAAAGAGCCCAAGCCCGGTGGCATCGTCATGTTTGGAGATTCCACCACCGCCCCGCGCGGCAGCCTGAAGGTGTATGCCACACGCGTGGAGACCATGCTGCAAAGCGTCGGCTCCTCGTTCGCCGTGCACAATGCGGGCATCGGCGGCAATACCACGCGGGATGCGCTCAAGCGTCTGCAAACCGACGTGCTCAAATACAAGCCACGCATTGTCGTGATGCAGTTTGGCATCAATGACTCCGCCGTGGATGTGTGGCGGAACCCACCTGCAAAGGCACCACGCGTGCCTTTGGACGAATACCTCAGCAATCTGCGCCGCATGATCGCCGCCGCCCAGGAGGCGCAGGCTCAGGTCATCCTCATGACCACCAATCCGCTGCGCTGGACGCCCAAGCTCAAAGAGGTGTATGGCAAACCGCCCTACGACCCCGCTGCCGAAGACGGCTTCGACTCCGCCACGCTCGCGGGTTACAACGACGCGCTGCGCAAGCTCGCCGCAGAGCTGAAAGTGCCGCTGGTGGATGTCCGCGCGGCCTACCCGGAATTCGCAGCCAAGCACCAGACCACCATTGAGGGCATGCTGCTGGACGGCATGCACCCGAATGACCTCGGACAGCAGCTCGTCGCTGAGCTCCTGGTGCCAGCGATCCGTGATGCTGTGCGGTAAATCCTAGGCAACCATGAACGGCCGAAATTTACGCTTGATTATTAAACCATTTGGTTAACCAATAGCACCCAGCCTGCCACACAAACCCAACGCCCATGACTGAAAACGACACCCTGACACTCACACGCCTGTTCAAAGCTCCCCGCGAACGCGTGTTTGCCGCCTTCACTTCCGCCGACTCCATCCCCCAATGGTTTGGCTGTGGCCACGTGAAAGTCACCGCATGCACCGCCGACTTCCGCGTCGGCGGCACCTACCGGATCGAAGCACGCGGGCTGGAAAGCGATGAGGCTTTCAACGTCACCGGCGTCTATCGGGAGATCACACCGCCGGCAAAGATCGCCTACACCTGGAAGTATGAAGACGATGAAGACTGGGCGGACTGCGAATCCGTCGTGTCGGTGGAGTTCAAAGCCATCGGCGATCAAACCGAGCTGTGCCTGACCCACACCGGCTTCCCATCGGCCGAAAGCCGGGGCAATCACAGCCAGGGCTGGGGGGCCTGCATGGACAAAATCGACTCGCTGCTCACGGGGCAGCCTGCGCCCGCTTGCTGAGTCTGCGCAAAACCTAGACAACATCTGCGGAGAAGCGGGCCCCAGGGGTCCGCTTCTCTTGTTTTCAGTGCGCCAGGCACACAAGCTGCGCACCTTGGATTTGCGTTGCAGCGGGGTCTCGTTTAGCTCTTACGCTCTCAATTCCCCTCCAAATCATGTCCGCAAAGATCATCTACACCCTGACCGACGAAGCTCCCCTGCTGGCCACCTTTTCGTTCCTGCCTATCGTGCAGGCCTTCACGAAGCCCGCTGGCATCACGGTCGAAACGCGCGACATCTCCCTGGCAGGCCGCATCCTGGCAAATTTCCCCGATTTCCTGACGGATGCGCAGAAGCAGTCCGATGACCTCGCCTACCTCGGCAAGCTCTGCCTGGAGCCGACCACGAACATCATCAAACTGCCGAACGTCTCCGCCTCCCAGCCTCAGCTCAAGACCGCCATCGCCGAGTTGCAGAGCAAAGGCTACGCCGTGCCAAGCCTCCCCGACAATCCGCAGACCGACGCCGAAAAAGACATCAAGACCCGCTACGCCAAGGTCATGGGCAGCGCCGTGAATCCCGTGCTGCGCGAGGGCAACTCTGACCGCCGTGCGCCGAAGGCCGTGAAAGACTACGCCAGGGCGCACCCGCACTCCATGGGCAAGTGGAGCGCTGATTCCAAGACCAGCGTGGGCACCATGGGCAAGGATGACTTCTTCTCGAACGAGAAATCCGTCTGCGTGCCTGCCGCCACCACGGACGTGAAGATCGAGTTCATCGGCAAGGACGGCACCACCAAGGTGCTGAAGGACAAGACCCCGCTCAAAGCCGGTGAAATCATCGACGCCACGCTCATGAGCAAGAAGGCGCTCGTCGCTTTCATCGAAAGCCAGATCGCCAAGGCCAAGGCGGACGGCGTGCTCTTCTCCCTGCACATGAAGGCCACCATGATGAAGGTGAGCGATCCCATCATCTTCGGCCATGCCGTGCGTGTGTTCTTCAAGGACCTTCTCGCCAAGCACAGCGCTGCGTTCGCTGAAATCGGTGTCGATCTTAACAACGGCTTCGGCGATCTCGTCGCGAAGCTTTCCAAACTGCCAGCGGACAAGAAAGCCGAGGTCGAGGCCGACATCCAGGCCGCCTACGCCAACGGCCCTGCGCTGGCCATGGTGAACAGCGACAAAGGCATCACCAATCTTCATGTGCCGAGCGACGTCATCGTCGATGCCTCCATGCCTGCGATGATTCGCGGCGGCGGCAAGATGTGGAACGCTGCCGGCAAGGAGCAGGACACCCTGGCCGTCATCCCGGACAGCTGCTACGCCGGTGTGTACCAGGCGGTGATCGACTTCTGCAAAAAGAACGGTGCCCTCGACCCCAAGACCATGGGCAGCGTCCCGAACGTGGGCCTCATGGCCCAGGCCGCCGAAGAATACGGCAGTCACAACAAGACCTTTGAAGTCCCCGCCGACGGCACCGTCCGCGTGACCGACAGCGCAGGCGCTGTGCTCCTTGAGCACACCGTCGAAGCTGGCGATATCTGGCGCGCCTGCCAGACCAAGGACGCTCCCATCCAGGATTGGGTGAAGCTCGCCGTCAAACGCGCTCGCGCCTCCGGCGTGCCCGCCATCTTCTGGCTCGACAAGGCCCGCGCCCATGACGCCCAGATCATCGCAAAAGTGGAGACGTATCTCAAGGATCACGACACCAGCGGCCTCGACATCCGCATCATGACGCCCGCTGACGCCTGCACCTTCTCGCTGGAGCGCATCGTCAAAGGCGAAGACACCATCTCCGTCACCGGCAACGTGCTGCGCGACTACAACACCGACCTCTTCCCGATCCTCGAAGTCGGCACCAGCGCCAAGATGCTCTCCATCGTCCCGCTCATGAACGGCGGCGGCCTGTTTGAAACCGGCGCCGGCGGCTCCGCGCCGAAGCACGTGCAGCAGTTCCTCGAAGAAAACTACCTCCGCTGGGACAGCCTCGGCGAGTTCTTCGCCCTTGCTCCGAGCTTTGAGCACATCGCCGAAAACTTCAGCCTGCCCAAGGCCAAGGTGCTCGCAGACGCCCTCGACGCCGCCACCGGCAAGTTCCTCGAAAACGACCGCAGCCCCGGCCGCAAACTCGGCACCATCGACAACCGCGGCAGCCACTTCTACCTCGCCCTCTACTGGGCGCAGGCCCTGGCCGCTCAGACCGCCGACGCCGAACTCCAGGCCCACTTCAAGCCCATCGCCGAAGAACTCACCGCCAACGAAACCAAGATCGTCGCCGAACTCCTCGCCGTCCAAGGCAACCCCGTCGAAGTCGGCGGCTACTACAAGCCCGACCTCGCGAAGGCCGATGCCGCGCTGCGCCCGAGCGCGACGTTCAATGCGATTTTGGCGAAGGTGTAAAAGCCTGCTGCCACTGACAAGATGATGTGCGGATGAGTCTGTGAAGCCACAGGCTCATTCCATGCATCAGACTTAGAGCGATTCCCAAGGCTGATCACGACAAGTCCGGAAGCGCGTAGCGCTGGCACAACCGTAGCCGTGGGTGCCAACCCACGGAACCGTATTGGCCATGTCCTTCAAACCACGTGGAACCGCGTAGCGGTGACACAAACCTCCGCCAATTCCATCGGCGACATTGGATTGCTATTCTCTCAAGAAATCATGCCCCAGCCCCCACTTACTCAAACTTGATCGAGTACAAATCCGCATCATTCAACACAAACCGAAGCTTCACGACTTTCCCAGCGAGTGAGCTCACATCGCTGCCACTTTTCCAAGTCACAGTGCGATTGATGGAATCGCCGAAGGCGGGCTGCGCATCGGCGAGCGCGAATCCAGGAATGGGTTTGCCAGCGGCATCCTGAATCTCCACCTGAATGCCACCCGCAGCGGAGCTGGCGAAGTTCAAGGTGAGCGCCTTGCCAGTAAAGGTGATCGGCTTCGTGATCAGCTCTCCGCCGCTCATCGGAGCGCGGATGGAGACAAAGCCGTCGAGGCGCAGGGTGTAGCGGCGGAGCTGGCTGCTCTTGCCGGTCCAGTAGCTTTCGGTGGCGTAGAAGCTGAGTTCGTTGGGCGCGCCTTCGAGCGCGGACTTCGTCTCGACGGGGTGCCACGCGATGTACTGATGGCCGTAGTTCCAGGTGCCGGGGCGTTCGATGCCCGGCGGCAGGAAGGCGTCGTTCCAGCGTTTGAATTTCACACCGTCGCGGCTGCTCATGAACAAACCTTCGGTGATGGCCATGCCGTAGCGGTCGCTGGCCTTGGAGCGCCATTCGCGGTGCTCGCGTTCGGGCAGCGCTCGCATGCTGTCGGACCAGCCGCGCTCGGTGTAGCGCGTGGGAAAGCCGAGGAGCAAATGCGGCGCGCGGTGGTAGGGCTTCACCTGGTTGGTGTAGAGCTGCTCGCTGGGAGAATCGACGTAGCTCAGGTCGTGCTGGTTTTCCCAATGGATAAAATCCTTCGAGGTCGCCGTGCGGATGGCGCGATCCCCCGTGGGCTTCCAGTTCTTTTCATCCGTGGTGCCGCCGGTGAAGTAGCGCCAGTAAGCCCGATACTGGCCGCTGTGCGCATCCCAAAACGCGAGGTTCTGTGAATCAAACGCGCCGTCCGTGATGACCGGCGCATCCGCCATTGGCGACCAGCGCAGGCCGTCGGGCGATTTCAGCGCGAGCAGTCCCTTCGGCGAATTGGAGCGCACGATGGCCTTGTACTTCGCATCCGCAGGCGCGGCGGGATTCTCGTCTTTGAAGACAGCGGGATGACCGCCATCGGGGTCCACCTTGCCCATCTTGCCATGGGGAATGACGATGTTGTTGGCCTTCGAACCCTTGAACTCATGCAGGCCCAGCTCAGGCTTGCGCCAGTGAATGCCGTCATTGCTCTCCGCGTAGCAGGTGAAGAGCGGATGCTCGCCGGTGTTCACCTTGCCCGGTGCCGTCACGGTGAGCTGCCAGCTCTTGTAGTACATGCGGTACTTGTCTCCATCTTTAAAGACACTGTGATACCCGCTGCCGCTGCCCTCCCACGGCAGGTCATGCACCAGCGCGATCTCCTGGATCTGCGGATGATGCAGCAGTTGCTCCGCCTTGCCGCTCAGTTTGGCGATGAGGAGGTCATCCACAAACAGCTCGCGACGGGAGCCGATGTCGATGGCGTCGGCAGCAAATGCAGAGAAGGAGCAAAGAACCAGGCAGGAGAAGAGAATCAGCTTCATGGCAGAACTACGCAGCCAGATAGTAAAATACTCTCTGGTATGACAAACAGACCAGAAGAACAGGCAGACAGCTTCATGGCAGAGCGAAGCAGCCGGCGGTAAAATAATGCCGGGCAAAATGATGTTTTGAAGGATTCGGGCCTTTCCATCATTTTACCCTTCATCATTCTACCAAGTCTCATGCGCCAGCCCTCCCGCACCGAAGACCCCACACCGCAGAGCCGTTGCCGCTTTGCGCTCGCGTGGTGTGACATCACACCTCCAGCGGACATCTACCACCGCATGTGGGGCGCGGCGAAGCATGAGCGCGCCACCGGGGTCCACCGGCCTCTGCGGGCCACGGTGGCGGTGTTTGTCGCCATGGAGGGAAAGGGGCGGCAGATTCTCCTCGCATTGGATCATTGCGTGATGGGAGCCACGGAGCATGCCCAGCTCGTCGCTCAAGCCGCAGCGATCGGCGGCGTGGCACAGGAGGAGGTGCTCGTGGTGTTCTCTCACACCCATGGCGCGGGCCTCATGGGGTTGGACCGCGCCACGCTGCCAGGCGGCGATCTGATCCCTCCCTACCTGCATGCGCTGGGCGAGAAAGCGGGCCGGCTTGTGAGGCAATGCATGGCCTCATTGCAACCAGCGGGCATCGTTTATGGCCGGGGCCGCTGCAGCCTGGCCACGCAGCGTGATTTCTGGGACGGCAGCCAGTTCATCTGCGGTCACAATCCCGGTGTGCCTGCGGATGACAGCGTGATCGTGGCACGCGTGACGGCAGACGATGGGCGAATGCTCGCCAGCATCGTGAACTACGCCTGCCATCCCACCACGCTCGCATGGGAGAACACGCTCATCAGCCCCGACTACATCGGCGCGATGCGCGAGCTCTTGGAGCGCGAGACCTCCGCGCCCTGCCTTTTTCTGCAAGGTGCCAGCGGCGAACTCGGCCCGCGCGAGGGTTTCGTCGGCGACACCGCCGTCGCGGATCGCAATGGTCGCGAGCTGGGATACGCCGCCCTCTCTGCCCTCACAGCGCTGCCCGCCGCAGGCACGACCTTCGTTTATCAAGGCCCCGTCGTCTCCGGCGCGACCCTCGGCGAGTGGAAGCACGAGAAGATAAATCTGGAAACCAAAGCCGGATGGAAGCTCCAGCGCTGGCACGAACCGCTGCAATACCGCCCCGGTCAGCCCACCGTGGTTCAGGTGCAGGCCGAGCTCGATCAATTCCAAGCCGACGAAGCCACCGCGCGCGCCGCGGGCGATGCAACCCGTGCGGCCGACTGCCGGGCAATGAGCGAGCGCAAAACCCGCCTGCTGCATCGTCTCCACCAGCTTCCGCCGGGAGACCGCTATCCGCTGCAAGTCGTCGTCTGGCACATGGGCGATGCGGTCTGGGTCGGCGTGCAGGGAGAGAGCTACAGCCTCCTGCAAACCGAACTGCGCCGCCGTTTTCCCGACAAGGTCATCCTCATGGCCACCATCGCCGCGGACTGGGGTGCCTCCTATCTGCCACCGCGTGAGCTTTACGACACCGGCATCTATCAGGAAACCATCGCCGTCGTCGCGGCGGGCAGTCTGGAGCAGTTGATCGAATCCATCGCCTCACGCATCCTCTGAGCATGAAGACTGACTTGATCTCGCTTTGGCTGGAAGCCTGTCCCTCATTCAAGCCAGCACTCGAGGAATCATGTGCTGAAAACGGGAGGGAGCATCTTTATGTGCACGCCGCAGCATTCGCACGGCATATGCTGGAGTTGCATCTGGCAAAACGCACAGAGGAATTTCCTGCCGCCGCAGCATTCATAGAGTCGCTTCATCTGGATCCTGATCCCACAGCAAGAGAGTTTGCCACAGTGGGCATTCTCGAAGGAATTCAAAACGTATGGAGCAATTCAGGCACCTCACCAGATGAGTTCTTTCCCTGCTTGCTGCCGACCAGTGCCGCCGCATGGCATCGTCTCAATCGTTTCTGGTCCCAAGAAGTTCCAATTATCTCAGACGCCCCACCATCCTTCCCATGAAAATCACCGCCATCGAAACACTCGTCTGCCACGCGCGGATGCGAAACTGGATCTTCGTCAAAGTCGTCACGGACCAGCCCGGTCTCATCGGCTGGGGCGAGGCGACGCTGGAGTGGCACACGCGCAGCATCGTCGGCGCGATCGAGGACATGTCGCATCTCCTCATCGGCGAAGACCCCACGCGGGTGGAGTATCTGTGGCAGGTGATGTATCGGCAGCACTTCTGGCATGGGCATGGCATCGTACGGGCCACGGCCATCGCCGGCATCGATCTCGCGCTGTGGGACATCGTCGGCAAGGTGGCGAACATGCCGCTCTCCAAGGTCTTCGGCGGTCCGGTGCGTGATTTTGTGCGCACCTACTGCCACCTCGGCGGCGGCAAGATGGAGGACTTTTATCAAACGCCTGCCGACAACGCCAAACGCTTCGCCGAGCTGGCGCAGGCCGCCGTGGCAGATGGTTACACCGCCTTCAAAAGCATGGCGGTGCCCAGCACGATGCCTATTGAAGGCCAGAAGCCCGTGCGCGCCGCAGCTGCCGCCGTGGCCGCCATGCGGGACGCCGTGGGGCCGGACATCGACATCATGGTGGACTGCCATGCGCGGCCCTCGCCCGCGATGGGGCTCAAGTTTGGCAAAGCCCTGGATGACTTCGGTCTCTACTTCTTCGAGGAACCCTGCTGGCCCGAATGCGTGGACGGACTCGCCCGCATCAATGCCGCACTCACCACACCCGTGGCCAGTGGCGAGCGCGTGACAAACCTGGAGGCCTTCAAGGACATGTTTGAGAAACGCGCGGTCGAAATCTGCCAGCTCGACATCACCCACTGCGGAGGCCTGAGCGCCGCCAAACGCATCGCCGCGCTGGCCGAGGCACATCGCATCTCCCTCGCGCCGCACAATCCGCAAGGACCCGTCAGCACCGCCGCATCGCTGGAGTTCGGCTTTTCACAGCCGAGCTACATCATCTGCGAAACCGTCCACAACGATGTGCCGTGGCGGCAGGACGTGGTGGAGGAAGGGTTCATCATCGAAAAACAAGGCCGCATCGTCCGCCCAAACACCAAGCCCGGGCTCGGCATCACGATCAACGAAGCGGAAGTGAAGAAGCATCCCTTCCAGCAGGAAATCGTGCTGCGCGAGTTCAGCCCCGATGGTGGCGTCGCGGACTGGTAGAATGATGAAGGGTAAAATGATTCGGATTTGATGAATTCAGAAGACATCATTTTACCTTTTAAGGTGTTCAAAGCGCACCTCGCAGAGCTTCAAGAAGCGGAGGTGAAAAAGCATCCCTTCCAGCAGGAAATCGTGCTGCGCGAGTTCAGCCCCGATGGTGGCGTGGCGGATTGGTAGAATGATGGAGGGTAAAATGATTCGGATTTGATGGATTCAGAAGACATCATTTTACCCGCCATTATTTTACCTTCTAAGGTGCTCAAAGCGCACCTCGCAGAGTTTCAAATTGATCCAGGCAATGCCTGACAGAGGCGTCAAAGCCAGTAAGCGATGCAGATGGATTTTGAAGTCGCCTGTTTCATTCAGGGCCGTTACTGCCAAGCCTGCATCTGGTGTCAGCAATGTCATCTCGTGATGGCCCACCAATGAATTCCCATTCTTCAATGGCACGAGATGCCGGGTGCTTTGCATCAAATGCGATATGGCCTCTCTATAAAGAGGCAGATCGAGGCCCAGGCCAATATCCCGGCCCAGTTCAATCACACCATCTCGCAAGTTCGTAAACGCCTCGTCGGGCGGCCAGTTTGACTCCGTGCTTTCAAATGTGCGGCGAATGTCGTGCGAGAGACGTGTGGAGAGAAAATGCCGCACAACTCGCGGTGGACGAAAGTTCACCAAGCTGCCGTGTTTCGTTCCAGCAAGCAGCAGGTAATTGATTCCCTGGCCGCGATGCGCTGCGAGGGTTTCCCTGGCCGTTTTGGCTTCGATGACCGTGCTGTCACACAGCAAAAGGTCGATGAAGTATTCCTTGGCGAACGATTTGTGCCTCACACGGATGCCCACCTCTCGTCTGGCTGGCATACCATCAAGGATGCAGCGTTCGGCCAGTGCTTTCTTGTAAATGACCTCGTCGAGCAACCGTCCAAACTTATTTTGGATGTCGAAAGCATGCGCCATCATTCGTGCGTCAATCTCGTGAAACTCCTGCTGACTGATGCAGTGGATAGGAATGGATGTTTCGATGGGCATGGTTGGTAAAATAATCTCGAGTACAAGAATGTTCTGAAAAGAACTTACCTGAAAATCATTTTACCCATCATCATTCTACCATGAAACCCACCCGCACACGCTTCATCGTCCTCGCAGGCATCTGCGCGGGGGCGGCGCTGGCGTATTTCACGCGCAACGGCGTGGGACCGGCGGAGAGCACCATCCGTGCGGAGCTCGGCATCACCAAGGAGCAGTCGGGCATGCTCATGAGCTCGTTCTTCTGGCCCTATGCGCTGTGCCAGATCCCTGCGGCCATGCTGGCGCAGCGGCTGGGCTCGCGCTGGTCGTTGTCGCTGTATGGCGTGCTGTGGTCATTGGCCACGGCGTGCCTGGCCTGGGGAAATCTGGCCGTGATGACGGGTGCACGCGCCTTCATGGGCATGGCGCAGGCAGGACTGGTGCCGGTGGGAACCACGGTCATGGCGCGCTGGTTTCCACGCACGGCCCAGGCCTCGGCCTCCGGCGCGTTTAGCGGTTTCATGTCCGTGGGCAGCATCATCGCCGCGCCGCTGACGGCCTGGCTTGTGGTGAGCATCGGCTGGCGCTGGATGTTCGTGTGGTATGCCGTGCCCGGGGTGCTGTGGGCGGCGTGGTTTGCAGTTTGGTACCGGAACCGGCCGGCTGAGCATCCGGCGGTGAATGCTGCAGAACGTGCGCAGATTCAGCAGGACGCTCCGCATGAGCCCGCAGAAACGCCGCGCGTGCCATGGGGGCTGCTGCTGCGGAGCCCTGCACTGTGGTGCCTGTGCATCCAGCAGTTCTGCCGGGCTGCAGGCTACATTTTCTTTGCCAGCTGGTTTGCCACCTACCTGCAGGAGGCACGCGGGGTGACCATCCTTGGCTCCGGCTGGCTCACCACGCTGCCGCTGCTGGCCGATGTGACGGGCTGCATGGCCGGAGGCCTGCTGTCAGATGTGCTGCTGCGTCGGACGGGCAGCCAGCGCCTCGCGCGGCAGGGCCTGACCGCCACCGCCCTGCTGCTGTGTGCCGGATTGATTTTCTGCGCCTGGTTTGTCGCGAATCCGGTGATCGCCGTGCTGGTGATCAGCGCGGGCATGTTCTGCGCTGCCACGGCCAATCCCTGCCTAGGCGCCACCGTGATGAACATCGGCGGCCCCCATGTGGCCACGCTCAGCGCGACGACCAACATGTGCGGCAATCTGGGCGCCGCAGCATTCCCCATCCTCGTGCCC
This sequence comes from Prosthecobacter debontii, assembly GCA_943371875.1. GTDB lineage: Bacteria > Verrucomicrobiota > Verrucomicrobiia > Verrucomicrobiales > Verrucomicrobiaceae > Prosthecobacter > Prosthecobacter debontii_C. The sequence goes on along the minus strand of CALRWM010000015.1, from coordinate 88,996 downwards.
TGGCTGCTCGCCCACGCTGGCGGTTGGAATGCCGTGCTGGCAGGCTTTGGCGCACTCTACATCATTGCCGCCGTCTTATGGCTGCTGATTCGAAATGAGCGCATCTCTCAGTGACCAAACGCACACAAATGCTTGTTCGTGCGCACGTAGATCACGCCATCCACAATCGCAGGTGAGGCAAACACAGGCGCCTTGAGGTCGTTCTTCGCCAGCACTTTCAGCGTGTCGCTCGCCACATCGAGCACGGAGATCACACCACGCTGTGAAGTCACATACACACGGCCATCAGCAGTCACCGCAGAAGCATAGTACTCGCCGGAAGCATCAAGCCGCTCGGCTTGGAAGATCGGGCTGCCGCTTTTCGCATCATACGCAGAGGCCAGCCCGCCACCCTTCACGGTGAAGACGCGGCCGTTCGCAATGACAGGAGAAAACACATACGGCAACTGCTTCGTCTGCCGCCAGATCACGTGCGTGTCCGTGATGTCGCCACTGCCGCCGGCCTTGATGGCAAAGAGCTGGTTCGCCGCCTTGGCGAAGATGTCGCGCATGGCGTCATACTCGGCCTGGTTGACCGTGCCGTTCTTGTCGGCGTCGATGATCGTGAAGCGGTCGCGCAGAGGTCCCTCAGGAAACTCCTTCTCGCTCAGCAAACCGTTTTTGTCCGCGTCATTCGCGGCGAGGAAGGCCTCATGCGTTTCCATCTCCACGCGGTCATCCGGATCACCCCCCGCATTCCAGCCACAGACGATCAGCACATCGCCCACCGCAATGGGGCTGGTGTTGGAAACACGTGCCATGCCACTGGCGGACCAGCGCAATTTGCCGTCCTTGAGATCGTAACTGCGCGTACGGAGAGATCCGCTCACGATGAGTTCCTCAATGCCGTCATGCCGCCAGATGAACGGCGTGGAAAAGCTGCGGCGGAATTCGCTGCGGTCCACGCGCCACACGGGCTCGCCCGTCTTCACATCCAGCGCGATCATGTAGCTGCCCACATCCTGATCCGCCACGATGATCACCTTGCCATCCGCGATGATGGGCGAGGCGCTGGTGCCAAACTCCACGATCGGCGCAGGCAGCGGTTTCTGCCACAGCTCCTTGCCATTCCAGTCATACGCCAGCACGCCATAGGAGCCGAAGTAGGCGATCAAGCGCTCACCATCCGTGCAGCACGTGGGCGTGGCCGGACTGCCGATGCGGTGCGCGCCTTCCACCTTCTCCGCCGGAGCCGCCGCCCGCCACAGCTCATGCCCATCCTTCCGGCTCAGGCAAATCGTGACCAGCTTGCCGCCATCCAGCCCCGTGAGCGCGATCTTGTCCTGCCAGAGGCACGGCGACGAATGCCCAAACGGCACCTCCACCTGCCACTTCACATTTTTCTCCGCTCCAAACTCCACCGGCGGTTTCCCAGTGCCGAGCCCCAACCCGCCCTCGCCCCGAAACTGCGGCCAGTTGGATTCCGCGAAGCCGGTGGTGATGAGAAGCGTGGAGATCAGAAAGTGGCGCAGGATCATGGACATAAGAAGCGGGCGGCAGGCCCGAGTCTTTCGCGTAGAACACTTCATTTCAACTCCCGCTCCAGCCAGGGGATGATTTGAGCGGCCCAACGGCTGCCATGCTCACGCAGGCCTGCGCCGCTGAAGTGCACGCCCTTGCCCTGTCGCTCGCGAAGTTCGCCCTTGAGGGCATCGCTGTCCGGCCCTGCGAGAGCGATGCCGTCCCGCCACAGGGATGCCTGTGCCGAGCGGATGTCGGGCGAGGCTTCATCTCCTGGCACATGGTAGCTGACCTGGGCGACAAACCACGGGGCCTTCCAGCCGCTGTCGCGTCGGGAGCTGGCAATGATGTTTTCCAGATACTCGCGATACAGCTTTCCTGGCAGTGTACGGTTTGGGTCCCTCTGGTTCGCATCACTCTCGCCCTGATGCCAGAGCACGGCGCGAAAGCCATGCGGGCCGGCGTTCTGCATGAGCTGAAGCAACCTGGCATAAGCCGTGCCGTTGCTTTCCCACCCACCGCCGGGGAGCTTCTGCACACGGGATTCGATCGTTGGAGGTTGCGGAAACGGCACGCTTTTCGGCAGCCATTCCCTCACACTGGTCGCTCCGATACCACAGGGGATGAAGGCGACCGGCACATTGAATTTTTTCACGAGTGCATCACCGAGCGGCGGCATGAAGCTGCCGCCCCGACCGCTGGCACCGGGCTGCGGATCGTTCGCGAGTTGCCAGCGCCGACCATCACAGACGGAGACACGACCTGTCTGCGTGGATTGCTTTTCTTCACCGTGGTTCGCCGAGTTTGACTGACCGGCGACAATGTAAATCTCACCGATGCCGACGTGTTCGACCGTCGCTTCTTCGATCACCTTGCCATTCAGTTGGGTGCGAAGTTCGAGCCGGTGCCAGCCACCTGCGGGCAGTTCAAATCCTGCGCTGAATGACAAGTCATGGATCGCTGCCGTGAGCGGTATCCAGTCACTTGTTTGTCCATTCACCACGGATCGCACCAATACCTCGTTGGGCATCTGTGCAAACACGCCGGAGATCGTGATGCTCCCTTGGCGAGCATCACTGCGTTGAAAGACCTGGTAATCGAGTGGTGCGTTGAGTTTGATCTGGGCAGGCGCGGCTTCGCGTGGTGGGGTCTGCGCATGCAGCTTGCACAGCGCGACGAGGAAGGCAGACAAGAGCAGAAAACATTTCATGGCAGGATCGCAATGTAGCGCAGGGCGGTGATGCTGCACAAGGAGCACGGAATTCATCCCGCGCGCTCCTCTCCTTGAGCCTCCCTCACTCAATCCGCCATGTCGCCTGCCTCAGCACCGCCAGCTTCGGCTCCTTCATCGTCTCATACCAAACGCTGAGCAGCGTCCCATCGGCCAGCTCGACGGTGCTGGGGTAGCCGAGATCGCCGCCAATGCCATCGCCGGAGAGGATCATGGCCTCGCTCCAGGTCTGGCCGTTGTCGCTGCTGATGCGCGCCTGATTGCCGTAAGGCTTGCGGCGGTGGCCGTAGGTCATGACGAGGCGGCCGTCGCGCAGGCGCAGCAGGTGGGAAGGCAGGCCCCACACGCCGATGCTGTGCGGCTCGCTCCAGGTCTTGCCGCCGTCCTTGGATTCGGTCTGCAGCGTCTCGCCCTTGTTGGCGTCGTTGTGATTGCGGATCTGCGCGATGAGCGTGCCGTCCGCTGCCTCGACTGCATGCAGTTCGTGATACGCCCTGACAGCGTTGTCGCCTTTACGCGTGGGGATTTCCGCCAGCCACTGCCAGGTTTGGCCGTCATCCTTCGACTCCGCCACACCGACTTTTTTGTCGCCGGTCCAGAGCTGCTTGCCCGCATAAAGCAGGCGACCATCCTTGAGCTGGATGGGGCCATGCGGGCTGTTCACGATGGTGGGAATACGGGTGGACCAGGACTTGCCGCCGTCGGTGGAACGGATCACCCATTCGCCGAGTTCCGCTTTGCGCTCTTCATCATTGAGGCGCTCGTGCGCGGCCTTCCATTTCACAAACTGCTCCTGAGGCATGGTTTTCGAGGTCCAGCCTTTGTCCGTGTGCTCGGCAAACGTGCTGGCTTTCTTGAAATGATCTTCATAGGCCAGCGAGGTGAAGGTGCTGACGATGAGAGAGCCCTTCGCAGTTTCCAGCACGCCGGAGTCGCGATCATCCGTGGCGGTGTCCAGCAGCACACGCGGCCAGGTCCAGGTGGCACCGTTGTCACGCGAAGTCATGGCATGCACCTGCCCGAAAGGGCACACATGCGATTCACGACCACCGGACCACGAGACCCACAGCTCGCCATTCTGCCGGCGCACCACGGTCGGCCAGCCATGGTAAAACTCCGGCTGCTGGGAGATCACCTTGGTTTCGATGATCTTCGCCGCAGGTGCGGCTCCACGTGCGATGAACGGAAAGGCAAGTGCGGAGGTTGTGGTGGCAAGAAAGCGGCGGCGGTTGGTCATGGTGCCATAGATTACGCGAGCGCTCTGTTTGCTTTCGCAGCAAACCCTTGGTCCGAACACCGAACCAGCGAGAGATATGCGGCAGCACAAAGTTGCCCTGTTCCTGTGGAACAGGTGCCCTTCCTTGTTGCACAGCAACAAGGCGCAATAGACTCACAATCCCGTATTGAATCTTGGGCCCACCGCACTTGAGCGCGTCACCCCCTGGGCAGTCGCACAATCTCTTTCGCTCCACGACATCGCATACCCAGCTTGCGTTTTGTAGTCCCGCCTTCAGGCGGTTCCGGACGAACGTCCACAAGGCGCGCCACTCGCTGACCAGTTGATCTTTGGATGTGACCTCAGCCATGGCGCAAGCCTCAATAAAATATCACTCCACTGCTTTCCTGCGCACAAACTTCTGCACCCGCGCGCCTGTTCCTTCAGCGACGTAAACTGCACCGTCTGGACCTACCGCAATGTCATGCCCGAGCTGAAACTGCCCAGCTTCTTTGCCATGGCTGCCAAAAGTGTCGAGCACCTCCCCGGTAGGATCGAGCTCCACCGCCTTGCCCCGCAGTTGCGGCTGCAGGGAGGGAGAACCGCCATCAATGAGGAATAGATGGCCGTCGGGACCAGTATCAATACCATACGGTTTGCCCAGCTGCGGGCCTTTCCATTCATGCAGGAAGGCACCCTTCGCATCGAAGACCTGCAGCCGTTCATTCTCACGGTCACAGACGATGACGCGCCCCTGCGCATCCACGGTGATGCCGTGCGGCAGATGAAACTCACCCGGCCCACGGCCCTTCGTGCCCCATTGGAACTCAAAGCGACCGGCGGCAGAGAATTTCATCACACGCGTGTTTTGGTAGCCGTCGCTCACATAAAAGGAGCCGTCTGCCAGCATCGCCACATCCGTGGGCAGATTGAAATGTTTGTCATCGCCGCCGGGGACGCCCGCCTCGCCCAGCGTGAGCAGCACCTCGCCTGTCGGCGAACACTTGAAGACCTGATGCAGGCCCACATCCGTGAGCCAGAGATTGCCCGCATGATCCACCGTCAGTCCATGAGGCATGATGAAGCGGTTCGCCCCCCAGCTGCTGAGAAGCCGTCCCGTCGCTCCATCGAACACACTCACGGTCGGTGCAGCAATCGCCTCTTTGGGAAAGGGCTTGGACCACACCCGGCCACTGCGATGAAAAACGTACACGCGGTTCTGCGCATCGACACCGACCCCGGCACATAGGCCAAGCACATGCCCCTCCGGCAACTGCGGCCAGCCGGAGACGACCTCATGCTGAGATTGTGCCAAAGACGCCGTGGCAAAGAGACCGAGGAAGAGGATGAAGCGCATGGAAAGAGTGAAAGAATCACTTCAGCTTCGAAACCTTCACGTCATCCACATCCGCCGACTTGTTCACGGCGAGCGTGATCATGCGTTTCGTCGGATGGGCGATGCCTTCGCTGCTGAAGGAAACGGCTTCTAAATCGTCGATGCGGACGGTCATTTGATCGCCGACGATCTTGATGTTCATGCTGTGCCACTCATTGGGCTTGAGGTCGAGCTTGAAGGACTTCGTTTTGGATTTGAGCAGCGCGGCAAGTTCGGGGGACTTGTCACCCTTCTCGCGGCGGGCGCGGATCTCGTTGTCCATGCCGCCTGTCTTGGAATCGGTGATCGTCACGGCCTTGTTGGTCACACGCGCGATGCACAGATGGCCCGCATGCACAGTCTTGAGCTCACGATCCACGAAATCGACGCCGAGATCATCACCTTCACCAAGTTTGAACCTCAGCTCAACGATGCCGTCCTGAAACTCCACATTGTGAAAGATAGCCACGCCATGGTCGGCCTCCGCATGCTTGGTCACATGCATGTGCCCGTCGATGAGATCGACCTGCTGATGACCCTTCGCGCGCCAGGCACTGTTGCTGGTCCAGCCGTTGCCGATGTCCTCTTTGCCGGGAGTCGCTTCGTCACGGGAGAAGTCGTCGGAGAAGAGCGGGGTGATGAAGTCTGCGAGGAGTGAGAGGCCGAGGGTGAGGAAGATGAGGAGACGTTTCATGAGGGTTAGTGTTTGGGAGGATTGGGCACGGTGCGGGCGATGTATTCGGCCTCGTCGATGGAGCCGTTGCCGTCCACATCGCGGGCTTTGAACCAGGCGGCTGCATCTGCGGAGTTTCGTTTGGCGCTGAACTCCTCACGGCTCAGTTTGCCATCGTGATCAATATCGAGCTTCTTGAACTGTTCAGCGCGTTTGGGATCGTTTTTGGACTGGGCATTGTTGCCCTTGTGTTTGGCGTCTCCGGCAATGGGCAGCGGCAGGTAGTCGAAGTCGAGGATCATCTTCTTTTGCAGCGCGGTCTTCAGTTCCAGTGTGGCTGCTTCCAAACCTTTCTGGCCATAGAGATTGTGCAGTTCATTGGGGTCTTCCTTGAGGTCGTAGAGTTCATACACGGGGCGTGGACTGGTGAACCAAAGATCTTCAAACTCGGTGGCGAGCGTCTTGTCTTCGTGCGCTTTGACGATGTCCTGCCAGCTCGGATCTCTCCCGCTGTCCACGGGCGTGTAGCGCAGATTCGGGGTGACGTTGTAGATGAGCTTGTAGCGTGCGCTGCGCACGCAGCGGCTGTAGTCCACGCCGCTGGCGGTGGTGCTTTCATTGAAGGTGGCGCTGCCATGCGGACCGCGTTCGGCGAAGATGTGCTGACGCTCCTTGTCAAACTTCACGCCTTTGAGCAGCGGCAGGAAACTCACGCCGCTGATGCGCTCGGGCACCGGGAGTCCGGCGGCTTCGAGGCAGGTGGGCGCGATGTCTTCTCCGGAGATCAGCGCGCTCGAGTCGCCACCGGGTTTGATCACGCCGGGCCACCACGCGAGCAGGGGAACGTTGAGTCCGGGGTCATGCAGCGAGCCTTTGCCGCTGGGGAAGGCCATGCCGTTGTCGCCCATGAAAATGATGAGCGTGTTCTCCAGTCCGGCGCGTTCTTTGACGATGTCGAGCACGCGTTGGAAATCGCCGTCACAATGCTCGATCTCGCCTTCGTAGGCCGCGAGATCGCTGCGCACACCGGGCAGGTCCGGCAGGAAGCCGGGCACCTTGAGCTTCGCAGGATCAGGCGGATTCTTGCCAGAGTTCCAGGCATGATGCGGATCACTGAAACCGACCCACAGGAAGTAAGGCTTGTCCTTCGGCCGCTGGTCAAAGAACTCATTCATCTTCGCCGGCACATTCTCCTGACCGCTCGCATCGACATAGTTAAAGCGATCCTTGAAGGTGACCATGTGATGCTCATCAAACACCTGCGCGGATGCCTCCGGGCCGCGCCCCGAACCATCGAGATGGTAGGTGCGGCCGCAGCAACCAACGAAGTAGCCAGCGTCCTTCCTCAAAATCTCAGGGAAGGTGATTTCATCCCGCGGCAGCGGCGAAGAAAACCGCGTGATGCGGCAGGCCACCGGCGAGCGCCCCGTCATGATCGTGGCGCGCGAAGGCACGCACTGCGGCGCACCCGTGAACATGCGGCGGCACATGATCCCCTCAGCGGCGAAGCGATCAAGATTCGGAGTCTTCATCTCCTCACGCCCGTAGCAGTGGATGAAGGGATAGCTGTGATCGTCGGAGAGGATGAACAGAATATTCGGCGCAGCCGAAAATGACGCCTGCGAAACGCAGAACGACAAAACGAGGATGAGCAGAAAAGAAAATCTCATGGCAGGACAGGCTTGGGTTCAATGTCGCTTGGGTTGATCCATCCGGCCTTCATGGGCTTGCCACTCATGAACTTCTCGTAGAATCCAACATTCGCCTTGGAGGCATGCTCGTATTTGTCGAAGATCTCGCCCTGGCCAAACATGCGTGGATCGCCCTGCTGCTTGAGTTCCGTGTGAAGCTGATCGCGCATGGCGCTGGCGCGTGAATCGGCGGGCGAGTTCTTCACGAAATCAGGATCAACTTTGATATCGTAAAACTCCATGCCGGGTCGCAAACCGAAGCAGAGCTGCCAGAAAGGATCGGCAGGATTTTTGCGGTGCGCGTCGATGAGGAAGCTCTTGGTGGCTCCGGCATCGCAATCCATGTAGCCGGTCTCAGGATTGCCCCCAGGCCAGCGCGAGGGCTCGAAGTTTTCAACAAAGACACTGTCCTTCGTCACGATGGCGCGGATGGGGTAGCCCCAGTCATGCGGGCGGCCCACATCGGTGCGCTCCTTGCCGAGGAGCACATGATCGCGCACATGCGCTGGCTTGTTGGCAAAGAGGTCCGTGAGGCTGCGGCCCGGCGACTCCGCCATGCCGGTGTCCGCCCATTTCATGCCCGCCACCTCGACGAGTGTGGGCGCGAGATCAACGAAGCTCACGAACTCCGCCAGCGTGCGGCCCGGCTGCAGGATGCCCTTCTTCCACATCATCGCCAGCGGCACATGGTTGGCCTGCACGTTCGCGTTCCCCTTGCTGCGCGGGAAAGGCATGCCGTGGTCCGCAGTGACGATGACGAGCGTGTTGTCCAGCAGGCCGCGTTTTTCGAGATCAGCGATCATGCGCCCGAGATGGCGGTCGAAATGCTCAACTTCAAAAGCGTAGTCGAGCATGTCATTGCGGATCACGTCGTTGTCCGGCCAGTAGGCAGGCACGTGGTCGATGTCCGTGAGCTTCTTGCCGCCCTTGGCCACGCCGCTGCCAAATTCATACCCGCGATGTGGCTCCACGCTGCCATACCAGAAACACCAGGGTTTGTCGGCCGGTGCAGCATTGAGGAAGTCGCTGAAGTTCGCCGCGTAATCGCAGTTCAGGATTTCAGGAGTGGGTGCTTCGGCCCTCCGTTTGTTGTAAGGCGTGCCCGTCATCTGGCGGGGCTTGCCATTGGCATCCACTGCCACGCCGGGGCCCCAGCCCTTGGTGGTGTAGCCCACATTCCAGCCCTTCTCCGCGAGGGCTTCGCCCCAGCCTTTGAACTCCGGCGGGAAGTAGCAGATATGATTCGCCGCCTCCTTGAGCTGCCATGAATTACGCCCCGTGAGAATGCAGGCGCGTGAAGGCGCGCACTTCGCATTCGGTGTGTAGGCCTGGCTGAAAAGCAGCCCCTCCTTCGCCACGCGGTCAAAGTTCGGCGTCTTCACCCACGGCGTGCCATACGCGCCTGCATGCGCCCCCCAGTCATCGGCGATGGCGAAGAGGATGTTTGGTGGCGGTTCTGCCGCGAATGACGATTGCCAAAGACAGAATGAAGAAAGCAGGAGGGTGGTGAGTTTCATGTGGAAGGTTGAGTTAACCAGGAATGTGAGGGCAAAAAATTTCGCTGCGTGAAAGGCGGGGTCATAGACTCAGCGCAGCGTCAGCTGCACATGCTTCAAGTCCAGCACCTGCGTGCCGGGCATGGACAAAGCTTCCAGCGTGAGTCTTGCCGGTCCTCGTGGCAGCTTGACCGTGCCGAGCTTCAACGTGGCCCATTGGCGATTGCGATAGCGCTCCTTGCCGATTTCATCCCGATGAGGAAGGGAAATATCCTGGATCGGTGCGGCTGCAACGGTGGCTTCCTGTGAGGCAGCACCCACGCTGATCCGAATCTTGGAGCCCGCATCCGCTGCCGGGCAGTCGTAGGCGAGTTCGACGTCATACTCGCCGTCCTTGGTGACAACGATCTCGAACCACACTTTCGCCTTCGCGTTCGTCCAGTTCGTGAGCCAGTCGTTGGCAAATCCCGGGCCGCTCGCGAAATGCAACGGCTTGTCGTAGTAGGCCTGCGGTGCGTACAGTTCCACGGGGTTCTGCTCCGTGTGGCCGATGGGCAGCGGGAACCGCCGCAAGCCTTCGCTGGAGATGTCGGCAAACCAGGCGTCATATTTCGCGCTGAGCTCCTTCACGATCTCGGGATTCTCCTTGGCGATGTTCTTGTCCTCGCCGGGATCGGCCGCCATGTCGTAGAGCTGCCACGGCGTGGCGCTGTCATCGTTCGCCTTGGCCTTGGAGCCGCCGGCCGGGCCTTTGATCTCGCGCACAAGGCGGTAACGCTGCGTGCGCACGGCACCGGGGAACTTGTTCGTTTCGTCGATGGGATTGTGCGTGAAGAGCGTGCGCTCCGGCCAGGCAGACTCCTTGCCTTCCAGCAGGGGCCGCAGACTGATTCCGTCGAGTTTTGGCCCTGCGGGGGCCTTCACGCCGCAGAGATCCAGCAGCGTGGGCAGCACATCAACGTGCGAGACGATGGGCTTCGCCATATGCGGCTGCCATTTCGCCGCCGGCCAGCGCATAAAGAGCGGCACGCGGCTGCCACCCTCATGCACGCTGACTTTGCCGCCGCGCATGCCGGCGTTGTAGGTCTTCACGCCCGCCGTGCCGCCGTTGTCCGTCATAAAAAGCACGATCGTGTTGTCAGCGAGCTTCAGCTCATCCAACTGCGCCAGCAGGCGGCCCACGTTGTCATCCAGGTTTTCGCACATGCCATAAAAGGCGGCCACGTTGTCTTCAAAACCCTTCGCCTTGAACTTGTCGAAATACTTGTCCGGCACTTGGTAGGGCGAGTGCGGCGCGTTGTAGGCCAGGTAGCAGAAGAACGGCCCTTGCTGGTTCGTGCGGATGAACTTCATCGCCTCGTCGGTCAGCACGTCGCTGATGTAGCCCTTCGTCGCCTCCTTCTTCGATCCGCGCAGCAGCGTGGCGTCGAAGTAGTTGTTCCAGTGGCCGTTGTTGAAGCCGAACACATCGTCAAAGCCCTGCCCCTGCGGGGTGAAGGGAAACTGCTCGCCGTTGTGCCACTTGCCGATGCAGGCACTGCGATACCCCGCGCCTTTCAATGCCTCCGCCATCGTGACTTCGGAAGGGCGGATCGCCTCGCGGTTGTGCGTGACGCCATGACAGCCCGTGCGCAGGGACCAGCGTCCCGTGAGCAGCGCGGCGCGCGTGGGCGCACAGAAGGAGTTCACGTAGTAGCGCTCAAACAGCACGCCCGCGCCGCCCAGCTTGTCGATGTGCGGCGTCTGCATGTGCGTGTTGCCATGAATCGAGAAATCACCATATCCCTGGTCGTCGGTGATGATGAGCAGGATGTTCGGTCTGGCCGCAGGGGACTGGGCAAAGGTGGGAGGCCCTGAAAAGGACAAAAGGAGACAGAGCGAAATGACAAGTAGGCGTGGCATCGCATGGAAACGATGAGATCGGGCATTTCATTCCGCAAACGCCTGCACCGAAGCTACTCTCCAAACACGGTCTTCAAATCCACCTTGTCACCGAGGTCGGCGGAAAGCTTCACCAGCCTTTCGAACATCTGCTTTTTCAGCGCGGCGTGTTCAGGTTTCGCCGCGAGGTCGGTCATCTCCTGCGGATCTTCGGCCAGGTGGTAGAGGCGCAGCACTTTGGCGTCTGGATAGGCGATGAGCTTCCACCCGTCGTGGGTGATGGCACGCTGCAGCTCCAGGTAGGCGCCATAGATGGAGTCGTAGCTGGACTGCTTCTGCGTGCCATTCAGCAGCGGACGCAGGCTGTGGAAAAAGACGTGCTTCGGCTTCTCCGCTTCGGCGAGATCCAGCGCCGTGGCCATGACATCCTGCAGGTAGATGGCCTTGTCATTCTTCGCCCCCTTCGCCACGCCAGGTCCGGCGACGATGAAGGGCACGCGCACGCTGTGGTCATACATGTTCTGTTTGCCGATGAGACCATGGTGCCCAACCGCGAGGCCATGATCCGCAGTGAAGAAGATCCACGTGTTGTCCGCCTGTCCGGACTGGTCCAGCGCATCGAGGATCTTGCCGATCTGCACGTCGAGGTGCGTGATGAGCGCATAGTATTCGCTGCGGTGCGTCTTCACGGCGAACTCAGTGCGCGGCATGGGCGCCAGGTGTTCATCCCGCAGCTTCTCGGAGCAGCCCATGGCGTCCTTGTAGGGATACTCGGGCAGGAAATTCTGCGGCATCTGCATACGGCTGAGCGGATACATCTCCTGGTATTCCTTCGGAGCCTGACGTGGATCATGCGGCGCATTGAAGGCGGCGTAGATGAAGAACGGCTTCTCCTGCCGCTTCGCGTCGTTGAGAAACGTGATCGTGTGGTCATGCACGACTTCGCTCCAATGCTTGCCACCTTCCCAAAAGCCGCCCAGCGATTTGTCATACGGGCTCCATGCGTCGGTCTGACCGGCAATGGGGCGGTTGTAGGCCGTGGGCACCGTCTTCGGCATGCCGGGGCGCACGTCCATGGCCATGTCGAAGATCTTCGTCGCATCGGTCGGCACGTGCCACTTGCCGGTCATGTAGGTCCTGTAGCCTGCTTTGCTCATCAGCTGCGACCAGAGCACGCCGGACTGGCGTTCCTTGTCGGTGGTTTTGTAAACCGCGCCGGCATCCCACACACTGCGCCCGGTGTTCAGCATCGTGCGACTGGCCACGCACACCGCGCCGCTCCACGAGCCCATGTTGTAGGCGCGTGTGAAGGTGGTCCCGCGTGCGGCCAGACGGTCAAGATTCGGCGTGTCGATGTCCGTGTGGCCGAAGGCGCGCACGGCCTCATAGGTAAAATCGTCGGCGAACAGAAAGAGGACGTTCGGGCGCGGCTCTGCGGCGTGAAGAGCGAAACTGAAAAGGAAGAGGGTGGCAAAGATTCGAAGCATGACGTCTGAACGTGGATTTGAGCGTGATTTGTCAGGCAACAATCTTGCTTCGCCATAGGCCAGGACTGACATTTTGTCTCTTGCGTGACGGTTGTCCGGTCGGATAATCAACCCATGTCGCACGCAGCTTTCCAGCTTCTTGAGAACTCCCTGTATCCGATGGTCGAATGCCTGACGCCTCAGTCGGCGCGGCGTATCGCGACGATGAAGGCGAGCGAAGAGGTGCAGCAGAGGATTGATGCCCTGGCGGACAAGTGCAACGAAGGGGAGCTCTCGGCAGACGAGCGGGCCGAGTATGAAATGTTTGTGTGGGTCGGTCAGTACATCAGCGGGCTGCAGGCCTCCGCACGCAAAATGCTCGCCCAAGCCTGAACCATAACGGCGGATGAGCGACGGCAGGTGCGCTTCCACATCGTCTTATTTGGTTCATTACGATTTAATGGCTCTCAGAAATTCTGGCTCCTTCGTCGGGTCTGCTAATAATTCAAGAAGGGGTCTTGCCGAGTGATGTGCCGAAGCTTTCTCCAAAGCGATGTTCCCTAGGGAGCGCAATCGGCTAAGTTTGCGGGGTGTATTAATCCTTACTTGAAGAGTTTTGTTAGATTTGAGCGTTTCAATAAACGCATCTACTGCCAAATCATCAAAAGCTTCAAACATTTGTGGAATGTGCATGGCGGCTCCATTCGCATAAAAATCTGTCCTGGAAAATTGGGCGCTTCCACCAACGTATCCAACGTAGGTTTGGGTGAGCGACCAAACGTAGTCCAGAACTAACCCTGGCGGGATCTGACCGGCGTAAGTCCCTAACTGTGAAACACATTGATTCTCTACTTTCCAAGCATCCAAATTGGCCTTTAGCTCATCGACCAACGGCTTGATGATATATTCCCTCGCTGTAATCGAAAGATAACTGTTAGATCCTACTAAGGATGCAAATTCAAAAGCGAATTTTGTAGTAATTGTTGACCCTTTGGGGATTTCCTGGTCAACACGTCGAACAACTTGAATTTTGATATCCTTCGGTAAGACCCTCCATAAGATAGGTGCGACAAATTCAATATTTGATCTGATTGTGCTGGATGCATGCTGGTCGATATACACTGTAAAGAGACGATTTATCAGCTCTCGTTTATAGACTTCAGGAATCTCACCAAGAGCGTTCGCAGCAGCAATTTCGCTCCTGTCGAAATCAGTGGAGTCCATCGTGGCGATGTAGTCATCAATATCGATGATCTGTACGGGATATGGCTCGTTCAGGACATATTTTATACAATCCTCCATCATGACCAAAACCTTCAACACGGACGGATCAGAACTTTTGGGATGGCCATCAAATATATGGCGTGTTTCCTTCGCGTGTTTGAGAATTTTGGACGCTTCCCAACCGATAACACCAATTTGATAGGCCCCATCGATCAATTGATCATCATTCACACGGTTCTGAAAATCCTCATAGGTTTTGACGGGAGGCGAAATTTTGGTCGCCTTGTTGAACAATTCAAGACTCCGATGGGTGATTTTGTTGCGGAGGTCATCAACGACCGCATTCCAAAAAGATCCAATCGCACTTCGATAACCGCCGACTGGCAGAACTCGAACAGCTTCAGCAATATACGGATTATCCGCGATGTCTGGACGAACGTTCGCAAGCGCTCTTATAAACAATGGGCGAATCTCGGTCGGCTCAATGCGAGCCAGTTCAGCACTGTAATCTGGTTTTGTTATTGCGTTAGAAGACATACTTGTTTTGTTTTTGATGAATTTTCAGACCTAAAATCAGGTTATATTTTAATGAATACGCAGAGAATCCCCAATCCATCAAAAATTTTCTTTTGGCCTGCTTCAGGCAACCACTCGAAACCTGTCTGCGACGAAGTTCACTCCTCTTTGTTCTGCTTCTTTTTCCCCTTCTTCTTCGCCGTCTTGTTCTTGCCTTTGCCTAAGGCTTGGAATTCGCGGTCGAGTTCGGCAGGGCGGGCGTCTTTGAACTGATCGAGCACTCCTTGCAGCTTCGCTTTCGCGGCGGCCGCATCGCTGGCGAGGGCGCTTGCAGCGAGGTCCTGCTTCTCCATCTCATCAGCACCGAGATCATAGAACTGCCCGGTGCGGTAGAGTTTGAAGCGCTGGTCAAAGGCGTACTCCTTCACGGTCATGTCCTGGCTCTGGCGCGGTGAATACCAGGTGTAGAGCCAGTCGCGTGGCGTGCCTGAGTCTCCCTTGAGCTGGGGCAGAAAGCTCACGCCATCCACGGTCGCAGGCACGGCGACACCGGCGGCGGCGCAGATCGTAGGCAGGAAGTCGCTGCTGCTGACAAGGTCGGTGGAGACGCGCCCCTGCTTCATCACAGCGGGCCAGCTCACGATGAGCGGCACATGCGTGCCGTGAGACGTGGTCGTGCCTTTGCCGCCTTTGTAATCCGCACCCTTGAAGCGGCTGGTGATGCCGGTGTTCGTGCCGTTGTCACCGAGGAAGAGCAGCAGCGTGTTGTCGCGGATTCCAAGTTCATCCAGCTTCGCAACGACGCGGCCCACCATCTTGTCCATGTAGGCGGTCATGTCGGCGAAGTGCTTGGGCGACTGCTGCTTGTTCTCGCTGCTGATCGTCGGATCCCAGTCCGGGCTGTCCGGCGTCGGCTGGAAGGGATTGTGCGTGAGGATCATCGGGTAGTAGAGAAAGAAAGGCTTCTCCTTGTTCTTCGTGATGAAGTTGAGCGCGAAGTCGTTCACCAGCGTGGGGCCGTACTCGCCCTGCGTGAAGTTTTTCTCCACGCCTTTGTATTCCAGACCGGGGTTCGCATAGCGCGGCGGACGGCGTGTCTGCTGCCACAGGCAGGACTCCTCAAAGCCGAAGTGCTGCGGTGAATCCAGCTCGCCGCCAAGCTGCCACTTGCCACAGATGCCGGTGGCATAGCCCGCGTTCTTCATGAGGTTTCCAAAAGTCGTCTCCGTGCGCAGCAGCGTGCCGAAGTTGATGTAGTTGCGCACGTTGTAGCGTCCCGTCATGAGCTGCACGCGCGTGGGCGTGCACAGCGGCTGCACATGGCAGTTTTCAAAGCGCACGCCCGTGGCCGCGAGCTTGTCGATGTTCGGTGTCTGATACGATTCCCCGCCGTTCGCCGTGATGCATTCATAGCCGAAGTCATCGACCATGATGAGGATGACATTCGGCTGCGCCGCAAATGACGAATGCCAGATGACGAATGACGAAAGGATCAGCAGGAGATGCTTCATGGCCGCTCCGAACGAAGCGTGAGGCACCAATCTTCCGGCAGGCTCGTCACCGGTCACATTTCAGTTCGTGCCTCCAGAGTTGCCATTCGGCGGCGGTTCATGTTTGATTCCCCTCATGCGCCTCCCCATCCTCGCACTCCTGCTGTCGTCGTTCTGTCTTCCGGCTGCTTTCGCGGCCACGCCGCCAAACGTCATCGTCATCATGGCGGACGACCTCGGCTATGGGGATGTGGGCTGCTATGGGGCGAAGTCGCTGCAGACGCCAAACATCGACCAGCTCGCCGCCGAAGGCCTGCGTTTCACCAGCGGCTACTGCTCCGCCTCCACCTGCACTCCCACGCGTTTTTCATTTCTGACGGGAACCTATGCGTTTCGGCAAAAGGGCACCGGCGTGGCTCCGCCCAACGGCCCCGCCTTGATCCAGCCGGGGACGACCACCATCGCCTCCCTCATGAAAAAGGCCGGTTACTCCACGGCGGTGATCGGCAAATGGCATCTCGGTCTTGGCAATCCGATGCCGGACTGGAATGGCGAGCTGAAGCCCGGCCCGCTCGAAATCGGCTTTGATCACTGCCATCTCCTGCCCACTACGAACGACCGCGTGCCGCAAGTGTATGTCAGTGACCATCGGGTGCTGAACCTCGACCCCAAAGACCCGCTCTGGGTGGGTGACAAGCCGCCGTCCCCAGATTATCCCACCGGGATCACGCAGCGCGGCACGCTGCGCATGGACTGGACCCACGGGCACAACGGCACCATCCACAACGGCATCGGCCGCATCGGCTTCTACACCGGCGGCATGGCCGCACGCTTCCGCGACGAAGACCTCGCCGACGAATGGGTCAAGCGCAGCAACACCTGGATCGAGGCGCACAAGGACGGCCCCTTCTTCCTCTTCTTCGCCGGTCATGACATCCACGTGCCGCGCATGCCTCACGAACGCTTTCAGGGCAAAACAACGCTCGGCTTTCGTGGCGATGCCATTGTGGAGTTTGACTGGTGCGTGGGCGAGCTCATGCAGACGCTCGACCGCCTCAAGCTGGCCGAAAACACTCTCATCGTGCTGTGTTCAGACAACGGCCCCGTGCTCGATGACGGCTACAAGGACGGTGCGGTGGAAAAGCTCGGCAGCCACCAGCCCGCCGGCCCGTACAGCGGCGGCAAATACAGCGTGCTCGAAGGCGGCACCCGCACGCCCTTCATCACCCGCTGGAAAGGCCGCGTGCAGCCGGGTGTCTCCGCGGAGGTGGTCTGCACCATTGACCTCGCCTCCAGCCTCGCCGCTCTCACCGGTTCCGCTTTGCCTGAGAACGCCTGCCGCGACAGCTTCAATATCCTTCCCGCTCTGCTGGGCCAGCCCGGTGCAAAAGGCCGTGACCACCTGCTGCAGCAGGATAACAACGGCACCAGCTTCGGCCTCCGCATGGGCGACTGGAAACTCGTGCGCAGCAAGGCCAAGGGCAAATCACAAGCCATCGTCTCCGTCAAACCCCATCAGTCCCCCGCCGGTCTGCACGCGCTCTACTTCCTGCCGGACGATCCGGGGGAGGAAAACGATCTCAGCGCCAAGAACCCGGAGAAGACCCAGGAACTCATCGCCAAACTCGATGCGCTCATCGCGGCAGATCGCAGCCGCTAGAACATTTTAATTTATGTATCGCCTTCCTGCATCATACCTCGTGCGGACACAAAGCGAATCCCCTCTCCCCGCCGATGATATGGCAATGTCCAAGACGTCCTTGGGGGAACCGCAGCGAAGCGAAGATAGACGAAGTCAAAGGTAAGGGTGAGGGGTCACTCCATGCTGGCGAGGCGTGAGCGTCACCTATGTGCCCGGAACATACCATTGCCGCCGTGTTTCAGGGGCGGGGAGAGGGAGAGCCGCTTGGGCTGTCCTGGACTTATCGGACACTAAATCATTTGCAATCTTCTATGGCTCCTCAGGTTTCTGCCAGGGCGTCGCACCGCCGACTTGAACATGCAGGCGCAGCGCGGTGGACAGCTCCCTGAAGACCTTGGGCGCCTTGCCGATGAGGTTGTTTTTTTCCTGCGGATCGTCTTTGAGATTGTACAACTCCAGCGGGGTGTAGGGCGTGTTTTGCATGAGCTTCCAGTCGCCACGGATGAGCGCCTCGTAGCTTTTGCCGCCGTAGGCCGGACCGCCTTCGCGGCGGACGAAGTAGAGATCGCGCGGCTGGTCGATGGTGCCGCCTTTGAGAATGGGCACAAGGCTGATCGCATCGAGCTTAGGTGAAGGCTCGGCACCCGCAATTTCGAGGAAGGTGGGGAAGAGGTCAAAGTTCAGGCCGGCGTAGTCGCTGCGTGAGCCTGCCTTGATGTGCCCGGGCCAGCGCACCATGAAGGGCACGCGCAGGCCGCCGTCGTAGTGGCTGGTCTTGCCGTCGCGCCAGGGGTCGTTGTTCTGTGAATGCGGCAGCGAGCCACCGTTGTCAGAGCCGAAAGCCACGACGGTGTTTTGCTCCAGCCCCAGTTCCTTCAGCACTGCGAGCAGTTGCCCGACTCGATCATCCAGATGCTCCACGAGAGCGACATCCAGCGCGCGCTTTTCAGAAAGCTCCGGTGCACGCGCTTTCACCTTGGCCAGCCAGTCAGCCGGGGGCTCGATGGGAAAATGCGGCGCATTGAAGGCGAGGTAGAGGAAGAAGGGCTGCTTCTCCTTGGCACGTTCGCGGAAGTAATCCGCCGCCCACCCCGCGAAGATGTCCGTCGCATGGCCCTGCGGGTCGATGACCTCCGCATTGCGGCGCATGTAGTTGTGCCCCTGGCGCAGGTGCGTGGTGTAGCTGTCCATCATGTCGCCGAGAAAGCCATGGAAGAGGTCAAAGCCGCGCTCATTCGGCGTGTTGGGCGAGTCGAGGCCAAGATGCCATTTGCCAATCACCGCCGTGTGGTAGCCGACCTTCTTCAGCTCATTGCCAATCGTCGGAACGCCGGGCGCAAGATACCCCCATGAATCTTCCGGGTTCGTGCGAATGACGCCAGGAACACCCGCACGATCAGGGAACCGCCCCGTGAGCAGCGCGGCACGTGAAGGCGAGCACACCGTGCAGTTCGCCCGCATGTTCGGAAACAGCATGCCCTCCGCAGCGAGCTTGTCGATGTTCGGCGTATGGCAGTCCGAGGCATGGTAGGTGGACACATCACCGTAGCCGAGATCGTCGGCGTAAATGATGAGGAAGTTGGGTTTCGCATCGGCGGCGAATGACGAACCCAGTACGAGGAGTGACGAAAGGATGAGTGAGAGGGGCTTCATGGCTTGAGAGGTTATTTATTGGCCTTCTTGTTCTTGGCTTTTTTAGGCGCGGGTTCGGGCACAGGGGGCAGTCCATCATCCGGCTGGTCCCACAGGCGGTAGGGATCATTGAGGCGGCGCATTTCAGCGAGCAGCAGTCCTTCCATTTCCTTCAGCTTGTCTGCATGTTTCGGATCTCCGGCGAGGTTCGTCTGCATGGGGTCGGTTTTGCCGTGCTCTTTCAGGAACTCGTCGGGATTGGCCGCGAGATTGAAGAGCTGGGTCTCATGCACCGCGCCGTTCATGGCGTCGTATTTGATCAGCTTCCAGTCGCCCTGCTTCACGCAGCGCATGCCGGGCTTGGTGCCTCCGCAGTACACGCCGTACATCACATCGCGCAGGGTGTCTTTTTTGCCTTCGAGCACGGGCTTGAAGCTGAGGCCTTCATTGCTCTCCGGCGCGGGAATGCTGGCGATGTCGCAGAGCGTGGCCACGGTGTCGAGCAGGTAGATGTTTCCCGGCACGCGGGTGCCGGGCTTGATGCCGGGGCCTTTGACGATGAAGGGCACGCGCCAGGTGTGCTCGTAGAGGTTCTGTTTTCCTTGCAGGCCGTGGCGGCCAATAGCGATGCCATGATCGGCGGTGTAGAAGATGTAGGTGTTGTCCAGCTCGCCCATGGCCTGGAGCTTGGCCAGCACGCGGCCGATCTGGATGTCGATGTTCTCGCTGCACGCGAGATCACGACCGATCTCGTTGCGGATGGTGGCCTCATCGCGGTTTTTCCACACACCGCTGACGGCCACTTCATCACGCACGCCGGCATCGCCATTGTTGAAGGGATGCGCGGACAGGTAGTTCGCAGGAAGCGCAGGCTGCTTGGGGTTCAGCGCAGGCAGCGTGTTGGGATCGGCGTGATTGGTAGCGCCGTAATGCTCCAGCAGCTCGGGGCGGCCGTCGCGGGTGTCATGCGGATGCGAAAAGCCGAAGTAGATGAGGAAGGGATCGGCATCCTTGGTCGCTTCACGTTCAGCGAGGTAATTCATGACCTGGTCGCCATGCCAGGTGCTGCCAGTTTCATCCGTGCCGCCGCGTTTTTCGGCATCATGGCGCACAGTGAACTGCTTGTTCGCGCCCTCATAGGAGTTGCCCTGCTTGCAGGTGCGCATGGTGTCGTAACCGGCGCGGTTGAACACGGCGGCCAGCGTGTTCAGTTCCAGATTCGGCGGGCAGTGATCCTTCGCCAAAGGGCCGATGGGCAGATGCCACACGGTGCGTCCGCTCATGATCATGTGCCGTGAGGGCGTGCATACCGCGCCGCTGAAGGAGCCCATATGCCGCGCAGAGTCAAAGACCATGCCCTCCGCCGCGAGCTTGTCGATGTTCGGTGACTGCAGCGGCGACTTCGGGTTGTAGCACTTGAAGTCAAACGGCGACTGGTCATCCACGAGGATGAACAAAATGTTGGGCCGCTTCGCAGGAGCTGCGAATGATGAACCCAATAGGCAGAATGACAGCAGGGCGAGAGCGAGAGGTTTCATAGATTGGTCGAGGATGCTGGGTGGCAGACGTACGGTCACTTGGCGGCTTTGGCCTTTTTGGCCGCGCCTTTCTTGGCGACAGTTTTGCGCGATCCGCGCTGGTCCATCGGCAGCAGGGCACCGCCCCGTGCGTTCATTTCGACATCACAGAGTGCGCGCATTTTCTGCAAAGCCTCCGCATGCGCGGGATCAGCGGCGACGTTTTTGAGTTCATCACGGTCGCTCTCCAGATCATGCAGAAACTCATACACGGGCTTTTGGTCAAAGTAGCGCGCATACATGTAGCGCTGGCCGCGCACCCCTTCCCAGGTGAGCGTGGGAGCGAGGTCGAGGTGCTCGCAGAAGAAGTGTTCACGCCAGGGTTTGTCGCTTCCCTTCCCTTCGATCAATGTCGAAAGGCTGCGGCCTTCGTAGGCAGCGGGGCGCTTCACTCCGGCCCAGTCAATGAAGGTGGCGGGCAGATCGACATTGAGCACCAGATCATCCACCACACGTCCGCGTTGTGCCTTCGGCAGGCGCGGATCATAGACGATCATCGGCACGCGCAGCGACTCCTCATAATGCGACCACTTGCCCTGAAAGCCGCGATCCCCGAGGTAGTAGCCGTTGTCGGCGGAATACACGATGATCGTGTTGTCTGCGAGCCCTGCCTCCTTCAGCGCGGCAAGCACACTCGCGATGCCTTTGTCGACACCGCTGATCATGCGGTAGTAGGCACGCAGGTTGATCTCGAACTTCTCCGGCGTGTCGTAGCCCCAGAACCAGCGTTCGCGATTGATTGAGTCTTTGAGGAACTGCGGATGTGCTTCATAGATGGCGGGATCTCCCAGACGTGCGGGCGGGATGGAGCGGTCCTCATACATGCCATCGACCGACTGCGGCCACGGATACAATCCAATGCCGGGGCGGTGATCGCTGTCCTCGGCATGCGCGGCGTTGAACCACAGATTCAGCGCGAAGGGTTTGTCCTTCGGCTGCGATTTGATGAACTCGATGCCTTTGTCACACACGAGGTCCGTCTCATGGCGCTTCGTGCCGTCCGGCATCGTTTTGAAATACGGATTGCGGCCGATGGCCTCGTACTCGTCATACTGCTCCTGCGGCTTGAAGCCCTGCGGCGCGATCATGTGCCACTTGCCAAAATGACCAGTGCGGTAGCCTGCCGCGCGCAGCAGTACCGGAAACATCGTGGCCAGCGCCTCCGGCTTCACGGTGGGGATGGCGGTGCGCTGCGCATGGGACCGCGCCCACTGGCCCGTCAGCACCACCGCACGGCTGACCCAGCACACTGGCGTGGTGACGTGCGCATTGCTGAAACGCACACCCTCTGCCGCGAGACTGTCCACCGTGGGTGTCTGCACGATGGGATGTCCCGCGCAACTCTGCGTGTCAAAACGCTGATCGTCGGCAAAGAGAAAGAGGATATTCGGGCGTGTCGGTTCGGCCGCTGCAGACACCGCCACAAGACCCAGGGACAACAAAACAAATGCACAATTCATGAACCTCTGCGAACGAAGCCAAGGCCGCCAATCTTCCGCCTGAGATCAGGGAACGGGGTTGTCTAAGGAGAGCCCGTAGCTCTTCTCCCACCACGCCACGCGTTCGGCATCGCTGGGCTGGCCTTTCTTCACGCGGGATTTCCAGATGCGTTCGTAATCGAGGCGCTTGTCTCGCTGGATGGCGCTCAGCGGCGGCTCGGTGGGCGGATCTCCCTGCGCACCATGGTCCGGGCTGGTGTTGATCCACTTGTCCATGGCGCTGCGCATGGCCGCCATCCGGTCCGCCACCTTGGCATCTTTGGCGATGTTGTGCAGCCCCTGGGGATCGGCTTTGAGATCATAGTATTCCAGCGCCTCGCGGCGTGACATCAGCCACTGCGCCTGAAATTCATTGAGCTTGCCGGCCTCGTTCAGGACTCGCAGGAGCGGCATGCCGGGATAGCTGGACTCCTTGTAGCCGGACCAGTTCAGCCGCGAGCGGGAGGGCTGGAAATTACGCACAAACAGCGCATCCGGCTCGATCACCGCACGGATGCGGTCCATCGCATCGCCACAGCGGTCACGCGCGGCAAACAGCACACTGCGCTCCGGAAATTCACGGCCTAAAATGGTGCGGCCTTCCATCCACGGCGGGACAGGCAGTCCCGCAAGCTGGAGCATGGACGGCGCGAGGTCGATGAGACTGACCAGCCGCTCCTCCACAGCACCCGCAGTCACTCCCGGGCCGCGCATGATGAGCGGCACCTGCAGCCCTTCCACACTCAGCCATTGTTTGCCCCAGGGCATGGGCCGGCCGTGATCGGCGAAGAACATCACGAGGGTGTTGTCCAGCACGCCCTCCTCCTTGAGCTGATCGAGGATGACCCCGACGCGCTGATCCACCATTTCCACGCTGCGCTGATACGCATACCAGTCACGACGCACCAGCGGATGATCGGGGTAGTTCGGCGGGATCTGGATGGCCTTCAGCTTCGCCTCGTCATACTGCTCCGGGATGGGAAAGGGGCGATGCGGCTCGGTGATCTGAAACTGCGCGAAAAACGGCTGCCCCGGCGTGCGCTTCCGCCAGTCATTGCCATCATACATTTTCGCCGGATCGTGGGCAAAGTTGTAGTGCGTCTTGCCTTTCGTGATGACGCGCCCGTTGCGGATCGTGCCGGGCGCGGGCGCATTCGTGACAAACCAGCCCTCATTGCGCAGCAGGTCCGGCAGCGGTTTGTAGCGCCGAGGCAGCGGCTGCGGATTTTCCACATCGTGCGGATGCAGCCCGGTCGTCGTTTGATAGCAGCCAAGGATGAAGGCCGAACGCGAGGCGCTGCACACTGGCGCCGTGGCGTAGGCCCGCGTGTAGCGCCGCCCCCCGGCGGCCAGCCGGTCGAGATTCGGCGTGCTCACCTCCTTCAAACCATAGGCCCCGGTGTCCGGCGACATGTCATCGGCAATGATCCACACAAAATTCGGCCCCGCTGCGGCCGCCGCAGTGTGGACCATCAGAAGGACAAGGCTGGTCAGTACAAACTTCATGTTCATAAGTGAACGCGAAGCACGAGGATTTGTGTCAGTGAGTTGGACTCAGCGGTCAGAGATCCATTTCTGCGCCTTCAGCCAGAACACCAGATCGGCGAACCACGGGTGCTCCGTGCCGATGAGGCCGGTGCCGTGGTCGCCATGCTGGTAGAGATGCAGCTCATGCGGGATGCCATTTTGATGCAACGCCGCAGCATAGAGCTGCGCATGCTCCACGGGCACCAGTTTGTCCTCAAAGGTGTGCCACAGGAAGCAGGGCGGCAGGCCGGCGCGCACCTGCAGCTCGCTGGAGGTCTTGCGCACAAGTTCGTCACTGGGCTTGTCACCGATGAGCATCTTGCGCGAAGTCCCATGCGGCTTCGTCGTCATGCTGATGACAGGGTAGCAGAGGATGGCGAGATCAGGCCGCGGACTCACGCTGGTTTTGCGCCCATCGATCTCGCCGTCTTCAGGCCGGTTGATCAAGGTGGAGGCGAGATGCCCGCCGGCGGAGAAACCCATCACGCCGATGCGCTTGGGGTCGATCTTCCATCGTCCGGCACCCGCACGGATCTGCCGCATGGACTCCAGCGCATCCTGGAGCTGTGCCGGGTAGCGATAGCCCGCGCTGCCGAGCCGGTAGCGCAGCACGAAGGCCGTGATGCCTTGCTCATTGAGCCAGCGCGCAAACGGCTCCGCCTGCCCCTCATAGATGCCCGAGTAGCTGCCGCCCGGAATGAGCAGCATCGCTGCACCGCTGGCCTTCTCAGGCACATAAGGCGTGAGCGTCGGGATGTCCTTCGGTGCCGTGCCCAGAGCCCCCGGAGCTCCCGCCTGCCACAGCACGATGGGCTTCTCAGCCGCTGGGAGCGATAGGCTGCTGATGAAAAACGTGAGGAGAAAAAACTTCATGAAATGGATGAATGCATGAACGATCTCGGCAGGCATCATTTTACCTCTGTTATTCATGCGCATTTCTTGGCTCCTTGCTGTCCTCCAACTCTTCGCGCCGCTCATCAAAGCGCAGGAAGAGGCGACGATGCTGCATTTCAAGCCCCGCGATCATGCGCTGGGCGATGTACACCCCTTCTTCCATCAGGGTGAGTGCTTCCTCTACTACCTGAAGCCCGGGAAATATGAGTCCGTGCTTGCGCGCTCAAAAGACTGGCTGCGCTGGACTGAAACGCCGCTCACACACGCTGAGGTAAAACCTGCGGACTGGATGAGTCCCTATTTCGTGCTCGGCGTCTTTCATGACCCTGTAGCCAGAGTGTTCCGCAGTTTCTACGGGCATGCACAGGGACGCATGGTCAGTTCTGTGAGCGACAATCTTCTGCACTGGGCCTGCGCGCCGAAGGAATTTCATGTGCCTGCCTCTGGCTACTACCAGCGGCGCCGGGATCCCTTCATCTTTTGGATTCCCGAGATGAAGCAGTACGGTTGTGTGATGACCACCTGGATGAAAGGACGCCCCAAGGAAACCTGCGGAGCGGTAAGCCTCGCCACCTCGCCTGATTTGATGCACTGGAAAGATCACGGTCCCATCCTGGATCCCGGCACCATCGGCGAACCCGAGTGCCCGCAGATGTTTCAGCTGGGCGGTCGCTGGTATTTGCTCGCAAGCATCTATGCCCGCGCGGTCGGCCAGCCTGTGTATTGGAGCAGCACCTCTCCTCTTGGGCCGTGGAAAAACGAGCCCGACGGCGTGCTGGACGGCAAAGACCTCTGTGCCGCACAAATCGCCTTGAATGGCGAGATGCCCGTTTTGTTTGGCTGGATACCGCTCACACCCGCGAAACCGGGCAATCAGCCCTGGGGCGGGCATCTTGCCCTGCCTCGTGAGGTGCATGCCTTGCCAGATGGCAGTCTCGGCACGCGCTTGCCTGCGAAACTGTTGAAGCACTTCGAGACGCTGCCTTGGCAGCATGAAGCCGGTACATGGAGCCACTTGGTCGCTGAATTCACGCTCACGCTGCCTGAAGGCACGGGTGAGGTGCGAATGAGCCTCGCTCCTCTTGGCGGGATCCTTTTGAAGCCCGACCAGCTCCGCATCCTCGATGCCGCTGGCGAATGCTGGAGCGAACTGCCCGTCGATCTGCCGAAGGGGCGGCTGCTGAAGGTCTGGTTGGTGGTCGAAGACGACAGGGTCGAGGTCTTTGTCCATGACCGGTATTCGCTGGCAGCACGACTACCCGCCACGAAAGGGCCCGTGAGGCTTTCAATTCCAAGTGCGAGCGTCAAATCCGGCCGTTTCAGCGAGTGGCGATTGCCGCGTTAAACCGCATTGCTGCTGGCATTCCGGGCCATTGTGATGGAAGACACTGCATGTCAGAAACCGCCCCCCATCCCTTTGCCGCCCTCGGAATTCCACCGGAGATGACCCGTGGTCTGGAGGAGCTGGGCATCATCACCCCCACGGCGGTGCAGTCCACGGTGATCCCCTTTCTGCTCAAGGACGGCAGCGATCTCATCGCCCAGGCGCAGACCGGCACCGGCAAGACCGCCGCCTTTGGCCTGCCGCTGCTTACCAAGATGAACCCTAAGCACCGGGACATCCAGGGGCTGGTCCTCGCGCCGACACGCGAACTGGCCAAGCAGATCGGCAAGCAGCTCTTCCGCTTCACCAAGTACACGGATAAAATCTTCATCGAAGTCGTCAGCGGCGGTGACAACATCGACCGCCAGACGGACGCGCTGAAACGCCCCACGCACATCGTCGTCGCCACGCCAGGCCGGTTGCTCGACTTGATCGAGCGCGATGCGCTGACGCTGGAATTCGTCCGCTATGTCGTGCTGGACGAGGCGGATGAAATGCTCAGCATGGGCTTCAAGAAGCAGCTCACGGAAATCCTCAAGCTCGCGGCCATGCGGCGCAGCACCTGGCTCTTTTCCGCCACCTTTCCGGCGGGCATCCAGGACCTCATCAAGGGCAGCATGTCCGCCAACCCGCACTCGATCCAGATTGACCAGGCCAACGTGGTCAATCGCGACATCGACCACCGCTTCGCCATCTGCAAAGGGGACGGAAAAACCGCCTACATCTTCGACTTCCTCCAGCGCCAGAAAGACCGCCGCGGCATCATCTTCTGCCGCACCAAGGCCGGTGCCATGGAGCTCTACCAGGAGCTCGCCGACCTCGGCCTGCCCGTGGATGTGCTGCAGGGAGACCTCATGCAAAAAGAGCGCGACAAAGTCATGCGCGCCTTCAAAAAGCAGCGCGTGCAGTTCGTGGTCGCCACCGATGTGGCCGCACGCGGCATCGACGTGGCAGACCTGTCCTTCGTCATCCACCACCAGCTCCCCGACCAGCTCGAATACTACACCCACCGCAGCGGCCGCACCGCCCGCGCCGGGAAGAAAGGCATGTCACTCGCGCTGATCAACACCAAGGAAAAATGGCAGATCACCCAGCTCGAAGACAAGCTGAAGGTGCGATTCAGTGAGTTTCGGAAGTAGGAGGCACTTCTCCGCATAGGTGTTGCGCTTGAGTGGGGTGATTCGGCGAACGTGCGTCCAGCCCGATTGTGACCGCAGTGAGATCACAATCTAGGGTGGCATCGCGGCCTGAAGGGCCGCCGGACTCAGCCCAGGGCGCAGCGAAGCAAGCCCTGGGTCAGGAATGAACGGCCCTTTTCACCCAAGGTCGCGGCCTGAAGGGTCGCGGGAGACCGCCCTTCAATCCCAGACATACTTCTCGTCATACTCGACTTCGTAGCGTTGGAGAAACCGGCGGAATTCCTCCTGAAAACTCACCACGCGATGGTGTTCCTGCTGGCTGCGAATGTATTCCCTCACCTCCTCCACACTGGACTGACTCACAGAAAAGGCACCGTAACCGTTTTGCCAGTGGAAATTCTGCAAGTCAGGCAACTGCTTCTGCAACCATCCCGATGAACCTGTTTTCATCTGACCCACGATCACGCTGAGAGGCTCCGTGCATGACAGCACGAACATCAGATGGGCATGATCCGGCTCCGTATTGATCTCCACCGCCGTGCAGCCCAAATCACGCAAGATGCCGCCCATGTAGGCATGCAATTCAGGGTGCAGATGGCGCGGGATCACGCGCTCACGATTCTTCGTGGAGAAGATGAGGTGGACGTATATTTTCGACAGGGATTGCGGCATGGTGGGCGAAAGAACGTGTTCCCGCACCCCTTCAGGGCGCTCCCTGAATCAACGATGCGCGGTGGCATCATGCAACCCAGGGCTTGTCGCTTCGCTCCTGCGCCCTGGGCTGACTCCGTGGGTCTTTCAGACCCGATTCAGTGCGGCGTTTTGAGTGCCGAGGGGAAATCAGCACGACTTCAATGCTTCACTGCCCAGCGAAGCCCCTCACTCCGGCAGCTCCCCATTGCACACGCCCTGCGTGCCCGGATGAAACAGATTGTTCGAAAAATGCAGCCCCCTCGGTGCATTCGGCCCCCCCGGAATGATCACGGCATATTTGTAGCGCGGTTTGCCAACGCTGTGAATCACATTGCCCGTGATGATAACATCAGCGAGCGGCGGATCATCAGGCTGCTGGCCGTTGTCAAATTTGATGGGAGAGCGTTCATCGCCCCAGATCCAATGCGCGTCGCCGTGGCCGAAGTCGGAAATAAGGTTGTTGCTGATGATGGAGCCGCCGTCGGCGTTTTCCGGCTTGTCCTCGGTGGCAGGATGCGCCGCAGCACCGGGCATGAGGCCGATGGCCCAGAGCGAGTTGCGCACGAACTGGTTGCCGGTGATCAGGACATTGCGCGAGCCATGCATGGCCTTCATGCCGATGAAGGCATTCGTGATGATGTTCTGTGAAACGATGACGTGATCCGCGTGAATGTCCAAACCCTGCGCGGCGTTCTCGATGTGGTTGCCGATCACGCGCGTCAAATCATTCACCTCTGGGGCATTGACCACGATGCCGGAGCCCTGCTGCCAGGCGTCGGTGTAGTTGGAGTCCCAGGCCTGCTGGTTCATGATCCCCCCTTTCACGGCGTTCTTCTTCACGTAGTCGCCCAGCTTGTACTTGGCCTTCACTTCCGGAGTGGGCACAAAGTTGTCCTCGATGACGCGATTGCCCTCAATCAGCGTGCCGGTGCTGTAGTCCACGTTGATGCCAGTCCCGTCGGTGCAGTTGAAGGCATAGCCCCAGTCCTTGCTCTGCGTGCGGTCATCAATGCTCACGCGCATGTAGTTGCGCACCAGGCAGCGGCTGATACGCGTGTCCTTGCTCTCACGCACAGTGATGGCAGCGGCGGGGCTGCGGTTGTCGATGACACGCACGTTGTCGAGCACGAGGTCGCGGCATTTGATGGCCAGCACGCCCTCATTGCGGGATTCCATCTTCCCCTCCGGCCGCGTGAGCGTCAGGTCGCGAATCTCCGCGCTTTTGGCGTTTTCGATCTCAATGATCGGCTGATCCGCGCTCTGCTGAATGATGCGTCCGGGACCAAACAACCCGCTGCGCTCGCCACGAATGCGGATCTTCTCGGTGATCACGTAATCCCCCGCCGGAACAAAGAGCATGCGATTCGGATTCGCATTCAACGCCTCCTGAATGGAGGGATAAGCCGCGACGGAGAGTTCGGCGGCTTTGACCGTGAAGGTCGAGAGAGCAAGATAGAGTAGCAGGGCGCGAATCATGAGTGCGGAGTGAACGCGAACAAGGTGACGTCTTTTCAACGTCAGGCTCTTCCTCCCTTGGCGCGGATCTTACCAGGGGGAGGAAGAGGAGGATAAAAGCAGCTACTTCTTCGGCCCAATATCCAAACCTGCCAGCCAAGGCGCTGTGATTTGCGGCGGCATGCCACCGAAAGGCTGATACGCGGGAAGCTGGAGGACACTCATGCAGTGCGCTTGCGATGCGATGAAGAAAAGCGTCTCGGCGCAGTCTTCCGTCTGGATCATGGCGCTGCGGTGCTCGGCGGTGGGCTTCACGGGGCGCTTTTCCACGAGGGGCGTGAGGGCTTCACCGGGAGCGTATTCAGAGAGGACGATGCCATGCGCGCTAAGCTGCATGCGGGCGGTGAAGAGCAGGCCATGCACTGCCCACTTGCTGGCGGTGTAGGGCACACCGGCAAACGAATCAAAGCCATGCCCGGCGGTGGAGGAGACGACAACAATCCTGCCGCCGCCGCTTTCCGCCATGGGTTTGGAAACGGCCTGGATCATATTCACCACGCCCATCACATTCACATCCAGCACGCTGCGCCAGCTGGCTTCGCTGGCCAGTTTGCTCGGGTCGGCATGCGCCATGAAGCGGTCAGGGGTGTTGATGCCGGCGGTGTGGATCAAGGCGGCAATCGGCCCGTGCTCCAGCACCTGCGCGAGCGCGGCGGCCACGCTGGCGGAGTCCGCCACATCACACATGATGGAGGTGATGAGCGGGGAAAGCGCCGCCGTGGCCTGCAGTGACTCCAGCGTGCGCCCAAAAATAAAAGTCTTCGCACCAGCATCCGCAAATCGCTTCGCTGCGCTCTGTCCCATGCCGCCGCCACCGCCGGTGACGATGACGATCTTGTCGTTCCATTGTTTGTCCATCCGCCGACCCTAGCGGCACTTCGCAAGGCGTCGAATGAAGCGTTCATTTTGGATGAAAAATTTTCACCCGCATGTGCGACGCGCCGTGAAAGGTTCTGATTGGAAACAGCGCTGCCACCGCCAAGATGGACCGCATGTTCCGCTCCCTCTTGACTCTCCTCCTCGCTCTAGCCTGTCTGACCGCGAGAGCAGACGAACCCAAGTGGATCCCGCTCTTCAATGGCAAGGACCTCACGGGCTGGACGATCAAGATCGCCAAGCATCCGCTGGGTGAAAACTTCGCGAAGACGTTTCAGGTGGAAGACGGCATCCTGAAGGTGAGCTACGACGGCTACGACAAGTTTGACCAGCAGTACGGCCACCTCTTCACCAACCTCGCCTACTCGCACTACATCCTGCGCATGGAGTACCGCTTCACCGGCAAGATGATGGCCGATGCCCCCAAGTATGTGAACCTCAACAGTGGCGTGATGCTGCATGCCCAGCCGCCGCAGAGCATGCGCTTTGATCAAGGCTTCCCCTCCAGCCTGGAGATGCAGTTTCTCGCCGATGAAGGCAAAGGCCCGCGCTCCACAGCCAATCTCTGCACGCCCGGCACACATGTCGAGATGGGCGGAGAGCTGATCACCAAACACATCGTCAAATCCAGCGCACCAACTTTTCCTGCGGAGGAATGGGTGCGTGCCGAAGTCGAAGTGCGAGGCAATGACGAGATCATCCACCGCATCAACGGCGTCGAAGTCCTGCGCTACCAGCGCCCACAGCTCGACGCCGCCTGCAAGATCGCTCCAGCCAGCGACATCGTGGAAGCCGGCGGCGATGTGATGCTCAGCTACGGCCACATCGCCCTTCAAGCCGAAGGCCAGCCCGTGTGGTTCCGCAAGATCGAGCTGATGTCCTTGGAGAAAAAGTAATCACGCCGCCCGGAAGTACGATGGGCACTCCTGCCCGTCGATCAGCGCATACGAAAGCTGCACCGTGATCGAATCGACAAGCAGGAGTCTTTGACACGTTAGAAGTTGGGGAGGTAACGAGCGTGACAACGGTGACGCTGATCGGCGGACAGGAGAGCCGAGGCTTTGCGAACCGGAGCGCAGCGGAGATAGACGAAGTCAAACAGGCGAAGCCAATCCATCGTACCACCGCCATCACGCCGCATCAATCGCCAGCGTCACCCGCCGTGCCGAGCGCGTCGCCGCATCCTGTCCCCAGGGCAGATTGTCATACGCAGCTCCCGCAAAATGCACTCGCCCCACGGGCTGAATGAGCTGCGGCCACACCTGCGCGAGCTTGCCCAGCGCAAAAGCATGCCTCTCGCAGCCGAGCGCCAGCGGCTCCTCCTTCCACCACTCATGCACGATGACCTGCTCAATCGTGTCCTTGTTCTTACCGGGGTAAAATTTGCGGAAGGCAGCCAGTGCATCAGCAGGGCCCAGTGCGGGCGGACCGCTGCCCATGAGCACGCAGCTGTCTCCCGCCACCTCGCCTGCGCATTCATAGACGAGCCCCATGGTGCTGTTCCCAGTTTCGAAATTGATGCTCGGCACATTGTCGCCCTCCCAAAAGCGCGTCTTCGCCTGCAGCACGATGCGCGACTGCATGCCCATCGGCGTGTGCTCCAGCGCAAACTTCTTCGTCTCCGGCCACCCCGGCGAGACCTTGATTCCCGCGATCACCATGGGCGACACGCACATCACGGCATAGTCAGCCTTCACCACCTGCTCCCTCTTCTCCGGCCCTTCGGTGAAAGTGACCGTCACACCGTTCGCATCATGCTCCAGCACGGTCACGAGGCAGTTCTTGCGCACGCGATCACCAAGATGTTTGGCAAAGGTGTCCGGCAGGAGCTGGTTGCCGCCCTTGAGTCGAAACACCTCGCGCTTGAACACCGGCAGCCCACGCATCTTCACGATGGACTCCTGCCAGATGCGGTAGAGCGCGGACACATCGCTCTCCGTGGCAGGCTTCTCCTTGCTGGTAAGACGTGAGCCACCGCAGTAGCTGCGCCCCGTTTCAGACGCGCCCTGCTCCGCCAGCCAGTCGCCCAGCACCACATGGTCCAGCTCATCCAGGCCGATGCCAAAAGGCTGATACTCATCTTTAAATTTGTCCGCCATAGGGCCGAAGTACAGGCGCGGCATGTTCTTCCACCCATGCTCCTGCATGTAGGCCACCTCGCGTTCGTTGAAGCCGAACTCGCGCTGCGTTTTCGCGTCCGCCAGCTCCTCCTCCTTGCGCCACTGGCCGCGCACATTCGCATACATCTTCCGCCGCCGTTCATACGCCAGCACAGGCAGGTCAAACTTCCGCACCCACTCGCGATAGGTGTCATAGCCGGGATTGGTGAACTGCTCCGCGCCGACATCTGCATATAAGCCGTCCGGCAGCGGATCATAAATCGTCTTCACATGCCCGCCGGTGCGGCGCGAGGCCTCCAGCACCGTCACCTCATGCCCGCGCTCCATCAGATCAAACGCACAGCTCAGGCCGCCAATGCCACCCCCGATGACGATGACGCGTTTCTTTTTCGCAGCCTCCGCCTGTGCCGCCACACCCCCGAGCAACGCCCCCGTCGTGGTCTGCAGCATTCGCCGTCGTGTCAGGGCAGTGGGATTCGCGCGCATCCACATGATACGCCACAAACACGCTCATCTTTGAATCCCCGTCCCCGCGCCTTCGGCACCTCAGCCATGGATTTCAAAATATTGCCCCGCCAGACGGCATCCAGCTTGCGAGTCGAACTCGGTGGCTCGGCCTGCACCCCGCCAAACTTGGCAGTTCAGTTTACATCTGCGCCCGCATCACGCTGCGATAAGTGGAAACCTGTGCTGCAAGGTTGCGGTGCGGATACCACGCGACACTTTGCAACACCCCCCTCATGATTGGCGACGACTATTTCGAACTGCGTTCACGGATTGGCACAGACCTGCTGGCTCTGGCCGCAGCCCTGCGTGAATCCGGCGGCGACAGCGAATCCGCCGCCATCCTGGACAATCTCATCGCCAGCCTCAAGGAGCCCTTCGTCTTCGTCGTCGTCGGCGAGGTCAACGTCGGCAAATCCACCTTCCTCAACGCCCTCTTCGGCCAGGATTTCTCCAGCACCGGCGTCGTCCCCACCACCGGCAAGATCCTCTTCTTCCGCCATGGCGATGAGCACAGCGTCGTACCCGTCACCCCCACGCTGGATGAAGTCTACGCCCCCGTCGATTTCCTGCGCGACTTCCACATCGTCGACACCCCCGGCACCAACTCCGTCGAAAACGAGCACCAGCTCATCACAGAGCGCTTCGTGCCCATCGCAGATCTCGTCATCTTCGTCTTCTCCGCCATGAACCCCTGGGGCGCCTCCGCATGGCAGTTCCTGGAAAAAGTCCACCGCGAGTGGATGCGCCACGTCATCTTCGTCCTTCAGCAAAGCGATCTCCGCAGCCCCGAGGAGATCCAGGTCATCACCGACTACATGGGCCAGCTCACGCGCCAGCGCTTCGGCCGTGATTTCCCACTCTACGCCGTCTCCGCCAAAAAAGCCTTCCTCGCCCGCAATGCCGGCATCGAGCGCGAGCGCCTTCTGCAGGACAGCGGCTTTCACGCCCTGGAGTCCCACATCTCCTCCATCGTCCGCCACAATGCCGCACGCCTCAACAAACTCGCCAGCACCATGCGCCTGGCACGGCAGATCCTCGATGACATGCGCGAGCGCCACGTCGCCTCCATGCATCAGGCCAAGCGCAAGACCATCGTCCTCCAGGAGCTCCAAACCGAGCGCGAGCTCCAGGTCGACCGCACCCTGAAAAAAATCCTCCCCGCCCTCGATGCCACCGAGCGCGACTACCACGAGTCCGTCATGCGCGTCGCCGGCCTCGCCAGCGATGCCCTCACCACCCGCAAAGCCTTTCAGCGCAAGGACACCGAAGAAGAAGCCGAAAACGCCGCCCGCCCCCAGAGCCTCGATCACCGCCTCTTTCAGGAGCTCCAGCACCGCACCGGCGACCGCTGGCGTCAGGTCAGCCTCGTCCTCGAGGAAGACGTCCATCAGTTCGAGCGCTTCCTCTACGCCCAGGGTCGCGGCATCCTCTTCCCCCCGGATGTCGTCCTCCCCTCCCATGATTACGGCGAAGAAGAAAGCGAGCTCCGCCGCCGCTTCGGCACCCATGTAGACTCCTCCCTCCGCCGCTTCGTCATCGGCCTGAAGCTCGATGAAGACATTGAGCCCGGACTCGAAAGCGCCCGCGTCACCGCCCGCTGGCTCCCCCGCCTCATCATCCCCATCATCCTCGGCACCGCCCTCTGCGGCTGGTTGGACGATCTCACCAGCGCCGCCATCGCCCTCGGCGCCGGCCTCCTCCTCCTCGGCGTCGTTTACCTCCTCACCCAGATCCGCCTCGCCCACGCCCGCAACTCCATCCTCGACAAGCTCGAAGAATCCTCCGTCACCCTCCGCGAGATGCTCTCCAAGCAGGTCACCGAAGACGTCACCCACAGCTTCACCAAGTTCCTCGACACCCTCAATCCCGCCCAGGCCAGCGCCGCCCACCTCGAGCGCGAGCAGTCCACTCACGTCGACCGCCTCCGCACCCTCGCCGACTCCTTCACCGTCATCGACCAGCAGATCCAAGTCCTCATACCCCCCGGCGCAAAGTAAAAGCGACAGCCCCAGAACACCTCGCCGTCCCTTCCGTCCTTGGTGTCCTTTCCGTCCTCCCGCAGGCCCCTCTCAAACCCACCCGCAATCAGCCCGCCACAAGGCTGGTAGTGAACCGCTACTGCGGGTCCGAAGTTCTGGCTCTATCGCATCGCCAGCGCTCAAAAAGGTGCGTCGTCCTTACAACGTGGAAAAGCAGTTGACGGGACACTTGCCACAGCGCCCCGCACGCACTCTCCCTCCGAAAGCGCGTAGCGCTGGCACAACAGTAGCCGTGGGTGCCAACCCACGGAACCGCTTCCCAATGTCGTGGAACCGCGTAGCGGTGACACAAAACGCAGCCACACCCAAACCTGGCTGAGCCAGGGAAATCGCGGGTTTTCAAACACGTCCCAGAGGCCCGCATTCGGCAAGCCAGTGCGTCCGTGAATCACTAGCCAGTACGCCAGCGTTGCCGTAAACTCGCCCAGCGGTCCCATGATCAGTCACTCCCCGCCACACCCAGCACCCCCTGCTATCGGCTCCGCCAATTTTCAGTTCCCAGTTTTCAATTCTCAGTTTTCAGTCTTCCCCGCAGCGCCGAAAACCAGCAGGCAAACGAACTCACCCTAAGCTCACGCGCTCCCCAGTCTCTCCCCCAAAACCACCGTCAACTCCGCCTCAGTGAGTCCCTCCGACCTCAAGTCCGCCCTCATCGCCCAGGCCCGCGCCCTCGGCTTTGACGACTGCCGCATCGCCCCCGCCCAGCCCGCCGCCCATCGCGCCCTCTTTGAGCAGTGGCTCGCCGAAGGCAAACACGGCGACATGGCCTGGCTCGCCCGCAACCCCGAGCGCCGCACCGACCCCACCCTCGTCCTCCCCGGCGCCAAATCCGTCATCGTCTTAGCGATGAACTACTACCAAGCCGGCACCGCCTACCCCCAACAACAAACTTCCTCCGACTCCCCATCGTCCTCGTCCTCCTACTCGAACTCGTCCTCGATCAATCCGTTCCGCCATCCCCCTGCGCCCCGCGCCTCTCAGCCATCCTCCGCCTCTCTGGATCCAGCAACCAACAACGAGCATCCAGCATCCAGCATCCAGCCCCCAGCCTCCCCTCCGACTCCCCAACCACCGTCAACCACCGTCAACAACGGTCAACCACCGTCAACTCCCCCTCCGGCTCCCCCTCCCCCCTTCCGAATAGCCCGCTACGCCTGGAACAACGACTACCACGACCTCATCGAGGCCAAACTCCGCACCCTCGCCGACTTCCTCACCGCCCACGGCGGCACCCAGCGCCCCTACGTCGACACCGGCCCCGTCCTCGAGCGCGACTTCGCCAGCGAATCCGGCCTCGGCTGGGGCGGCAAGAGCACCATGCAGATCCACCGCCACCTCGGCACCTGGTTCTTCCTCGCAGACATCCTCACCACCCTCGATCTCCCCCCGGACGCCCCCGCCACTGATCACTGCGGCAAATGCACCCGCTGCATCACTGCCTGCCCCACCCAGGCCATCACCGCCCCCCGTCGCATGGACGCCCGCCGCTGCATCTCCTACCTCACCATCGAGAGCAAAGGCCCCATCCCCCTCGAGTTCCGCCACGCCATCGGCGATCGCATCTACGGCTGCGACACCTGCCTCGATGCCTGCCCTTGGAACCGCCACGCCCAGGCCTCCCATGAGGCCACCTTCCAGGCCCGCGCCACCATATTTGCGCACACCCTCCGCGACTTCCTCTCCCTCACAGACGACACCTTCCGCGCCCTCTTCGCCAAATCCCCCATCAAGCGCATCAAACGCCCCGCCTTCCTCCGCAACGTCTGCGTCGCCCTCGGCAACTCCGGCACCCCCGCCGACCTCCCCGCCCTCGAAGCCGCCGCGCAGGATGAGAATCCGCTAATCGCCGAGCATGCCGTGTGGGCCGTGGAAGAGATTCGCACGCGGCATACGCCCACGCAACCGGGGCATTCCTGCCCCTCCTCTGGAGCAACTTGACACTTCAAACCTTAAACTTGAAACTGCTCGCTCCCCCTCATCTCCGAGCACGCCCACTGGGCCATCGCCGAAATCCGCGCCCGTCACTCAGCGCCCGCTGCTGTCCCATGAACTCGCGCCGCCGCATTCTGGAACAACTTGAAACTTCAAACCTTAAACTTGAAACTGCTCGCTCCCCCTCATCTCCGAGCACGCCCACTGGGCCATCGCCGAGATCCTCACTCGTCACCCGGCGACCAGCGACATCCCATGACTTCGCACTTCGCATTCCGGAACAACTTTAAACTTTAAACCTGAAACTTTAAACTCCCCCGGCCTCCTTTCCTCCCGCCCCTTGACAATGCCCCTCCGTGCCCTACCCTCCCGCCGCTTTCGAGCATGGCGAGGTAGCAAAGTGGTAATGCACTGGTCTGCAAAACCGGTATGCGCGGGTTCAATTCCCGCCCTCGCCTCCACTTCTTCTAAATCAAGGAGTTACGTCACCAGAAAGACTCAAAAAAAGCCTCGGTAACAACGGCAGGTAACAACGTCAAGCCCTCCGTGTCACTCTGTTTCAAGGCTTGTCAGGGTGGTTATTTCGACACTGTGCCGCTGATTTCTCCCGTGTGTGTTTGTTCTGAAATTTTGCTTCTAACGGGATTTTTAGGTTCTGAAAGCATGCGCTGACCCTTCGCAGAGAACTCTCAAGAGGTTTCATGGACCCCGCCGTAGTCGTCGGCGTCAGCGGCCGCAACGACCTCGGGGAAGCCTCCAGGGCCGCAGTCGAGTTACTCCTTCGCGGAGGCAGACTTTATTCTGAGGCCACCATCCAACGCCATATATCACCCCGAATAGGCGGCATCTCCGACGGCGCCACCTTCGAATTCTGGCCTGACCAAGCTGCAAAGATCAACGGCGAAGCCTACAAGCTTGCAGCGCGCATGATTCGAGAGGGTGAAGCCAAAGGCAGACCTGAGTTTTAATCCCGAAGAATATAAGGGTTCGCTCTAAAATTATCTGGACATTTCCTCGACCGCCCCCTGAATTCGATGGATGGGTGAACTCTCCACAAAAATCGGCGTCGAAGGGGAACGATTAGTTTTGGCTTTTTTAAAGAGGATTGGCTGGAGTCCCATGGCTGATAGTTTTGATCTTGAATGCAGGTTCTCAGACCGCCATCGGCACGACGGCCCGAGAACAATGCATGGGGTGGATCTCGCTTTTTCGTATATCTGTCCAGTGGTTCGGACCGTGCGCCGGAATGTTTTGGTTTCTGTGAAGAATTCAAACTCTGACGAGACTCGCTCTATGAAGAAACAAATCGTCCGCGACTTGATGGACCTTTCTACTGCCTTGACTTGTTTCAATAAATCGCCTCAAAAAGCACGGATGATTGGTGCGGGTGGTGGCCATAGCAGCGTCGAAGACATCGGTTTATTGATCAAGATCAATAAGGATCCAGACGGGGAGAAAAGTTTTTTAGGGGAAGGCGCACATAAAGATCCGATGGAGCTGGATGGCGTCGCGCCCGTTTGCTTTGTGGAAAACGACAGATTTGATTTTATCGAAAGTTGTCTCAATGACGTTCTTCTTCGATACCCACAAAGCGAATACAGTTTTGTGATTCCCCGCAGTGCACTTAATTCTTCAGCCATCGCGTGGAAACCTCACTCAAAGATTTTGCCTGTTCAGAGTCTCGTTGGTGGCCCCTTGGTTCTGCGCCTAGATCATCCAGTGTCATCAAACCCGAGGACCGAAATGGTGATGTACTCAACCGAGTTGTTTTCTCTGGGATCGTTTAAGAGGCTTGCGGGAGCTGCAAAATTGCTAACCGGCGATTGGGCTATGAACGTCTTGATATTTCCGGACTTCCAGAAAGTTACACATGGCACTTTAATAAACCAAATATTGTCTGGTATGAACGACAAGGTTTTTGCGGAGAGCATCCGTTGTGAATCGTCGCAATCAAAATCAAGGCTGTCTATTTGAACGCTATGAATATTGACGCTGAAGAATTAGATTTTTTACTCCCCAGTGGTGACGATCTTCGGGTCTTTTTAAACCAGGAGAGCATAACTGATGCTGCGCTTAGGCGTGTATTGAGGCGGCGAGGGATATATGTGCCTTCTACAGAAAGGGCGGAGTTGATTAGTTTCCTTCTATTTTCTTTTCTGAATCCATCCGAATTTGGTGAACTCTTGCAGCAAGTCCGCCAAAGGGAAGAAAGCGAAAAGGAACGAAGCATAGTTCATTCAGTGGTGTGCGACGCGCCTAATCTTGAGGCTATTTTACCGGCTGCAATTGATCTTCATAAAATTGCTGTCGATGGTTTCGGTAATAGCCAAATCTTGGGAGCACCTGAGCTCGTTCATGACCCACAGGGGAAAAATGATTCATTCATTATCCGTTTCAAAAACGAAAGAAAGAGCGTCACTGCAGACTGGCTTGAAGCGAAAAGAGTATTTGAAGGATCAATACGTTTTACTCTAAATAAGGATACGAAGGTTCTGGTGATAAACACAGAGCATACTTCAGCCGAAACTGAACGAATTTGCCGCAAAGTGAGGAGTTTTGTGGAAAAAGATTTGCGTGAGAGAAGCGTCATCGGAGTTGAACCTCTTTGCGTGGTTAATTTTGGGTCTTTTACAAATGAAGAGCGAATCCTCTTTTTTATGGCGTTCACAAAAGAAAAGCCAGACTCACAATATAGATTTCAGAAATGGACAGATTTGGCTCTCAAACTCGATGACGACGCTGGGATTCCTCATGACAAACTGAAATGGATGTCGAAAAAGGTTAGTGTATTAAAGCTGCGTGGTGCTGCACTCCATGAAACGTTTTTTGTTACTGACGTGGCATGCCATCCATATGTCATTTTTTGGAAAACCATTTTGACATATGATTTCACGACGCCAGACCATTCCGGTTATTTCCACGCGGTTTTAGAATTTGGCAATTATGGTGTGAAACCGTCAGCGAGTTGTGAATTTCAGATTTCCGTCGAAGTTCATATCGATAAGAAATCGTCGCGGCATCGCGATTATTTGGAATTGAGCCGCCATTTTAGAGCAAAGCTCTTGGAAGAAAAGCAGCAGCATTTTAGCGAGATCATTGACCGGAGGAAAAAAGCAAATGGGGCAAGCCAGCCGACTCGAACACACCCCGATCAGGTAGGCCAATTACCACTATTTAAGTGAGCGCAGAGGTTAGCAGTTCGCAAAAGCTATGCTTCGAACTCTTTCGAGTTCTTCCGTATAAACGTGACGTGACGTATACGTGACGCACAGGGCCTATAATTGTAAATTCAGCACTCCAAGCATAGTTCGAGTCCTTTCTCCGGCACGTCCGAAGGGAAATCTAGAGATCTGCGCGGCTTGCAAATTTTGTCATAAAATGTACCTAGGCCACTTCTTGGCCACTTTTGCGGTCCCCCCAAACCGACACAATGATCAGGGCATTATGGCAAAACACAGCGTCTCGACATAGCCCCGTGTGGGCGCGCCCTGCAATTTGCCACTCTTCCGCGTTATAGAAAATTGAGAGGCCGGGCTTTATCCCCGGCATTTTCATCCACCCACATGCCCCGGCGAACCCACTATTCGCCCTGCATCGACCGGGTCATCATCTGCGCGTTGTATCATGAAGGCCGGCGATTACGCCGTCCCATGACGCGACTGGTCAACGATCTGCTCACATCATCCCTGCAACACACGCAGGGTTGGAGCATCGCGGCCACGCAGATGAGCGTCCCGGCTCAGGGCCGCATTCAGGAGGCTGGCACCACCTGCTAGCCAAACCACGTCGTCACAGCCTCCCACTTCATCCACCCGGGTCTCTCGAATGAGGGACCGGGTGTTTTGCTGTCGGGCCATGTGGCGGCTTTCTCATCCACCCAAGCACACCCACCCCACATCAGGAGACACACCACCATGGCCATCAAACTCAGCGCCAACTACAGCAAAAAACTCGGGCTGCCCCAGTACAGCAGCCACAGCTTCAGCGCCTCCGTTGAAGTCGAACTCAGTGACATCACCCAGGTCGAATCCGAAGTGCAGAAGCTTTACCAGCTCTTGCAACAGTCCGTCGATCAGGAAATCCAGCACCCCGGTTATGTCCCGACAGCCAATACCAACGGCAACGGACATGCAGCGCCCCAGACAAATGGGCGCACCTACCCGGTTAACGGCAACAATCGTTCTGCTTCACCGCCCGTCACGGATCGCTGGAACTGCACCGACGGCCAGCGCGGGTTTATCCTGCGCATCGTTAATGAGAACGCCAGCATCACCAAACAGGTGGCGGAGGATCTGTCCCAGATGCTCTTCGGCATCGGGGTCAAGCAACTCAACAAGATGCAGGCCTCTCAGTTGATTGAGGACCTGCTCGTCAAAG
This sequence comes from Prosthecobacter debontii, assembly GCA_943371875.1. GTDB lineage: Bacteria > Verrucomicrobiota > Verrucomicrobiia > Verrucomicrobiales > Verrucomicrobiaceae > Prosthecobacter > Prosthecobacter debontii_C. Next base: position 47,905 of record CALRWM010000015.1, on the reverse strand, counting down.
CCGGCAAACCCGCACCACGCCAGACCCGCTGGCAGCAACAACCCACCGCCCAAGCCGCATGAACACGCCCGCTGCCTCACCTCCAGAGCGCAGCGAGCAGGACATCATCACCGCATTGCAGGCAACAGTGTCAGCTTCACGGCTGTCGCTGTTCCTGCAATGCAGGTTGAAGTTCTACTTCCGCTACGTGCTCAAGCTCAAGAAACCCAAGACAGCCTCGCTCCATCTCGGCAATGCGGTTCACGCCGTGTTGAAGACCTGGAACAAGGCACGCTGGGTCCAGCAGCCGCTTTCGCTCAAGGTGGTTCATGAGAACTATCTGGCAGCCTGGGCGGACAACACCGAGGGATCGGTGGAATGGGAACCTGGGGAGGAAGAAGCCGACAAAACCACCGGCTGGCGTCTGCTCGACACCTACCTGCGCGAAAGCCATCTTCCCGCTGAGGTCAAACCCGACGCCGTGGAAGTCCCGGTGGATGCCGATCTGCAACAGCACGGGCTGCCCCGTCTGATCGGTATTCTCGATCTGTGCAGCAACGCCAGATCATTGATTACAAGACCAGCGCCACCACTCCCAACGCGGACAAGGTCGCACACTCCACTGAGATCCAGACCAGCAGCTATGCCATCCTGTACCGTCACAACACCGGTGCGCAGGAAGCAGGAATGCAGTTGCATCACGTGGTCAAACTCAAGAACCCCAAGGTGGTAATCACTACACTGCCACCCATGAGCTCGTCGCAGCAGACGCGGCTGTTCCGGCAAATGGAAGCCTACCTCCAAGGATTGCAGCGCCGCGACTTCATCCCTTCGCCTGGGATGCACTGTTCAAGCTGCGAGTACTTTAGTGAATGCCGCCGCTGGCATTAAACCCCTGCTGCAGGTCGGCGCTCACCACGAGCGCTGGCCTGCGGCCCATCCCCACACCCACCATGAAACATCTCATCCTCATCGCCAGTCTGTTGATGCTGTTCTCGCCGAACATGCACGCAGGCTGGTTCTTCGACGATCCGCCGCCTGACCTCGGACCGGAATACCGGGCCAAGATCATCGGACTGGAAGATCGCATCTCGGAACAACACGCCGCCACCACGCGCTGGGAGATTGCCACCGGCACTCTCGCCGTGGGTTGCGTGCTGTTGTTTGTCATCGGAACCGCCCTCGGGGCCAAAACACGCCAACATTATGATGGAACAACAAGAATGGGACGAACAGTCCCCACCGCTACCCCGGCAGCTCCCAACGGTGCCCGCCACCACCTGGGCGAAGCAGGCCCGCCAGATCGTCATTCGACGTTGGCAGCCTGAACCGCTCAGCGAACCTGTCATTGACGATGCCTTGCCACATCTCAGCGCCATTGAGCGGTCTGCTGAGGTTGTCAGCTTCACGTGTCGTCGGTTTGAATACTGGCTCTCTCCGCAGGGAACCCTGCGGGAGTGGTTCAAGTTCAACCTGCGTCTGGCCATAGGATTTGCGGTGCCTGCCTTGCTGGTAGCTCCACTGGTCACGCTGGCCTTGAATCAATTCAACCTGTGGATCGATGTCATCAGTAAGACGACCTCGAATGTCGTTTTGGTGCCGCTCTCAGTGCTGCTGGTTGTAGGACTCATTGCTGGATTGGTGTCCATCGGGAAATCCATTCTCTCGATGCGCCTGCGCCATCAACAGCGCCGGGATCCCTACAACTACTGACACGGCACCCACGACCCAAACCCAACCCAGAGCCGGATGATCGCAGGATCGTCCGGCTCTTTTCATTTCAAGAAAGGAATTCACCCCATGGAAAGCATCACTTTGTATTTCCGCGAAGGCCCCTCCGACAAGGTGTACCAAGCCAGCATCTCCCCCAAGGATGATGGTTATCACGTACACTTCGCTTATGGCCGTCGCGGTTCCACACTCACCGTCGGCAGCAAAACGCAGACGCCGGTCGAATATCCCACCGCCAAAGGCATCTACGACAAACTCGTCCGTGAAAAGATGGCGAAGGGCTACACGCCTGGAGTCGACACTGCTCCCACCACACCACCAGAATCCCCCAACAAACACACCGGCATCCAGTGCCAGCTCCTCAATCCCATCAACGAACAGCAGCTTGACCAGTTCCTGCTCAATCCCGACTACTGGATGCAGGAGAAACTCGATGGGCGCCGCCTGCTCATCAAAAAGGACGGCGACCTGATCACTGGCATCAACCGCCTGGGTTTTCACACTGCTGTTCCTGACGGGATCACACGCAACGTGGCCAAATACCCGCGCGACTTCGTTCTCGATGGCGAAGCTGTAGGAGACACCTTCCATGCCTTCGACATGCTCACCATCGGCCCGGAGGACATACGTCCTCTGGCGTTCTCGGTGCGGTATCTGCGGATGCGCGACATGCTCAACGCTTTCGATCATACCCATATCCGGGAGGTGCGGGTATTCTTCCCCGCTCAAACGGCTGGCTGGTTCCAGCAGTTCAAAAGAGAGGAGAAGGAAGGCGTGGTGTTCAAACACAAGGACGCGCCGTACACTCCCGGCCGACCCAACAGCGGCGGCAGCCAGCTCAAATATAAGTTCTACGAAACCGCATCGTTCATCGTCACCAAGGTGAATGATAAACGGAGCGTCTCGTTGATCCTATTCGAGGGGGACAAAGTGCGCCCCGCTGGCAACGTCACCATCCCACCCAATCACGATGTTCCCGCACCGGGAACCGTGGTTGATTGCCGCTACCTTTACGCGTTCAAGGAATCCGGCAGCATTTACCAGCCGGTTTACCTTGGCTCGCGCACCGACATCCGCGCCGCCGAATGCACCACCGCCCAGCTCAAGTACAAAGCTGAAACGGATACCTAGCACCACACCCACGCTCAAGCCCATGTGTCTTTATCAGCGCACGGGCTTGTTTGCGTACAACCCGAAAGCTCATTCATCATGAAGAACATTGCCCCTTTTATCAGGCTGGCAGCCTGTGCGCTGCTCGTCCTCACAGGCACCGCCTGCCCACGCTCCTCTTCGCAACCAGCCATCAAGGAACTGCGACAGGAATTCATCATCGTCGTCCCGCAAACCAACGTGAAGCCGGAGAAGCCATTGCATCCCGGCGATCAATCTCAACCACCACATCCATGAACCCCATCACTCTTCCCATTGCGGAATTGAAACCCGCCCTTGTTGGACTCGGCAAAGTGATCAATCAACGATCCACTCTGCCCATCATGCAGTACGTTAAAGTCGAGCGTACGACCGATGGTTGGATTGCTCTCACGAGCACCGATCTTGACCGCTTCGTCACCGTGCGTCTCGAACATCCCGCCACAGGGCCATCCATGACGGTTTTTATCCCCCATGACCAGCTCGTTCAGCTCACCAAAAACTGTGACCGCAATGAGAGCCTTCTCATTGATACCACGCCGGGAGGCCCCGTCATCAAATTCGCCCTGGCTGACAACCTCGGCGAATCCAAAGTGAAACTTATCCCACTTGCGGAGTTCCCGGTGACACCGCGCCTACATAGCGAGGCCATCCCGCTGCCGCCCGAACTGCGCCGCTCCATTCACGAAGCGATGGAATGTGCCAGCATCGACAGCACGCGGTATGTTCTCAATGGTGCCTTCATCGACGCCAGCAACCCGAAAGCCAATTACATTGTCGGCACCGACGGCAAGCATCTGTACAGCGCAAACTCCTTTGCGCTGCCGTTGAAGCACTCCGTCATTATTCCGAACAACAAGTTCCTCGGCTGGAAGGAATTCAACAACGACGGCGAATGGCAGCTCAAGGCAGACGACAAAACAGTCCAGCTCAGCAGCCGACGCTGGCGTTTCATCAGCAAGCAGATCGAAGGGAACTATCCCAACTGGCGGCAAACCATCCCTAACCCAGACGACGCCAAGACCCACATCACGCTCGACCCGGCAAAACTGGAAGCGCTCGCCAAGCTCATTCAGCGCATGCCCTGTCACGATGCGGAGAAGTTCCAGACCATCGGTTTGGAATGCAAAGAAGGGCAGTTCCTGCTCCTCGGCAAAGACAATGGCAACGAGCCTTGGACGCGAGTCCCAGTGTTCGATGCCAAAGCTGAAGGCCCGGAGGCACTGATCTTCCTGAGCCGACGCTTCATCATCAAGGCCCTCGATTACGGCCTCAACACCATCAGCATCATTGATCAAATCGCCCCGCTGCGTTTTCACAGCAAGGGCAGGCAGATGATCGTGATGCCGCTGAGACCTGATGGAGCCAGCACCCTGCATCCAGAAAACCAACAACCCGCTCCGGTGAGCATGCCGCTATCCCGGCCTGTTTTAACGCCTGGACCACCCCCCAAACCCATGATCACAAACCCCACCTCCGAAGGACCATCACCCGCAACCAACGAACCCAAAAACGCCGTGGAAGAAGCCATCGACATGACCTTGCTCATTCGTGACAAGCTCAACGAAGGTTTCAACCTGCTGCGCGATCTGTCCGTGAAACTAAAAACCATCAACCGCGACCAGAAGTCCAGCAGCCGCGAGTTCAACTCCCTGCGCTCAACGCTGCGCAGCCTGCAGGGCCTCAAACTGTAAGCCAAACCACTCACCCACTGGGGCCGAATGCGCATGCTGCGTGTCCGGCCCCTTTTCATTTCAGAAAGGAACACATCATTATGATTGCCAATCTCGATCCACAACCTCAGATCATCCAGCGCCGCAGCCCGAACCTCGTTCTACACTGCGGTGCCTCCCATGTCGAACTCGACGAAGTCCGATCCGTTGCCACTCCGCGCCACACGCAGAGTTGGTGCCCCATCCCGCATGCGGAACTCATCACCACTGTCCAGCGCACGCTGGCCACCACCAACCTGCGCATTGGCACGCAGGCTCATTCGTTGTCCCACGAAGGCCAGCGATATTTCGGTCTGATGGAAGTCCATGCCCAGAAACCAAGCGACGACTACTGCTGGGTGCTCGGACTGCGCAACAGTCACGACAAGACCTTTCCTGCTGGTATTGTCGCTGGTGCCTCGGTCTTCGTTTGTGACAACTTGTCATTCTCCGGCGAGATCAAATTCGCGCGCAAACACACGCGGTTCATCGTGCGCGATCTGCCGCAACTGGTGAGTCGCTCCATCGGGCTCCTGCTCGCCAAATGGCATGATCAGGATAAACGCATTGCTGCCTACAAGGAGGCCGAGATCACCGACATCGAAGCCCATGACCTCGTCATCCGTGCCACCGATGTCGGCGTGTGCAGCAACCGTCTCATCCCACCTGTGCTGCATGAGTGGCGCGAGCCACGGCATGATGCATTCGAAGGAAGGAATGTGTGGAGCTTGTTCAACGCTTTCACCGAATCGTTGAAGGAAGGCAATCTGGCGGAGTTGCCGAAACGCACGGAGGCTTTGCATGGCCTGCTCGATACACATGTCGGATTGTCGGCATAACAGATAAGCCCCCGCGTCGGTTCACCACCGGCGCGGGTTTTGGCTTTTCGTTAGCTATCAGCGCCTACACTTTTGAAAGACGACTGGAATCTGCCAATACGCAGTTCTTGATCTTTGTCCGTGTTCCGAAAAGCATCTTCAATGCTCTCTCTTCCTAACATATCACGGCTATTTCAAAGCTTTGCCGAGTTCGGCATGTTCGCTTTTTAAGTGATCGCACATGATTGTATAGAGCTGGTGAATGGATGAGTCGGCAATGCTGCAGATGGTGGAAAGCCCATCGCGGCGCATGTGAATCATACCTGCGTCGCGCAGTATGGCGAGATGCTTCGACACATTGGCCTGCCCCGTGCCACTGAGTTTAACCAGCTGGGTAACATTGTGATCTTCGAGCATTAAACAGTTGAGCAATCGCAGTCTTACGGGCTCTGACAGCGCACGAAAACGGACGGAGATACGCGACAAGGCGGCGTCCGACAAGATTTTGGGGCTGGTTGCTTTTTTGGCTGCCATATTTGTGAAGCATCACACTGATGACGATTCATACCAGCGCTTTTGCACCGCTGATTCAGGTGAAAAGAATGTGAGTTCCTGTGCCGGCGGACTCTTCGTAAAACTGACCCACGGTCAGCACATCATCCACACGGTCCATCAGGTCTTCCTTTTTCAGCTTGAACATGTCCATGGCCAGCTTGCAGGCGAAGATCTTGCCGCCGGAGTCGGAGATGAGTTCGAGGAATTCGCGCACCGGCGGGATGTCGAGCTTCTCCATCTCCTTGTTCATCAGATGCGTGGCAAAGGCGGACACGCCGGGGATGGCGCCCATCACCGTGGGGAAAGGCATCGTGATGGGCAGGCCAAGCATCGGCATGGCCATGTTCAGCGCGGCATTGCCCACGGTGGAGACCTTCAGGTGGTCCAGCGTTTTATTGGCCAGCGCATTCAGGCCGAAGAAGGTGAAGAACAGCGAAGCCTCGATGCCTTCCATGCGGGCGCCGTTGGCCATGATCAGCGCAGGATAGATGCCATCCAGCGAGCCGCGGCTCACGATGATGGACATCTTCTTCACGGGTTGTTTGTCGTCGGGTGTGCTCATGATCGGAAGAGATGGGGGTTAAATGCAGCCAACGGGTTTGGGAATGCCGGCAATCTTGGAGGACTTCTTCAGCGGGCCGCCGGGGAAGAGATCGTAGAGTTCCTTTGTCGTCACCACACCGCTTTTGCCCATGCTGCGGATGGTCAGGGCGGCGCCTTTCGCCTGCTGCTCCCGCAGGTAGCGCACCACCTTCATGTGGGCGTCCGTCAGCGCGCCAATTCCTTCCTCCGTGGCGATGGCTGTGGCGATGGCTTCATTCCATTGGGAGGCGTCGGTGAGGTAGCCCTCCTCGTTCACGTCGATTTCAGTTCCTGCGATGGTCTTTTTCATGATGGTTGGTTGGGTGATGATTACGCGTCAGCTGGCTTCTTCTTCTGCCGGCTGATGCCCGGCAGCGGCCAGCCGCGAAGCAGGACATTCCAGTAGATGTGGCGGAAGGCCAGCTTGCCCCAGTGGTTCATGCGGCTCTCTTCCAGCAGGCGCATGGGGCCGAAGGCGAAGGGAAACGGCCCTTCGTGCGGCTCGTACTCGTAATTGAAATCGATTAGCAGCGCCTTGCCGTTGCCGGATTCAATGAAGCAGTTGGAGTGGCCATCGAACTCCTCCTTCAGCGGCTTGCCTGCGATGTGCAGCAAAATGTTGTCCGCGAGTGTCTCGCTTTCAAAATGGGCCACGGATCCTGCTTTGGACGCAGGCAGGTTCGTCGCATCGCCGATCACAAAAACATCCTTGTACTCCACGGACTGCAGCGTGTGCTTTTGCGTGGCGATGAAATCCAGGTCATCCCCTAGGGCGGAGCGGCGCACGACTTCATCTCCCATGTTCGTCGGGGTGGTGACGAGCAGGTCATAGGGCACCTCGCGACCGTCAAAGCACACGAGCTTGTTGTTTTCCTGATCCACCTTCTCTGCCACGAAATCGGTCACGAGTTCGATGCCTTTGTCTCCGAGCAGATGGCCCAGCTTTTTTGATGCTTTCGGCTTGGTGAACGCCCCGGACAGCGGTGTGACGTAGGTCAGCATTACCTTTTCACGGATGCCCTGCTCGCGGAAAAAAGTGTCAGCCAGGAAGGTGAACTCCAGCGGGGCCACGGGGCATTTGATCGGCATCTCATTGATATGCACCACCACGCGCCCACCGGTGAAAGTTTTGAGCTTCTCGCGCAGCGCCCGCGCGCCGTCCAGCGTGTAGAAATCATGCACATTCACCCGCCACTTCGGCCCCAGCATGCCGGCAGTCTCCTCCGGGGCCGTGCGGCAGCCGGTGGCGACGATCAGCAGATCGTATTTGAGCGTGCTCCCGCTCTTGATCGTCACTTCATGATTTTCGGGGATGATTTGATTCACCTCCGCCTGCACAAACTCGACGCCGGTTGGGATGAAGTCGCGGGTCTTCCGGATAATGTCGCTCTCCTCATACTTGCCGAAGGGCAGGAAGAGCAGCCCCGGCTGGTAGAGATGCTTGTCCGAGCGGTCCACCACGGTCATGTGCCATTCGGAGGCTGGCAGCCGCCTGCGCAGGTTGTTGGCCATGATCGTGCCTGCCGTGCCGCCGCCGAGAATGAGAAGATGCTTGATCATGAAGTGTTGGTAGGTTGTGTTGCCATGACATCTATATGCGTGTATGCGTATATACAATAAGTAATACACCCCATTCTTGTCATTTATGAATCCTCACCTGACCGCCGATGATCGCGGCGTCATCCTGCCCTGTCCCGCCTGTGGCACAGCCAACCGCATCGCCTACACCAAAGCCGCACAGCAGGGCCGCTGCGGCACCTGCAAAGCCGAACTGCCTCATGTGTCCGCACCTGTTGAGATCACGAGTGCTGCGGACTTCGCCGCCCTCATCACGCACAGCACGCTGCCCGTCGTCGTTGATTTCTGGGCCCCTTGGTGCGGCCCCTGCCAGATGATGGCACCGGAGTTTGCCAAAGCCGCCACCAAGGCCGCAGGCGCAGCTATACTCGTCAAAGTGAACACCGACGAGCGACAGGACATCGCCAGCCAGTTCCGCGTCCAGGGCATTCCCGCCTTTGCGCTGATCAAAGACGGCAAGCTGGTCTCGCAAACCTCCGGCTTTCAAACGGCAGACCGTCTGCTCGCGTGGATGCGGACGAGTTGAGTCCAATTATTTCGCCGCTGCACCTTTCTCCAGCATCAGCTCGGCGATCTTGCGGAGGTTCGCCTCGCCGAGATGAATCATGGGCGGCATCTGTGGCAATTCGGGGCGTTTTTTACCGGGTGCTTTGGCCCAGGTGACGATGCCGTCAGGATTGCCCGCATAGATCTGTGCGATCTCGGTGAGTGGCGGGCCTACGAGCTTCACGTTCGGTGCGTGACAGGCAGCGCAGTTCATGAAAAGCTGTTCAGCTGACTGCTCGGCTGGCGCGGGTGCGGCTGCGAGGTTCTTGTTGAACTCGGCCACTGCGGCGGCGTAGCGCTCGGTGCGGTCCTTGATAGCGGCTTTGTGCCCGGCGAGCGCTGCTTCGCGATAGACGTGACGTCCGCTTCCCATGCCTAAAACGACGAAGGAAAAGAGAGCCACGATGAGCCAGTAGCGGCTGCCGATGCGCGTGTCGTCGCGTTTCAGCTCGCCAAACAGCACCCATACCGTAAGAAGCCCGACTGCGGCACCGGAGAAGATGATGACGTAAACTTGCGTCGTGATGCCGACTGAGGGCAGCGTGAACAGCAGCAGTGGTCCAAGCACGAACTGACCTAGCGTGACATAGGCGCACACCTTGTAGAACAGGCGGCGTAGTTCCGGGCGTGTGAAGGCATCAAGGTGCGAGAGGTCTGCGTTCTTACGACCAAACCATCCAGCCAGAAACAGTCCGGTCATGGCGATGCTCGCGGCCATGAAATGGAGGTAGCGCGGGAGCACATTGCCAATGCTGAGGCTGGAGAAGAAGCCCCGCACCTTCTCCCACTCGCTCGGGAACAGCATGAGGTTCACATTCGCGAGAAAGATCAGCGGGATGAAGAAGAACAGAAGCATCGCTGCAATGCCAATGAGCTGGTGCAGCGTCTTCTTGCCGCCGCTGGTCCACGTGTCCCAGGTGTATTTATGCAGGTAGGTGAGCAGGAAAGCCACGATGACAAGCGGGACGATGAGAAGCCAGGCGTGGCCGGTGAGCGCATTCGCTGAATACCACTGCATCGTGTAAAGCAGGTTGATGCACAGCAGAGGCCCGATGCCCATCACGACCGCGAGACTTTTGTTCACGGTCACCGTCTGCGCGATTTCATGCGCGAGCGCATCCCAGCGTTTGTTTTTCAACCCCATCCACTCCGCGATGACGACGAACACCGATCCGCCGACCATGAGATTTACAAACAGGATGTGAACAAGGAAAAAGACGACAAGGCAGACCACGAGCACCCATTCAGGCACAGGCAGCGGAAGTGGAAGGTCACGCGGAATGGGTGTGTTGGCTAGGAGAGCGTTCATGGCGAAGAAATCAGCGTTTGGATTGAGCAGCGGCCGTCATGGCGGGTTTGGTTGTTTCAGGCGCGATCACAATGCCGGCGCTCTGTGCTCCAGGCAGTGTCTGCGGATTGGCTCTGAGTTGCTGAAGGTAAGCGACGAGCGCTCCAGCTTCGGCATCAGTGCCGGGAAAGGGTGGCATAAAGGTGCGGGTCTGGTGCATGCCTTTGATGAAGAGCTGCATGCCCGCGCTGTCCCAGGGCTTGTCCGCGCCATACATGGCGGTGAATTTCTCGATCACTCCATTGAGTCCCGTGGTGCTGTGGCAGCGGGAACATGCGAGCATGAAGATGTCCTGGCCGCACTCGGCTTTGTTCGCCTCGGTGATCTCGCGGTGCTTCACATACGTGGCGTGTTTGAGGAGCCCCTCGCTTTGCAGGAAGGCGAGTTCGTCTTTGTGCACGCCGTTCGAATACATGTATTCGCCGATGACCCAGGGCTTGCGCATGAACTCACGCGCCCGCTCGAAGTGACCGAGCAGCCAGATGCCCATGAAGCTGGGGATGAGCAGCGCCCAGCGAGGAATCATGAAGCTGCTGCCAAGCCCGCCGATGCCGACCACCAGGAAGGCGATGATCGTCCAGCCGAGCAGTGTCTGAAACTGTCCATGCCAGTTCATGAACTCCTGCGTGAGAAGCGCCACGGAGCTGTTCGCCTTCATGGTCTCGGGCACGGCGTTCCAATACCACGTTCCAAACAAAAAGGTGCCCAACAGCGAAATCAGCACCACATGCGATAGGCGATAGACGATCCACTCTCTCAGCCCCCGGGGATCGGGATTGAGGGCGCTTTTTTTCTTCGTGAAAAAGAAGCTGGCAAACCACAGGAAAACCGAGCCTGTCATCAAGGCAAAGAAGGTGCGGAAACCAAGCTGCGGCAGGTACAGCGGATTGGTCATCGCGTCCCAGAAGGCGCGGGTTTGGTTCCACTCGCCAGGCTTCATCATGAAGCCCAGCACGGCCACGATGAGCGCCATGGTGAGCCAGGACATGATGCTCAGCGCCATGCCGATCTTGATGTGCTTGCGCTTCTTCTCCGGTGTGTCCGCCTTCTTCCAGGTCAGGAACCACCACATGATCAAGGCCACCTCGCTGATGAAAACCAGCCACTCCGAGAACCAGCCCCAGAAAAACACGCGCAGCAGTGAACCGATGGCAAATGGCGCGAAGAGCGAGGTTGATAGCCAGATGCCGACGCCGGTCATGGCACCTACGGTGGTGGTGACGATGAACACGACGAAGGTGATCCTGTAGGCAAGGTGGTCGACGTCCGGCCGGTTGTTTTTGTGCGCCCACCACTCCATCCAGGTGAGCAGCGGATACGCGCCTACGGCGAGCGGATGGTTGATCAGCACATGCAGAGTGGCAATGAGGCCGATGATCAGGCGGCCACCAGCGAGGTGATCGAGATAGTAAGAGGGGAAGTCCATGACGGGGCCATGCTCGACCCGCGTCCGGTTTTGAAAATGTGGCAAGATGCCGCAGCAGTCGATTATTCCTCCGGGGGCATCTTCGAGAGCTTGCGCTGGAGTGTCCGGCGGTCGATGCCGAGAGCTTCGGCTGTGTGGGAAATGTTTCCGCCGTGTTCATGCAACACCCGCTGAATGTGCTCCCACTCCAGACGGGCAAGACTCGGCATGTCGGAGACAGCAGGGCGTGGCGAGGCCGTCGAGAGGCCTTTGAGCGCTGCGAGAACTTGATCGGCGCTTGCGGGCTTCAGCAGATAGTCGTGCGCGCCAAGCCGCACCGCTTCCAAAGCACTGGGGATGCTGCCATAACCGGTGAGAATGATCAGCCTCGCATCAGGCTGGTGACGCAGCAGTTCCGGGATCAACAGCATTCCGTCCACCGCGCCCAGACGCATGTCGAGCACGATGCCGTCGATGATTTCATTCTCAGCCATTCCCAGCGCTTCGTACTTGGACGCAGCCTGCAGCACATCGCAACCGCGCCTCTTCAGCGCCAGGGCCAGCGTTGTGCGGAAGCCTTCGTCGTCTTCAATGATGAGCACGTTCATTCAGGTCACTGGTTGGGCTAGGTCATACAGCGGCAGGGTCAGGGTCACAATCGCACCACCTTCGTGCCGATTTCGCACTTCAACATCGCCGTGCATCGACGCAGCCAGACGGCGGACAAAAAACAAACCCAGCCCCATCCCTGAACCGGGATCGCGTGTGCTGCGGAAGGGCTCGCCCCAATGGCGCAGCATCTCAGCGCTGAATCCAGGCCCATGATCGAGAACCGTGAAGCGCAGTTCCTTTCCAGCCGTGTGCACCTTTAGTTCCACCGTCTGATCATCTCCCGATGCGAGCAGTGCATTGCGCAGAAGCACGAGCAAGGCCTCTCGTAGTCCAGCGCAGGCCACTGGCGCGTCTGGTGCGGACAAATCCATACGTACTCGCGTGCGCTGGTTCTGCGGCAGCTCGTTGAGAGCAGCCTCGACCACACGTCCTGCCACACAAGGAACTGAGGACAGCCCCGTGGCTTCCTGCCCGAGTTCCCGCAGACGTTGCAGCACTTTTTGGCAGCGTTCGGCTTCCCGGGCGATGATCGCCGCCGTTTCCGCATCCGGATGCAAACGCATTTCTTCAGCAGCAATGGCGATGGTTCCCAGCGGGGTGCCTAATTCGTGTGCGAACCCGGTCGCGAGCGCCGCCACCGAAAGAAACCGCTCACGGGAGTCCAGCTCCGCCCGCAGGCGTCCACGCTCTTTTTGCAGGCGATGCGAACGCCGACGCAGCGACAGCAGCAACGTCACTACAAACCCACCCGCAAGGACCAGCGCGGTGAGAAAGCCCTGTGTGATCATGTCAGCAGACACAGCCGAGCCGTTGGCCATCCGCAGGGGATCAGTCTGAAGCCAGAGCCAGAACAGCCCGCCACTCATCAGCAGACTGAGGAAGATTACCGCCGAAGCTCGAAGAGCCACCGCCGCCAGCGTCAGCTGCACGAGATAAAACAGCGCAAACGGATTTCCCAGACCTCCAGTCCAGCGTAGCAGGAATGTGAGCGTCAGTACATCGAAGAGCAAGACGTGGAAGAATCCATCCTTCATCTCCCATTGAATCTGCCGCAGCCACCATTGGAGAAGCGCATTGGTGACGAGCGTCACGACCACAGCACCGCCACAGGCCCACAGCGGCACCTGCACCCCCATCCACCAGACCACGAGCATGGTCATGGCCTGGCCAGTCGCTGCCAGCCAGCGCAGCAGCACGAGCAGCTGTGACGAAAGCGCCCCGCCTGCCCATACCTCGCTGAGACCCAGCCAGCGCTGCCAGCGTGGAATCTGAGTGGAACCGTTTGAGGTATGTGAAGCCATCATAGAACAGTGGATGTTGTTGGCAGTATGTCCATTCGATGCGGCGATTTGCCGCAGTGACTCTTCAGCGAAGTCGGTGAGCATGACGAGCTATGAAAACACTTGCTGCATCCTTTCTCGTCGTCACGACCCTTCTCGCTGCCTCTGCCCTGCAGGCGCAGACACCTGCGCCCGCCTCCTTCATGCTGTGCATGGCCTGCCACGGCATGGATGGGAAAGGAATGGGGGCCGGCACCCCCACACCGATGGCTCCCCCACTCGCGGGTTCGAAGCTGGCTGGCTTTGGTGATGGCGAGTTGATGGCTTCCATCGTGTTCACCGGCATCGAGAAGCAGGACACGAAATTCGTCGGCATCATGGCTCCGCTCGGCCCGGCAATGACCGACACTCAAATGGCCGAGGCCATGACCTATGTGCGCAGCAGCTTCGGCAACAACGCTCCGACCGTCACCGCCGACCAGATCAAAGCCTGGCGCGAAAAGTACAACGGCAAGCCAATGCAAAAGCGCGCCGACTTGGAAGCCAAGCTGAAGTGAGAGACAAGGCATTCACTTTCGCTAGAAGCGCACGAAGTAGTCCTCCATCAGCACACCCTTCACCTCGCCGATCTTCTCGAAACCGGCGGCGGTGACTGCCTGCTGGCCCGGATGAGGTGTCGGTGACTTCTCCTGGCTTTTCGAGGCTGGTCTTCCGCTATCTGGCTGGCCAGTCGGCCCCTGATTCGACCCATGTCTTCAGCAACAGGATTTCACCGAGGGGCAGTTGGTGCGCCGCAGCGGCCTTCATTGCTGGCCTCTTTCCTGAGATGATGTTGAGGAGCTGGCTGCCTGCTGCGTCACCCGGCACGACCAGCGGCGCTCCATTTCGAGAGGAAAAGAAATCCTCGCGCTGGTCGGCGCGGAAGCCGGAGGTCTGCCTCGTTGGTCCATGACATTTGATACAGGATGCTTGAAACACGGGCATGATTTCCTTCCAGAAATCGACCTTGCCCATGCGGGGGCTCGCGGTGCTGAAGGCGGCATGGTACGTCGGCTCGTTGAGCGGATGCAGCGGCACCTTCCTTTCCTGCACGCCGAGGTGGGTCGCCAGGGCAAACAAACCGGCAAGGGTGCAGAGCACGGCCATCGTCAGCAGTCCGGCGTGCTTTCCACCGTTTGCACCACCACCTTGAAAACAAGTGAAGCGATGGCGGATCATGGTGACGATCCAGTCCCAGTGAAGCACCAGATGAATGACAAGGACCAGCAGCAGCACAAGACTGGCCCAGGAATGAATGGTCCCCCACTCATGCCGCGACAGCCCCCACAGCTCATGCGTGCGGTTTGTGGCAGGTGGCAGCGGAAAGCGAAGCACATAGCCAGTGGCCACCATCGCCAGCAGGCTGGCGGCTGCCAGCAGGTCGATGAGCAAGTTGAAAGGGCCCCGGCTCATGTCAGTGTGGTGAGCTGGCTACGGTGTTGAGTGATGGCAGCTGGTGGAGGAGAACCGGGTGTTTCATCTTGATTGGATTCGTGAAGGAAAGAAACGCGGCTTGCGGGCTGCATACTCTGGATAGTTGCTGAATTGCCGGGCAAGCAGCCGTTCTTCATGCGCTGCCTTGGCGTTGAAGAATACCCAAAGCATTCCGAACAGAACGAAATGCAGGATGCTCGCCGCCGCTATCGCTATGCCGAGAGCCCAGATGAGCAAGCCGCTGTAAACCGGATGCCTGACGCGGCGATACAATCCGTCCACGAGCAGCGCGGCTCCCGTACGTGGTGAAGGCATCGGCGTGAGTGAACGCCCCGCATGCAATTGCCAGCTCGCCACACCCGACAGGACCGGACCGGCGATGCACAGCAGCCACCCCAGCGGGCGCACTGGCACGATAAACGGCAGAAGCCCGAAAGCAGGTATCATCAACAGCGCCGCGAGCAGGACCAACTGCACGGTCACCCATGTCAGGTCTTTGAGCGTAGCGGATTTCATGGGATTTTGTTCTACTTCCGCCGAAACTTCACAAAGTAGTTCTCCTTCAGCACGTCCTTTACCTCGTCGATCTTTTCAAAGCCGGCTGCAGTGACTTCGGCCTCGAAGACCTCCTGTCCGGCGCGGACGTGGCCCATCACGAAATCGCTGCTTTCACCGGGAATGCGTTTGAAGTCGATCAGCACCAGCACACCGCCGGGCTTCAACGCCTTGTGCAGCGTGGCGAGGCTGGCCTGCGGGAATTCGAAGTGGTGATACACATCGCAGATGAAGGCGAGCTCGACGCTGGCCTCCGGGAGTTCAACGCTGCGTCCCGTGCACTGGATCGTCTGCACATTCGCCGCATGCGCCTTTGTCGCGCGGGCCTGGATGTGTTCGAGGAAGTTCTTCGCGATGTCGACCGCATACACTTTGCCGCTCTCCCCAACAGCCTGTGAAAACGGCAGCGTGAAGAGGCCCGTGCCCGCGCCGATGTCCGCCATGGCCATGCCGGGTTTCAAGCCGATCGCAGCGACGATCTTCTCCCGCTGATGGTAAATTTCACGGCTCTCGGTCTCAAACTTCTGCGTCCACTCACCGACCTTGAGCTTGGGATCGAGAAACTTGTCATTGATGCCGGGCTTCACACTCGCCTCTTGTGCGAAGCTGGTCGTGACGAGGAGGCAGAGGAGCTGAAGGATGCGTTTCATGAGGATTGGAGGGGCGGAGTAAAAGATCGCTCGTGGCACATGCCATCTTCCACATCAAGGTCGTGGTCAACGAGCGGTGGTCATGCAAACGGCGAACGAAGCCAGCCTGACGAAAGGACTGCAAAAGGAAGGCCGGTTTATTGGAGCGGCTTTTGTGGCAGCGTGTCCGAGGGCGGTGCGTGTGATTTGAAAATCAGGCGCAGCATCTTCACGTTGATCACAAGGAAGCGCAGAAGCTGATAGGGCACAAACGTCCGCCAGAATAGCGTGAGCGGGGTGGGAACGGTGGCGTAGGCGACGGGACTGCTGATGTCGGTGGGTTTCATGGTGGGTGTGGCGGGATGCGTTCACTCGGGAATCAATGACCAGAAGGGGAGACATTTGGCCTTGTAGATGAACATGTGGTGCAAAAGATGTTTGAGCCAGTGCCCGGCAAGACCGATTTCACCCGTAGTGTAGGCGAGGTCCCGGCCAAACTCGTAGTGCTCGTAGTCCGGAACGAGCGGATACAAGGTGATCGTGGCGGCCGTGCCGCTGAGCAGTCCTTTGCCAGCGGAGGCGACGCAGGCGGCCCCCATGGTGGCAAAGGGGGCACGATGTAGCGGGGACTCGCCACCGTGGCGGATACGGTCGGCAATGGAGAAGGCCACCGTGCGGCCCATGATGCCGGCGGTCATGCCCGTGCGAGGAACGGCGGGCGCGACGAGGGTGCCCTTGGGCGAGCGGAGCGGGCGGGAGACCGCATGCGGAGGCGCAAAGGCAATGCCTGCGGCGAAGACATTGGCATAGGTTGGGTTCTGGTAGGTGGCTGGCCAGTCGCGTGGTGACCAGTCTTCAAACGGACGCTCCGTGTAGTCGGCATCGACGCGCATGAAGCCGTTGGGAGCAAAGAGCTGCGCCGCGATGTCTGTGCCCGCGCGATTGACGGCCGCCAGCCCGACGCCGCGAAAGGGCGGCAGGAGCATGGCAAAGTCGAACGCGATCTCGCGTTCCAATCCCTCGACGGTCTCATAGGCGAGCCTGCCGGGGCTGACTTGCTGGACGTGTGCGCGGTTGATCCACTCGACACCGCGCTCCACGAAGAGCGATTCCGCAAACAGCCGGCTGGGCGTCACGTAGCCACCGCGCTTGAGGTGCAGACCGCCCATGCCGAAGTCGCCAAGTTCGTTTTCGTTGGTCAGGAAAATGATCCGCGCACGTTCGCGCACCTTATGGCGGCGCAGCTCATGCTCGACATTGAAGACATACTCAAAGGCGGCTCCCTCGCAGGTGCAGGTGCCGTGCCCCATGCCGATGACCAGTGTTTGGTTTTCCCCGCGCTTCATGCGGTCGATGCATTCGCGGAAAGCGCGGGCTGCCTCGACGGCATGATCGGCGGTGCAGACGGACCAGCTGTGGCCTCCGTGCGGCCCGAGTCCGGGGGTCGCGCCAAAGTTGAGTTTCGGACCGGTGGCATTGATCAGGTAGTCGTAGGTTTCGCGGCCAGGGGCCGCCTCGGTCGCGGCTCCGGCAGCGGTGTATTCGACATGCGGCCTGGGCAGTTCGTCGGTGCCTTCCGGACGGATGATGGTGGCCCGCCCCTGCCTGAACTCAATGCCCTGCCGCGCATACACGGGCGCGAGCGGAAAGACCACTTCGCGCCGCTCCATCGAGCCCACGCCCACCCAGATGTTGGATGGAATCCAGTTCCACTCCGGCTCAGGAGAGATGACGACAATCTCATGGCTGTGTCCGACTTTTTTGCGCAGCAAAGTCGCGGCGGTGTGGCCGGCGATGCCAGCTCCTAGAATGACAGTTTTAGCCATGACGGTGGACGGGTGGATGGTTTCAGTTTGAGACTTGGGACGGACCAGTTTACACTTGGCTCGTCATGTGCCGGTCACTTCAGCGCGGCATTGAGAGCGCGCAGCGCCTGCATGATTCGCTCGTGATGCGCTTTGGTGGCCTCGTGCGCCTGTTTTTGATTCGCATGGTCTGCTTCGGCGTGCCGGTGTGCGGAGGTGGGTTCGTTCCCTGCTTTCTCGTGGTCGGCAATCTCGTGTTCGTGTGCGGCGATCTCCGCCTCATGCGCGTTGATGCTCGTCTCGTGACTCGTGAGCTCCTGCTGCACCCGTTTTAAGATGGCTGCGGCTTCCTTGTGATCGGCAGACCACGCGGCGTGGTCGCTTTTCCAACTGGCATGATCCAGTTTGTCTTTGGCGTGTTCGGTGGTGGCGGTGGTGTTCATGGTGAGATTCATTTGGGGCCGTGCCTCACTGCAGATTTGGATGGCCGGTTTTATCATCTAGTAAAGATGCTGGCCGGAGCCTTGCCGTCGCGGTGCAATGCTGGACCTATCTTGCGGGGCCAACCACCTACGGCGCTTTCGCGGGCGATGGGGGAAACAGGTTCCCCACAGCGGGCGGGTGTGATGGAGATGGCGGTTTCATGTTCGGTTCGGGCTGTGGCGTGACTGGCGGCGGTCTGCCACCTTATGAGTCCGCCAACTTGTGTCCGACCTGTGCGCTTTGCCATGGGGTGAACACCTACGAGCAGAAGGACATCGCCAGCCTGCTCCGTATTCAGGGTATTCCGGCTTTGGCGCTGATCAAAGACGGCAGATCCCCAGCGCGAAGATGATCGAGGCGAGAAGTCAGAGGGATGCGGGGAGGCGCTTCAGGAGGATTTGACGGTTTGAGAAGGTGCGCGCTCGTGGATCGTGCCATCTTCCACATCCACGATGCGGTCAAAGACATCGAGCGTGCGGTGATCGTGAGTCACGACGAGGACGCCTGCGTTGCGCTCGTGGGCGACTTTGGCAAAGAGTTCCATCACCTGGCGTCCACGCTGGCTGTCGAGCGCGGCAGTGGGTTCGTCGGCGAGGATGAGGCTGGGGTTGTTGGCGAGCGCACGGGCCACGGCGACACGTTGCTGCTCGCCACCCGAGAGGGCGACGGGCAGGTTGCCGGCACGCTCGCCGACGCCGAGGTAGTCGAGCAGTTCCATCGCGCGTGCGCGTGCGGCCTTCGGGGCGGTGTCGTTGACTTCGAGGGCGATCTGCACGTTTTCCAATGCGGTGAGAAAGGGAATGAGGTTGGCCTTTTGAAACACGAACCCGAGATGCTGGCGGCGAAAGGCGCGCAGATCGACGAGCGCCTTCGGGCCATCGAGCACGGCCTCGCCACCGATTGTCACCTGTCCAGACGTGGGAGGATTGATCAGCGCCATGGCGGTGAGGATGGTGGACTTGCCGGAGCCGCTGGGGCCGAGCATGCCGACGATCTCTCCGCGTGCGATGGTCAGCGAGGCATCGCGGATGGCGACGACTTCGGTGTGTCCGCTGCCATACACTTTGCGCAGATGCTGGACTTCGACGGCGGGAGCACTCATGCGGAGAGGACGGTGTTGGGCTCCACGCGCAGGGCTTTCCAGATGCCGAGCAGGCTGGCGAGTGTGGAGATGATGAGGACGATGAATCCGAGCGAAATCAGGTCCGACGGCTCGACGACGACGAGACGCGGAAAGTGCGGGAATGTGAACTGCCCGATGACCCACGCCAGCGCATAACCAAAAGCGCCCATGAGAAGAGACTGCTGCAGAATGAGGCCGCCGATGACGCCATTGCGGGCGCCAATGAGCTTCAGCAGGGCGATGTCGCGAATTTTGTCGAGCGTGAGCGTGTAGATGATCAGCGCGATGATGATGGTCGAAATGATGATCAGCAGCACGCGGAAGAGGCCGAGTTGGCGTTTTGCCTTGTCCACCATGCCGGAGAGCAGCAGGTCCTTTTGCTCCTGAGTGGAGAAAACCGAGATGTCCGGCCAGTTCGCGAGCGTGGCACGGACGGCTGCGGCATCAGCGCCAGGCTGCAAGGTCACGAGCACGGCGCTGACCTGCGGCTTCGACAGCGCGGGAATGCTGCCGGATGGTCCGGCCGCGCGATCCAGCAGCAGAGGCTGCAGGCGGCCGATCTCGATGTCCTCCAATCGTGCACGTCGTGCGGCGCGTTCCAGGCGCACGGCTTCACCCGGCACGTCAGATTGAATCGCCAGCGCATCACTCACGGTGAAAAAAGTCAGTCCGTCGCCACTGGTGCCGACCATGCCCCGCGTGTGGCCAACGACTTCATAGACGTCCCTGCCAAGCGTGACTTTTTCACCCAAAGGCAGGTGCAGCGACAAATCGGCGATCATTTCATAATGCGCCTGCCGCAGCGCACGCCCTGCCACGAGCGGAACCCACTCGCCGCGATCCTCCGGCCACGAAAGCCCCTGCACCACCATGCGCAGCGGCCTGCCCTGATGCACGCGTTGAATCGTGTGCGATACGAAGCGGCGTGCATTGGCCACGCCCGGCACCGCGCGCACGCGGTCCTCCAGGCTGGCTGAAATCCGCGAGACCTCCGCAAACGGCCCGCGTGTGCCACCCTGCACGACCCACAGATCCGCGCCCACGCGGTCCACCAGCAGTGTCGCTTCATAGATGAGACCACGATAGATGCCGCCCATGCCCATCACGATCATCAGCAGTAGGCCGATGCCCAGCGTGGTGAACACAAAACGACCCGAGTTGTGCCGGATGTCGCGGACGGCGAGGTTCATGGCATCTGAATGAACACCTCCGCGCGTTGGCCGATGGTCCAGTTTTTCGGCAGTTCATTCAAGCGCACATCGACGAGAAACTCGCGCGTCTCGCGGTCCGTCTCGCGGCCGATGCGCGAGACCACGCCAGGGTAGTCCTTGCCGCTCTCGGAACGGAAAACGATGCGCGCTTTCTGGCCGGGAGCGACTTTCGAAATGGCAGTTTCATCGACCCACGCACTCACCCAGATTTCTTCGAGCGAAACGAGTTCCATGAGTGAGCCTCCTGGCACGAGCATGTCGCCTGGCTCACGATCACGCCGGATGATGAGCCCGTCGTAAGGTGCGCGAATTTCCGTGAAGGCCATCTGCTCCTTGCGATACAGTAGCGTCTTTTCTGCCACCAGCACCTGGGCCTGCGCCTCGGCGATGGTCGCGTTTGAGCGGTTCAGATCAGCCTCCGCCACATGCAGCGCTTCCGACGCCTTGTCCTCGTCCGTCTGGGAAACAGCGTTGGAGGTTCGCAGGCCGGTCATGCGCTTGTGCTCGAGCCGAGCCTGCGCCAGCACCGCCTCGGAGCGTGCCAGATCCGCGCTCACTCGCGCCGCTGTCTGCCGCGCCGCTGCCAAAGTCGCCTCCGCGATGGCAACCTGCTGCTTGATCTCCGCGTCGTCGAGCCGTGCGAGCAACTGCCCGGCCTTCACCGCATCTCCCTGATCCACCAGCACCTCCGCCAGCCGCTCTTGAATGCGTGCGCTCACCGTCGTCTTCACGCGTGCCTCCAGCGTGCCGGTGCCCATCACCTCGCGCGTGATGCTGTCTTGACTCAGCTTGGGCTCCTCGACTGGCTTCGGAGCCAGCTTGAACTTGTAGAACGCCAATCCGAGCACGGCGATGACTGCAAGCCAGGGTAGGAGACGATGCAGGAAGGTTTTTTTCATAAGGTTCGTATCAGCGGGTTGCCGTGCTGAAGGTGCGCCATGAGCCGGCTAGGTTGCGTACTTTGAAGCCGTGCTGCGTGAGCAGTCGGCATGCGAAGTAGCTGCGCTGGCCGCTCTGGCAGGAGGCAATGATCTCCTTGTCCTGCGGCAGTTCGCCCAGGCGTCCTCGCAGCTCATCCAGCGGGATGTGCATGGAGCCAGGGATGCTGCCCTTGGCGCGCTCGTCGGCACGGCGCACGTCCAGCACGAGCGTTTTGTCAGGATCAAGCGTGGCGATCTCATGCCACTGCGCGAGCACCACATCTCCGGCGAGCACGTTTTGAGCGGCCATGCCGGCGAGATTCACGGGATCTTTGGCGGAGCCAAACGGCGGCGCGTAGGCCAGTTCCAGTTCGGCCAGATCATCCATGGTCATGCCGGCTTTGAGCGCGGTGGCCAGGACATCGAGGCGCTTGTCCACGCCATCGCGGCCCACGGCCTGAGCGCCGAGCAGCCTGCCCGTGCCTGGATCGAAGAGCACCTTCAGCGCGATGGGTTCCGCGCCGGGATAATAGCCTGCATGCGAGGCCGGATGCAAATGCAGCGCCTGGTAGGATCTGCCAGCGGCACGCAGCGTCTTTTCGTTCGCGCCCGTGCAGCCTGCGGTGAGGCCAAAGAGTCGCAGCACGGCCGTGCCCTGCGTGCCGTGGTAGGTGGAACTGCGGCCCATGATGTTGTCCGCAGCGATGCGGCCCTGGCGGTTCGCCGGGCCAGCCAGCGGGATCAGGCTCCACTTACCGGTGATGACATCGCGCACTTCCACGACATCTCCGACGGCATAGATCGCCGGATCGCTCGTCTGCATGCGCTCATTCACACGGATGCCACCGCGACCGCCGATCTCCAGACCGGCGGCTTTGGCCAGGGTGCTTTCAGGTTTCACGCCCATGCCGAGCACGACAACATCGGCAGGCAGTCGGCGGCCATCCTTGAGGACCACGATCGAGGCCCTTGCGGGCTCGGCTTCGGTCGGTGCTTCAAATGCAGCCACGGCGCTGCCGGTGCAAAGTTCGACGCCATGCTGCTTGAGCTCCAGGTTCAGCCACGCGGCCATTTCAGGATCAAGCGGAGCCATGACCTGCGGCAATGCTTCGACAAGTGAAACGGAGACACCGCCATGCCGGACGAGCTGCTCCGCCATTTCCAAACCGATGTAACCACCGCCGACCACCACGGCCCGGGTGTCCTCGGTCTCGCTGATCCATGATTTGATCCGCACCACGTCTGGCACATTGCGCACCACGAAATGGCCTTCGCGCTTGATGCCGGGAATCGGCGGGGTCAGCGGCGCTGCGCCCGTGGAAATGACAAGTGCATCGTAGGGCAGCGCGTATTCGCGGCCGTTCGTCAGTTCGCGGACGTTCACCACTTTGGCCTCGCGATCAATCGACACGACCTCGCTGTTTACGCGCACGTCGAGGTTGAATCGCGCGTGCAGGCTCTTCGGCGTCTGCACCAGCAGATCCTCCTCATTCGCGATCTCACCGCCCACAAAGTAAGGCAGGCCGCAGTTGGCAAAGGAGACGTGGGGGCCGCGCTCCAGCACGGTGATTTCACAGGTCTCGGACAGGCGGCGTGCACGAGCAGCGGCACTGGCACCACCGGCGACACCTCCGATGATGACCAGACGTTGGTGTTTCATGAGGATTTGGATTGGGTTTTTTCAAAACGTGCGACGAGCGCGAAGACTACGGCCGCCATGACCACCAGTCCCGCATACCACACCCATTCCGGCAGCGTGGTGAGTTCAGGCAGGCGCTTTTTGCCGAGATCGGCCACTGGCAGGATGTTCGCGGCGATCCAGTCGTAGCACAGCGCATAGGCCGCCGCTCCGACGAGCATTCCCAGGAAGCCCACGAGCGCATCCATCTTGCCGGTCGCGATGGCGGCGATGCCCGTTCCGGGGCAGTAGCCGTAGATCACCATGCCGATGCCAAAGAGCAGCGCGCCGAGGATGACTGCGAGCATGTTTGCAGGCTTGATGTGCCAGTTGGAAAGCTCCTGTCCATGCAGGATGAACAGGCCCACACCACCCACGACGATGGCGGTGAACATGACCTTGAGCACGGTGAAGTCACGAAAGAGAAACTGCTTCACGATGACATTGAAGTCCGTGACGCCGCCGCGATGCAGCAGCACGCCAAAGATGAAACCAAAGAGCAGTCCGGCCCAGAGCAGATTGGATCCGGTGATGAAGGCGAGAAGTGTGTGCATAAGATCAGGATTTGGAGGTGCTGCGGAAGAGGATGAAGGCGGTGACGATGCCGCTGATGAACATGGCGATGAAGAAGGTCCAGCTGCTCACGGCCAGCTGCAGCGAACCACTGATGCCATGGCCGCTGGTGCAGCCATCCGCCAGCCGTGCGCCGAAGATGATAACCACGCCGCCGATGAAAGCTGCGAGCAGGCGTTTGCCGACAGACGGACCAAAACGCTCGCGCCAGATGGCGGGCACGCTCTCCAGCTTGAAGCTTTTGCTCACCAGCGCACTGACCAGAGCGCCGAAAAAGGAGCCGAGCACGAACAGGCTGCCGTAGTCCCAGGCTGGCACCGCTTTTTTGGCCCAGTAAGTGTTGGCCGCCACGCCATCCGCGCCTAGCACAGGCATGGCACACGCGCCAGAAGCCTGCGCGATGCCGGTGGACATGCCGATGGGCTTGTCCGCCAGCGTAAAGGTGAAGATGCTGAGCACGCCGATCAGCGCGCCAACGAGGTAAGGATTCCAGCGGTGTGTTTTCATGGTTGGCGGAGAGAAGGGAGGTTACTCAAACTTGATGTAGGCGAAGCCTTGCAGCTGCAGATCAATCAGGCGTGGGAAGGCGCCCACGACGAGTTTGACGCCGGGCATCAGTTCGTTGGGCTTCACGCCTTTCTGCTGCATCGTGTTTTCACACAGCTCCACCTGCACGCCGCGCTTGATGAGCTCCACAAGGATCTCGCCGTTTGGGTTGGCCGCATCTGCTCCGAGGCGTTTTCGGGCCGCATCATTCACCACGGCGGCGATGCCGGTGCCGTGATAAACGAGATGCAGATGCACCTGGCCGGCCGCGATGCCCTGCTTTTCATAGGTGTTGATGAGTTTGCGGGCGTAGAAGAGACCTTTGTTCACGCCATCGTGGGCCACGTCATCAGTCACTTGATAGACGATGCGCAGATTCTCGCGCACCTGGATCGGAATGACCTCCGGTTCGGCGGCAGAGGTGGAGATGGTGAGAGCTAGAAGAGAGAAGAGCAGGCGTTTCATGGTTGGGCGTCGGGCTGCCACGACATGTAGCCGCGGTGGATGTGCTGGATGTTGCGGAAGCCGAGTTGTTTCAGGACAATCACCGCCTTGCGGCTGCGAAAGCCGCCCGCGCAATACACCAGCACGGGCTTGTCCTTGTTGAGCGCGGCCACCTTGGTTTCAAAGGCTGCGTCGCCGATGGAGATGTTCACCGCGCGGGGCAGCGCGCCGCCTTCAAATTCCCCTGTTGAACGCACATCCAGCACCTGCGTCTCGGGGTGTTCACGCAGCCACGCATTGGCCTGGCCGGCATTGAGGTTCGCGCACAAGGAGCCGGGCGGCGCTTTGAAGAGACGGCGGTCCCAGTCTCCTTCGTACCAATACCAGCCGACGATGACAGCGATGAGAATAACAAAGGTCCAGATCATATTTCGGTGGGGCATTGGGGGATGAAACAGGCTGCTCAGGCGCCGCCGAGCTTTTTCACCTGTTGTGAGAGACGCTTGAGGAGGTTGTTGCAGACGTTGTCACACAGTTCCGTGATGCTCGGATCGGCGATGAAGCAGATCGCGGTCAGGCCTTCACGGCGGCGGCCGACCATTCCCGCGTCCACCAGCGACTGCACATGGCGCGAGACGTTTGCTTGAGTCAGACCGGTGGCGACGACGAGTTCGGTGATGTTCTTCTCGCCCTCTTCCAGCGCGCGCAGAATCTTCAGGCGGCTGGGTTCGGAGAGCGTGCGGAACCAGGAGGCGATCAAAGTGAGGGCCTCCTCGGAGACCGGTGGCAGGGATTTTTTGGTGCGTGAGGCCATGGGGGATGGAATGTTTACACGTTGAATCTATATGAATGTTTACGCATATAGTTGCGTGACTGGAACAGCATGAGCGTGGTTCCGTCCACCAAAACCTTGGCCTTTGGCGTGGTTTGAAGTGTGGTGAAAAGGTGCATGGTCAGTTGATAAACTGGCTGCGCACGGCGGGAGAGATGTCCAGCGACACGATCCGGCCTGGCTGGCCCATGGTGACGGGGGAGTGCTCTTTCAAATAGCGGCGCACCGCCTGGTGTGCATCCACATCGAGCACGTGGACATCCATCACATCGCGCATGCGGCAGACCGTGCTTTCCAGATCGCCTTCGCGCTCACAGGAGGTGAGGGTGTAGAGACGGTCCGCCTGCACCGGCTGGCCGTTGATCCGCATGTCTCTGATGCGCCGGCCTTCGGGCCTGCCGGCATGGAAGCTGAAAGTGAGGCCGGATGTTCGCGGCACCCAGCCGCCGAAAAGGCGCTTCGTATTCTTGGAGAAGACGTTTTCAAGCTCACGCTCGAAGAACTGCTGCAACTGGGTGCCGCTGACTTTGCCGGTCTTCAACCGTGAGTTGATCGGATAGTAGTTCCACAAGTCGTTTTCAGTGATGTTCCCCATGGGAATGGGGTAGGCGAACCGGAATCCGTTGGAGAGCGCGATCTCGGTGCCGCCTGCTGCACGAAGCGCATCGGCAAGCACGGCGTCCGCAGGCGTCTCCACCGGCGCGTAGCGGAAGAGCGGTGACTTGGTGCTGCCAATGACGCGGTTCAGATTGTCGCGATAAGGCGCGAGGGATTTTTCCACCAGCTCTTTCACAGCGGCATCCTCCTCGTAACGGCTGGCGCGGAGTTCGATGAGGTTCCAGTCCCGCCGTGTGATCTTGCCATCCTGAACCACGATTTCCAGCTTGCCCAGATGAGAGCCGAACGCTCCGGCTTCGACCACCCAGGTGCTGCCTCGTATCACCGGCTCTTCCGTGCGTTCATGGGTGTCGGCAGAAAGAATGACATCGACACCTTTCAGGGTTTCTGCCAAAGCAATGGCTTTGGGCAGGCCGATGTGGGTCATGAGTACGACGAGATCGGCCTGACCCTCTTTCCTTGCCTCGTCCACCAGCGGTTGCAGTATGTCCGTCTCTTCATAGTGAATGCCTTTGCTGAAGGACGGGGGCTGACGCATCGGGACATCTGGATCGGTGAAACCGATGAGGGCGACTTTCAGTGCGGCGGCGTTGTGAATGACGTAAGGTTTGAACAGGCGCTGCTGCGTGGCCTCATCGCGCATGTTGGCGACGACAGCAGGAGCCATGAGCTTCTTGCTGATGTCCAGCAGCACCTTTTTGCCAAAGATCACCTCCCAGTTTCCGGGAAGCCAGTAGTCGAGTTTCAGCGCATTGATGGGATCCACCATGGTGACGCCCTCGCTCATCGCGACATGTCCAGAGCCCTGGATGGTGTCGCCAAGATCAAGAGTGATCGTGCCCTCGGGATTGGCGGCGCGGATTTCGCGCATGAGTTTCGCGATCCGTGCCACTCCTCCTGCGGTGACGATTTCATCCCTGCCGCCCGCCCAGTACATTTCTGGGTGTTCTTCAAGCTGTCCGTGGATGTCCGCGAAAAACGCCAGGGTGATTTTCTTTTCGGCGGATGGCGTCCCGGCGTGTGAAAAAGAAGCGGATGCCAGTGCTGCGAGAGTCGTACCGCACATTTTCCGGCGCGTCAGCGTTGGGGCAGGAGTCGTGTTTTGTTGCATTCAGGTGGGGGTGTTTGAGTTGATCGGGAATAATGCGTGCGGAGCCAGGCAATCACGAGCCACCCAGCCCCTTCACCTGATGAGTGAGGCGCTTGAGGAGATTGTTGCAGACGTTGTCACAGAGACTTGTGATGCTGGGGTCGGTGATGAAGCAGATCACGGTCAACCCCTCGCGGCGACGTCCCACGATGCCAGCATCGACGAGAGACTGGGCGTGGCGGGAGACGTTTGCCTGCGTGAGACCGCTGGCCTCGACGATTTCAGAGATGCTTTTCTCACCTTCCTCCAGCGTGCGCAGAATTTTCAGGCGACTGGGCTCGGAGAGCGTGCGGAACCATGCGGCGACCATGCCGAGCGCCTCATCGGAGACAGAGGGAAGGTTTTTATGAGTGAGGGCGGACATGAATGAAAAATTGTTTGCGTTGATTGTTTATATGCGTATTGAATCATATAGTCAAACAAAGAAACAACATGAAAACAAATTCAACCGCCAGAACCTTGTTCGTCTGCACCCTGTTCAGCTCGCTCGCGGCGCTGCCCTCCTGCGCCCAGCAGGGCGGTGGACGCGGGATGCCGCCGGAGCCACGCGAGCAGATCCACGCTCTCTTTGACAATCACACCAGCATCCGCCGCGAGTTGAAGCTCACTGCCGATGGCTACACCGCGCTCACCGAGAGCGATGATCCCAAGGTGGCTGCGGCTCTGAAAAAACATGTCGGGCAGATGCAGGAGCGGCTTGGGGAAGGTCTGAGCGTGCGTCGCTGGGACCCGGCCTTTGCTGAATACTGCGACCACTACGCCGAGATGGAGCATCAATTCACTACCACGGACAAGGGTGTGCGCATGACGGTCAAGGGACGCACAGCAAACGCCGTCAAAATTGCTCAGAATCATGCAAAGGTTGTTTCCGCCTTCGCCGCTCACGGCTGGAGCGAGCACGACAAGAAGCACGACACTGTCACCCGCTAAGATAATTCCCCGCACAGGTCGAACCCTGATACCCTCATCAATATGAAACTCGAAAACGCCATCCGCGCCCTCGCCGGTACCTTCATCCTCATCAGCCTTGCTCTGGCACACTACGTAAGTCCGAACTGGCTCTGGTTCACCGCCTTTGTGGGCGCGAATCTCCTTCAATCTGCCTTCACCGGCTTCTGCCCGGCCGAGATGATCCTCAAAAAGCTCGGCCTCGGAAAAGGAGGCGTCTCATGTTGCGGTTAATCACCAGCACCGTTCTGCTCGTGTTCTCCAGCGCGACTGCGGCCACAAATATGACGCTCGACGCGGCGCTCCGCCGTGCCTTGGCGGACAGTCCGGACGCACGCATAGCCGCGTCACGCATCGCGGCCTCGGAAGGCATGCTTACGCAGGCGCGAGCGGCCTTTCAGCCGCAGGTCCGCCTGCAATCCGGGTATGTGCTCACGAACCAGCCTGTGAGTGTCTTTGGCATGGCACTCAACCAGCGCCGGTTCAGTTCGGGCCTGAATTTCAACGATGTGCCATCTGCGGACAACTGGGCCAGCGGCGTGATGGTCACGCTGCCGATTTACGCGGGTGGACGAAACGTGGCCGCTCGCGATGCCGCGCTGGCCACGCTGAATGCCAGCCAGCACGGCGCGGCGGTCGCGCGGCAGACGCTGGCCTTTGAGGTGACGCGGACGTATTTGATGATTCACAAGACGCGCTCGCTCATCGGGGCGGCGCAGGCAGCGGTGGAAGCCTTTGAATCGAACCTCGGACTCAGTCAGAAGCGTCTCGAGGCCGGCACGGCTCTCAAAACCGACTCCCTTGACATGGAGGTGCGTCTGGCGCAGGCGCGCGAAGATCTCGCCCGCATGCGCAATGCGAATGCTCTCACCCGGCAGGCTCTTGCTACCCTGCTGGGTATTGAAGATGGCGAGGTGGACGCAGTGTCCGCTATTCCCCCCTTGCTCGTGCCGTCCACAGGCCAGCATCCGCAGCGACCGGAGTTGCTTGCGGCTGAAAGCATGGCGCAGGCAACTGCGGCGCGAATTCGTCAGGCCAGTGCAGGCTGGAAACCTTCTGTGAACGCCTTTGGCAGTACCGAGCACAACCGCGGGGGTAAATTCGACGGCCAGGGTTCGAACTACACTGTCGGCGTCATGGCGCAATGGGACATCTGGGATGGCAATCTCACCAAAGGCCGCGTAAGCGCGGCCGAGGCCGAATACACCGTCGCGCAGGAGGCCCTGCGTCGCCAGCGTCTGAACATCACACTCGAAGTACGGCAGGCACGGCTCGCACTGGAAGAGGCCGATGATCGCCTCAACGTGTCCGCTAAAAGCATCCAACTCGCCGAGGAAAGCGTGAAACTCACCCGCGAACGCTTCGAGGGCGGCCTCGCACTGGCCGCGCAATTGATTGACGCTGAGACCTCCCTCACCTCCGTCCGCATCCGCCGCACAGAAGCAGAGACTGACCGCCGCATCGCCGTCGCTGCATTGCGCCGCGCCCTTGGCCTTCCCATGATTTCCACTTCTTCCAAATGAAACGACCTCTCACACCTCTCACACTTCTCACACCATGCCTGCTGCTGCTTGCCGCATGTGGCAAGCACGAGTCCGCCAGTCAAGCGACGGCATTGCCTGCTGCAAACGTTCAAATCACTGCCGCCAGACTGGAACCGCATACTGCCACCGAGGAGGTCGTGGGCACCGTGCGCTCGAAACAACGCGCCGTCGTCGAGGCGAAGGTCAGCGGTCGTGTGCTTGAATACACCGCCACGCCCGGCGCGATGGTGAAAGCGGGCGATTTGCTGGCGCGGCTCGATGTGCAGGAGATACAGGCAAAGGTCGATCAGGCCAAGGCGATGCTCGATCAGGCCCAGCGCGACTTTGCTCGCCAGAAACAGCTCATCGCCAGCAATGCGACGACACGCCAGGACTTTGATGCTGCCGATGCGCGCATGAAAGTAGCAACCGCCGGTGTGAGTGAAGCCGAAACGATGATGAGCTATGCCAAAGTCACCGCACCATTTGATGGCGTGGTTACGCGCAAACTAGCCGATGTGGGCGATCTCGCCATGCCGGGCAAGCCTCTGCTCGAAATCGAAGCGCCCACCTCGCTGCGCTTTGAGGCCGATCTTCCCGAGGCCATTCTCGACCGCGTGAAGCTCGGCGCGAAGATGTCCGTGCGTCTCACGAAGGTTATCGAAGGCACAGTGAGCGAAATTTCGCCCGTCGCCGATCCCGTGAGCCGCACCTTCAATGTGAAGCTCGATCTCCCGCCCACCGAGGGCCTGCGCACGGGCCAGTTTGGCCGTGTTTCGGTGCCCGTGGCGGAGGTGAAACTGCTCCTCGTCGCAAAAGAAGCTGTGATGAAGCGCGGACAAATGGAGCTGATTTTTGTCGTCAAAGAAGGCCATGCAAACCTGCGCCTCGTTAAAACGGGCAAAGTGCTCAATGGCAGCATCGAAGTTCTTTCCGGCCTCGAAGAAGGCGAGCAGGTCGTGATCAGTGATGTCAGCAAACTTGCCGACGGCCAACCCGTGACGATCCAGCCATGAGCGAGCCTTCCAATCATTCTGAGAATCTGGGCGTCGCCGGTCGCATTGCCGAGATGTTTATTGACTCGAAACTGACTCCTCTGGTCATCATCGCTTCCGTCATCCTTGGTGCGGCGGCTGTTGTGCTTCTGCCACGCGAGGAGGAGCCCCAGATTAAGGTGCCGATGGTCGATGTCATGGTGTCCATGCCCGGCTCATCCGCAAAGGAGATCGAAGAGCGGGCCACACGGCCCATGGAAAAGCTGCTGTGGGAGGTTGCTGGTGTGGAGTACATTTACAGTACGTCGCGCGATAGCGAGAGCCTGGTCATCGTGCGCTTCAAAGTGGGAGAGGACCCCGAACGCAGTCTCGTGAAGATCACCGAGAAACTGCGCGCTAACTTCGACCGCATCCCGATGGGTGTGACGCCACCGTTGGTCAAACCGAAGAGTATTGATGATGTGCCGATCCTGGCGCTCACCTTCCACAGCGCACGCTATGACCACCTCACACTGCGCCGTCTGGCGGCCCAAGTGGATGAATCCGTCAAACAGGTGCCGCTGGTGGCGGAAACGAATCTGCTGGGGGGCGCGCGTCGTGCCGTGCGCGTCATGCTTGATCCTGTTAAGCTGGCCTCGCGCAATCTCAGCCCAGCTGGACTCGTGCCGATGCTGCAGCAGGCCAACCGGCAGTTTCGTGCGGGCGGACTAACCACCGCTAATAACGAGGTGCTCGTGGAGACCGGGGCTTTCCTGAAAACTGCGCATGATGTGGGCGACGTGGTTGTCGGTGTCTTCGGCGGCAGGCCGGTGTATCTGCGCGAAGTGGCGGAGATACATGATGGTGGAGAGGAGGCCGTTCAGTATGTGCTCTACGGCTCCAAGACGGACGAAGAACCGGCTGTGACTCTCAGCATCGCCAAGCGTCCCGGCGCGAATGCGATCTCAGTGGCTGACGAAGTGATTCACAAGGTTGATCTGCTTAAAGGCTCGGTCATTCCTGCTGATGTCACCGTGAGCGTCACGCGCAATTACGGTGAGACCGCAGCGGAGAAATCAAACGAACTGCTTCTGCACATGGGCATCGCAGTGTTCAGCGTGGCCATCCTGATCTGGCTGACGCTTGGCTGGCGGGAGAGCGGCATCGTTGCTGTTGCCATTCCGGCCACGCTCGCACTGACCCTGCTCATCTTTTACCTATACGGTTTCACGCTGAATCGCATCACCCTCTTTGCGCTCATTTTCAGCATCGGTATTCTGGTGGATGACGCGATTGTCGTGGTGGAGAACATCGTGCGTCATTTCCACCTGCCGCAAAACAAGGGGCGGGACTGGTCGAAGATCGCCGTCGAAGCCGTGGGCGAAGTGGGCAATCCCACCATCTTGGCCACCTTTGCCGTGATCGCCGCCGTGTTGCCGATGGCCTTTGTCGGCGGCCTCATGGGACCTTACATGCGCCCGATTCCTATCGGTGCCAGCGCGGCGATGTTCTGGTCGCTGCTCATCGCGTTTATTGTCACGCCTTGGGCTTCCATTCGCATTCTGCGCTGGGGCGGCAAGTATTCCAAACTGACGGAAGGTGTCGCGGTGGACGACGGCCACAAACATCTCGCGTCCGAACACGCGGAAGATTTCTTCACCAAGCTGTACCGTCGCATGATGGGGCCGCTGATTCATCACACCGGATGGCGCTGGGTGTTCCTCGTGGGCATCACCGTTCTCTTGCTCGGTGCAATGGCAACGGTCGGCCTTGGCTGGGTGAAGGTGAAGATGCTGCCGTTTGACAACAAGAGCGAGTTTCAGGTCATCCTGAACATGCCTGAAGGCACTTCGCTGGAGCAGACGACAGCCGTGGCGCGGGAGATGGCAGCGGCGATCCGCACGGAGCCTGAAGTCACCGACTACCAGATCTATGCCGGCGTTGCTTCGCCCTACAATTTCAACGGCCTGGTGCGCCACTACTTTATGCGCCGTGGTGCCAGCGTGGCGGACATTCAGGTGAACCTCGTCGGCAAGCACGAACGCAAAGCGCAGAGCCATGACATTGCCAAACGTGTGCGCCCTGCCGTCGCTGCCATAGCGGCACGCTATGGCGCACGAGTGGCCATTGCTGAAGTGCCACCGGGGCCGCCGGTACTGCAAACACTTGTCGCTGAGATTTACGGGCCAAATGAAGCGGACCGTCTGAAACTCGCCGAAGCAGTGAAGAACATTTTCAAGTCCACGCCCGGCGTGGTCGATGTCGATTGGTACATCGAAGCCGACCAGCGGAAAGCGCGCTTCGTCATCGACAAAGAAAAGGCCGCGCTCCACGGCATCAGTGCTGCCACGATTTCACAGACGCTCAAAATCGCCGTGGATGGCGAGACGGTCGATCTGCTTCACCAGCCTGAGGAGAAGGAGGACGTGAACATCCGCCTCGAACTGCCGCGCTCCGCCAAAACCTCACCCGAGGAACTGCTCGCGCTGCGCGTGCGCTCCGGAGATGCCAATGCACTGCCGGAGCCCGGCGCTTCCGGTTCCCCCCTCGTGCCCTTGCGTGAGCTGGTGAAGGTGGAGCACGTCACCGTGGAGAAGAGCCGCTATCACAAGAACCTGATGCCCGTGACCTACGTCATCGGCGATGTGGCCGGCGTGGTCGAAAGCCCCGTGTATGCCATTTTCAAGATGAACGAGGCGCTCAAAAAGTTGGACACACGCGAGTTCGGCGGCAGCGGCGCGGAGCTGCAGATCCTCAATGCAGCCATGCCCTTCAGCGATGCCGAACCCGCGCTGAAATGGGACGGCGAGTGGCACATCACCATCGAAGTCTTCCGTGATCTCGGCGCGGCCTTCGGCGCGTGTTTGATCCTCATCTATGTACTCATGGTCGGCTGGTTCCGCAGCTTTATCACGCCCGCCATTGTGATGATCGCCATTCCGTTCTCGCTGGTCGGTATTCTGCCCGCGCACGGTCTGATGGATGCATTTTTCACCGCCACCAGCATGATCGGTTTCATGGCAGGAGGTGGTATCGTGGTGCGAAACTCGATCATCTTGGTCGATTTCATCGAGCTGCGCATTCAGGAGGGCATGCCCCTGAGCGAGGCCGTGATCGACGCCGGAGCAGTGCGCTTCCGCCCCATGCTGCTGACCGCCATGGCCGTGGTGGTTGGTGCGGCGGTGATTCTTGCCGATCCCATCTTCCAAGGCCTGGCCATCGCACTCATGGCTGGCGAGATCGCCAGCCTCTTCATCAGCCGCATGGCCGTGCCGGTGCTCTACTTCATGGCCAACAAACATTCTCATCCTGAAACCAAACCCTAAAACACTATGAAACCCAACATCGGAACCGTGGACCGCGCCCTGCGCATCATCGTTGGCCTCGGCCTCATCGCCTACGGCATCGTCAATCACACCTGGCTCGGAGCCATTGGTGCCGTTCCTCTGCTCACCGCATTCATCCGCTTCTGCCCTCTTTATGCCCCCTTCGGCATCAGCACCTGCGGCAAAAGCGGCAATGGCAAAGGTGGTGGCTGCTGCGGGGGCGGCAAGTGCTGCTGAGTCACCCTCAAATCATATTTCCATGTCACGCTTCCTTATTCCCATCGCTGTCGGTGCCGTCATTGGCTCGGCATTGGGCTACTTTGGCCAGTGCAGTTCTGGCACCTGCCCGCTCACTTCGACGTGGTGGCGCGGAGCGATTTATGGCACGGTGTTGGGACTACTGTTCGCACTCAGTTCACGTCACTAACTCTATGAATCCACGTTACATCGTGCAAACTGGTAAAACACCGGCGCAAGCCGTTGCCGATCTCGAAGCTTCGGTAAAACAGCATGGCTACGGAGTGCTCCACACCTACGACCTCAGGCAAACCCTCGCGAGCAAGGGTTTCGATCAGCCAAATGCCTGCCACATCCTCGAAGTGTGCAATCCCAAGCAAGCCGCCGCTGTGCTTACTGCTGACATGGGAATGAACATTGCCCTGCCGTGCCGCATCTCCGTTTATCAGGATGGCGGCAAGACACTCATCGGCATGGTGCGCCCATCAGTGCTGCTGGCATCTTTGTCTGAATCCGCCGAATTGAAAATCATCGCCGAACAGGTGGAGAAGGATACCATCGAGATCATTGAGGCAGCGAAGTAAACTCCAAAGTCTTGAACTGAACGCTCGCCATCTTCTCGCCACAGTCATTTTGTAGCGGTTTAATTGCGCAACGTGTAGAGCTTATTCAACGCATTCACTGAGACTCGAAAGGTGGGCAACCTCGCTTCATGCCGACACGCATTTAATGCTGCACGAATTGCTCGGTGTTCACGTTGGTCACTTAGCATGATCGTTGGGGATTCAGTTGATCTGGGTCCATTTGCCAAATGCTCGTGCTGAAAGTCTGAAAAAACACGAAGGCCACCAAGAGATTGCCCCGTGCAAACGCCCACCCATAAATCAGAAGCCGGGCGGGCAGCATTGAATCCAGCAGGCCCCCAGCCTCCTGACATTGCCTCGGCATCAGTTGCCGACACGCTTAGTCGGCTCCGAGTCAATACAGACACCGGGCTCAAACGAGCAGAGGTGGACATCCGCCGGAAAGTGGATGGTTTCAATGAAGTGGCCGAACGAAAGGGCCATCCAGCAATGGACTTCCTGCGGAAGTTTTGGGGCATCTCGGCATGGATGCTGGAGTTGATCATGGTGTTGTCGGCGGTGCTCGGGAAATACTCGGACCTCGTGGTGGTAAGTGCGCTGCTGGTGATCGCTGTGCCGTCTGCGAAATGAGCTTCCAAGAACGTTACGGCGAGATTGGCCGTGGGTTCATACACGTCCATCACCGCAAGCCGCTGGCGCTTCGCCGGGCAGAATACAAGCTTCGCCCAACCATTGATTTAGTTCCGGTGTGCCCGAACTGCCACGCCATGCTGCACACCAAGACTCCGCCTTTGGGAGTGGACGAGTTGCGCGAGATCATGGCCCCACGGAAGCGCTAAGACGCGGTTTTGCGCCTCTGTCTATTCGCCGTCCGTTTCATCTTAGCCCGCCCCTTCTTTGAGCACAGCACGATATTGGACCGCGTGTAGCCGGAAGTTCTTTCTCAGCTCTTCTCCGGTGTAGCGGTGGGCTTTCGGTTCATCAGCCAGCGCTGTCACGACGACCCATAACTCAAAAGCTTCGTCCTCATCCGCACAGCGCAATTCCTGGGTGGTAATGATGAAGGCAGGTTGATCGCTCTGGGTGCCTTTCACCTCCACATGACGCTCTTGATCTCCCTGTGTGCAATGGAGGTCGTAGCCGCATCGCTCGGCCTCGACGGACTCTACCGCCCAGCCTTCGCGGGAAAGAGCAGCGGTCACATGGGCCACGGCTGCTTGCTCGATTTTTCGTCGCAGCTCTGAATCCATGACATAGCCACCCTCTGTGTCCGTTTCCGTGTCTGCGTCCTCCTCATCGCTTTCGTCCACGTCGGAATACCAGATGTCTTCGAACAGGGACACGGACTCCTCTGTCAGGCGGCGCATGGACTGCATTTGCTGCGCGGCCAGCAGGCCATCCTCTTCAAAGACAAGCCTGTCATTGGCACTCTCGAATCGAAGTGCGGGAGCCTGCTCATGAATATCCCAGACCTCCATGTGCTCCGAGTGCTCAGGCTCACAAACGGCGTGAAAAGTGGCATCGTAAAGATCGTCCCTCCCCAGGAACTTGACCGCTTGTTGGAAGTTCAGCATTTGATCCACGGCTAAATGGCCGATCAAGAGCAGCCTGCCTTCGGAGATGGTCACGATCCAAAGTTGATCTCTTTCCCGCAGCTTCTTGAACTGTGCGCTCGACCAGTGATCCAGAGGAATCCCATCCGCGTCATGAATCGAGAGGTCAATTTCAGCCTGCGCGGGTTTGGAGTAGTAAACGTAGTGGGCGCTCATGGACGCTAGTTGTTGAAGAGGCGGTCGAGCAGGGAGGGAAGAAGGGCTTCGAGACGCTGATTTGATAGCGCGGCTTCAGCACGGACAGTGGCTTGGAGGTCGAGCAGTTTCTTGAACTCGCGTTGGGTAGCGAGAGGCACGATGGGGATTTTGATCATCTCCAAACGTTCGACGGCCAGTGTGCGGTTGCGGTCCGCGCTACCGGGCGAAGCAAGTCCCACTTGTTCTAAGCCAGAAGGCGAGAGCAGATAAAAGCAAACATACTCAGGCAATACACACTGCGTGTCCGCAACACATGTCAGATAGCGGTGCGAGCCGTAGCGTCCATCATCGGCTTCACCCGCCACGGCAAGGGCACCTTCCCAAGCTTTGATGTTGCTGATCACGATGTCGCCAGCCCGTACTTGAAAGAGCTTCTGCCAGGTCAGAGAGTCACCGCGCACGGTAGGCTTATGGAAAATGCCACGGCCGAAGGATCGAGCACCAAGTTCTGGATACTTGCCTTCCGGCCTGATCTCAATCTGGCGGCGATGGACTGGCGCGACTTTTCTCAATTCCACCCACTCAGCCTTGGCTTCGAGTTGATGGAAGGTCGAGCGTAATGCGGCTAACAGCTCCTTTTCCTGCTCCTCCCGGAGCTTCTGGGCGCGGGTGAGGCGGGACTCGATGGCGTCCAGGTGGGCCACGATGCGCTGCTGCTCGGCGAGGGGTGGGAGGGGGATGCGCTGATTCAGAAATGCAGTCTGCGACAAAGTCCGATTTCGGCCTGCGCCACCAGGCGATACGCGCCCAAGCAAATCCAAACCGTCGCGTGTGCGGAAATACGCGACAAGGAACCGAAGATTGATGCACGAGTCATCAGCGTGAAACGTGGGAAAACGATGCGAACCGATCATGCCAACTTCGTCTTGGCCAATCACTCCGACCGCGCCTTCCCATGCAAACACGATATTGAGCACGAAATCCCCCGGCTTGAGCCAAAACACTCGCTTATCACCAAGCGAAAGACCGCTCAACGGCTCCTTGTGGAATATCCCTTTACCGTGCGAGCGAATGCCAATCTCGCGATATGTCTGATCGGCGATGACTTCGACTGGACGAGCTTCGCGTCTCAGCACCTCCGCCAACGCTACTTCACGCCACCCCTTCTTCATGCGAGTGCCTCCACTTCGATTTGGATTTCTTGCATCAGGCGCAGGATCTCCTGCTCCTTCAGCAGGATGCTTTTGACGAGTTCGGCAGGTGGTCGGTGCTCCAGGGCATCACCACTGTTGGGGTTCTTGCGGTCGAGATTGAAGATGGGCAAGTAGATGGCATCGGCGGCGGCTTGATGCGCGGCCTGGGCTTTCCGTTCCTGGGCTGCCTCTGCCTCCAGGGCCTGGGCTTTTTGCAGCAGTTTGGCCTTCTCAGCGGCTTCGCGGGCGCTGGCGCGGTCGTCTTTGAGTTCCTTGGCCTGGCGCTCCAGCTTGCTGGCGCGGGTGGCGGCCTCGGCTGAGGCCTGGCGGTGCGGTGCGGCCTCCGCAGTGGCTTTTTTCAGCAGGGCTTTGAAGTCCACCTTCCAGGCCTGCTCATTCTCCACGCGCTTTTTGGCGGTGAACCAGGCTTTGCAGGCGGCCATGTCCTCCACCTGCATGGGCATGGTCTTGGAGTATTTCTTGCGCCCCTCAGGCTTGGGCACCTCGTAATACCAGATGGTCTCGGTGGGGCCGCTGCGGTCAAAGAAGAGAAGGTTGGCCGGGATGTCGGTGTAGGGGGCGAAAGTGCCCTCTGGCAGGCGGACGATGGTGTGGAGGTTGTACTCCTTCAGCATCTCTTCTTTGATGCGGGCGCAGATTCCATCGCCAAATAACATGCCATTCGGCACGACCACAGCGGCGCGTCCGGGCTTCTGACCACGCAGTGGACGGCGCAGCTTGCGCATGATGAGCTGGAGGAAAAGCAGCGCGGTCTCAGCGGTCTGCTTGTCGGCGGGGAAGTTGTTGAGGATGCCGCGCTCCTCCTCGCCGCCAAAGGGTGGGTTGGTGAGGATCACGTCCACGCGGTCGCCATCGCCGATCTCGGTGACTTTCACGGCGAGGGTGTTGCCGTATTTGATGTTCGGGAACTCCAGGCCGTGGAGGAGGAGATTCATTTGCACCAGCATGTAGGGCAGCGACTTCGCCTCCTGGCCGAAGAGGGTTTCCTTTTGCAGCTTCGTGCGGTCCGGGACGGATTTGCAGGCGGCGGCTAGGTGGTCATAGGCCTCCACCAGAAAGCCGCCGGTGCCGCAGGCGGGATCGAGCACGGTTTCCCCGAGCGTGGGATTGGTGACATCCACCATGAACTTAACCACAGGGCGCGGCGTGTAGAATTCGCCGCTGTCCCCGGCGGCGTCCCGCATCTCCCGCAGCATGTTTTCATACAAGCGGCTGAGGGTGTGCATTTCTTCGCTGGCGGTGAAGTGAATACCGGAAACTTTGTTGATGACATCCCGCAGCAGATAGCCCGACTCCATGCGGTTCGTGACACCTTTGAACACATTGGCGATGACGTCCTGCCGCGACTTGCCGGATTCCGAGGACAGCGCACGCAGGTAGGCAAAGAGGCCCGCGCCCTTCTTTCCATTCGGACGCATCGTTTCGTCCTGCGAGATGAATTTCAGCAGCTCGTCTCCCGTGATGCCATCTGCCTTTGCTGCCCAATCTCGCCAACGATAAGGCGGTGCGATGACGGGCTGGTATTTTTTCCCCCCGAGCTTTGCCTCCTCCTCGGCGGTGATCTCCATGTCATCGAGGAACTTGAGGAAAAGTATCCAGGTGAAGAGCGGCAGCCGGTCGAGATCGCCATTAAGCCCCTTGTCCTTTCGCATGATCTGGCGCGCGGACTTGATGATGCCGCCAAGGCGTTGGGCGGTGGTGAGTGGCGGGGATGACTTCTTGGCGGTTTTCTTGGGCATGAATTACTGGGTGTCGCCCACGGCATCAGGAATGTAAACCCGGCGCAGCGGCAAAATGGATTTGTAGTTGCTGTCGAACTGGTCGTAGTGCGCCATGATGAGATGGATCATGGTCTTCTCCATTCCCCCAAAGGGTGCGTTCATTCATGATGTGTTAAGCAGCGTAGAGAAGTTCCTGGAGTTGATGAACAGCCGCACGGAAGGATTCAGCACCGCCGAAGCGCTGGGCAAGCTCGGAGGGATTTCCCATCTCCGAAAGAGGTGGGTTCTTGAGCGAGTCTGGAATGGTGAACTCCGCAGGGCCGTGATCGGCATATTTGCTGAGCAGCACATCCAAAATCTGGCGGGCGGGTTCACTGAAGGTGGTGAAGAAGTCGGGCTTGTCGGCGCGAAGGCGGGCGGCCCGCTCCTTGCGAGTAAGCACGGGCGCATCCCAGGCCAGTCCGCTGAGCAGGTCAAAAGGATCAGCTTCCGGATTTCCCAACACTTCGGCAGCAGCAGTGGCGTCGATGCTTTTATCCTGAAGCGCAGCTAGGATCTCCGCCCGGCGTTCTGGATCAGCCCAGCGATGCCGAAACGTTGCGACATCCGGGAATAATGATCGAACAACCTCACGGGTGTAATCACGAAACTCGGTGACGCGAAGCTGTTTGCCCTCCGCATCGAGATCACGCGTGACATGTGTGGCGATGTTCACGGTGCCGCTCTCGACGTAGTATTTATGCGGTTCCTCCCCAACAACAGGAGGCTCAATAATGACGGGCGGATTATCGATGATTACTTCACCACCGTCGTCGTCATCCTCATTTTGCGGTTCCTCGTCGTCACCAGGATCAACGATGGTGGTGACGACGGTGTCTCCGTTGTCATCAATCTCTTCTTCGGAAATAAATTCAGGATCACCGTC
Source organism: Prosthecobacter debontii (assembly GCA_943371875.1). Classification (GTDB taxonomy): domain Bacteria; phylum Verrucomicrobiota; class Verrucomicrobiia; order Verrucomicrobiales; family Verrucomicrobiaceae; genus Prosthecobacter; species Prosthecobacter debontii_C. Next base: position 7,367 of record CALRWM010000015.1, on the reverse strand, counting down.
AAATTCGGTGTCTGCAAAGTGGCGTGTGGCGGTGCCGGTGTAATCGATAATGTTGAAAAAGAACTTTTGGTAATCCTCCCGCAATCGGGTTCCGCGCCCGATGATCTGCTTGAACTCTGTCATGGTGCCGATGACACGGATCAAAACGACGTTTTTCACCATTGGCGCATCTACGCCGGTGCTCAGAAGCTGCGAAGTGGTGAGAATGACAGGCGTGGTGCTTTCCAGTTCCTGAAATCTGCCGAGATGGCCTTTGCCAATGTCTTTCTCATCAGACGTGACCCGGCAGACGTAATCAGGATAGCTCTTCGTGAGGTCAGAGTTCAGATTGTTGAGCAACTGACGCATCTCGTCTGCGTGCTCTTGATCCACACAAAACACGAGGGTCTTGTCGTAGCGGTTGGTCTTCTTGAGAAATTCGGTGAGATGCTTGGCTATGGCCTCGGATCGGGGACGCAGAGAAAGCCGCCGCTCAAAATCAGGGGTGTGATATTCCCCATCAGGAATCTCGCGTCCCAACTTGTCACGCTCGCCTTTCGTCGGACGCCAGCCAGTGGCGTCTGCGGAGGTGACGACACGATGTACGCGGTAGGGAGCCAGGAAGCCGTCATCAAGACCTTGGCGCAGGCTGTATTGGTAAATTGGATTCCCGAAGTAGCGGTAAGTGATGGTGTTGTCCCTCCGCAGTGGCGTGGCTGTCATGCCCAGCTGCACGGCAGGTTTGAAGTATTCGAGGATCTCCCGCCAGTTTGACTCTTCGTTGGCACTGCCACGATGGCACTCGTCCACAATGATGAGGTCGAAGAAGTCTCGCGCATATTCTTTATATAGGCCGGGACGGTTTTCATCCGCCGCGATGGCCTGATAGATGGCGAAGTACATTTCCCGACTCTGCACCACTTCGCCATTCTCGATCTTGTGGCGTGCGTCGCCAAATGGGATAAAGGTTTTGTCCTTTGGATCGTCCACGAGGATGTTGCGGTCGGCGAGGAACAGAATCTTGGGCTTCTTGACTGGGTCGTTGGCACGATTCCACCGGGACTCCCACAGTTTGTAGCAGATTTGAAAAGCCACGACTGTCTTGCCCGTGCCAGTGGCCATGGTAATGAGCAGGCGTTTCTTCCCGCGCATAATGCCCTCGACAGCACGGTTGATGGCAATTTGCTGGTAGTAGCGGGGAAGACGATCAGGATCGTGGAAATAAGGCGCGAGCACTTTCTCAGCAGCTGTGGCCGGCAGTGGCTCTTTGGCATTCAGTCGCGCCCACAGCTCTTCGGGTGTCGGGAATGCATCAATGCTGCGTTCCAAACCCGTGGTGAAATCATGCTCAACGATGCCTTTGCCGTTGGTGGCATAGGCGAATTTGAGGTCGAGAATCTTTGCATAATCCTTCGCCTGTCCAAGCCCTGCGCCGGGAGTCTGGTAATCCGGCTTCGCTTCGACTACGGCCAATGGGTAATCCCGGCGATAGCGCAGCAAATAATCCGAACGCCTGGGCTTCCCGCGCACAATACGCCCTCCGATTATTCGGATGCGTCCTTTCTCATTCGTGAAGCAGCGCTGTTCCGCAATACTGAAGGGAGCGTTGTCCCAGCCTGCAGCTTGGAGCTTTGGCACCACGTAGGTGCGACAGGTGTCAGCTTCGTTCATGAATCAAAAGCGGAGGCGGCTATGCTGAATTCAGTGGGTGCCATGCGAGTATTTTGCTTATCCAAGCGGGGAATGAATCCGATTGCAAGGATTTGAGGTGGCCACATCGAATATGTGGTGTCGCCCTCGGCGAGTCCTGGGTGGAGTGCAAAATGACGCATCAAAGAGCGTTTGCTAGCTCATGACTCCAACGTCGCTGCACCTGGCGCATTGCGATTACAGCCTTGGATAAGAGTGTCACGGACAAAATTCCTGCAAGCCAGCCAACGAAGGCTCAGTCCAAAAGTTTTTTGAGGCTGACGTTTAGACCATCACACAATTTCAAGACAACCCAAAGCGTTGGACGCGCTTCATTCCGTTCAAGATTCGGAATCGTGTTGCGACCGATACCGATCTTCCGCGCCAATTCGGCCGCTGAAACCCCCTGCTTCTCTCGTTCTTTCTTGAGGGCTAAAATGATGGAGCGCTCGCGAGGATCAATCTGAGATGGGGGTTCCATCTGCTCAAACATCCCCCGTTGACACAACATGCACGCCCATTAAAATGGGCGATCAATTCCAGAATTTGGATGGCCCATCCATGCATTCACCTAAGCGGCCAACACCAAATGCCTCCACTTGCCACCCTCAAGTCCTAAAACGCAAACACCCGACTCAGCTGGCTGATGTCAAACGCATACAACTTTATGAAATCGCACCAGCTCCTTGTCCTGATTTTCAGTCTTTGGATCTGCTTTTCAGACGCAGGTGCCGTAGAGTTGTCCTCGTACGAGGGAACCTGTCATAATGTCACTGGCAATGCAGGTGGCTACCTGAAGATCATTTTCAGTGAGGAGAATAACAAACTCTCAGGATGCATGTTGGTCAGCGGCTGGCTGGGTGGTGGCGGAAACATAAGCGGCGTGCGCGACGGAACGAACTACCTCTTCACGACCACTCATCCAAGTGGCGCGATTATTAATTGGCAGGGTTCACTTCAAAATGAAAAGCTGTCGGGGGAATATTTTGTTCCGGCACAAGGTGATTTGCCTCGGGAGGTCGGCGAATGGAGCGTGAATATGAAAGGCCATATGAAGCCCGGCGGGCCATTCGATATAAATGTAACAATGGTTCTGCTCAAAATGATCCTCGAAGTCAGACTGAATGAGCCCGTTAAACAGGCCAGCGGAACATACATTTCTGGCTCTGAGAATGTGTTCAAGGCAGTTCACCCTGCTGGTACAGGATTTAGCATCTGGGTCGAAAACGTTGACGTGGATTGGAAAGCTGAAAGTCAGGGAAGAGATCTCGAAGACATTCACAAAATCAGAGTGAATTACACACTTTTTTGGAAGGGCATCCTGCAGCCGACAGGCACAACAAAATTGCGATTTGCATACAATGCCAAGATCGACGCAATCACATCCCATGAGGTCATCGAAAGCACTGGCACAACAAATAAAGAATTTAACGAAATCGCTTTTGGAGTGGGAGCCTTGTTGGGCAAAGCTGCCGTGAATAGCCTTCTGCGAGGGAATTAACGAATTTAAAAGGCTCCCCCAAATGGCAAGGGCAGAACTGAATTCGCTGCACACTCCAATATTTTGCAAATCATGAACGATCAACGCGCGCAATTTCCGGGAGATAATTCGTCAGTTTTACAATCTGTTGGAAATCCGAACAGTGGTTGCGCCTTAACCGCCGCAGTCGTTGCCTTTATTTTGTCCGTGTTTTTGCTTTCAAGTTTCGTGTTTGTAAATCAGGAACAAAAATTGGTTGAACGAGGGGGGCTGTTTTCGAGCGATAAATACGAAACTGTTAATGTGACGTCTTGGTTGCCCGTCATGTTTTGGACCACCGTATTTTGCGGTGCAATTTATGGTCTCGTTTTGTGGAAGCGTAACAAACCATTCATATGGTTGGCCATAGCAGTTTCCATCTGGCTGAAAAATGTGTCGGATGCACAGAAGCGCGCAAATGCAGCCAAACCCGTGCCTAGCTATCAACCAAGGTAGGCAGCCGTGGTTTCAGCCGGCGAATTGAGGGCATCACGCTGGCACCTGTTCATGCATATTCGATGAGGCTGACTGCCTAGTAGCATCCAGGCAGTCATTGATTCAGAAGCCTGTGGATTGCTCCTGCCCTTTCCGGGTCTGAATTCGTAGCCTCCTGTTCGCATTTGTAGTTCCAAGTGAGCTTCAGGCACTACCAAAAACGGGCGCGTGCGTGATGACGTTATTGTCTGAATTCATATTCTGCGTGGATTCTGAGGTGAAAACCATCATTTCACTGGGTAAATCCATGACGATTGTTACCCGGAATCGTCCTTTTTTGAATTCCGCTCTCACTACTGAGAAAGTAGCAGTTAATCCATTATGGTTCAAAAAGAAACGAATTCCGCTTTTTGAAGGAAATCATGCTCAAAAAACACCTTTTAATTCCGCTTTTACAGTCGCCGTGCATGAATTTATGGAAATTATAAGGCATTATGAACATGGTGTGACAAATCGTCTCGATTATCCCTGTCGGAATTTTCGCTTAGCAGCTTAATGGTCCGTTCCAGCCCATGACCGCGTTCCTTTGTCGGCATCCGAGGCTAGACATACGGGCAATCCTGAATGGGGGCGATAAGCGTCTGGGCGGAGGAGTTCCACCCCGAGCTAGGCTCTGATTGCTTGATAGCGCAGAATGCGCAGCATTCCCACTTCTAGGCGTCGGCATGCCCCACTGGGACCTTGATCCTCGGGAGGGTTTCAAACGCGCCAAAGGCGTCAGGAACGCCGAAGGCGCCGGGTGAAGGGACAACCTCGTGGATTCTCCCCCTCACCTGTTGAACCCCAACCGACGAACCACGAACCTTCTGGATAAAAAAAGGATTGAGTTCCTCTTTTTCCCCGGAAAAAGAGGTTAGGAGATATTGATTCTCCCTTCTTCTGTTATGTTATACTATATAGGGGGATTGGGGGAGCGGCTACAGGGGTGCCCTCCACAGGGGGCCCCTGTATTGCCCCCCCCTGTAGCCGCTGCGCCCTCGTTGCGAACTGCCCGGCGGTTGAGTTTGCTGCCGTTCCAAACCGGTCTGATTTGCCCGGGTTGAGCTTGGTAGGGATGGCCTTCCGGCATCAGGAGGCGCTGGGGCCTCGTTGCCGAAGGCCCGTCTTTTGCGTTTGCTGCCCGTTCTAGGCCAGCCTGGGCTGCTGCGGCCGGAAGACTGCACGACCGACCTTCCGGCGCGCGTAAATGGGCCTGCGTGCTCCGCATTGGCATCGAGGGAAAAGTTGCCGGCATAGCCTTTCAGCTTTTGGAGATCCCCTTCCAGGCGGGAGTACGCCCAAGACGATGCCCCGGGAGGGGATTCCGGCTCGCCCAAGGCGTCTTGAACGCCGAAAGCGCCGGGTGAGCGGTCAACCGCCTGGTTCTCCCCATTCACCGTCGAAACCCCAACTAACGAACCACGAACCTTCTGAACAAAAAAAGGATTGAGTTCCTCTTTTTCCCCGGAAAAAGAGGTTAGGTGAGATTGTTTCTCCGTTCCTCTGTTACATTACCATTATAGGGGGAGTGGGGGAGCGGCTACTGAGGTGCCCTCCACAGGGGGGCTCTGTATTGCAGGGGCCTGATACCTGTCGGCAGCAGCTTCGCCCTCGTTACCGACGGCCCGGCGCTTGCAATTACTGACCATTCCAGGCCGGTCTCGCCTGCCCTGGGTTGGACCCGGCACGGATGGCATTCCGGCGCGTGTGGCGGACTGCTGCTTCCTTCGTGTTGCTTTTTAAGGAGAAAACGGGGAACGTGACCTTTCAGCTTTTCCCGGCTAGGCAGCAGATTAAAAGGTGCTCGGAGCTTGCCAGCCTTGCAACGCTTCATGCGCTCGATGTAAATCGAAGATAATGAGCAGCACAATGGGGAAGATGTTTTGCAACGGCTGCATAAACCGGCACTGATTTTAATACTCGCCAGTCGATGGTTTTGAGCTGCTGCTCGACCTCCTGCACGAAGCAGCGTGATTTACGACATCATGCCAATCGGGATATATGCAATGACCGGATTATTTGCTTTGTTTTTGCGGTGGCGCATCGAAATGCGATCAGCCTTTAGCAGGTTCAGAATGTGTGAAGAGCATTTCGTTCGGTCACCAATAAATGCGAATGTAAAAGCAAAGTTGCTGAATTACGGATGAATCATAATCCCAGACGGAAGGTGCCTTTTCATTATTCCTCATCCATCCAGAGCAAGTGCTATGTTAAACCGATATTTCTTTACGCCACTTAAACGCAAAAAGTGGCTTTCCCTTGCATTTGGTCTGCTGCCGTTGGTCACCGTAGTGGATTATTATGCGGGTTTTGAATTTCAGTTTTCGATTTTTTACCTCGTCTCAATTTTCCTGGCGACGTGGTTTGGCGGATGGAAACTTGGCGTGTTGGTGTCCTTGATCAGTGTGGCATTTTCCTTGGGGGGAGATCTTGCGAGCGGCGCTGTGTATAAAAATGAACTCGTTCCCTGGTGGAATTGTGCCATCTCAATTAGCTTTTATGTGGCCATGGTGATCGCGCTGCACCACCTGAGCTCGTTTCAACGACAGCTGGAGGCACGCGTGCTTGAACGCACGACGGCACTGCGAGAGGAAATTCAGGAACGCAAAAATCTTGAAGTGGCTCTGTTGGAAGTCAGTGAGCGGGAGCAGCGGCGCATCGGGCATGATTTGCATGACAGTCTCTGCCAGCACCTTACCAGTGCGGCGCTGGCGGGAGGGGTACTCAGCGAAAAACTTCGTTCCCGGGACATGCCAGAGGCCGAAGATTCCGATGAACTGGTGAACATCATTGAAGACGGCATCGGCATGGCACGCAGTCTGGCGCGTGGTTTGGCACCCGTGGAACTGGACGCCTTGGGTTTGACAGCAACTCTGCGTGAGCTGGCGCAGACAACGACTCAACGCACACGCATTGCATGCAGGCTGGAGATGCATGAGGAAGTGATTTTGGATGATTCAGAGGCGGTCATCCACCTCTTTCGCATCGCTCAGGAAGCGGTGAACAACGCTGTTCGCCACAGCGGTGCGAAACACATTTCAATTCACCTTCACAACATAGCCAAAGGCGTGGAAATGAGGATCGAAGATGACGGAATAGGCCTGCCATCCACCATGGAGCGGAAATCAGGCATGGGGATGCATATCATGCGCCATCGAGCGTCGATGATCGGAGCCACATGCGAGGCCTTAAGGCGGGAAAAAGGGACTTGTGTGACCGTATTGATTCCCCTCCGGGAACCAGAACTTGACGCGAAGGCCATGCCGCGATGATGCTAAACCTATGAGCGAGTCGCAGAGCATCTTCATTGTCGATGACCACCCGCTGGTGCGTGAGTGGCTGGGTACTCTGATCAACCAGCAGAAAGACATGTCCGTGTGCGGTGAGGCTGAAGCCGCGCCTGAAGCGCTCGCGAAGATCGAAGTGCTGAAGCCCGATGTCGTGGTGGTGGACATCATGCTGTCGGCTGGCTCTGGTCTGGAACTCGTAAAAGACATCAGGCGTGTGTCGCCAGAAAGTATTTCCCTGGTGCTGAGCATGCATGACGAGATGACGTATGCAGACCGTGCGTTGAGAGCAGGAGCCCGTGGCTATGTGAGCAAACGCGACACCACGCGGAAAATCATCACTGCGATTCGAGAGGTTTCTGCGGGACGTGTTTTTGTCAGCACGGAGGTGCAGGCGATGATCACTGAGCGTTATCTGG
>CALRWM010000014.1:0-115394 GCA_943371875.1 Prosthecobacter debontii | reverse complement strand
CCTTCAGGTCGATGCGGTTCTGCTCATCCACCACGATGCTGCAAGGCTGCAATGTGGCGGTGCCATTGGCCACATTCACCTTCACCGTGATTACTGGCAGCGCGGCATCGCCATAGCGGCCGTTCGTCACGCTCAGATCGACATCGGCGGTCGCGTTCATCACATCATTCACTTTGAAAGCCGCCTTGCCCGCTGTGGCGATTTTCGCCGTCACCGGTTGCGGCTGCGGCGGCAGCCCCACCGTTTGCATCAAAGCCATCGGATCATCGATTTGAATCTGCCACTGCGCATTCACCGGCATCTCATCCTCCATCATCATTGTCGCATTCAGATCGACGCGATTTCCCATGCCCAGCATCAGCGCAGGCATGCTCACCTTCGCCTCCTTGCCATCCAGACTCACCAGCACCGCGAGCTTGGGCAGCTTGTAGGTTTCAAAACCCAGGTCCGTGCCATTCACCTGCGCCGCGATCTGTGTCGGCGTGGCGCCGATGCCCTTGGCATTGGCTGTCAGTTCCACCAAACCACGTGCCGGTGGCGGCTTTGCCAGCAGCTGAGTCACATCTGCAATCTTCGCATTCACCTTGGCTGTCCAAGGGGACTGCATCACGTCCTCCGCCAGCTTTGCCTCAAGCTCTGCCACCACTTCGTTCACTCCACGCAGCACCTTCAGCTCAGGCACACGGGCCACGCCATTTTTAATCTCCAGCGTGGTCGTGATCGAGTCCAGCATGACTCCCGCAGCCCGCACATCCGCAATGTTGATCTTGCCATCCGCTGCCAGTGTCATCGGCTTGAGCGGATCGCCTTCCGCATGCAAATCCACATTCACTGGCCCGAACGCGACTCCCTCCGGCAGCTTCAAGGCCTGCAATTCGCTCGATGCCAGGTCCCGCACGCGCACATCGGCCTTGGTTTGCAGCGTGCCGCCAAACATGCCGCGTGCCAGGGCCTCCACGACCACGGCTGCTTTGCCCATGCCCACATCCAGTTTCACGCTGGCCGCATCCTTGTCCCACTCGCTCAAATCCACCGCGAACGACTTCAGCTTTGCGCCATACGGCAGATCGAGTCCCGCAACAGTCATCGTGTGCTGCCCCCATTGCACCTGCGCCTTCACATTCGCGACCCGCAGATCACCGGGCTCCATCTTGAATTCCGCGAGTTCAAAAATTCCCGGCATGCCTTCGCCTACCCGCAGGGTCAGACCCCGCACCGTGATCTTCCTTCCGTCTGCCAGCGTCACCTCGGCATTCACATTTTCGATGTCGATTGTCCTCGGCCACACCAGCGGTGGTGGCTTGCCTGATGCCGGCTGCTTCACCTTCACCACCACCTTTTCGTCCTTCGCCAGCTTGCGCAGATCCAGCGCCACATCCACATCCTTCACCACCACGCTCTTGATGATGTCGATGTTACGCGTTTTGAGGAAAGTCCAGGCATCGTAGTTCACCTCGATTTTGCCGATCGTCGCATGCTCCACCAGCGATCCGCTGGCCTCGATCTGGTTGAGCCTCAAATCACGCAGCACGGAGCCGTCCACCTGCCACTTGAGCTTGATTCCGGCCATCTCGGCCCCCTTGGGGCCTCCATAACTGATTGCCCAGCGCAACAGCGATTCATGGAAAAAAACGGCCAGTACCACCAGCACCAGGCCGGTTAGCAGCAGTCGTTTGAACCATCGCCACCAGCGGCGGGTCTTTTTTTGGGCGTCAGGAGGCACGCTCATTCGATGCCTCAAATCGTAGCAAGTTCAATGCTAGCCGTGAAACCTTTTACTTTGCGAGGTCGCGCTCTGTCCACAAGGCGGTGCGATCCGCCGTGGACTCGCGCACGGTTTTCACCAGCTCCGGTGTCACCGCAGGTGCTTTGTTGCTGAAATTGGCACGCACATAGCTAAGCACTTCGGCCACCTGCTGGTCATTCAGTCCCATGGGCGGCATTGGCAGGGGGGCGAGCTGCTTGAATTCCTCGCCATTCACGCGAATCGGGCCAGTGAGGCCGTGAGTCAGCATTTTGATCAGCCGCACCGGATCTCCCGCCGCCCAGTCACTCCTGGCGATGGATGGGTAGATGCCCGGCAGGCCCTTGCCTTCGGGCTGGTGGCAGTTCAGGCACAGCGCATCATACACTGCCTTGCCCGGGTGATCCACCACGGCTGCCGCGCTGGCGATCTTCTTAACATACTCGGCCTGTTTGGCATTGCCGCCAAAGGTGAGTTTTGCCATCACCGGCACGTATTGCGGTTTCAGGCTCTTCACCACCTGCTTGAGTGCGTAGTCAATGAACCTGTCCGTCGGCTTGTCGAGCACCTGCACCGCCACTTCCACGGCTTCGGGTTTGGCCACATGCGCGCAGGCCACCACCGCCTCCAGACGGACCCGCGGATTCTCGTCACGCACGGCTTGGGTCAGCAGCTCCAGCGACTCCGTCGCTCTTGCACCATAGGCCCGCACCCGCACGTCCTTCGCTTTCAGCAAACGCTTCACCAGGTCAGCGTTCGGCGACTCATGCGATTCATACACGCCACACACCTCCATCAGCAGGTGCTCGGCGTCATTCTTCGTGATGAACTCATCCGCAGCCTTTAGCACTTCCGCCGTCGGCGCATCAAACAGCAGGCGCTTTGCTTGGTAGCGCGTCCAGCGCTCCGGTGACTTCAGTTGCTCCAGCAGTTCCGCCGGCTTCATCTTCGCCAGCTTCGGCTGTTTCACCGGTGCACGGCCTTTCGCCGTGATGCGCCAGATGCGCCCATGCGAGCGGTCACGGCGCGGGTCCGCATAGCTCGCCTGATAGTGCCCGATCACCGGATTGAACCAGTCGCACAGATACATCGCGCCATCCGGCCCGATGCTTACGTCCACCGGCCGAAACGAGGTGTCGCTCGATTTCACCAGCTTCGGCAGCTGAGTGCTCTTGAAACCGGAGCTGTCATCTTCGAGGCGATGCAGTTCCACCACATTACCAAAGTAGCCACCGATCAGCGCGCAGCCCTGAATGTCATCTGGCAGCGCCTTCGTGCCGATGAACTCGAGGCTGTTCGTCTTGGGATTCGAGTCAAACAAAGCCCCGGTCGGATGGTACTCATCAGGATCTGCCAGCGCCACGAGCCCAGGCACGCTGTAGTAGCCCACCGGGCGGTCACCGCTTTTGTGGAAGACCTGGTTGTAGTCGTCAAACGCCACGCCCCAGCAGTTGTGCCCCGCCTTGCCACCATTGAAATAGGCTGCCATCTTCTGCGTGCGCGGGTTCAGTTTCCACACGCCTGCTTTTTCCAATCTTGCCAGTCCCCAGGCCGTTTCCACGCGTGAAAACGCATGCAGCCCCTGCGTGAACCACAGCGCGCCATCAGGACCATGGCAGATCGAATTCGCCAGCTGATGCGTGTCACCAATCCCAAAGCCCGCAAACAACACCGTCTTCTCATCAGCCTTGCCGTCACTGTTCGTGTCCTTGAGATGCACGATCTGGTCGAAGTCGCAGACATACACGCCCCCCGCACCCACCTCCACACCTTGCACCATCGTCAGACCTTCCGCAAAGCGCGTGGATTTGTCCGCCTTGCCATCGCCATCCGTGTCTTCCAGCACAAGGATGAAATCGGAAGGCTTGATGCCCAGCCGGGTCTGCGGATACGTCGGCGAGCACGCCACATACAGGCGACCGCGTTCATCCCAGGAGAACTGTGTTGGCTTCGCCACGCCTTCCGCCTCTGATGCGAAAAGATTCATCTCATAACCCTCCGCCACCGTGAAGGCCGCCATCTGCTGCTCCGGGGTGAGCACTGTCTCTGTGACTACTTTTGCTTCAGGCTTCGGCTCGTCCTGCACCTTCTCACCCTTCGCCAACGTATGAATGCGCGCGTCCAATTTGGCGACCAGCGGCTTGCGCTCTTCAAAGCTCTCCCGCAGCGACGGCGCATCCTGCGCAGGCTTGCCAAACATTTGCGTCACGCGGTCGCCATACACAAACGACCAGTTGGCCGGACGCCAGCAGTCGAACCACAGACGGTTCTTCTCCACAATCGCCGCCTTCAGCGTAGTGAAATCATCCGCGTCGCTCGAAGAGGCCCCAAGCTGCTGCGCAATCTCACGCGCCACCACGCGCAATCCCAGCGCATTCAGATGCAGCCCGTCATCCGTAAGTCGTTCTCCTTTGCGAGCTGACAATGGCGTGAACAGATCGACAAAGATCGCCCCGCGTTGCTTCGCCACCTCGCGCACCGCCTCGGCATAGGCTTTCACATCCGCATTCCGCTGCGTCAGGTCCGGCGCGTGGGATGCCGTAGGCTTCTCAAACGACATCGGCGACACCAGCACGAAGCGCGGTGTTTGGCCGCTAAACTGGTCCAGTAGCCGATGATAAGCCGATTTGAACTCCGCCAGTCGTTTCACGCCATCAAACGATTCCGTTTGGCCAAATTGCGCGATCACGATGCTCGCGCCCGCCGCATCGAGCTGTGCCTTCCAGTCGCCGAAATTCAAATCGCGCCATTGCTCATACACCGTGTCGCCCTCCCAGGCCATCGAGCGAAAACGTGGTTGCTTGGCTGCAAAGGCCGTGCCGAACACCGCTTCAAGTTCTCCCGCCTTCTGCTCGCGCACCAGATTCTCCTGACCCGCCATCACAATGACCTCGTCCTGCTCCAGCACAAACTTGCCATCCTTGAACGGCTCATGTTTTGCCACCGCAGCCCCCGGATTGCCAAAGCGATTCAGCACATCCTTCTCCTCGGGCACCATTGCGTCCGGCAGAGCCTCGATGGTGATGTTGCGGTAGGAGATCTGAGCCTTGCACTTGCCGTGAATTTGCAGCGCGATGAGCCCCTTCAAATCGATACCCGGTTCGCGCTCTGTGTAGTCAACCGTGCGCACCTTGTTCACAAACAACTGAATGCGCTGCTCCTCGGCACGAATCTCATACGTGTTCCACTCGCCCGGCTTCTCGGCTTTCTCGATCAGTTCCTTCGCCGGCTGCAGCAGCATCTTCTTCCGCCGCGATTCATCGTAAAGGCAGCCCGAATAACCCGCGCCGATGTCCGCCTGATAGCCGCTCATCTCATTCGGCGGCTGCGGGATGCGCACGCTGCGGAACTGCACCCCACCGTTTACAAAGCCCTCCGTGCCCTCCAGCTTGTATTCCAGCCGCAGGATAAAATTCCGGTACACCTTCTTCGCCGTCAGGAATTCATTCTGCGGATTCCCCTCCAGCGATCCGCCCACGATCACACCATCCTGCACCCGCCAGACTTTTGTCGTTTCACCATCCCAGCCTTTGAGTGTCTTGCCATCAAACAGAGCCACCGGTTCGGCGGCGGAAACCAGCATGGGAAATAGAGCGAGCAGGGGAAGGATGCGCATGGTCGGAAAAAAGGTCGGGGCGGATCAAACGCGGATTCGAGCCGGATGCATGCGCAAAGTTTCTGCAAACATCCCTGCCGTACGTATGTTCTTTATCCCAAACCATGCGCCTGCTCGCCTTCCTTTTCCTTTCCACCGCCGTCTTTGCTCAGACCGAGGCGGATTTCATCACCAACCCCCGCCAGCTCACCTTTGAGGGCAAACGCTCGGGGGAGGGCTACTTCTCCGCCGACGGCACGAAGATGATCTTCCAGTCCGAGCGCGAGGAAGGGAACCCGTTTTATCAGATCTACCTCATGGACTTGGAAACAGGCGATCAGGAGCGCATCTCCCCCGGCATGGGCAAGACCACCTGCGCGTGGATCCATCCCGATGGCAAACGCGTTCTCTTCGCCTCCACCCACACCGACCCCGACTCGAAAAAGCTGCAAGCCGCTGAGTATGAGGAGCGCAAGAACGCCAAAGTGCGCCGTTACTCCTGGGACTACGATGAGCACTACGACATCTGGGAATACTCGCTGGTGGACAAGTCCCTCAAAAACCTCACCCACACCCGCGGCTACGATGCCGAGGGCGGCTACTCACCCGATGGCAAAAAGATGGTCTTCGCCAGCAATCGCCAGGCCTATGAGACCAAGCTGAGCAAGGAAGACGAGGAGCGCCTGAACATCGACAAGCAGTACTTCATGGAGATCTACACCGCCGATGCCGACGGCTCAAACGTGAAGCGCCTTACCGATGCCCCCGGCTACGACGGCGGCCCCTTCTTCAGCGCCGATGGCAAACGCATCTGCTGGCGCCGCTTCACCCCGAAAGGCGATGTGGCCGAAGTCTGGACCATGAACGCCGACGGCAGCGACCAAAAGCCCATCACCAAGCTCGGTGCCATGAGCTGGGCACCCTATTTCCATCCCAGCGGCGAGTACCTCATCTTCACCACCAACCTCAACGGCTTTGCCAACTTCGAACTCTACATCGTCGATGCCGCAGGCAAACACGCCCCCGTGCGCGTCACCACCACCGACGGCTTCGATGGCCTCCCCGTCTTTTCTCCAGATGGTAAAAAACTCTCCTGGACCAGCGGTCGCGGGGCAGGGGGAGCCTCCCAGATTTACCTCGCCGACTGGGATCACGATCACGCACTCACCGCACTCGGACTCAAGACCGATCCACAGGCGGTTATCACCAAGACTCCCGAACCCGACTTCGCCGCCACCGCCGCCGAGATCCGTCCCGAAGACATGAAGCAGCAGGTCACCTACCTCGCCAGCGATGCCCTCGGCGGCCGCCTCACCGGCACCGAAGGTGAAAAACTCGCCACCCAGTATGTCGCAGACGTCTTCCAAAAGATCGGCCTCGCTCCCATGGGCGACGACGACACCTACTTCGACAACTTCGACTTCACCGCCGGCGTCGCCCTCGGCCAGGGCAACTCCTTGACCCTCCTTGACCAATCCTTGACCGTTGATCAGGACTGGAAACCTCTCTCCTTCTCTCAGAACGGCGAGGTGAAAGCCGCAGGCATCGTGTTCGCCGGTTACGGCATCGAAACACCCGACGAAGCCACTGGCACCGACGGCAAGAAAATCGAGACCTACAGCAGCTACGCCCACCTCGATGTGAAGGACAAATGGGTGCTCGTCTTCCGCTACCTGCCGGAAGGCATCACTCAGGAGCGCCGCAACGATCTCAGCCGCTACGCCAGCCTGCGCTACAAGGCCCTCACCGCACGTCAGAAAGGCGCGCGCGGTCTCATCGTCGTCAGCGGCCCAAATTCCAAAGTGGTGCAGCAGCTCTCACCACTGACCTTTGATGCCTCCCTCGCCACCAGTGGCATCGCCGCCATCAGCATCACCGATGCCGTGGGCGACAGATTGCTCGCCAGCGCCGGCAAGAACCTCAAGGAACTCCAGGACAAGCTCGACAATGGCGATCTCATGGGCGGCATCGACTGCAAAGGGCTCACGCTCGCCGCAAACATCGTCATCCAGCAGGAAAAGAAAAAAGGCCGCAACGTTCTCGGCGTGCTGCCCTACAGCGACAAGCCCGACCCTCACGTCGCTCCGCTCATCGTCTGCGCACATGTGGATCACCTCGGCAGCAGCGGAGGATCAAACTCACGTGCCAAGGGCGATGAAGTGAACAAGATCCATCATGGTGCTGACGACAACGCCTCCGGCACCTCCGCCGTTCTCGAAATTGCCCAGTGGCTCGCCGACTTGAAAAAGCAGGGCAAGCTCACCCTCAAGCGCGACATCATCTTCGCCGCTTGGAGCGGTGAAGAACTCGGCCTGCTCGGCAGCAATCACTTCGTTGAGGTCTACGCCAAGATGATCAAGGGCGATCCCAACGCGAAACTCACCGGCATGTTCGCCGCCTGCCTGAACATGGACATGATCGGCCGCTTCCAAAAGACGCTCGTCATGCAGGGACTGGGCAGCAGCTCCATCTGGGCCAAGGAAATCGAAAAGCGCAACGCACCCATCGGTCTGCCCATCACCACGCAGAACGACGCCCATCTCCCCACCGACAGCACTGCGTTTTATCTGAAAGGCATCCCCTCCCTGAACGCTTTCACCGGCTCCCATGCCGACTACCACATGCCCAGCGATACCGCAGACAAGATCGACTACGTCAACGCCGCCAAGATCGCCAAGCTCATGGGCCTCATCGCCCGTGGCATCGCCACCACCGATCCAGCACCCGACTACATCGCCATGGAGGCCCCAAAAAATCAGGGAGCTCGCACCGGCCTCCGCGCCTACCTCGGCACCATCCCCGACTACGCCCAGGGCGACATCAAAGGCGTCAAACTCAGCGGCGTCTCCCCCATCGGCCCCGCCGCCAAAGCAGGCGTCAAAGCCGGCGACATCATCATCAAACTCGGCGGCAAGGACATCACCAACATCTACGACTACACCTACGTCATGGGAGATCTCAAGATCGGCAAGGAGACAACCATCAGCGTCCAGCGCGAAGGCAAAGAAGTGCAGATGAAGATCACCCCCGGCTCGCGCGATTGATCACAATGGCGGCGAGCTGAAAAATTGGCTGTCCCAGGACAAGCAGTTGGGACAGTAGCGCGCTGGAAAGCGTGATTCTTTGGGCAATTGAGCCGTAAGCTGTTTTCGTCGGGAGAGATATTCCCTGCGTTCTCGCTCGTAATCAGCCACGACATGAAACTGTCCGAAGCTTCGAATGACAAGCCAGGCTCCCAGCGCCAGAAGGAAGGCGAAAAAGAGGAGAGGTAGAGAGATAAAAGAAGCATCTGCTTTTCCGGATTCCTGGAGAATCTGCCAGATCATGTAGCCTCCGTATGTGGCGATGACCAGGCCGATGAGGATCCCTCCAAAACCTTCTCCTCGCGAAACTATGACGAGTCCTGACTTGCCGCCTTTGCTGCGACTGAGACTCACATATTTTCGCATATCATTTTCCCACTTGGAATCGATCGCATCCAGTTCCCTGCGCACTTGAAGCTCCTTGACTGAGGCGGAAAGCGTCTGGAACTCTGAATCAGTGAGGCAGTTTGCGCTGCGGACTTTCATCAAGAAGTCAGTGTTCGGGAGGTCAAGGTTCATAGTGGACGGGGCGATCTGAAGATCGGCCCTAAATGCGAAAATTGAGAGGTGAAAGCGAAGATCACTCCCGGCTCGCGCGATTGACGGGCTACGCTCACCGCCTGAACATGAATTCCCGCGTGTTCAGCAGTGCCCACGCGATGTCTGAGTTCGCAGTTAGCGGTGCCTCATTCCGGTGCTGCTGGGCGATGGCTTTTTCGAGGCCATTGGGATACCTCCCGAGGATCGAGAGGAACAGGTCCTCAGTGGAATGATCTGCAGGCCCGGGTGCTGCCGCCAGTTCCACGTCCGCGCTGTTCATCATGAAGCGGGCGAGTGCATGCGAGATCGGTGTGATGCTTTCGTCAGACCACTCCCGCGTGCCGCGGCCCAGCATGCGCAGGGGATGCTCCAGCGGCGGCACCTGCGGCAGTTGAGCGCTTTTTTCTGCGGACATCGCATTCCAGATGACTTCAGCTGGCAGGCGGCGGATGTGCGGCGCGGGCACCATGTAACCGCTGCGATCAGGATCCACACCCATGCGTCCGTAGGCACGGGTGCGAGCCAGGATGCGCTGAAATACGCCAATGCGGTAACCGCAGTGACGGAAGACCTCCGCGAGCGCGACCTCCACATTTTGTGCCTTCAGTGATGATGGCTCCAGACCGATCCACATGATCCTGTTGGGATGCTGGGCACCGTAGCATTTCCGGAAAGTCACAGGGATGTCTGAATTCTCATGGACCTCTTCCCAGCTTGGGGCCGGATCACTGCCGCCGACGGTGTGGTCCACATTTTGTCCGGGCATGCCAAAGAGGCCGCTCCAGACCCGCAGGGACTCCACGAAGGCAAAGCGACGACTGCTTTCCTTGGTCAGCCATTGTGCAACGAGCATGCGCTGGTCTTTGCCTGGCTTGACAGGAGGAGGGACCTCACGAGACAAGCGCAGCAGTTTCGGCTTCACTCGCTCTCCCGGTTTTCCATCGCGATACCAGTATGTCGAAGGCAGCCGGATGTTGTCGACTTCATCATTGGCAGTAAAACAGGCCGCAAACTGATAGGCCTCCATCTGCACATGGTCGTTGTAAGGGTTGTCATGGCACTGCGTGCAGTGCATGTCCTCCCCCACCACAGCATAGGCGGTTTCCACCGCAGTGCGGTACGCATTGCCTTTGTCCCGCCGGCTCATGTGGCCCTCGCCGATCATGTAGGTGATGATTTGATCGTAGGGCCGGTCATCGAGCGCGGCCTGTCTCAGCCAGGCGATCACGGCTTCATCGTCCTTCACACGAAACGTTTCCGCCAGCATGCGAAAGCGGGCTTCGGCGGCAGCGGGCTCCCGCACCAGGGCATCCGTGAGCACGGCGCGTTTGTTTGGGGATGCACTCGCGAGGAAAGTTTTCACCTCTTCGGGCCTGGGCAGTCTTCCTGCCAGATCAATGCAGGCCCGACGCAGAAAGGTGGCGTCATCCGCCTCGGGGGGCAGAACCAGAGAAAGGGGGCGTTTGTCGTAAAGACTCAGTGCCGCCGCATACTCACGCTCCAGCGCGGTATCGATGTAAGCCGCTGCAGTCTCAGGAACAATGTCTGCGAGCAATGAGGAGCCCAACAAGAGCGGCATGCATAAAAGCAACTGGCGTTTCATGCTGGCAGCAACGGCTCGCGAGTCATCTTCTTAGAGGTTCTTTGAATGCCTTTTGCCAGCAAAGTCACTCACGGGCGAAACATGAACTCGTTCGTGTTCAGCAGTGCCCAGGCCACGTCCTCGTTGGAAGATCCATTGCGAACGATGGCCGTTCGTTCGCGTTCAGTGGGTTCACGGCCCAGCAATTCCAGAAACATTTCTTCTGCAGGCCCTGCCTTGGCAGCCTTCTGGGCGACGAAGCGGTCGTTCATCATGAAGCGCACCAGTTCGTGCGAGATCGGCGTCCGGCTTTCATCTGTGTATTCGCGCGTGCCACGGCCCAGCATGCGCAGCGGATGCTCGTGTTCCGGCACCTGCGGCAGCTGGCTGTCATCTTCAGCCGTGAGTGTTTTCCAGATCACTTCGGAAGACAGTCTGCGGATCTGCGGTGCAGGTGCTAGGTAGCACTCTCTCCAGTTCGAGTTGTAGTCGATGCCGGAGCGCCTGTAGGCCTCGGTGCGCGCCAGGATGCGCTGAAATTCTGCAAGGCGGCCGCCACACCTCAGAAACTCTTCCGTCAGCAGCTTGGTCGATTGGGTGAAATCGCTCGCAGAATTGAGCTGCAGTCCCATCCACGTTGCCGCTCCTCGCGGCGATCCATCAAAGCAACTCCGGTGATAGTGATCAGGAGTGCTCTCTCCTTGAAAGCCATGCCACGGCGGTGCGTCATCTACCCCGCCCACCGTCATGTCCACCTCCTGCCCTGGCATGCCAAACAGTCCGCTCCACACCCGCAGAGACGCCACCATCGCGAAGCGCCCGCTCGGGTCCTCCTCCGTCATCCATTTGACCACCTGCACCAGTTTGTCCTGATCATCTCGCAGGTCCCTCCACCAGCCAAGCCGCAGCGTGCTCGGTGGGATCACTTCTCCCGGTTTGCCATCAGGGTATTTGTAGTCCTGCGGCAGCCGTATCTCCTTCCGGCCGGTGAAGCACGCGGCAAAAGCATAGAACTCACGCTGCGTATGGTCGTTGAAGGGATGATCATGGCACATGGCGCAGTACAGATCCTCACCCAGCACCGTATACGCGGCCTCCGCGCTCGTGCGCCGCGGGTTGCTCTCCCCCGTTTCGGCCACATGCCAGCCTCCGATCATGTGCGTCACGATCTCCGCATACGGCCGGTCTTCCGCCGCCGCCTGCCTCAGCCACGCGATGGTTTTGTATTCGTAGTCCTTCACCCGAAACGCCTCCGCCAGCATCCGAAAGCGCACCTCCGCTGCGCCTGGCTCACGCGTCAGCGCATCAGTCAGTTTTGCGTGTTTGTCAGGTGATCTGTCCGCAATAAATGCGCGCACCTCATCTGCTCGCGGCAGCCTTCCAGCCAGGTCAATGCACGCCCGCCGAAGAAAGACCGTGTCATCCGCCATTGGCGGCAGCATCGGCGCGGCGGTAGTATAAGAACTCTTCAGCCGCTTCTCAAACATGAGCATGTAATCATGCATCAGCGCCGCATCCAGCTGGTCGGCCGCCTGCTGGATCGCGTCATGCTCCCCTGATGGCGATTCAGCCTGCTTGCCTGCTTTCTCAGGCACGCAGGAAATCAACAGTGCGCAGATGAGCAGGCAGCATTTCATGCTGGCTGCAACGGCTGGCCCCCCAAGTTCTTAGAAACCTGCCTTTCGTGCAGGCTTGCGCAGATCACCGGCCGCGCTAAGAAACAACCCCCATGAAAATCCTCGTTACTGGCAAAGGCGGCCGTGAACACGCGCTCATCACCGCACTCAGCGAATCCCCGCAAAAGCACGAACTCTTCGCGTACCCGGGCAGCGATGCCATCGCCACTTTGGCCACGCGTGTGGATGTGGCCGGGCTTCCAGAGCTGATCACTTGGATGAAACAGAACAACATCGACCTCTGCATGGCGGGTGAAGAAGCGCTGCTCGTGAAAGACAGCGGCCTGTCCAATCTCTGCGCCGAGGCCGGCATCCCATGCTGGGGCCCCCGGAAAGAGATCGCCCAGCTTGAAGCCTCCAAGACCTTCGCGAAGAAGTTTCTAAAGCGCCACGGCATCCCCACCGCAGATTTCACCATCTGCACCACTGCGGCGGAAGCCAAGGCCGCCCTGACGGAAATGCCCATCGTGCTGAAGTTCGACGGCCTTGCCGCCGGCAAAGGCGTCGCTGTCTGCACCGCGCAAGATGAGGCCGAAGCCTTCGTCGATGACGTCATGGAAAAGCGCTGCTTTGGTGCTGGCGATCTGCTCGTGGAAAAATGCCTCACCGGTCCCGAAATCTCCATCTTCGCCTCCGTGTGCGATGACAAATATCAGATCCTCATGCCCGCGCGCGATTACAAGCGCATCCGCGACAATGACCAGGGCCCCAACACTGGCGGTATGGGCGCAGTCGCCTCTCTGGAACTCGCAGACCCTGCGCTCATGCAGCGCATCGAGCGCGAGATCGTGCAGCCCACCGTGCAGGGCATCTTGAAGGACGGCCTCAAATACCGCGGCTTCCTCTACTTCGGTCTCATGCTCACGTCCGATGGCCCGCAAGTCATCGAATACAACTGCCGCTTCGGTGACCCTGAAGCCGAAGCCGTGCTCCCCATGCTGCGCGGTGATTTCGCCACCTATGCCCTTGAGGCAGCGAAAGGCAATCTGCGGCCCGACCTCATTCAATTCGCCCCCGGCTGGAGCATCTGCCTGATCAGCGCCAGTGCCGGTTATCCCGCCTCATCGCGCAATGGCGATGTCATCTCTGGACTGGAATCTGTGAGCGGCGCCCGCGTGTATCACTGCGGCACAAAGAAGAACACCTCCGGCCAGTTTGAAACCAACGGCGGCCGCGTGCTCGCCGTCGTGGCCCAAGGCGCAACACGTGTCGAAGCCCGAGAGAAAGCCTACGCCGAAAGCACCAAGATCACTTTTGACGGCCTGCAACGCCGCTCGGACATTGGCAAGATGCATTTTGAGTGAGACATTTGGAATTCGACAAAGCGGACCGGTTTGATTAACATTCAGCCATGCCTGCCACACTTGATGCCGTTGCCAGAGATGCGCTGGTGCTCACTCGCGATGAGCGTCTGATCCTTGCGCGACAGCTGCTTATCAGTGTGGAGCCAAACGTTGACGAAGAATCGGAGGCGGCATGGGAGGAGGAAATCGGACAGCGCATTCATCGCTTTGATGCTGGGTTTTCCCAGACGGTTCCTGCTTCGGAGGTTTTGGCCCGCCTTGCCGTTATAGCTCCTGGCCGATGAATGGCGGCTTCGAGTTTCTTCCCG
Source organism: Prosthecobacter debontii (assembly GCA_943371875.1). Classification (GTDB taxonomy): domain Bacteria; phylum Verrucomicrobiota; class Verrucomicrobiia; order Verrucomicrobiales; family Verrucomicrobiaceae; genus Prosthecobacter; species Prosthecobacter debontii_C. The sequence goes on along the minus strand of CALRWM010000014.1, from coordinate 101,562 downwards.
AAGCGTTTCGCGAGGTGGAAGAGGCCACTCTCTACTACCAATCCTGCGATCCCGATCTTGGCTTTCGCTTTCGCCAACTGGTGGAAAACGCCTGTGCGGCGATTGCCCGTTCACCGCTGCATTGGAATGAGCGGAAAGGAGGTTTCAGGCGGGTGAACTTGAGCGGCTTCCCATATTACGTCGCCTATTTCATTCGAGGTGATCGAATCATCATCGCAGCAGTGGCACATGCCAGCCAGCATCCCGATTACTGGAGGCAACGTTCGGGGTCAAACCGCTGAATTCTCCATCTTCGCCAGCCGCTCATCACTCTCCAGATGCCCGGACCAGCCAAAATGGCATTGGAACTCAAAGCACTTCTTCATCTGCTCAAAGTGCCCGGTCCATTCCGGCTTGTTGGATGCGACGTTGATGTCTGAGGGCGCAAAGCCCGTGATCGGCAGTCGCTGAATGGCGAAAGCATCGTTAAGCAGCCGGGTCTTTTTCCAATTGAGCCCCATAAGCTGGGCGCTCACACAATCAACAGCCACAGGGTGAGTCCCCGCGAGAATGACGCCGCTGGCCACAGGATCGCATGACATCGGACCATCGCCATCTCCGCCGATGATGCCGTCGACAATCGTCAGGTAGCGCAGCGGTTTGTCGCGCCGCACGCCGCGCCCGTCGAAATAGAAGAAGCACTTGTGCAGATCCAGGATCATGCGCCACGCAGTGTTATTGCCGTGCCAGTTGCCTGAGCGAACGACTTCCTTGGTGTCTCCGAAGATGACACGCCCCAGCTTCTTCAGTGGCACGAAAAGCTTGGAGAGGAAAAACCGCCCAAAGAGGATTTTCTTGGCGGTGCGCATCAGCGTGCCTTCCAGCGCCCGTTTCGCGGTTGATTCGGCAAATTGATCTCCGCCCTCGGCAGGCGTGCCCTCCGTATGGCGCGGCAGCCAGTTGGTGCGCGGCGTGGTTCCCACCAGATTTTTCAGCGCCACAGTGAGCCCGACTTTTTTGTGCGTCTTGAGCTTCGGCACATTGATCAGCACATCCGCATTCATCGGCGTGCGGCAGATGCGGTACTCATGATGCGGATCCGTGTGCTGCCGGTTCGTTGTGGCGAAATCGAACGACGCTCCATACAGCTTGCCCAGGCCGGGATGCCCGAGGAATTCACTGTCCGCATCCAGATGAATGTCCACAGACCCAGAGGGATCGCTTGGCAGTTCCCGTTTGGCAATGGTGACCCCGTCATCAATGGTCCATTCCTCACAACGCATGTCGAACAGCAGAAACGCGACGCCCGGAAACTCCCTCGTGAGATCAGTGATGAGATCATCCAGCAGATGCAGGCGGCGAATCGTGGCAAAGGACGAATCGCTCTGCGGCGCGTCACACAGCGTCACCGAGCCATGTCCCTGAAGCTTTCTCGCGGCCCAGCGGGCGACTTCGCGCACGACTGCGGGATGCGTGATGATGGTGAGCCAGCCCCCTTCATCCTCCGGCTTGCTGGCATTGTGCTCCTTCACCCAGTTCGGCTTGATGACGACGCGGTCCCCCGGAGTGATGAAGTCCGCAGAGAGTTCCAGCGCGTTGATGGCATCCTCAATCTGCTGCCGCAGGGCATCAGCATCCTCATAGCTGGCTTTGCCGCTGAAGACGGAGACTTTGGGGGCGCCGAACGAGGAAGGGGAGAGCGTGTTCACAGGAATGCGCTTATTTAAGGGCGGCACGTTCCCTTTGCAACGCTCCCGCAGCCCTCGAATCTACCTTATGCAGACACTGGTGCGGATCATGCGCGTGCTTTTGACCCTCGCCCTCACGGCGGTGGTTATCGGCATGATCTGGCTTCGCTTTGGGACCTCGCACTCCCTCGGACTCACGCCGCTCGATCCGGCTTTCGTTCGGCTGACTCCGCTTGAAGTCGCCACCCTGCCTCTCGCCACCCGTTTTGACATGCCCATGGGGTCTGAGCACGGCGCACTCACCTACAATGCCCGGCCTTTTCGCATCTCACGGCACCTTGGCGACGATTTGAACGGCATTGGCGGCGGAAACTCGGATTTGGGCGCTTCGGTGTACGCCTCAGGAGCCGGGCGCGTGGTGTATGCGGGCATTCCAGGGCCGGGTTGGGGCAAAATGATCCTCATCGCACACCGCCTGCCGGATAATGATGAACTCGGGCCGGTGATCCAGACCATGTATGCGCATGTGCAGTCGATCCGAGTAGAAGTCGGCCAGATGGTGCAGCGCGGCGATGAGATAGGTACGGTGGGAACGGCTGAAGGTGTCTATTTGGCACATCTGCATTTCGAAGTCCGGCTTGGTCCTTATGTGAATCCTGGCCAGGGATATGCTGATACACCCCTGAACCGCGTCGCACCCGAGCAGTTCATCCGAGCACATCGGGGTGTTGGAGCAGATATTCTGAACCCACCGCCAGAAAAAGACTAAAAACCACAAAAGATGATTTGAAGGAAGCCCATTTGAATCCGTCATTCATACAGCTCCTTCAACCCATGCGTTTGATCTCTGTATTTTGCTGTCTGCTCGTCTTGGTGACTTCACCAGGGCTTTCTCAGCCAGTGAAATCGACTCCGACCCAGATCACCTGCGAGACGCTGTGTGGAGAGTTGTTCACCTCGATCCGCATGGAGCCTGACAAGATGGTGATGCGGCTGGAGGAGGCGCTGGTCATCCATGAAGCCTGCGCCGCAGAGATAGTCACCGCCGCCATAGATGCCGTGAATGCAGAGCCAGGACAGGTACGTAAAATTGTAGAGACGGCGATGGATCTGGCACCTGCTCGTGCGGCCCTAATTACTGCGGCGGTGAAAAACTACACAGCCCCGGTAGTCGTGGCTGCCGCCGAGGAGCAGATGGAGGTGCGTCGCGCAGTCCTGCCCACTGCCGAGCCACCTAAGCCAATGGCTGGAGAACAGGTGATGCGTGCAGAACTGCCGCTTCAAACCCGCAGCATTCCCATTGTGGAAGTTCGGCGCGCTGAACCTGTCCCGGCCATGGAGCTCCAAGTACAAGAGCCCGAGCCATCCCTGAAATTGATGGATGTGCCCAAGGCAAAACCGATGAAGTGAAAATGGGGATCAAGCCCGCTTACTTCACAGGAATCTCATTCAGCGTGTAATAGCCCACCTTGTGCAGCAGCGGAAGCTTCTCAGCGCTCTTCACACCATCCAGATGCAGCTCATGGATATGCCCTTTGGTCAGCGGCGAGACCGTCAGGCGCACGGATTTGCCGTCTGCGGCGACGGTTGCGCCGGTGATCGTGGGCAGGATTTCTGAGACTTCATCGCCGCCGTATTGTTCGCGATACGCATAGGTGAACTCACGCATACTATAGCTCTTCACATCGCCGGCGGTGGCGGGGTCAACGGGTTGTGTGAAGGTCACCTCAAAGCCGTCCGGCTTCGCGTGCATTTCATGCACCTCAAAAGGCGTCTTGCCGGTCCATTCGCATTTTTCAAAGCAGAAGGGTTTTCCACCTCGTGCGCCCCAGCCCCGGTCACTGCCGCCGACAAACACACGGCCCTCTTCATCCATGCGTCCGCCGATGATGCCGCTGGCAAATCCGCTGCGGAAGGGAATGACCACTCCCTGCTTGATCCCGTTCACCGTTTCGAGATAGACGCGGCTCAGATTGCTGTGGCTTTGATCCGCCACAAAGAGCTGCTTGCTGAAGGGTCCAAACTTGCCCGCACTGAGATCGCAGATGATGGCGCTGGCGGAGTTGCCGATCTTGCCGTGCACGAGATAAACCGCTGGAGGCAGTAGCTGCTTGATACGCTTGCGCTCCGTCACCATGCGGTCAGGATCTCCTCCTTCGCGTTTGTCTTTGCGGCCTGTGTCACCTTGAAAGGCTTCAGGGATCGGGTCGATCGGACGCGGTCCCATGTTCGGAGCGAGATCATACCAGATGTTGCCGCCCGGATGTCCTTGAAAGCTGCCAGGAACCAGATGCTGCAGCGTGCATGAGCCATGCCACGGTCCTTGATTGTCGCAGTAATACACTTCGCCATCCGCATCGAAACCAATGCCTCCCGGGCTGCGGATGCCGGAGCAGGTGGGCACCATGGTGCCGTCAGGTTTGATCCGCAGCGCCCAGCCGCGAAAAGGCACCGCACTGCTGAAGGAGCCGGTCAGGCACAGAGTCACCCAAAGATCGCCAGCTTTGTCAAAACGGCTGCCAATGGCATACTCATGGTAGTCGCCGGACACGCCCCAGCTGTCGTTCACATTTTCAAACACATCAGCGCGGCCGTCGTTATCAGTGTCCTTGAGGCGCGTGATCTCATAGCGCGTGGTCGCATAGAGGTTCTTGTCCTTCGGATTGTAGGCAATGCCCAGCACCTCATGCAGGCCGGAGGCAAAAAGCTTGTAGCTCACGTTGGAGGCATCATTGCTGCCAGCACCGCTGACGATCCAGATCTCACCTCGACGCGTCCCTAGTGCCAGCTTTCCATCCGGCATCAGGTCGATGGAGCCCACCTCCATCGCCGTCTCCTTCGGCGTGTCAAAAGTGGTGATCTTGTAGAAATCGGCCTCCACCGGATCAGCGGCGAAAAGCGGCGTGCAGAGCAGGGAAAGAATGAAAAAGCGTTTCATGGCAGTGCGTGGCGAAATGATTACTGGGCCCACTGGTAGGTGATGGTCATCGTTCCCGCTTTGGCAGGGACAACAAGGTTCTGGCCGGCGAGTTGCGCTCCTTCGGCGGTGATGCGGTAGGGGAGCGGCCCTTTGCTGACAAAGCTGCTGTCCTTGCATTCAAACACACCGCTGCCGATGCGATACCACGCATTGGCTGGAAGCTTGCCGCTGACCTTGATCGTACGGGTCAGCTTCGCATTGCCCTCAGGCTTGTTGCCGTTGCCTTCCACTTGGAAGGACTCCTCCACCTCAGCTCCCTGCCATGTGTAGAGGAAGGTGGGGCTGCGTTTCGCATCCAGCGAGTAGCCCTGCCAGTGAAAACCTTCATAGCGCTTGGTCTTGTCCCACTTCGGCCATTCCGCATCGGGTTTGTCCGTCACAAAGAATGCCGGTGTGACCTCCCCCGTGGGTTGCAGCACATCGTACCCCAGCGGCTTTTCGTGGCCGCCACCGCGTGAGTTCCAGTGCCTGGAGGCATCCATGAAAGCCCCGCGCCAGATGAGCGCCAGATTCATGCTCTCAGCACTCCACGCAATGTTCACACCTCCAGGATAACCGACACCAATGCCGCGATTGCCCGCGCCTTGAATGAAATTGCGGTAGATCACAGCCTCGTCCTTCACCACCAGCGGGATGGGGTCGAACTCCTTCTGCTTCTTGGTGCCGCCCTGCCATTTCGGGTGCAGCCATTTGGACAGCGGGGTGATCTGCGTGTCCGCGCCTTTCCAGGCCGCATAGAGCTCGATCTGACCGCCGCCTTGAAAATACTCCAGACGAAACTCATGCTCACCCTTTTCCAGGGTAATACCTGCTTCCTTGATGTCACCCGAAGGGTGGATGCCGTCGTAAACGAGGATCTCCTTGCCATCGATCAGGATTCGCGAGCCATCATCACTGGAGAGATAAAAACGATACGAGCCCTTCTTCGGAGCAATCAGCTTGCCAGTAAAGACCACGCCGAATTCATTCTTGTAGTCGTCCAGTTTCACCTGAAGCAGGTTGTCCTCGATCTTGCCCTCACGGTGAGGCTTCAACTTGGAGAAATCCGGGAGTTGCTGCCAGTTGCCAAGGAAAAGCGCGAATTGCAGGTCATGCAGCGTGTCTCCCACCGGTGCCACTTTCAGCACGCCGCGCATTGTCAGTGCGTGTCCGGGGAAGGTGCAGACATACGGGTAGCTCCCTGCCTTTTCAGGCGCAGAGAAACTGAGCACCTCCTTTTCATGCGGATTGAGCATCTTGGAGTGCGCCCAGATGCGCTTGTCGTCGGGCAGCCAGTTGCGCTTTAGCGCCTCCTCCGGCTTTTCCATCTGCTTCATCGCCATGGCGGCGGTGTCGGTCCCCGGCTGGCAGAAGACCAGGTTGTGCGGCAGATCATCCCCGTTTTCAAAAGTGATCTTCACCGGCTGCCCCGGCTGCACCAGCAGTTCGGCAGTGTCGTATTTCATCTGCGCAGTCATCGTCTTGAGCGAAAAGACGGCGGGCTCGACGGCCCGGGCAGAGGCGGCGGCGAGAAGAATGGCAAAAAGCAGGCGGGTCATAGGGAGCGCGGTTAAACGAAGGCGGCGGAGGTTGCCTTGCGAAAAGGCATCGTCAATGCCCCGAGATTTATTTCCTTCGCACTTTGGGCTTGGCGCAGGCCTCGGAATTTGGTTATCTCTCCCCATGCACACTTGGTATCTGCTCAAAGCCTCGGACAAGGAAGTTTATGAAGCCAAAGATCTCGAAACTCTGCGTGGATGGGCGGCTGACGCCAAGATCTCCCCGCACGACAAGATCTCCAGCGACAACCGCATGAGCTGGCAGCGTGCGCCGATGATCGCGGAACTGCAGATGGACCTGCTGGTGCAGATGCCGGACAATTACCTCTACGGCCCGACGAACGTGGCGACGATTCAGGAATTCATGGCCACCGGCGAGATCGATGAAAATGTGACCATCATCAACTGCATCGACAACAAGGAGTCGCGCCTGGCGGATCTCTCTTGGTTCCAGGCCAGCCCGCATCATATTCGCAGCGCCGCCACCACCTTGATCGGCACCGGCCGCCCGGATGAAAAGAGCGGCATGGGAGATGTCATGCAGCAGTCGCGCATCGCCACGCTGGAAAAGCAGGTGATGGAACTGCAGCGCGTGGTGGATGAATGGCAGCAGGCTTACAACGGCCTGCGCCAGCAGTATGTCGAAGCCACCGGCCGCGAGCCGATGTGATCCGTATCAGGCCTCGTCAGTTGTTTCGCCACTGTTCAAGCCGGGAAGGTCCTTGGCCTTGTCGGCATAGCGGTCGAAACGATTGGAAAGGATCAGCAGCGTCGGCGCCCACAGGCCGATGAAAATGCCCAGGCGTTCGGCATGCGCCGCCTGTTCGGGCGTTTCACCGTTAAAAAACCACCAGCTCCAGATGGAGAGGATGACGGAGAGCATGCCCGCTTGGAAACAGATCGTGCTGAGCGTGCGGCAGATGGAAGGGTTCATAATTGAAAGTCTGCCACGCATCAACGCTCCTCGGCAAGCAATCCCCGTTCTCAGCACAAATCCGGCGGAATAAATCGCAGCCGCAGGCGCGTGGCGTACGTGGGAGCTTGAGAGAAGGCCAGGCTGTGGCATATTCTATCCAATGATTTCCCCTGCTGACATCCGCTGCGCGACCGCTCCGGTGAGACCGCGCCTGCCCCGCGTGGCTCCGCACCAGCCACGTGTGCAGCCGTTGACAGCTCCGCCCGCGATGGAGCCCCCCTGGCATGTCATCCTGCTGGATGACGATTTCCACACTTTCGAATATGTGGTCGAAATGCTGCATGCCATCTTTGGTCATTCGCGAGATCTCGGCAAACGCATGGCTGATGAGGTGAACGACACGGGACGCGTGATCGTGGCCACAGTTCACAAGGAGCTGGCGGAACTGCGGCAGCAGCAGATTGAGGAATTCGGGCCTGATCCGCACGAAGACGCTCCCCAAGGACAAGTCTCCATGAAGGCTTTGATCGAGTGCTCGGAGTAGCCGCAGGGCTCAGCTTTTTCCACGCGGTTCCGGAATGCCGCGCAGAATCAAGATCGAAATGGCCGACATCACCGCCGCGAGGCAGGCAACGAGGTAGAACGAACCGCTGAGCGAGTAGATCACTCCGCCCAGACTCGTGGCGATCATCAGCGACCACACATTGCAGAAGCCAAGAATGGCCTGCAATGTCGAGCGGCGCTCTGGAGGGCAGAGTTCTGCGGTGAGAGTCAGATCGCCCACTCGATCAAGGAACAGGCCAAAGCCGAGAATGAAGTAAGCAGCGGTGAAACCGCCAAAGGAATGCGTCAGGCTGGCCCAGATGCACATGATGATGCAGATCAGGCGGGAGAGAATCAGCAGCACCCTGCCGCCTTTGTGATAACCCAGCCAGGCCGCGAGCAGGCTGCCAAGAATGGTGCCGATGTTCTGGAACGAAACGAAACTGCCCTCATCCGCCTCCGGTCTGCCCGTGGTGTGCAGCGCATGCAGGGTGAGAAATGAAACCACCATCAAATAGCCCATGCCGGTGAAACGCGCTGCGATCAGCTTGAGCAGCTGCGGTTGTTTGCCCAGCAGGCCGGGCAGACTGCGCAGATAGCTCCAGTAGCTGCCGGCGTGCGGATGATAATGGCGTGCCGCCGGCAGTTCGCGCATGAACGACTGCGACAGCCAGGACAGAAGCAAAAAGCCAAACGTGATCAGGTGCAGCACCGCGTAGCCGCGCTGTCCCGGCGCATGCGTGAGCACCTGATGGATCACCGCTCCAGCCACCATGCCAATGCACGCCTGCGTGATGTAGCGCGCGGCCCAGCCTGCGGCGCGGACACGCTCCGGCACCATGCGCGTGACCATTTCCATCCAGGCCACCACGCCTACTCCGCCAATGAGACCGGAGACCACCGGCGTCAGCACCACCACCGGCAGCAGCCACGGCCCGGCATCCTGCCAGAACCACAGCACCAGTCCCGTGATGAGGTAGGGCAGTCGTTGCAGCAGACCAAAGCTCATCACCCACAGCTTGAACTTCGTGAGTCGTTCCACCAGCGGTGACACAAAGATCCCCGCCATGGCAAACGCTGCTGGCAGGATCGCGGGCATGATCGCGATGATCGCGGAGCGTCCACCCAGCTGCTCCACCATCTTGGGCATCACAGTCTCCGGCTGGAGAAACGCCACTCCACCCATGTACAACCCGCCTTCCAGGCAGTGGCAGATGAAGTTCCGCCGCACGACCTGCGGGTGATGCTGTTGAGGTGAGACTGCGGTGTCGGGTGGCATCGCTGGGGAGAACGCATCGTGGCGTGGTCTGGCCCTAAAGGAAAGCGAATCGTCCGTTACCTTTCAGCGGTGCCTTTCCGGCCTGAAATAAACAGTGAGCAGTCTTGCGCTGGGATCGCTCTGCTGGTTCAATCTCTGCAGATTTAAAACCAACGCACACCATGACTCTCAATCCCAAGCTCACCAAGCTGCTCAATGAGCAGATCAACAACGAAATGTCCTCCAGCTACGTCTATCTCGCCATGGCGGGGTGGTTTGAGCGGACTCCCTATGCCGGCTTTGCCCAGTGGATGTTTGCCCAGAGCGGCGAGGAGACCATGCATGCGCTGAAGTTCTACCAGTACCTCGTGGATCGTGATGCCAAAGTGGAGTTGCAGCCGATCGAGAAGCCGAAGATGGACTACAAATCCGTGATGGACGCCTTTCAATTCAGTCTGAAGCAGGAAGAAAAGGTCACCCAGCAGATCAATGACTTGTACGAGGTGGCGGAACAGGTCAAAGACCACGCTTCGAAAAACCTCCTGCTCTGGTTCCTCAATGAGCAGATGGAGGAGGAGAAAACCGTGCGCGACATGCTCGACCGCCTCAAACTTGCCGGCGATGACGCCGCCAGCCTCCTCGTCCTTGACCGCGAAGCAGGCAGCCGACGGACCGCAGGCGGTGGTTCCCGCCCCAGCATGGTTGGCGGTGGTGCTTAAAAATGCCGCCCTTTACGGAAGCAATTGCATATTCCACGGCCACAATGGTGTGTACGTGGCGGATTCGATCCATCCCCGCACGTGTTCGTCGCCGCTGGGGACTTCCACATAGCTCCAGGCTCCGCGTTTTTCGAGCAAACGCACCTGGCTGCCGGATGGGAGCGCAATGACATTGCCGGAAGTGATGGTGGCGGAGGTGTAGGCGCTGACTTCGCGTGCAGTGACCACCATGACATCCTTCACGCGGTCCCCTGGCGCGGGCCGGATGGCCGCGAAAGTGACTGAAGGAATGAAAACTAGGATTCCGATGAGGCTGAAGATCAGCGCATAAGCGCCGCTGCCGCCTTTCTGTGAGGAGGCAAGAATCCAGCGCATGAGGGCCAGCAAAATGAGCCACACGCCTGCAGACGCGGCGATGACCCAGGTGTTTTTGTTCAGCAGCAGGCTCCATTCAGCCAGCGGAGAGTCCTCGCCGAATCGGAAGAATCGCAGCTTTTCATCAAGGTGCCTCAGGTTCTGCCGCACTTCGGGATTCAAGGGATCCAGTAGCTGCGCACGCTGGTACCACAGCGCCGCACGCCCCATGTCCTCCTGTCGGTAGCGGGCGTTGGCGATGAGTGTGAAGACCGCAGAGCTCAAGGCGGGGGGCTGCTGCTTGGTGAGTGATTCACCAAGGTACTGGGCTTGGGTGAACTTGCCTTTTTCCAGGGCCTCGCGTGCCTGCTGGTACACCTGATCAGGAGAAGCATCCGAAGCTCCGGCATGCAGTGAGAGCGTGACCAGCGCGGCGATGAGCAGGGCAGTGCGTTTCAGTAGAGGTGCCAGAGTGGAAAGGATGCGGCTGCGCTCGCCTGCGCCAAGCGCTTGTCCTGCGGCGGGAGCTCCGGTGAAGCTTTGGGTCTCATAGCGGCGGATGATCTGCCGCAGTTCCTCGTCCTTCACCTCTCCCGGCTGGCTGCGGTGAATGAAATGGGCGGCGCGCTGCAGGAAATCACGATCCGCGAGATTGCTTTCCTCCAGCCCCTGCCACATTTGCTGCAGTTCGCCCCGCAGTCCGTTCGTTGCCTCTGAGCGATGCCGGCGAAACCACGTGAACAGCGTTGCGAGAATCACGAGTGCAGCTGGAATGGACTGGATGGCCCAAAAGCGTGCGCTGGTGGTCAGCGGCGCACTGTCGGCACTCGTGCTCAGCCACCGCGCCTTGGCCGGAACGCTCATAAGGATGTCACTGATCTGCGGCTTGGGCTGCTGCACAGCAGGCGGCTTGGGTGCCTCACCACTGCCACTGCTTTCCATACCTGCAGCCGCTGCCGCCATGACACCAGGTTTGATGCGCAGCGCAATCGGCGGGGTCCGTGCGGCAACGTATTTCTTCTGCGTAGGACTGAAGTAGCTCAGCTCAAACGGGGGGAGCTCAGGATGCACTTTCTCCGGCACAAAGACCATCGAATAACCAATGCGGCGCTGCATGGCTGGTGTGAGATTGGGGTCGATCGGGCCGTCCACATTGTAGCGCCGCGGGGGGTAGGCCTTCCAACCCTCAGGCGGCATGAGCCCCGGTGCGTTGAGCGCCTCGAAATTGCCCGAACCGTCGATGGTGATGTCCACTGCCAGCGGATCACCCACGCTGAGTTCGTTCGGTGTGGCCGTGGCGCTGATGCTGAAATCACCAACGGCACCGCTGAAGTTTGCGGGTTTGCCCTCGGTCGGAAGCGGCAAAACCTTGATCTTCACCTCCTGGCTTTTGACCACCTGCTTGCGTGGCTCCGCACCACCCATGATCATGCCAAAAGGCAGGCCCCGGCTCATCTGCCTCTGGGTGGCTTCGTCAAAAACCTCGTACAACAGCTCACAAGTTGCTGGGCCCACTTTCAGATCGCCCGCATGGAGTGCAGAGAGTGTGCTGCGGTAGGTGATGACCACGTAGTCAATGTCGTTGATGCGCTGCGGATTTTGGTCGGCCTGCTGCGGAAACCGGGCGATCGCAAAATCACTTTTGTTCACTTCGATCAGTCCGACCCGGCGCAGCATCACACTTCCGCGCGGCACAAACAGGCTGGCACTGATGGGAACCACCTCTCCCTGATAGACCTCGGTCTTGCCCACTTCGATCTGAAACAGCGGTATGGTGGCATCCTCTGCTGCAGTGGGGGCGGCCGTTGGAGATTCACTAACGTTGAGGCGAACCTCATTGGTTTTGAGGATCTCTCCATTCACAAGCACCTCCTGCGGCGGAATGACAAACTCACCGGGTTCGTTGCTGGCGACCCCCCAGACGAACTGAGAGGAGATCATCTGCTGCGCGCCTTGGATGTCGATTTTCTGCCGGGTGGAGAGTGCCGTGGTCATGCCTACTTGCACCGGGAGTCGTAGTTCTGGCTCCTTTTGGATGACGCCGTTTTGTACGGTGATGACGTAACTGACCTCCTGCCCTGTGTGCGCATGGTCTGGCTGGAGATAAGCGCGCACCGTTGCTGCGGAGGCGCTGGAAATAAGGCATGTCAGGAACAGCAACGCCTGCAGCAAGATGGAATGAGGGGTGAACTTCCAGGGACGAACTCCCGGAATACCGTCCATGACTGCGGATCGTGCCTGGATTGAGTGGGGATGGAGGCTTTGAATCATTCGAGCTTGGAAATTTCGTTCGTCATTGCCGGAGGGCGGCGGCTCACCAGTCTTTTTTATTCGTCGGCGGGGTGTGGTAGCGGTTGGTCAGCGGGGCAGTGATCTCATCCATATACTGGCGGATAATCCCTTCCGCCTCGCCGGGGGTATAACCGGTGCGCGGATTGCGTTGATCGGAAAGACCCTCCTTGGCTGTTTTTTTCTTTTCGTCTCCGCCGGGCTTTTCGCCTTCCTTGCCCTTCTGTCCTTCTTTCTCAGCAGGGTCACTGCCTGCGGCCTGGAGCCGGCCTTCGGGCAGTTCTTTGGCATCCTTGCCGCCGATGCCGTCATCAGCCTCCTTCTTTTCACCTTTACCCTCTTTTGGTTCCTTGGGTTCACCCTCACCGTTCGGGTCGCTGCCTTCTTGGCCGGCATCTCCCTCGTCTCCCTCTTCACCTTGCTGGCCTTGACCCTTGTCGCCTTTTTGCCCCTTCTTGCCTTTGTCGCCTTTTTTGCCCTGCTTTTCTTCCATTTGCTTCATCACCTGGCGCAGTTGGACCAGCATTTTGTCGACGTGTTCGCGGTTCTCGCGCAGTTCCTTGTTCTCAGGGTCGAGGTCCTGCGCCGCTTCCAGATGGCGCAGCGCGTCGGTCCAGCGTTGAAGCGTGATCTTCGGCTGCTGCTGCAGACCTCGCACGCCTTGATCATAGAGCGTTTGGCCGAGACCGCGATGCGCGCGTGCACGCAGGAACTTGTCCTGCGTGTGGAGCACTTCGCTGAAGTTCTTGACGCTGCCATCGTAGTTGGTGAGGTCATGCTCCGTCGTGGCCAGACCGTAGAGAAGTTCTTCCCGGGAATGCGCGTCGAAGTCCTCACGTTCCAGCAGCTTCCCGTAGAGGTCACGGGCTTTTTTAAAATCACCGGCCTTGAGTGCTTTGAGCGCATCATCCGGTGTAGGCCCGCTCGTTGAAAAAAGAGCGGCGAGTATGCCACCTGCTTCAGCGGCTTGCGCAGAAGGCGCAGGCGTAAAGGCGGCAACAGCCAGTGCCAGCACGACCGGGCGTGCGGCAGGGCGGGGCAGGGCACTGATGATCCAAGCGAGCATGAGGAGGAATATACCCAGACTCAGCGGCCAGGCAAAGCGCTCAATCGGCCTCGAAGTCTGCCGGTTGGCGGACTCCTGCTCCGTCAGACGATCGAGCACGGGCTGGATGGATTGTCGGCTGAGCGGCCGGGTATCAAGTTTGAGGAAACGTCCGCCGGTGGCGGTCGCCAGTTGTTGCAGCACACCGCTTTGCAGCTGCGATCGCACCACATTGCCGGCCTCGTCTCGAATGTAATCACCTTCCACCTCAGGGTTTGGAATGAGCGTGCCAGTTTCGGTGCCTACTCCTACGGTGACGACAACGATTCCAGCCGCAGTGAACCGCTGGATGTAAGGAACGAGGTTCGCGTCGGCATCTCCGCCATCGCTGAAAATGACCAGCGCATAATTGCTCTTGGGCAGGCCTTTGATGGCACGCAGCGTCACCTCCAGCAGATCAGCTAGATTGCTCCCACCCCACTCGATGATCGTGTGGTCGAAGGCCAGCAGCGACTCAATGATGGCGTCATGATCGGTCGTGAGCGGCGCCTGCAGGTAGGCTCGGCCGGCAAAGGCCAGCAGGCCCACTCGCTCTCCGCTGAGTTCCATCACAAGGTCATGCGCAGCCAGTCGTGCCCGTGTGAGGCGGTCCGGTGCCACATCGCGCGCGAGCATGGATCGCGAGGTGTCGATGGCGATGAAAATGTTGCGTCCCTTGTCGGGAATCTCGAGCTTTTCTTCCCCCCAGCGCGGTTGGGCCACGGCGACGACGAGACAGGCCATGGCCATGATGTACAAACCATACACGAACCATGAACGCCACAGCGAGCGGCCCATGACGAGCGTCGGGCGCAGACGCACCGCAGTGAAAAGGCGTTCTGCCTTGGAGGCATGCCCATCCACCAGTACTTTCATCCCCACCAGCGCGGGGATGATCAGCAGGAACCAGAGCAGATGTTGGTGGGCAAAGCTCATGACAATCAGGTGGCGACCGGCTCAGGGGCCGAGTGCAAAACGGTCAAAGACAGCAGCAGCGCGAGAAACAACGCGATGGCGGAAACGGCAAGCGGCCAGGGAAACAGCTCTTCTGTTTCGATGATTTTGTGATGCTCGATCTTGGTTTTTTCGAGCTTGTCGATGGTGCCAAAGACATCGCTGAGCGAACTCAGGTTTTGCGCCATGTAGAACTGGCCGTTGCCGATGGCGGCAACTTCCTTGAGCGTGCCTTCATCAAACAACTGCTGACCCACCGGCGTGAACGTGCCGCGCCGGGGATCGGGGATGCTGTGAATGCCTGGCGTGCCGATGGCGATGGTGTAGATCTTGATGCCGAGCGTCGCCGCCAGCTTCGCTGCATCCTGCGGGCTGAGGCGCCCGGAATTGTTCGCGCCATCCGTCAGCAGCACGATGACTTTGCTCGGCGACTTTTCACGACGCATGCGGTTGGCGGCGGAGGCGATGCCGGACCCGATTGCGGTGCCGTCACCCACACGCTGGGTCTGGACACGGTCGAGATTGTTGATCAGCCAGTCACGGTCAAGCGTGAGCGGGCAGGGCAGGTAGGTTTCCCCGGCAAAGGCCACGATCCCGATTTTGTCGCTGCGGCGGCCTTTGATGAAGTCCGACATCACGCGCTTGGCCGCCGTAAGTCGGTTCACGGGCTGCCCCCCGATGTAAAAGTCTTCGATCAGCATCGATAGCGAGACGTCCACCGTCAGCATGATCGAAATGCCATCGGCTTTTTCCTCTTCGTAAGACAAGATTTTCTGCGGCCGCGACAGCGCCAGGATGCCGAAAATCAGGCTGGTTAAAATCAGTCCAAAGACAAAGCCGCCAAGGCTGCTGCGCGCCGGCCTGCCGAGTTCACCCAGCAGGGAGGCGGTGGGAAATTTGATGGCAGCCCGTTTGCCGCGTGCACCACGCAGCATCGCCAGCAGCGGTGCCAGGGGCAGCAGCAGCAGCCACAGAGGATGAAAAATTTGAACTGCAGGAAATCCCGGAATGATCATGGTTTCTCCTCCTGCATGCGCGCGAGCGCTTGATCGATGAGCATGGTCGACTCCTCTTCCGTGCGTGGGGCTGGCATGAACGAGATCTCGTCACACAAATGAGCCACGGGTTCAAACCGTTCGCGCCACATTCCTTGGGATCGCGGCACCGGCATGCCAGGCTGCCGGTCAATTTTGCCGTCAAACAGTTCGCGTGTTGTACGGGCTGGCGCTGGCACGGAGTAGCGTTCCTGCAGGTAGCGCCGCAAGATCTGCGAGATCCGGTGGCTCATGTCCTGCGGCGGGATGGATTGAATGCGTGCGCGCAGTTCATTCAAGGCACGAAAGGCTGAACTCCATGGCTGCCGCAGAGGTGCTGATGGCGTCTCTTTTGGCCGCACAAGCAGCCAGACGATAAGGGCGATCAAAAGACAAAGCAGCAGCAGGGTCGCCCATGGAATCCACCAGGGGGGCGGCAGCTGCACACTGTCAGGTGGTGGCAGCTCAGGATGCGGCAGCGGGCTCGGACCCTCAAACTGCGCCAGCAGGATATGCAGAAAGTACAGCGTGGGCTTCATCCGCGTTTCCTCCTTTTGCGCGAACGGAAATAGGCTTTCAGGGCAGGCGCGTAGTCCTCGTCAGTGCGGACCGTGATGCGCTCCACTCCGCAGCGCCGCAGCAGGTGCACCAGCGCGTTCTGTCGTTCCTCCAGACGTTGTTCATACTGCTCGCGGACCGCCGGATGCGAAGTGTTGACGAGAAATTGCTCCCCGGTCTCCGGGTCTTCGAGACAGACGCGGCCTGCGTCTGGCAGCGTGATTTCACGCGGGTCCAGGATCTGCGCCGCCACCACGTCGTGTTTGGCAGCCACAGCCCGCAGGCTTTTCTCCCAAGCATGATCTGGTGTGATAAAGTCGGAAACCAGGATCACCAGCGCCCGATGGGCGATGCGTTCGAGCGCAAGATCAAGCGCGGGCTTGATGTCCGTTCCGTGCCTCTTGGGTTCAATGTTTAAAATGTCACGCAGAATGCGCAGCGCATGGGGGGCCCCTTTGCGTGCGGGCAGATAATGCTCGATGCCGTCGGAAAAGAGCGTGAGCCCCACCTTGTCCTGATTCTGCACAGCACTGAAGGCAAAAACCGCCGCAATCTCCGCCGCACGTTCGCGCTTCGAGTCCTCCTGGCTGCCGTAGTCACCGGAGCCGCTGACATCGACGCAGATCATCACCGTCAGCTCACGTTCCTCGACATACTTGCGTACAAACGGATCGTTCATGCGCGCAGTCACATTCCAGTCAATGAAGCGCACATCGTCCCCGGGTTGGTACTCCCGGAAATCATCAAACTCGATGCCCTGGCCCTTGAAGCGGGAGTGATACTGGCCGCCCAGCATCTCCTTTACCATGCCTCGCGTGAGCAGCTCGATGCGTCGCACGCGCTTGAGGATGCGCGTGAGTCTGGCGTCGTTGTCGTTCTGCACAGTTTCCCCGTTCACGGTGTGGGCGGTGTTAAGGAACAGGCAGCTTGTCCAGGAGTGTCTTCACCACATCATCCGTGGTCACCCCTTCCGCCTCGGCTTCATAAGAAAGCAGAATACGGTGGCGCAGGATGTCCGGGGCGAGGTCTTTAATATCCTGCGGAATGACGTAATTGCGGCCATTCAGGAAGGCCAGCGCCTTGGCGGCCAGCGCCAGATTGATCGTGCCGCGCGGTGAGGCACCGCAGCGGATGAGCAGCTTCAGGTGCGGGGCCAGCGCCTCAGGGTGGCGCGTCGCATGGATCAGGGCGACGATGTAGTCGCGGATCTTTTCATCCATGAACAAGTCGTTGACCACCACGCGGCTCGCGCTGATGGCCGTCACGTCCGTGACCTGGTTCACATCGAGTTTCGGAGCCGAAGTGGCCATCGCATCCAGCACCATGCGTTCTTCGACCGGTGTCGGATAGGTGACGCGGACTTTGAGCAGGAAGCGGTCAAGCTGGGCTTCTGGCAGGGTGTATGTACCCTCTTGGTCGATCGGGTTCTGCGTGGCCAGGACCATGAAGGGGTCGGGCAGCTTGTGTGTGTTTTCGCCGATGGTGACCTGCCGTTCCTGCATGGCTTCGAGCAAGGCGCTCTGCACCTTGGCTGGTGCGCGGTTAATTTCATCGGCCAGCACCAGATTGGCAAAAATCGGTCCCAGACGCGGTGTGAACGTACCATCCTTCGGATGATAAACCATGGTGCCGATGACATCCGCCGGCAGCAGGTCGGGGGTGAACTGAATGCGCTGGAACTTGGCCTTCAACGTTCCCGACAGCGTGCGCACGGCCAGTGTCTTGGCGATCCCAGGCACACCCTCCAGCAACACGTGCCCGTTGGTCAGCAGGGCCACCAGCAGGCGGTCCACCAAGGCGGTCTGCCCGATCAGCACGCGGGCGATTTCGGTTCGGAGCGGAGCCACCCAGAGGGAGGCTTTGGCGATGGCTTCCTGATCAGGAACAGCAGGGGGGGCGACGGAGGCGGGCATGTGTTTGTACGGTACTGGTCAACGGGGGCGTTCCCCACGTCAACTCTCAAGGATCAATGTATTAACGCCCCATGGGCCGGTTTATGTTGCTGGAATTGTAAGACGTTTGGGCTTTCTTGCCGTCAATGACCCTCCAAGACCTCCGTGAACAAGTCTGTGAAGCCAACCGTGCCTTGGAACCCAGCGGCCTCGTACGCCTCACCTGGGGCAACGTGAGCGGCATCGACCGCGCCTCCGGTCTCTGGGCCATCAAACCCAGCGGCGTGGACTATTTGGAGCTCAAGCCCGCCGACATCGTCGTTCTCGACTTGGATGGCCGGGTGGTGGATGGCAGCCTCCGGCCCTCCTCAGACACAAAAACGCATCTCATTCTCTACCGTGAATTTCCCGAGATCGGCGGCATCACGCACACGCACAGCCTGCATGCCACCATGTTTGCGCAGGCAGGTCGTGAGATTCCCTGCTTCGGCACCACGCACGCGGACCACTTTCACGGCACCGTTCCACTGGTGCGTGCGCTCACCCCCGCAGAAGTGACTCAGGACTATGAACATTTTACCGGGGTCGCCATTGTCGAGCGCCTGCGCGAGTTGCAACTCAGCCCGCTCGAAATGCCTGCTGTCCTGCAGATCCATCACGCGCCGTTCACTTTTGGCAATAACGCCATGGATTCGCTCAAGAACAGCATCGCCCTGGAAATGTGTGCCCACATGGCCTTAGGCTCTGCCACCCTGAATCCCGCCTTGGGCCCCATTCCCGGGCATATCTTGGAAAAGCATCATTTGCGCAAGCATGGACCGGGCGCGTATTACGGACAAAAATAACCCAAACTCCTCATCCGATGAAAACCTGCAAACCACTCTCCCCCATTTGTTTTCACCGACTTCTGCTGCTGCCAGGACTGCTGGCCGTTCTCCTCCAGACTGGATGTTCCAGCGAAAGAAGGGACCGCCTCTGGCAGACGCTCGATCCGGCCGGTTACAAGCATGCTCACAGTGAAAGCTTCAACGGTGCCAGGGCTGTGCGCGCTCCTGAACCCAGCAGATCCTCGGAGTCCGGTGATATTCCGTTGGAACTCAATTGATAAAAACGAGAATCGGAAAGTCTGAGGCTCTAAGCGGTTCGGTCGTATTAAATAAAGCATGGCTTAGTTGGGGGGCTTTGGCGCTGACCCTTATGTTTAGGGGTGATCACCCCAGTTCTACCAAACTCGCCTCATTCGACGCCATCACCTGACAAGGTGATTGGGCCAAGGCGCTTTGGCTCTGCCGCATTGAAAATCAGCACCTTTGCCGTGGTATGGCTTTGGGTGGTTATCACGGGAAGCCTGCTGATGGCGCAGTATTCCCAGACTGCCGGCACCACCGGCATCCCGCCAGCGCACTGGCCGGAAACCAGTCGGGCACACCGTCATTCAGGTCAGTCCCAGTTGGTGATGTTTCTGCATCCACGCTGCCCCTGCTCCCGCGCGACCCTCGGCGAGCTGGAACAACTCGTGGCACACTGCCAGGGGAAGTTCAGTGCTCAGGTGTGGTTTATCCAGCCCGAGGGCATGGGCGAGGAATGGGTGAAAACCGACCAATGGCATGCTGCAGCTTCTATCCCTGGAGTGCAGGTGAATGTCGATCATTCTGGCGAAGAAGCCCGCCTTTTTCAGGCGGTCACCTCGGGCCAGACACTGCTCTATGATTCCGAGGGCGGGTTGGTTTTCCAAGGCGGCATCACCCTTGGTCGCGGCCATGCCGGTGACAATCCCGGGCGAGATGCCATCGAGAGTTTGTTGAAGCAAAAAATCCCCTCCGCCACCAGCCCCCCTGTTTTCGGCTGTGCTCTCGGATGGGTAAACAACCAAAAGGAATGCACCGCATGTCAGCCCTAGCCGCGCCCCCCCTGCCACAAGGCCTCCCCTTGAATCAAGCAACAGCATTGCTGCGTGTCTCCTCCAGTGGACTGCGTCAGCAAACCAGCCCGCTGGTTGATGAAACGGCGGCCACCCCATTGGCAAAGCCAGACTCAGCACTGCAACAGCGTGCGGCAGAGTTGTTTCGTGCCGCAGAGAATGATTTGCACCGGCACACCGATCAGTTGTTTGCCCGGCTCATGATCGTGCAATGGCTGGCGGGCATTGCGGCCGCCTTGTGGATTTCCCCGCTCACCTGGATTGGGGATTCCAGCCAGGTCCACGTCCATGTCTGGGCAGCAATTCTGCTCGGCGGAGCGCTCAGCGGTTTTCCGGCATGGCTGGCCTGGCAGTATCCTGGCTTGACCGTCACCCGTCATGTCATTGCCGTCGCCCAGGTGCTCACTTCTGCGCTCTTGATTCATCTGACGGGGGGGCGCATCGAAACGCACTTTCACATTTTCGGCTCCCTGGCGTTTCTTGCCTTTTACCGTGACTGGCGTGTGCTTGCCACGGCCACCATCGTGGTGGCGGCTGATCATCTTCTCCGTGACTTGTACTGGCCTCAGTCCGTGTTTGGTGTGCTGACCGCCAGTTCATGGCGCTGGGTTGAACACGCAGGATGGGTGCTGTTTGAAGACGCCATTCTGTTTGTCGCCATCCGCAGGATGCTCCAGGAAATGTCAGAGATCGCGCTTCGTCGCGCCACACTCGAAGGCAGCAACGAGGAAATCGAACGTCAGGTGGTGGAGCGCACGACGGAATTGAGCAGGACGCAGGCGGAACTGCTCGAAACCTCACGTCTCGCAGGCATGGCTGAGGTGGCCACCAGTGTGCTGCATAATGTGGGCAATGTCCTCAACAGCGTCGGTGTCTCGGCTGAACTTGCGACCAGCAAGGTCCGCGAGTTCAGGACCGGAAGTCTGAAAAACGTGGCCGAGCTCTTGCAGCACAACTCGGCAGACCTGCCAGCCTTCCTCACCACGGACCCGCGCGGGAAAATGCTGCCGGACTACCTGCTCAAGCTGGCCGTGCATCTGGCAGAGCCACAGCAGGCCATTTTGCAGGAAATGGAAATGCTGAAAAAAAACATCGATCACATCAAGGAGATCGTGGCGATGCAGCAGCGCTACGCACGTGGCACCGGTGTCGTCGAAGTACTTTCCGTGGCGGACTTGGTCGACGACAGCATCCGCATCAACGCCGCCAGCTTCACTCGTCATGAAGTCAATGTGGCGTGTGAAATCGCTCAGGTGCCGCCATTGAAAACGGATCGGCATAAAGTGATGCAAATTCTGGTGAACCTGCTGAGCAATGCCAAGCACGCACTGGATCAAAGTGAGGGCGACCGGCGCATGATGGTGCGCGTGACGCAAAACCAGGAGGGGATGCTGGAAATTGCCGTCATCGACAATGGCACCGGCATCGCCCCCGAAAACCTCAGCCGCATTTTCTCCCACGGCTTCACCACCAAAAAAATGGGCCACGGTTTTGGTCTGCACAGTGGTGCGCTGGCCGCCAAGGAGCTGGGCGGAACTTTAAAAGCTCACAGTGATGGTCCGGGGCTGGGCGCCACCTTCACTTTGACACTGCCATTGGAGAATTAATCCAACCATGACACACACAACCACGACAGCAGCGCATCGGCGCATTTTAGTCATTGATGACAACCGGTCCATTCATGATGATTTTCGCAAAATCCTGGCTCCGGTTAATGCCTCAGATGACGCGCTTGAGGCCGCTGAAGCCGCATTGTTTGGCTCCCCGCAGCAGTCGCAGACCGCCAAGCAGACTTTCACTATCGACACCGCATCTCAGGGAGAAGAAGGACTCCAGATGGTCAAAAACGCGCAGGCGGAGGGGCTGCCCTATGCCATGGCATTTGTCGATGTCCGCATGCCCCCGGGCTGGGACGGAATCGAGACGACACGTCAGATCTGGCAGGTCTGCCCTGACATGCAGATCGTGATCTGCACCGCCTATGCGGACTGCTGCTGGAGCGACGTGCAGGAGCAGATCAAGCCACGTGATCGCATGCTCATTTTGAAAAAGCCCTTCGACATCATCGAAGTGCTTCAGCTGGCCATTTCACTCACGGAAAAATCGAGGTTGCTGCTGGAGTCCAAATCTCATCTGCAGGACCTCGAACAGCGCGTGAAACTGCGCACGCAGGAGCTGGAGGCATCCAAGCTGGCAGCCCACGAGAAAGCATCCCTGCTCGAACTCTCCAGAGATGCCATCTTGGTGTGTGGTCTCGATCACCGTGTCACCTATTGGAACAAGAGCGCTGAACGACTCTACGGCTGGACTGCGGCGGAGGCGATTGGACGCCCAGTGACCGAGATCAAAGACCAAAACTCTGAAGTTTTTCAGCAGGCGTTTGAAAAAGTCATGCAGGCCGGGGAATGGGACGGTGAGCTGCAGCAAGTTGGCAAAGATGGCCGCAAGCTGATCGTTGAGGGACGGTGGACCCTTCTGCGTGATGCCGCAGGCCTGCCACGCAGCATTCTGGTGATCAACACCGACATCACCGAGCGCAAAAAAGTCGAAGAACAACTTCTGCGCGCCCAGCGCATGGAGAGCCTCGGCACATTGGCTGGAGGCATTGCTCATGATCTCAACAACGCCCTGACTCCGATCATGATGTCCATCGAACTGCTCAAGCTCCATGAGCAGGATGCGCTGCGGTTGGGCGTGCTGGCAACCATTGAAAACAGTGCCAGGCGCGGTGCGGACATGGTGCGCCAGGTGCTCTCATTTTCGCGGGGAGTTGAAGGGCAGCGCGTGGAGGTGCAGGCCGGGCACCTTCTCAAAGGCATTGAAAAGATCGCCAATGAAACCTTCCTCAAGAACATCCGGGTCAGCAGTGAGATTCCTGCAAATCTGTGGATCGTTCAGGGGGATCCCACACAGATTCATCAGATGCTGCTTAATTTGTGCGTCAACGCGCGCGATGCCATGCCCAACGGCGGCACTTTAAAACTCAGCGCCGGCAATCACCTGCTGGATGAGCAATGTGCGGCGATGATTGCCGGGGCAAAGCCCGGGCCTTATCTCCTCATTGAGATGGAAGACTCCGGTACAGGCATGCCTTCAAATGTGATCGACCGCATTTTTGAACCGTTTTTCACCACCAAAGAGCTTGGTAAAGGAACTGGGCTGGGGTTGTCCTCCGCTCTTGCCATCATCAAAAGCCATCAAGGTTTCATCCGTGTCTCCAGTGAATTGGACAAGGGCTCCAAGTTTCAGGTGTACCTGCCGGCGCAGATGGTGGAAGGCGTGAGCATGCCTCCCCCTCTTCAAAATGAGATGCCTCGCGGCAATGGTGAACTCGTGCTCCTGATTGATGACGAGGAACCCGTGCGGCACATCACCGGGCAGACGCTGGAGTCCTTTGGCTATCGCGTGCTGCCTGCGGCTGACGGTGTCGAGGCATCCACCTTGTATGCCACTCACAAAGAGCATATTTCAGTGGTGCTGACGGACATGATGATGCCGGTCATGGACGGGCCTGCAACGATTCAGGTCCTCATGCGCATGAATCCCAAGGTCCGCATCATCGCCGCAAGCGGCCTGAGTGTGAAAGACATGGTGACCAGGGCTGCAAATGCGGGCGTCACACACTTCATCCCCAAACCGTACACGGCGGAAACATTGCTGAAAATGCTTCACACAGTGCTGAACACACAACGCACCACCTCCCTTTAAGCGGATGAAACGAAATTCATATTCATGCCAACGTTGGCGGCGCCTCCAGGTTCAAACCCGCCTTGAAGCATGACCGAATTTCCTGTCATCATTCCCGGTTCATTTCGCTCTCGCACCATGGCACAGGGGGCTGGTTCGACATCAGTGCTGCGGCGATGCATTTCCTCCGGTGCTTCAGGTGCGGTAGAGGCTGGAGGTCGGCGCTGCCACATGAGTTTGATCCTCATGCTTTTGTCGTTCCTTCTCATCTCCATGGATGTGTCGGGGCAGGAGTCTCCGATTCCTCACACCATCAGTGTGGTGACGGATGACAATTTTCCACCCTATGTTTTCAGAGACAATGAGGGCAGGCTGCAGGGGATCATCATCGATCAATGGCGCGTTTGGGAAAAGCGCACCGGAGTCACCGCTGAGATTCATGGCATGGACTTGAACGATGCAGTCCGCAGGATGAAGGAAGGTGAGTTTGATGTCATCGACGCGATGTTTAAAACGCCGGAGCGCACGGCTTATCTGGATTTCGGCAAGCAGTACACCACCATCGAAGTCTCCATCTTTTTTCGTTCTTCGATCGCTGGCATTAACAACCTTTCTTCCCTGCACGGATTTCCAGTCGCCGCCAAGCTGGGAGACACGGTTGTCAAGCTGCTGCAGGAAAATGACATCACCCCCATGTTGTTGTATAACAACTACGAGGCCATCATCACAGCTGCCAACGAGCGCAAAGTGAACGTCTTTGTCATGGACAAGCCTCCGGCTCAATACTTTCTCCAGAAGATGGGCCTGGGGTCTGAGTTCAGAATGTCCGACCCGGTCAGCATCGGGGAGTTCCACCGTGCGGTGCGCAAAGGCAGCACCAGGCTGCTCCAGTTGGTTGAAAAAGGGTTCGAAGACGTGGGTCCGAAGGAACTCGCATGGATTGAAAAAAAATGGTTCGGGCAGACTCTGGACGGGCATCCCTATTTGCGCAGCCTGGGTTACGCTGCATTGGCCGCCGTCTCATTGGTCACGCTGCTGCTTGGTTTGAACTGGATGTTGGCAGGCCAGGTTAGGATACGCACGCGCGCATTGCAGGAGAAGGAGGAGCAGCTTCGCCTCTGCGTTAAACACAGTCCCGCGGCCATTGCCATGCTGGATCGTGACATGAAGTATCTCGTCGTCAGTCTGAGCTGGATGAATGACTACCGTCTGGGCGAACAGTCCATCACTGGACGCAGCCACTATGACGTCTTTCCCGAAGTGCCGGCCCACTGGCTGGAGATCCACCGTCGTTGCATGGCAGGTGCTGTCGAAAAAAGCGATGATGAAAAGTTCGTTCGTGCAGATGGTTCCATTGACTGGATCCGCTGGGAAATCCGGCCCTGGCATCAGGCTGACGGCACGATCGGTGGCATCATCATTTTTTCTGAGGACATCACGACGCGCAAGCAGGCCGAGCTGGCCTTGCTGGCAAGTGAGGCCGAGTTCCGCACGCTCATTGAATCAGCCTCTGATGGCATCCTTGTTTCAAACATAGCTGGGCGTCTGCTCGAAGCCAACGCCGCAGTCTGCCAGATGCTTGGCTACACTCGTGAAGAACTGAGACGGATGGGTTTTGTCGATATCGTTGCCTCCGGTGAGATGGTGCGGATTCTGCCCGAAGTGGCGCAGTTGAGTGAAGGTGAAGTGGTGCGGAGTGAATGGTTGTGCCGCCGTAAAGACGGCTCCCAGTTTCCCGCTGAAGTCGGCTCAACAATTCTCCCCGATGGTCGCCTGCAATGCATCATGCGCGACATCACCCAGCGCAAAATGGCCGAGGACAAAATTCGCGAGCAGGCCTCCCTCCTGGACAAGGCGCGTGACGCCATCATCGTCTGCAGCCCGGAAGAGCATCGCATCCTGTACTGGAACCTCAGTGCGGAGCGGCTTTATGGCTGGAAGGCCGGTGAGGTGCTGGACCATTCGCAAGTGGAACTGCTCAATCGTGATCCGGTGCAGTTTCTTGCCGTCATGAAGGCCGTCTTGGCACAGGGCGAGTGGGCCGGTGAAATGCAGCAGTATGACAAAGAAGGTCGGCTGGTGATCGTGGAGTCGCGCTGGACCCTGATCAAGGATGCTCAGGGCCGCCCCAAGTCCATCCTCTCCATCAACACCGACATTACCGAACGCAAAAAGCTCGAGCAGCAGTTTTTACGTTCCCAGCGCATGGAGAGCATCGGCACTCTCGCGGGTGGCATCGCTCACGATCTCAACAACGTGCTGGCCCCCATCATGATGTCCATCGAGCTCCTGAAGCTCCAGGAGCGGAGTGCGCAAAAACATGAAATTCTGGCCACCATCGAATGCAGCGCCAAGCGCGGCGCAGATTTGGTGAAGCAAGTCCTCTCCTTTGCCAGAGGCGTTGAAGGAAAGCAGCTGGCGGTGCAGGTCGGGCATCTGCTCAAGGAGGTCGAAAAGATCACCAACGAGACCTTTTTGAAAAGCATCCAGGTTCGTTGTAAAATTCCCGCGCCTTTGTGGGTCGTGCAGGGGGATCCCACACAAATTCACCAGGTGCTGCTCAATCTTTGTGTCAATGCACGTGATGCCATGCCCAATGGCGGCCAGTTGAAACTTTCTGCCATGAACATGGTGTTGGATGGACAATGCGCCTCAATGATGCCTGGCGCAAAACCCGGGCAGTACCTCCACATCCAGGTGGAAGACAATGGCACAGGCATGTCACCAGATGTGATTGACCGCATATTCGAGCCGTTTTTTACCACGAAGGAACTCGGAAAAGGCACCGGGCTTGGTCTCTCATCCGTCATGGCCATCGTGAAAAGTCATCATGGCTTCCTGCGGGTGGAGAGTGAACTGGGAAAAGGCACCACTTTTCATGTCTATCTGCCCGCGCACATGTCCGAACATGCGGAAATCGAAGTGGCAACGCCGGGAGAACTGCCACGTGGCAACCGTGAACTGATCCTGGTGGTCGATGATGAGGCGGCCGTGCAGCAGATCACCAAGCAGACCTTGGAAACTTTTGGATACCGTGTTCTGCTGGCTGCGGATGGTGCCGAGGCGGTCTCTCTCTATTCCAAGCATCGCTCTGAAGTCGCTTTGGTGCTTACTGACATGATGATGCCGGTGATGGACGGGCCGGCCACGATTCAGGTCCTGATGCGAATGAATCCGGAGATCTGCGTCGTTGCAGCCAGTGGAATGAATGCCGCAGGCATGGAGGAAAAAGCCGCCAATGCAGGTGTTAAAAATTTCATCCCCAAGCCCTACACCGCGGAAACCTTGCTCAAGACGCTGGATGCGGTGCTGCATGCTCAGGTCCTCACATGATCGAATCCGCTCCTATATCACTAGAAGAATGCCTGAAACCTCCATCGCTTTGATACTCAAAGCGGTAGACTCTGCGGTTCGATAGGGTAGTTTAAACATCATGAATTTTTACACGCTCTGACATAGTTTATCATGTTGGAAACGTCCTTCATTGTTCTCAATTCGGATGATGCTTGTGCAACGGAACAAGCCAAGTCTCCGACCTCTGGACTCAAACTCTCGAAGACATGGAGTGGGTGGTCGAGGCGCTGTCTGGGTGTCAAAAAAAGCACCAGGGCCAAACAAGGTTTGCACCATATTCACGGACTCATTGTCGTTTTTTTACTCGCCTGTGTCGCTACATCCACCTCTGGGCAGCAGCCTGCTCTGCCAGGAAAGATCAGCGTGGTGATAGACGACAATTATCCACCCTATGTTTTCAGGGACAACGCCGGGACATTGCAAGGCATCATCATCGATCAATGGCAAGCCTGGGAAAAAAAGACAGGAGTCACCGCCGAGATTCACGGCATGGATTGGGGCGATGCCATTGAGCGAATGAAAGCAGGTGAGTTTGATGTCATTGACACCGTCTTCGCGACTGCCGAGCGTGCCGCTTATCTGGATTTTTCGCGACCTTACGCCACCCTCCAGGTCCCCATATTTTTTCGAGCCACGATTTCAGGCATCACCGGCATGGCCTCGCTGAAGGGGTTTCCTGTGGCGGTCAAAGCGGGCGATGCGTGCGCACAGCTCCTTCAGGTCAATGGCGTTGGCCCGCTGCTGCTCTACAAAAACTACGAGGCCATCATCACCGCTGCCAATGAGCGCAAAGTGAATGTCTTCGTCGCGGACAAGCCCCCGGCTCTTTACTTCCTCCATAAGCAGGGCTTGGAGGCGGAGTTTAGGATGACGGAGCCGGTCAGCATCGGCGAGTTTCATCGTGCCGTTCGCAAAGGGAATGCCAGCCTGCTGCACTTGATTGAGAAGGGGTTCGCCGATGTGGGGCAGGCGGAGTTTTCCCGGATCGAAAAGAAATGGTTTGGGCAGAAATTGGGCGGCACCCGGTATCTGCGCTATCTCGGCTACGGTGCCCTTGGGGCGGCGGTGCTGCTGGCGCTGCTCGTCGGCTGGAATTGGTTCCTAACCCGGCAGGTGAAAAAGCGCACCCGGACTTTGCGGGAGCGGGAAGAGCAGCTGCGACTGTACACCGAGCACAGTCCGGCGGCCATCGCCATGCTCGATCGTGACATGAAGTATCTCGTCGTCAGTCAGCGCTGGATGAAGGATTACCGCCTCGGTTCTCAGTCCATTGTGGGGCGCAGCCATTACGAAGTCTTTCCCGAATCGCCGCCACACTGGTTTGTAATCCATCAACGCTGTCTGACCGGCCAGGTCGAAAAATGCGATGAAGAAGCCTTTTTGCGTTCCGACGGCCGGACAGACTGGATTCGCTGGGAGATCCAGCCATGGCGTCAGGCGGACGGCTCGATTGGTGGCATCATCATGTTCACTGAAGACATCACGGCACGCAAGCAGGCCAAGGAGATGCTTCGTGAAGGCGAAACGCGGCTGATAAAGGCGTTTCGCAGCAGTCCGGTTGCTTTGACCATTAGCCGCAGGCGCGATCAACGAATCGTGGAGGTCAATGACGCTTTCTCCAGCCTCGTCGGATGGCCGCGTGAAGAGGCGGTCGAGCGTTCCATGATTGAGCTGGCTGTGCTTGAGGAGCCTGTGGCTGCTTTGCTCCGCAAGACTCTCGATGAGCATCGTTCAGTGCGTGACATGGAACTCTCCTTGCGGGCGCGCAGCGGCGGTGTGCTCCATGCCATCGCCAGCATGGAAACCATCGAGTTTCAGGGAGAACCCCATGTGGTCGCCACATTCGTCGACATCAGCGATCGTAAACGGACCGAGGCCGCCCTGATCCAGGTAAGCGCAGATCTTGGCCGCGCCCAATCCATCAGCCATATTGGCAGCTGGGAATACACGGTGGCGGACGGCGGCATCAAATGGTCGGACGAACTCTACCGGATTTTCGGGCTGCAGCCACAGTCCGTCGTACTCTCATATGACCGGGTGCAGGAGATGGTGCACCCAGATGATCGTGGGCGCCATGACGCCTATCTTGCTCAGCTCATAGACGCGCGGCCCGGCGCAGTCATCGAGCCCTTTGAATACCGTGTGCTGCGTGCGGACGGGCTGGAGGCTCAGGCGCTCGTGAAAGTGGAGCTCCTCTTTGATGATCAGGGCAGGTCCTCGCGGTGTTTTGGCACGGTGCAGGACATCACCGAACGCAAACGGGCGGAGGAGGCGTTGCGTGAAAGTGAAGCCACCTTCGCCACAGCCTTCGAAAATGCTCCCATCGGCAAGGCGCTCGTCGCTCCCGACGGGCGCTTTTTACGCGTTAACCGCGCCCTGTGTGAAATCGTCGGCTATACCGAATCCGAAATGCTTTCCGTCAACTTTCAGCAGATCACCCACGCTGACGATCTCGAAATGGATGTCGCGAATGTGCGGCAAATGCTCCGCCACGAGATCAAAACGTTTGAGATGGAGAAACGGTATCTCCATAAGAACGGCGGTGTGGTGTGGGTGCTTCTAACCGTTTCGATGGTGGACGACGAACAGGGGAACCCCGCGTTTTTTGTTTCCCAGATGCAGGACATTACCGGCCGTCGAAAGGCGGAGCAGCGCATCCAGCAGCTCAATCGTCTCTATGCCATGTTGAGTGGCATCAATGAGACCATTGTGCGTGAAAAAAATCAGGAGGCCATGCTGTTGACTGCCTGCCGGATCGCGGTTGAAAAAGGCCTGTTTCGCCTCGCATGGATTGGTCTGCTGGATGCTGAAACGCGCCGGTTGCAAATCGCCGCACACATTGGTGCCACTCAGGAAACTCTGGCAATACTTGAGGCCATCATCGGCGGTGCGCAGTCCGGCTCTGGCTGTGCCACGACTGCGCGTGCATTGGAGTCTGGCGAGCACTCGGTTTGCAATGACATTGAACATGATCCTGACGCCGCCTGCTGGCGTGCCGATGCCCTCTGCCGCAGTTATCTCTCCATGGCTTCTCTGCCTTTGAAATCAGGGGACGAAATCATTGGCGTGTTCAACTTGTATGCCGATACGACAGAGTTCTTCGACGCAGATGAACTGGCTTTGCTGGATGAACTGGCTGCAGACATCGGCTTTGCTCTAGACATCAGCCGGCGTGAAGCTGAATTGCGCGAGGCGGACAAACGCTTCATCAAGCAGCGCAAGACCTTGATCGAACTGACGCGCCATTGGGCGGGGGATGCTGATGATGCCTTGCTGCTGCTGCGCAAAATCGTCGAAGGTGCGGCGCAGACCCTGAACGTCTCCCGTGTCAGCATCTGGCGCTACAACAGCGACCGCTCCGCCATCAAATGCGTGGATTTGTTTGAGTGGGAGGAGGGCAGGCATTCGTCGGGCATGGAGCTTTCTGCAGTCACTTATCCGGTCTATTTCCGCGCCCTCATCGAACAGGAGATGATCATTGCGGATGACGCTGCCCAGAACCCAAATACGCGCGAATTCGTGGAAGGCTGTCTGCTGCCCCACGGCATCCGGTCCATTCTGGATGTGCCCATCATCGTCGGCGGGATTCGCACCGGTGTGCTCTGTCTTGAGCATGTCCGCACACTGCGGGAATGGACAGCGGATGAGAAAACCTTTGCCCTTGCGATGTCCAATCTGGTCTCTCTGGCGCTGGAAGGCGTGGAGCGCAGGCAGGCGGAGACCTCCCTGCGCGAGAGTGAAAAACGCTTCCGTCAGTTTGCTGAAACTATTGAGGAAGTGTTCTGGATGACCGACCCCACCGGCACCGAAATGATCTACGTCAGTCCGGCGTATGAAAAAATCTGGCACCGCACCTGTGCCAGCCTGTATGCAAATCCGCTCAGCTGGCTGGGCTCAGTGCATCCAGAGGATCGGGAACGCATTGAGCAGGCGACGGCTGCCAAGCGGACACGCGGTGAGTATGACGAGCGCTACCGCATTCTGCGTGCTGACGGCACTCAACGGTGGATTCATGACCGGGCCTTTCCCGTGCGCGATTCACACGGTGCCGTGTTGCGCATCGTCGGCACGGCGGAGGACATCACCGAGAGCAAACAAGTGGAGGCCCAGTTGCTGCGTTCGCAGCGCATGGAGAGCATCGGCACCCTGGCCGGCGGCATCGCACACGATCTCAACAACGTGCTCACCCCCATCATGATGTCCATTGAACTGCTCAAGCTGCAGGAAACCAATGAACGGCGGCTGAACATATTCTCAACCATTGAAAACAGCGCCAGACGCGGAGCCGATATGGTGCAGCAGGTGCTTTCCTTTGCGCGGGGCGTGGAAGGGCGGCAGCTCGCCGTTCCAGTGGGGCGCCTGCTACGGGAGATCGAAAAAATCGCCAATGAGACTTTTCTGAAGAACATCCAGGTGCGCAGCATGATCCAGACGGATTTGTGGGGCGTGCAGGGAGATCCAACCCAATTGCATCAGGTTTTGCTCAATCTCTGCGTCAATGCACGCGATGCCATGCCCAATGGCGGCATGCTCAAGCTATCTGCCAGCAATGTGGTGCTCGACGAGCAATGCGCGGCGCTGAGCCCCGATGCAAAGCCCGGACGGCATGTGTTGATCGAGGTGGAAGACAGCGGCACAGGCATGCCTCAGGACGTCTTGGAGCGAATTTTTGAGCCGTTTTTTACGACGAAGGAAATGGGCAAAGGCACCGGCCTGGGTTTGTCCACCACGCTCGCCATCATCAAAGGTCACCAAGGCTTCCTGCGGGTGCAAAGCGAGATCGGAGAAGGCTCGAAATTCCAGGTTTATTTGCCTGCGAATGACACGGCAGATGTGCAGCAGGACACTCCTGTTGAGACGACTCTGCCGCGTGGCAACGGCGAGTTGGTCCTCGTCGTCGATGATGAAGACACAGTTCGTCAGATCATCAGTCAGACGCTGGAAGCCTTTGGCTACCGTGTGCTGCTCGCGGCGGATGGTGTCGAAGCCTCGACTGTGTTTACAGCCCATCAGGAAGAAATAGCCGTGGTGCTCACGGACATGATGATGCCTGTCATGGATGGTCTGGCTACCATCCAGGTGCTCATGCGCATTAATCCGCAGGTGCGCATCATCGCGGCCAGCGGCTTGGGCGTCAAAGACATGGTCGCCAGGGCCATGGGGGCCGGCGTGAAACACTTCATCCCAAAACCCTACTCAGCCGAAACTCTGTTGAAGACCCTGGCCGAGGTGTTGCAGGCCTAGTTTAACTACTTCTGCTTGGCTTCGTAGCCGGGGAGAGGCTTGCCATCTTCGCCAAGCTTGCCACAGGTCCAGAGCAGGCCGCGGGCGACGAGGTCGAGATAGACGGGGGACTGCACCGTTTCATTGCCATGGCCCAGTGTGGTGCCGAAGACCTTGCCTTTGCCATACTCGTTCACCCAGATCACGTTGTGGTCCATCTTCGTGTCTTCGCCATAGGCTTTGGCCAGCGGGACGAAGTGCTCCCAGAGCTTTTCGTTCTTGTACAGTTCGTCCTTGGCGTCGAGCCATTCCGCCGGGAAGCCATTCATGACCGGATGGCCCTCGGCGATGTTCTTCACGTTCAAATCACGGTTCTTCTCGTGGCTCATCGAGGTCTGGCCCACGCACTTGCGCCACTCGTCGGTCTTGGCCGTGCGGTAGCTGTGGGTCGAGCAGTGCAGCATCACCGCCGGGACACCGTTATGGTGTGCCTTGGCGATGCGTTCCACAAAGGCCACGTCATCGACTCCGCCGAAGCATTCGTTGTGCAGGATCACATCATAGCCCTCGGCCCAGTTGTCCTTTTCATAGATCGAGATCTTGTGGCTTTTGTCCTTTTTACCTTCAGGTCCTTCTTCATGCACGATGGTGAACTCGACATTCGCCCGGGCGCTGAGTCCCTCGCTGAGAATGAGCTTCTGATTTTCATAGTCATGGCAGCAGCCGCCGGTGATCATGAGGACCTTGAGCGGTTTCACCTCTTCTTTCGGGGCGGCGACGGCAAACAGACAGGCGATGGACAGCAGGGAGATGAGAAGGGGACGCATGGCGGCGGATGAAGTTGGGAAGCCGAGTATGCGCGGAATGCATGCCCTGTCTTGCATGAATCTCGATTGGTTGCGGTTCTCTCTTGTCCTCAGCATAGGAGTTTTGGTAAAAGGGTTGGTAAATTTCTTTTATGAAAATCCGGTTTCTTTTCCTCGCCTCAGCCATGGCATGTTTCGGACAGACCACGCCACCGGGGGGCGAGGCGGAGAAATATCACCAGATGCTTCTCAAGCGTCCTCAGGCCGGTCTGGTCTATGATCGGTTCTACTCGGCGTGGATGGAGACAGGCTCGGCGGACTCTCTGGCGGACTTTTTGCGCCAGCGCACCGGCACCACCGCCGATCTGCTCGTGCTGGCAATTTTTCACGACCAGCGTGGCAACGAAGCCGAAGCTCTGAAAGCTTACACAGCGGCCCTGGAGCGCGAGGGGACGAACGCACGGGCTTGGTTCCAACGGGCCAAACTCGAGGCGCGCATGATGAATTTCGAAGCGGCTTTAAAATCGCTCACTGCAGCTGAAAAAGGCGGCACGGATGCAGAGCTGGGCCGTGAGATCGGCCAGATGCGCGGCCGCTGGTTGCTGCGCACGGGAAAGCCGGAAGCCGCCCTGCAGGCATGGCGGGATCTGGTGAAAGCAAACGCCGATGACGAAGATCTGGTGGAGGAGGTGGTCGAGTTGCAGCTCGACGAAGGTCTTTTTGCCGAGGCGGAGACACAGATGCTGGCGTTGATTGCCAGTACAAATGACGCCTATGCCAAAGCAGTGCGCCAGCTGCGCCTGGCCGAAATTCAGTTGCGCGCGAACAAGAAGGACGCCGCTCTCGCCCTCCTGACCTCCACCCTCGCAGACACCGGCCAGAGCACCTGGAGTGAAGGCGAAGTGCTCGCGCAGATCGAAGCGATGTTTCGTCGCGATGAAAACCTCAGCGGACTGGTCAAGGAGCTGGAAAAGCTGCAGGCCGCCCATCCACAGCGCACCTCTCTGGAGCGGCAGCGCGCGCGAGTATTGGCAGAGCTGGGTGAGAAAGACAAGGCTCTCACCATCTACGCGGCCCTGCTGCAAAAAACACCGGGCCAGCGGGAGTTGCGTGAGAGCTACCTGGATTTGCTGGCGCGCTTCGAGCAGTTCAAGGAGGCCATCGCGCAAACAAACGTCCTGATCGAGCAGGCACCCGATGATCGCGAACTCCTCATCCGACTGGCAACGCTGCAAGAGCGGGCAAAGGACAAAGCAGCAGCTAAAGCCACGCTGGATAAATTTCTAGCCGCGAAGGACACCGCAGAGTTTGATCACCTCCGCGTGGCGCGGCTCTACGAAAGCTGGGAGCGTGGTGACGAAGCCTCCCTGACCTATGAGCGCATGGTCGCCGCTTTTCCCGCAAGCAGTGCGGCCAGGGAGGCTCAGGCCCATTACCTTCACCGCAGTGGCAAACGTGATGCGGCGCTGGCCATCTGGCGTGATCTCGCGAAAAGCGGCGATCTCTCCCAGTTGATGGCCGTGGGGCAGGCGCTCATGGCGCGCCTCGAACCGCAGACGGCGTTGGAAATATTGCAGGCGCGCCAGCCCGAGTTTGCAGGCGATGAGCGTTTCCTCGGGTTGCTGATCAACTCTGCGCTCAGCGCCAAAAAATCCGTGGAGGCCATTCCGTGGGCGCTCGCTCGCGTGCGGGCTACCACAGACGTCAGCTTTATGGATGATGCGCTGCGTCAGGTCGTGACATGTCTGAAGGCAGATGAGCCAAAGTTTGCCGAAACCTTGGCCGCTTTGCAAAAGAGCACCCAGAATGTTCAAGAGCGCATTCTCCTCGCCACGCTGCTCGAAGAAAAGCAGGACCACCTGGGCGCGGAGAAAACCCTCCGCGAAATTCCTTCGGAGCATGCATTGGCGGCGCAGACACGGCTGCTCAAACTGATGGAATCCCGCCAGGACTGGCTGCGCGCGACGGAGGAGGCGGAAAAACTCATGGCCATGCCCCAGGGAAGAAATTCCACCAACATTCAGCGTCTAGTGGACCTGTCTGAGCGCTCGGGGAAACCAGATCAGGCGCTCAAGTGGGTGGCGGAATGGAAGACACTTTCTCCCGGCTCCGCTTCTCCTTGGCTGCGCGAGGCCAAACTTCTGCAACTCAGTGGCAAAGGACGCGAAGCCTTGAAGGTGCTTCTGGCCGCCACTCGTAAATTTGAAGACGATGAGTCCGTGGCGGACGCACTGGCCTCCGGCTACATCGAACAAGGCCAGATGAGCGACGCGGAGCGGGTTTACCTCTCGCTGTTTGAAAAGGAGGACAAGCCGGAGGACAAATTGCGCTGGGTCGGCACCCTTGCGCGTCTGGCCGGCGAGCGCGGCCAGCTGAAGGCGCTCACAGATAAATTCCTCGAACGTCAGCGCACCAATCGCGCAGATGCGGTGCCATGGCTGGCCCTCGCGGAAATCTACAGGGTGGCAGGCAGCACCACGGAGCAGGAGCGTGCGCTGCGCGAGGCCATGCGCCTGCGGCCTGACGATGTCACCCTCGCCATGCAGGTAGCTCATATGGATTTGGAGATGGGCCAGTCGAAGCGTGCTATCGAGGAACTCCAGCGCCTCGCCGGTCGCTCCAAAGGTGGGCGCGTGCAGCAGATGATCGCATCGATCGAAATCGAATACGGTGATGCAAACACCGGCTACCGCATGCTCTATGAACTGGCCGGCGGCGCGCAGATGGATGCCGATGACGCTCTCACCCTGGCGAAAAGCATGACGGCGCAGCAGGATTGGAGGCGGGTCATTAGTTTTCTTGAGCCTCTTCTGCGCCGCTATCCGGAGGACTATCGTCTGGGCTATCTGCAGGCGGTCGCGCTTGAAGAGGAGGGCAAGACTGACGCCGCCATGTCCCTGTTCCTCCGGCTTCTGGGGCAAGCTCAGGAACTGCCAGCCGTCGCGGTTGCGGCAAAGACCGCCAGCAGCAGGGCGGAGTATCAGGAAGAATTGATGAATCAGTACCCAAAGGGCAGCGCAGACTTGTTTGCGTTTGGCGGCAGCAGCTATCAGGCGTACAACTATCGTTCGGCGTCGATCCGCTTCTCAGGCCAGAGCGCCAGCAAGGCTGTGATTGTCCCCACGGGTCTGAACAACCTGCACTCGATGTCTGTGGCGCATCTGGTGACTCTGCTAAAGGGGGAGACGGCGGAGAAAAAAGCCGCATGGATAGCGGAGGCCGCAAGCACTGCCTTGCCAGGTGCTCGTTACCTCGATGCATTCGACCTTGACCAGTACAATCAGCTAAACATCAGCCCGGATGCGTTGGAAAAGCATCCTGATGATGACGCGTTGCTGGCTTACTTCATCGGCCGTGGAAACAATATCTCCTTCAATGTCGCATCACGAGCCTTCGACCGCTTTAAATTGAAATATCCTCAGCTCATGGTCCTGGCTGCCAGGCATGCAGTGATGGCAGACAGCGAGCACGGTGCTCCATTGCTCGCGGAGGCGCTGGATGCACTGGAAAAAATGTCTCCGGGAAGCCTGTTGAAATCAGGAGTTCAAATTTATTATTTCGGTGCCCTGATCGGTGGAAGCCAGCGCATGAGGGAGGATTCATTCCCCAATGTGCTGCCCGAACCTCTCTGCCGCCGCGTCTTGGCGCTGATGTTGCGCCAGCTTGACGTGATAGCGCCTGACGCATTGGCCAAGGTGTACTCCACAGGTCTGCCCAATGCTGCCAACGCCTGCCGCAGTATAAAGGCATGGAAGGAATTCACCGCCCTTCTGGAGCGCGAGGTGCGGATCTGGGCGGAGCATGAGCCCACGCGTCAGTCATGGGCGAAATACACTGCGCAGTTCAACCGCCGCAGCCAGACCACGACCGGCGAAATGCTTGCCCGCCTGCCTTTTCCCGGCGGCACCACGCTGCCCAGCACTCTGGTGCTCTACTTCGGTCGCAAGGACATCTACAATCCGCGTGACATTGACAAGTTGGAGCCGGAACCAGAGGCATATGCTGGCCTAAAACCTCTCATTGAGCACATCAAGTCTCCTGAATTGCGTGCCCTGCTGTATTACAAGGTCGGCTACCGTGAGCGCGTGATGCGCGAAGTCACCCAGCTCATCTCCGCACCGAATCCTTCTGTGGACGATCTCCTCCTCGCGGCCTCATGGTTTAGCATTGAGGATGAGTATGATCGCGTGGCTGACTTGCTCATCCGCGTCTCCAGCATGAACATAGCAGCCAGTGTGCGTCCTGCCTTTGACGCCGCGCTGGCGCATGCGGCGCTGAAGCTCAAGCCGCAGGCGGGCAGCCCTCTGCTGGAGCCCGCGCAGATGGCCCTGCGCCGCCTGCGCAGCGCACGCGTGACTTCAGAACAGAAGGATGAGCTGCTCGTCGCCATGAAGACGCTGCACATGAGCGACGAGGCGGAGCAGTGGGCGCGCATCGCCATGGTGGCACCTTCGGTGACTCAGCGTTCCACCAGCTATGTCAGCAGTTCCAGCATTGATACAAAGAAGCTGCTGACGCTGGTCGCAGGCAAGGATGAAGAGGCCATCGTGAAGGAGGCCGTCACCCAGTTGCGACGCGCGCTGATGATGGCCGGCGGCGGCAATCAAAGCTACGCCGCCAGCCGGGCCAGGGAGATCATGCGCCTCGTTGGCAGACCGGGCATGCTTGAAAAAATCATGGCGATCTTTGACCCCGGAGAAAATGCCACGGTAACGAAAAGGTACGAGCAGGCGCAGTTGCTCATGCTCATCGACCAAAGATCCAAAGCCACCAAGGTCTTGGAAAAAATTGTGGAGATGAACCCGAAGCATTTCGAGGCACGTCTGCATTTGTGCGCGCTGACTGCTTCGGCTGACCCCGCGCGTGCGGTAAAGATGATGGCGGATGTGCCGCTCTCCGCCTACCAGCAGAGCAACGTGGGAAGCCAGATTGCCGAACTCCTGCGCGAGGATGATGCCATGCCTTTTGAGGCCCGGATGAGCATCTTCACAGCTCTGGCAGTGATGCTGGATTCCGCACCTTCTGGATCAGGTGTGAAAGGCCTGGAATGGATGATCGACATGCCATCCACGATCGCGCGCCAAACCTATCGGGGACAACCACGACTGCCCTACATGTATCAGCGGCCGGAATTTTCTCCAGAGGCGGACGAGGACATCTATCTGCCGGCGACTTCGCCAGACGCAAAAAAGCGCCGTGAAGTGCATGACCAGATGTGTCAGGCCCTGATGAAGCATCCCACCCTGGTGGAGGAAGGCTTCCGCAGGCTGGCGTGTCTGATGATCCAGGACGGCCAAAAAAACGACGAGCTCGCAGCCATCGCACGTCGGCTTTTGGAATCCGCCAAAGCCGCCACACGCTTGCAGCGCGGGCCCCCTGCGTCGCGCCGGTTTTACTCTTCTCAGGAGGTGACCGGCCTGTGGGCTCCCACACCGGCGGAGTTCCTCATCTGGAAGGCTTGGAAGGAAAATCAACGGGAGCAAATCGAACAGGAAATCATGCCTCTGGCCGCTGCGGCTCTGGACAGCACTCAGCAAAGCATTTTGCGCGCTCAGTTGAACGTCTGGTCCTGCAAGCCCGAGGACTTCGCTCAAAATGCCAAAACCTTCCTCACCACGATCAGCGGGCGCAGCAGTTCGAGCTATGCAGGGGATCAAAATCTGGTCTGGCTCATCGACCGCTGGGCGGAGCGCGGGATCGAAGGGCTCCCTCTGGATGAGATAATGGCCGCCAGCATGAAGCAGACCAATGGTTTTGGTGAAGGGTACGCCGTCTCCCACTATCTCACCCTGCGCCAGCAGATGCGCCCGGATTCTGGACTGGCACCGTTCCTGACCCAGCTGATTTCAGGGACGCTCGGCGGTGACCAGAGCTCTTGGGGCAAGGCCATGCAGAGCACGATCACTGCCTACTACGGCGGAGGTGGTTCCATGGGCAATGCCTCCGCTTACACCTTGCTGCGGGTCATCAACAATCTTGTGCGCAGGCCCGAGACTTTTGGCGCAGGTCTGCAGATGGCCTCTCTAGTTGGTGCCACAGACAGCCCCAGTTGGTCGCGTAGCAACACCTCTAGAATGACCACGGTCATGAAGTCCCCCGTCCATGCCTTTGCTGCGCTCGGGGCGCTCGGCTGGTTGGAACCGGCTGAGAAGTTGGTCTTGCCGGAAGACCCGAACTGCCTGCAGTTGGAGTTCATCAAAAAGGTGCGTGAGAATCGTGACACCATGCTGGGACTGCGCTCCCGCCTGGCGGCGCTGACGCAGCGCACCTTCGGTATGGAGCTGTGTGAGGCACTGCTGCAGGACGCCCCCGGCGGCCCGCTCTCCGCTTTGCTGAAACGTCGTGCGGCTGATGTGGCGAAGCTCCCGGAAAAGAGTGGTCCCGCCATCATGGCTCTCATCAAACTGCAGATCCCCGCACTCAACCAGCCCGCCGTTGCAGATCCCGCCTTGGTGAAAGTGCTCGATCCTATCCTCGGGGTCGAACGCAGGAAGGCAATGGACGAAGTTGACCGCTGGCTTGCCGCTGTGCGCACCGAGGATGTCCATCCAGATGCCAGCAGCTTCGAAGACAAGCTCAAGGCGATGCTGAAATCCCTCATCCCGGGAGACCTCGAAAAAGCTGAAAAACTTTTCCTCCATGCCTGTGACATGATGGAGGCCAAAGCCGGTAACAACGCATGGGACAACTACATGGGCGGCAATGGCTGGTACCGCCGGTCGAACATTCTGGACGAACTCAAAAAAGAGTGGCCCAAGCCGGAGACCATGGCCTTTGTCATGCGCCTCTTTCACGAGGACACCACTGGAAACCTCTCTCCGGACGGTTGGGCGGCCAACAGCGGCTATGGTCAGACCTTGGTCGAAATCTGGCGCAACAACAGCGGCAATGCGGCCATGGGGCGTGGCATTGATGCCATGCTCAAGCGCGCAGCGGAAGTCATGCAGGACACGCCTCACACGCTTCTGCCTCTGGCCTTCCATGACTTCTATTTCAAGCTGCCGCAAAGTCAGCGCGTCCCCGCCATGAAGTATGCCGCCAAAATGCCTGCGACCCATCCGCAGGCGGCTTTGGGTCGTGAACTCGATTACGCAGGCCGCTTCTTCCTCAGCACGGATAATCAGGCCCGCCAGAATGCCGCTGCTCAAAAAGCCATCGAGGAACTGGGTGGCATGCAGCCCGTGTGGGAGCACCACCGGGCGTTGCTGCGTGCGGACAAAGCCATCCCCCAGGTGCGTCAGGCCCTCGTGCATTTTCTCTCCTACTGGGCGCATGATGACATCGACCCGGAATGCTCGAAACTGGGCGCAGCCGCAGCACTGGTCTCCATGAAGGAGAAGCGCTGCATCCACGGTTATCAATACGGCTGGATCATGCGTGCCTTCAATCTCCTGCCTGTCGATGCCGCATGGCAGGCCGCCGCGCAGGAGCACTGGGACGCATGGCTGGCTCGTCTCACCAATGGTGGCCTGAGCAAATACCAGCCCTGCGACTGGGTCATCAACAGCATGCTGCGCATGACCGCCCGAGCGAACAACGATGACTGGATGCGCGCCATGCTGCGCCAGCACCACCACACGCTCAGCAACGAGCAGTCCGGCATCGTCAGTCTCATGCTCGGCGGCCAGCCGCAGCTCGCCGCAGAGCATTTCAAGGCCGAGTGGCGCGGCTTCCTGATGGACCCGCAAAAAGAACTGCTCTGGAGCAAAGAGATCGTCGCAAACCTGCCTGCCTTCAAAGCCGCCTGTGGCGACCCCGGCCTGGCCTTGCTGGGAGAGATCTACCTCTCCTACATCAAAGATCCCTCCAAGTCCGAACAGGCCGCCATTCCTGGCTTCAAAGGTCGCGAGGATCGTTTCAATGACCTCGCGAAACGTTTCAAGGAAACCAAGTTCACCGATGAAGAAATGCGCAAAGACTGCGTCGAGATCATCTGCAATTTCTACGATGCCGCAGACCTGATCCGTGACGCGGTCGATGAAGTCGCCGCCCAGACCAACATTGAGGCGCTCGCAGCTATGGATGAAACCTGGGAGCACTGGCGTCAGCTCAAGCCCCTGCAGTTCTCCTATGGCTGGAAGGCCGCGCACGGCGATGTGAAGCCCAACATCGCCGCCTATGATCGCGCTCTGGCCGCCCGCTACAGCCAGAGCTACTACCAGCGCTCGGCGGTCAAGGAAACCGGCTGGGGGCCGACGTGGGTCGGCGGCTGGTTCTGGTCCCGCGAGTCTGAGGCTGGTCGCACTCCGGACGTCCGCCCTGTCCTGCCTTTCCTGGATTATGTCATCACCAAAACGCCAGCCGATCAGCGGGAAATGCATGTGGCCGACTGCGTGACTCAGAAATGGCTCATCCACCTCATCCTCAACGAACCCGCTGCCTTTGACTCATGGCGCAAAGGCTTGAAGGAGGAGGACCGGCGCGATTTCAAAAAGCGCGTTCAGGAGCGCTGGGAGATGTGGACATGCATCCGCCAGTTCTCAGGCACGCAGAAAAAAATGCGCCTCACACCGGAGCAGCGCGCTCAGCTTGTGACCGCAGTGGCTGGGGATGAATGGTGCGCCGCAAAGTATCCCGCCGCTGGTTCCGGCATCCCCAATCTCATCAACGACATCGTGCAAAAAAGCACCGTCTTCAAACCGGATGAATTCGCTCCCGTGGCCTCACAAATCGCCAATGCTCTGCCCCGTATGGGACGCACCGCCAGCGAGGCCGCAGACCTGCTGGCCGCGAACGGAAAAAACGACGCCGCAGCGCCTTTGTTTGCGCTCGCCTTTGAGCAGGCCCGCAAAGAAAACGAGAAGGACTACGGTCTCGCCGCCGGCTACGCCGTGAAGCAGGCCGAGATTCTCGAGCGCACCGGCAAAAAGCCGGAAGCGCTTCAAGTGCTTAAATCGCTCGACGAGAAGCGCTTGGGAGGAGGTGTTAAAAAATCTGTCGAGTCTGCCATCGCACGCCTTTCCAAATAGTCCCAAGCAAAGTCTTGTCCCGCACGTCCCACTCTGGTAAAACCCTCAGCAATTCCGCATACCATGCCTGCTCACGATCGAATCCTCGCGTTTCTGTCAGCTGTGAAAGCACGTCTAGATCTCGCCTGGCTTGTCCGGGCGTTCTGCGGCTCTCTCCTCGTCATCGGCTCCGCTCTTTGCCTGTGGTGCCTGGTTTGGGTGCTGCGCGGCTACGCCGTGCCCGCCAGCGGTTACATCGCTTCGGCAGTCGCCCTGCCAGTCATGGCTCTGGCCGCGTGGTTGTTTGGCCGCTCCTCACAGCGCAAAGCCGCGCGCATTGCCGATCAGCACTTCGATCTCAAAGACGCCATCAGTTCCCATCTGGGTTTCAGTGACGAGCACCGCGAGGGCGAATTCATCGCACTTCAGGCCGAAGCCACCGCCGTGCGCGTGCAGGCGCTTTCTCCGCGCAGCATTCCCGTGCAGTGGCCGCGGCGCATGCTCACCATCGCCGGAGTTCTGTTTCTGTCCTGCTTCGTCATGGGCTTCAAAAAAGATTCCCCCATCGTGGTCGAACGCCTCGCGCTGGAAACAGAGACCCTGAGCAAGAGCGAAGAGATCAACAAGGAGCTCGAAAAAGAAGTCGAGGAACTTCTCAAAACCGCCAGCGATGATGAAAAGGAACTCCTGCATCCCGACGAATGGCGCAAGTGGGTGAAGGAACTGCGCGAGACCAAAGACCGCAAAGCAGCCATGCGTCAGTACGCCGAACTTGAGCGCAAGCTCACCGAGGCCGCCCAAAAACTCAGCCAGCGCGACACCGAGCAGCTTCTCGCCAAAGCCGCTCAGGAAATGAAGCAGACCGCCGAGCTAAAACCCATCTCCAAATCACTCGAAGAACAAAACTACCGCCACGCCGCCGAGCAGCTGCGCCAGATGAAGCTCCAGGCCGATGTGCGCAAACCCGACGAAGCCCAAAAGGAGCTCGCCAAACTCAAATCCGCCTCCCAGCGCATGGCCGCCGCCGCACGCAACTTCCAGCAGCGCACCGGCCAGCAGGACAATCAAGGCAAAGGCAATCAGTCCCAGTCCAGCCAGAATCAAAACGCTCAGCAAAGCGGCCAGAACCAGCAGCAGTCCCAAGGCCAGCAAGGCAGCCAGGGGCAGCAGAGCATGGATCAGCAGATGACTGCTCTGGAGCAGTCCGTGCAGAATCTGGAACAACAACTCCAGCAACAGCAGCAGAACCCCAGTCAAAATCAAAGCCAGTGTCAGGCCTGCCAAAACAAAGCCAATCAAGCTTTGCAGAGCCTCACGCAGAGCATGTGCCAGTCCTCCGCCAAGCGCGACATGATGAAGAAGCTCCTTTCACTCGGGCAGTGCACCAGCAAATGCCAGGGCTTCATGTGCGACAAAGAATGCCAGAGCCTGAGTCAGTGCATCAAACCCGGCGGCAAAAAAGCTGGCTCAGGCTCCGTCGAAAGCCGCCGCGCTGAAAGCGACGCCACTCAGGACAACGGCAATCGTGACCAGCTCACCGGCCAGAAAGGCAGCGGCCCCAGCAACACCAGCATCGAGTCCGCCGACAGCGGCAGTGGCCGCGCCACCCGCACCGCCACCGTTCAGGAAAAAGTCTTCCAGCGTCAGGTCGAAAGTTTCATCCAGCGCGAAGACGTGCCCGCCGAAGTGAAGGAAGGCGTCAAAGAATACTTCAAAGGCATCCAGCAGGTCGGCAACGAAGCCGCCGGCCCGGTCGCCAAGTGAAGTAGGTCACATTCACTCGTCATTGGCTCACCACCCACTCACCACACTCTAATCTCATGCCCGAAACTCCCGCCGCAGTCGTTCACTTCAAAGAAACGTTTGAGAAACTCAGGGCCGAAGTCTCCAAATTCATCGTCGGTCAGCAGGACATCATTGAGCAAGTGTTGAGCGCCGTTATCTGCGGTGGTCACGTCCTCCTCGAAGGCGTTCCCGGCCTCGGCAAGACCGCATTGGTAAACACGCTCGCCAAGGCCCTCCATCTCAAATACCAACGCATCCAGTTCACGCCTGACCTCCTCCCCGCAGACATCGTGGGCACGCAGATCCTCGTCGAGCGCGCTGGGCAGAAAGTCTTCGAATTCCAGCAGGGCCCCGTCTTCTGCAACGTGCTGCTCGCAGATGAAATCAATCGCGCCACGCCCAAGACGCAGTCCGCCCTGCTCGAAACCATGCAGGAAAAACGCGTCACCGTCGCCGGCACTTCGCACAATTTAGGCTCTCCCTTCTTCGTCCTCGCTACACAAAATCCCATCGAGCAGGACGGCACCTAT
Source organism: Prosthecobacter debontii (assembly GCA_943371875.1). GTDB lineage: Bacteria > Verrucomicrobiota > Verrucomicrobiia > Verrucomicrobiales > Verrucomicrobiaceae > Prosthecobacter > Prosthecobacter debontii_C. Next base: position 57,522 of record CALRWM010000014.1, on the reverse strand, counting down.
CCGCTGCCCGAAGCCCAGCTCGACCGCTTCTTCTTCAAGCTCTACGTGCCCGTCCCCAGCCACGGCGACTTTATCGAAATCCTCAACCGCACCGGCGGCAAGACCTCTCCAGAAATCAACGCCGTCGCCACCGGCGATGACATCCTGCAAATGGGCCAGGTCGTGCGCGAAGTGCCGGTCGAGGCCAGCGTGCAGGACTACCTTGTCAAGATCGTGCGCGCCACCCATCCCACCGATGTGAACGCCACGGACCGCGTGAAAAAGTACGTGCGCCACGGCTCCTCACCACGTGGCGCACAGACCATCCTCGCCGCCGCCCGCGTGCGTGCACTGCTTGATGGCCGCTACCACGTCGCCCGTGAGGACATCGCCAAAGCCGCCACTCCCGCTCTCCGTCATCGCATCCTGCTTTCCTTCGAAGGCGAGGCCGAAGGCGTGAAGACCGACGAAGTCATCGCTGACGTGATCGAAAAGGTGAAGGCATGACGCTCACCGATCCAGCCTTCATCCGCCGCCTCGAATCCCTCTACTTGCTCGCACGCAAGATCTTGGGCGGTTCGTTGCAGTCGGATCGTCGCAGCACGAAAAAAGGCGCAGGCATCACCTTCGCCGACTACGCCCAGTATTCCCTCGGCGATGACTACCGCAGCATCGACTGGCGCGTTTACGCCAAGTTCGAGTCCCTGCTCATCAAGCTCTTCGAACTCGAGGAGGACGCCACCATCTACCTCCTCGTCGATTGCAGCCCCTCCATGGCCTCCAAGCACGCCTACGCCAAGCAGCTCGCCGCCGCTCTGGGTTACATCGCGCTCAACACCCTCGATCGTCTGGCCGTCTATGGCCTCGCAGACCGCCTGCAGCCCTTGTTTGAACCTTCACGTGGCCGCAATCAAGTCATCCCGCTTTTGCGCTCGCTGGAGGCTGCACAAACCTTCGGCGGCAACACCGATCTCAACGCCTGCGCACGTGAGTTTGAAGCACGCCACCGCCGAAAAGGCCTCGTCTGCGTCATCTCAGATTTCCTCCTGCCCGGTGGTTACGAGGAAGGCCTCAGCCGCCTGCAATGGCACAAGCACGAAGTCTTCTGCCTGCAAACACTCGACGAAAACGACCTCCGCTGTGAGTGGAAAGGGGACGTCACCCTCGAATGTGTCGAGACAGGCCGCAGCGAACGCGTCACCATCTCACCGCGCGAAGCCAAACTTTACGAGGACGCCATGGCAGAATGGAACCTCGGCCTGAAACAAACCTGCGCCAAACGTGGCCTCGGCTTCCTCTCCACCAACACCGACGTGTCGTTTGAGTCCGTCATCACAGACCTGCTGCGTCGCGGAGGTCTCGTCACATGACCCTCCTCGCCCCGGCATTTCTCTGGACCCTGGCGGCCCTCGCACCGCTCGCGGCCATCTATTTCCTCAAGGTGCGTCCCCGCAAAAAGCCGGTCACCGCCTTCTTCCTGTGGCAGAAGATTTTCACCGAAAAGAAAGCCTCCGCTCTCTTCAAACGCCTGCGCGATGTCTTCTCCTTGCTGCTCATGGCCCTAGCCTTTGCCGCCATCGCTTTCGCCTTGGCGGAGCCGGACCTCGCCGGAGATGAACGCAAGGACCTCCTCATCGTCGTGGATCATTCCGCTTCCATGTCCGCCAAAGACGGCACCACCACGCGCCTCGAAAAAGCCAAGCAACGCGCTCGCGATCTCATCGCCGGCATGAACGGCACCCAGCGCGCCGCCGTGGCCTCCTTTGCCGAAGTGACGCGCATGCTTGAGCACCCCACACGTCATCGCAAAGCCCTGCTGGAAGCCGTGGATTCCATCCAGCCCACGGAACTCCCATCCCGCGTCGAAGCCCTGCGTGCGCTGCAACCTGGCGACGAATGGATGAAGGACACTCGCGTGCTGCTCATCACCGACGGCTGCCTCGATGCCCCCGACCGTCTTCCCAACGTCGAAGTACTGCGCATCTCCGACACCGCAAAAAACATCGGCATCGCTCGCGCAGATCTCCGCAGTGTCCCCGGCGGCCCCGCCCGCCTCGGCCTCTTCATCCTTCCCGTCTCCTCTTTCACCGAGCCTGTGAAAACCGACATCACCCTCATGCATGTCGATTCCAACAAGCTGGTCAAAATCATCCCCGTGACCTTGCTTCCCGGTGAAAATCCCGCCGTCACTCTCACGCTGGATGACGCCCCCTCCGGCCGCTGGAAAGCCACCCTCGGTCTGGAGGACGCCCTGGAAAGCGACAACTCTGCCTTCCTCTACGTCCCACCCCGCCAGCCCGTCCCCGTCGGCGTGCTGGCCGATGATCCCTTCTTCTTCCAAAATGCCGTCAGCGCCTTCGAACGCAGCGATCAACTCCTCGCCCTCGCGGAAAACACCAAGACCGCCCAGCTCATGCTCAGCAAAGGCAAGGTTCCCGCCGACATCAGCACCGTCGTCTTCCAGCCCACCGGCGAATCCTCCGTATGGTCCAAAGTCGGCGACGAAATCGCCGCACCCGTCCCCAAGGTCCTCGCAAAAGATCATCCTCTGCTCCGCTATCTGGACGCCGAAACCATGACCTTCGCCGGTGCCCGCCAGATCACCGCCCCCACCGGCGCAGTCGTACTCGTCGCTGACGAATCCGGCCCTCCCTTGATCTACCTCATGCGCCAGGGCGCACAAACCGTCTGCGTCGTGAATCTCGATCCACTCGCCGCTCAGTTCTATCTCAGCGCCTGGTTCCCCGTCCTCATTCACAACGCCGCCGCGCATCTCACCCATCGCGAAGACATGCCCCCCGCCACGCTGCCCACCGGCTCCAGCGCACGCGTCCCTGGTCGCGCTGATCCCACTCCCTACGGCCCCATGCTGACCTCCGGTTTCCACGAAACCGACTCATGGACCTTCGCCACCTCACTCGTCTCACCCGAAGAAAGCCTCCTGAAAAACGACACCCTCAAAGAAAGCGTCAAACCCATCGCCAGCGGTGAAGCCCCCAGCTACTGGCTCCTCGTCCTCGCCCTCGGCGTCCTCGTCGGTGAGTCCATCCTCTACGACAGGAGGAAGGTCGGATGAGCAGGGACTTTGACATTCACTCAGCAGCAGATCACACTCTGTCACATGGTCACGGGTCCAGATGCTCTCCGGAAAATACGCTTGAGTCAGCGCAAGCTTACCTATCTGGAGTTTCTCTCCCAGATGGAGCGGAACCATCCGGAGAACGCGAAACTCTACGCCGAGTTCAGGCAACGGCACTCATTGAATCCTCTCGACAAGCCGGGGACCATTTCCCTTTCGGCTCACCTAGTGAGTGGCGTGATCGGCTAGCCCGAAGGCAATGTAGCTCGGTATTCCGATACCGAGTCAGCGCCGCCGTAGCATCGGAATTCCGCATTGCATCCCCGCCTGCAATGCGCCGTCGCAAGACAGCTATCGATCTAACCGCGACCCGTCATCCTGACGCAGACCACCTTTACATGATGGGGGTGAACAAAGCATGAGTTTCACCACCTTCACCCCACTCCTCTGGCTCCTCCTGCTCTTCGTCGCAGGCTACGGATACTGGCGCTCTCTCGTTGACCGCCCCTCAGGCCTGAAGATCACATCCTTCGCCCTCCGCGTCCTCGGAGTCATCCTCCTCGCTCTCGCTTTGTGCCAGCCGTACGCAGGCGAGGAGACGGACGAAGCACACGTCGTCTTTCTCGTGGACGTCTCGCAGTCCGTCGACCTCGAATCCGCCAAAGACGCTCTCAAACAAATAGAGGCCGGTGTGAAAGTCCTGCGTCCTCAAGACACCCACTCCCTCTTCGCCATGGCCAACGGCCTGCGCGACAAGAAGCTCCCGGATTTCACCAAGATGCTCGACGACTGGACCAAAGGCGTCGCAGACGATGCCTTCCGTTCCCACACGCGCCTCGGTGATTCCTTACTCGCCGCGCGCCTCGCCTTCCCAGCAGGCAAAGCCAAACGCCTCATCATCTTCAGCGATGGCATCGACACAGAGAACGGCGTGGACGCAGCACTCGAACAACTCCGCCATGAAGGCGTCGACGTGAAGTTCGCCTCCCTCAAAACCTTGAGCGAACCCGAAGCCGCACTCGTCAGCTTGGAAAGCACCTCTCCCTTCGCCTTCCACGGTGAAGTCCTGCGCCTCACCGCACGCGTCATGGCCAATCAACCCATGAACTCCCGCGTCCGCCTCCTCAACAAAGGCGTCGCCGTGCAGGAGAAAACTGTCGCACTCAAACCCGGCGAAGACGCCAAAGTCTGGTTCGACACCGAGATGACCACTCCCGGCCCCAGCGTCTGGAGCGCCGAGATCATCCCCGAGCGCGATCACTTCCCCATCAACAATCAGGCCACCGCCACCATCACCGTCCGTGGCAAGCCACGCATCCTCGTCATCCATCAGGACGAGAAAAAAATGCGCCCCTTCATCCGCGCACTCAAGGAGCAGGACTTCGATGTCGATCTACGCGGAAAGCGCGGCCTTCCAGAAGGCATGGAGGACATGCTGTCCTTCGACGCCATTGTGCTCGCCAACATGTCCGCCACCGACATGACCCCGCGTCAGATGAGCCTGCTGCGCAGCTACGTCTCCGACTTCGGCGGCGGTCTGGTCATGACCGGCAGCGAAAACAGCTTCGGCCTCGGCGGCTACTACAAATCCCCCGTCGAAGAAGTCCTCCCACTCGTCTCCCGTTTCGAAAAAGAAAAAGAGAAGCCTTCTCTCGCCATGGCCCTCGTTATCGACAAAAGCGGCTCCATGTCCGGCCTCCCATTGCAAATGGCACGCCAGGCCGCCAAGAGCGCAGCGGAGCTGCTCGGCCCGCAGGATCAGATCGCCGTCGTAGCCTTTGATGGCGATGCCCAAATCGTTTGCGAGATGACCCCCGCCTCACAACAGGGCACCATTCAGGCCGCCATCGACTCCATCGCCGAAGGCGGCGGCACCTTCATGTACACCGGCATGGTCGCAGCCAAGGACATGCTGGAGCGCACCACCGCCAAAGTGAAGCACATGATCTGCCTCACCGATGGTCAGACCCAGGAGGCGGATCACATGGGCCTTGTTCAGCAGATGGTGGACAGCGGCATGACCGTTTCCACCGTCGGTCTTGGTGATGGCGCTGCGCGTGAACTGCTCGCGCAAATCGCCGAAGCCGGCAAAGGCCGCTATTACGAGAGCAACGATCCCGCGACACTCCCGCAGATCTTCACCAAGGAGACAACTCAAGCCTCCAAGAGCGCCGTGCAGGAAGGCGTCTTCACCCACATCGGCATCACCGAGCATCCCATGCTCGCAGGCTACGAAGCCGAAGGACTCCCCGTTGTACTCGGCTACGTCATGACCGAGGCAAAACCCGCAGCCCAGGTGCTCCTCGGCGCAGAGAATGGCGATCCTCTTCTCGCCGTAGGTCGTTTCGGTCTCGGCATCGGTCTCGCCTACACCGGCGATCTCACCGAAATCTGGGGCGGCGAATGGCTCGCCTGGGACGGCTGCGGCCGCTTCTGGGCTCAGGTCCTGCGCGGAACTCTTCGCAAGGCAGATGTCGAAGGCATGGAGTCACGCGGCGAAATCCGCGACGGCACATGGGTCATGAAAATCGAGCGTCGCGGCGACGATGGCGCACCAATCTCCGGCATCCATTGGAACGCGCAGTCGCTCGATGAAAACGGCAACACGCAGGACGTCACCATCCGCGAAACCGGCCTCGATCGCTACGAGGCCCGCATCCCCATCGGCACGCGCAAGCACCTCAGCCTTCGCATGCATGATCGCGATCACGACAAACTCGAAGTAAAACACTACCACGCGCCCTATCCCGCCGAATACCGCCTCAATGGCAAAACGCCGGTAAGTCTGATGGCCCTCGCCAAATACGACACCGCCACGATCACCGCCGGACTCGCGCCTGCCAAACAGCTGCAACCCATCGGCCACTGGTTCGCCTGGAGCGCGCTGGGCATGCTGCTGGGCGGCATCCTCCTGCGGCGGATTTGAGTGGAGCGCCGCCAAATCGTCGGCATAGGATCACGCTCTCATGAAAATCGTTCTTCTCGACGCCCACACCGCAAATCCTGGCGACCTCTCCTGGCAGCCTCTCGAAGCCATCGCCGACTGTGAAGTGCACCCACGCACGCCGCTGGATCAAACCATCGCCCGCTGCGCCGGAGCCGAGATCGTCATCACCAACAAAGCACCGCTCACACGTGAAATCATCGCCGCGCTGCCAGATCTGAAATACATCGGCGTCACCGCCACCGGCTTCAATATCGTCGATGTCGTCGCAGCCAAAGAGCACGGCATTGTCGTCACCAATGTCCCCTGCTACAGCACCCCCGCCGTCGCGCAGCATGTCATCGCACTCATGCTGGAAATGACCAACCATGTCGGCCACGCATCAAAGAGCGTGGAAGCCGGTGGCTGGGTCAAGTGCCCCGATTTCGCCTACTGGGATCATCCCATCATCGAGCTCTCCGGCCGCACTCTCGGCATCATCGGTTACGGAGAAATTGGCAGCGCTGTCGCGCGCATTGCCGTCGCTTTCGGCATGAAAGTCCTCGCCTCCAAGCGCACTTGGAAAGAGCCCCCTCCTGCCGGTGTCGAAGCCGCCGAAATCGACGACATCTTCCGCCAGTCCGACGTCATCAGCCTTCACTGCCCGCTCACCGATGCCACCAAGCACCTCGTCGGCGAACGCACCCTCGGACTCATGAAACGCGAAGCCATGATCATTAACACAGGTCGCGGCCCTCTCGTCGATGAACCCGCCCTCGCCAAAGCCCTCAACGAAGGCCGCATTGCCGCTGCCGGACTCGACGTCCTCTCCGTCGAACCCGCCAAGGCCGAAAACCCGCTCCTCACCGCCAAAAACTGCCTCATCACTCCCCACGTCGCCTGGGCCAGCCGCGAATCCCGCGCTCGCCTTATCGACATTACCGCTGCAAACCTGCAAGCCTTCCTGTCAGGCAAGCCGGTGAACGTGGTGAACGGTTGAGTTTCGAAAGCTTGCTCCTTCAAAAAAACGCACCGGCGGCAAGCTGCCAGCCGGTGCGAAATGTGACGGCGGAACCGCTGAAATCACAGCGCCGCAATAATTGCCTCGCCAATCTCCTTCGTGTTCACCTTCTTCGTGCCAGGAGCACCGCTGAAGATGTCACCCGTGCGCAAACCGCTGTCGATGACCTTCTTCACCGCCGACTCAATGCTCGCCGCCTCCGTTTCCAGCCCAAGCGCAAACCGAAGCAGCAGCGCCACCGAAAGAATCTGCGCGATCGGATTCGCAATGCCCATGCCTGCAATATCCGGAGCCGTACCACCCGAAGGCTCAAACAGACCGAAGTAAAGGCCGTCGCCCTTCGGCTTGCCCAGGCTGGCGCTGGCCAGCATGCCCAGCGAGCCGGCGATCATCGCCATCTCATCGCTCAGGATGTCACCAAACAGGTTCTCCGTCACCAGCACGTCAAAGCTGCGCGGCGCCTTGATCAGCTGCATCGCCGCATTGTCCACGTAGAGGTGGGCCAGCGTCACATCCGGGTATTCCTTCGCCACTTCCACCATCGTTTCGCGCCAGAGCACGCCATTGGTCAGCACGTTGGCCTTGTCCACGCTGGTGACGTGCTTGCTGCGCAGTTGCGCGGCCTTGAAGGCCACATGCGCGATGCGCACGATCTCGCTCTTCTTATAGACCATCGTGTCGATGACCTCGATGTCGCCGTCGGGCAACGTGGTGCGGCTCTTCGGCTGGCCGAAATACATGCCTCCGGTAAGTTCGCGGACACAGAGGACATCAAAACCACCTTCCACGAGGTCCGGGCGGATCGGGGAGGAGGACGTCAGGGCAGGGTAGCAGATGCCAGGACGTAGATTGGCAAAGAGGCCAAAATGCTTGCGCAGCGGCAGCAGGGCACCGCGCTCAGGCTGCTCATTGGGCGGCAGTTTTTCCCATTTCGGACCGCCGACAGAGCCAAAGAGGATGGCGTCACTGGCTTCACAGGCAGCAATCGTTTCGGCCGGAAGAGCCTTGCCCACGGCATCAATGGCCGCACCACCAACAAGCTGGTGGTTGTAGTTAAATTGAAGGCCGGAGCGGGCTGCGACGGCGTCGAGGACTTTGAGCGCCTCGGCCATGACTTCAGGGCCGATACCGTCTCCGGGGAGGACTGCGAGGTTGTACGTGCGTGACATAAAAGGGCTGGGTCTATGGATGAGAAAGGGGGGAGTGGCAAGGAGCGGGCTGGGGGAATGAAGCCGTTCCTTGAAAATCAGTGGGTTGGATGCGCGGATATCAAAATTATAGAAAACAGTAAATAATGCTTTAAAAAGCTACATTTTCGATAAATATTCTAAAATATGCGACTCAGGCTTATGAATATTCCAACAAAAGTAAAAAAGCAGGCGGTGCGACCTTCACTTTTTCGCTCCTTGGCTCGCTCTGCCCTTTTCCTGCTTATCTCGAGTTCGAGCCTTAGCTCTCTTCGCGCAGGTGAAGATGATCACGGTCTGAGCGACCAGCTTTTTGCCGAAGCCCAAGCGCTGGCTCCCGCCTTTACCCTTCTGGCACCCGCTGCCACGGTGCTGACGAATCGCATTTCACAGGGAGAATGGGGCAGCATCATCTCCTGGACGCCTCACATTCCCGTGACTGCCGCCACCCTGCCGGACGGGCGCTTGCTGACCTTTGCCTCAAACCAGCGCACCACCTTCCCGGTAGGCGCAGAGTTCACTTACGCCGCCGTGTGGAATCCCGCCACCGGCGTCTTCACCGAGATCAATAACACGCGTCACGACATGTTCTGTGGCGGTACCTCCATGCTCCCGGACGGGCGGGTGATCATCAATGGCGGACGCAACACCACCAAGCTCAGCAGCGTGTTCGACTGGCGCACCAATCAGTGGACCGCTCTGCCCAACATGAACGACGGCCGCTGGTACAATACGAGCGTGGCTTTGACGGATGGCAGTGTCTTCACCGTGACGGGAGACGGCGGCACCAATACCGCAGAACGCTGGTCCGCTGCTGGCGGATGGGCGCGTCTGAGCGGCATCAACTGGGCTCCGCAAGTCGCCCTGCCAGGCTACGTCACGCGCTGGCATCCACTCATCGTTGTCGCACCTGATGGCCGTCTGTTTCACGGTGGCCCCACAGACCAGATGAACTGGCTCACTGCCACAGGCACCGGCAGCTTGACTTATTCCGGTGTCAATGTGCCCGGAGCGCACTACCCCAAGGAAGGCAGCTTTGCCCTGTATGATGAAGGACGCATCTTGGTGGCTGGCGGATCAGCAAGCACCACACCCAACGCAAGCGACAGTTCCACGGGTACGAGCACAAACCTTGCCTTCACCATCGACATCCGCACCGGCACTCCCGTGGTGACCAGCGCGCCCTCCATGTCCTACACCCGCCAGTTTGCCAATTCAGTCATCCTTCCCACTGGCGAGGTGCTCGTCATCGGCGGCAACACCTCCGGCTTGAAGTTCAATGACACAGGTTCCGTGCTGATTCCCGAACTGTGGAATCCCACCACGCGCCAGTGGCGCCAGCTCGCACCGATGAGTGTGCCGCGCAATTACCATTCCCTCGCACTGCTGCTGCCAGATGGTCGCGTGTGGTCCGGCGGTGGCGGCCTTTCCGGCAACAGCGCCGACCACCGTGATGGCCAGCTCTTCACTCCGCCGATGCTGTACAATGCAGATGGCAGTCTGGCCACGCGCCCGGTCATCAATCAGGCACCCTCCTATATCGGCGTGGGCACCACCTTTGCCGTGCAGGCCACGCCCGGCATCACCAAGTTCAGCTTCATCAAGATGTCATCGCAGACCCACTCGGTGAATACCGATCTGCGCTACCTCAGTCTGCCATTCACTGAGACCTCTCCCGGCGTTTACGTCGTGCAGGGCCACGCCAATCTCAGCGTGATGACGCCGGGCTATTGGATGCTCTTTGGCGTCACGGCCAGTGGAGCCTATTCCGTCGCGAAAGTCATTCAGGTCGATCCGGCGCAAAGCGTTACCGTGGCAAATCCCGGCAGCCAGTTCAGCGCGGTGAATGCACCCGCCACATTGGCGGTGTACGGCGTGGCTCCTGGCAATGGCGCTGTGACCTACTCCGCCACAGGTTTGCCCACCGGCCTTGCTATCAATGCCAGCACGGGCGTCATCAGCGGCACACCCACCGTCACCGGCACCTTCAGCAGCGCGCGCGTCACTGTGACTGACGGCATCACCACCGCCAGCGCCACCTTCGCCTGGACCATCACACCACCAAATCTCAGTCAAAACTTCACCACCTTCACCTCAGCCGCCGGCCTGCAGCTCAACGGCAGCACCAGTGTTAGCAATGGCGTGCTCGTGCTCACGCCAAACACCGGCAATCAGGCCGGCTCCGCCTTCCTCACCGCACCCGTTCCAGTCTCCGAAGGCACCTCTTTCTCCAGCCGCTTCGTCTTCCGCATGAGTGGCACCGGCGATGGCGCAGACGGCATGACCTTCCTGCTCCAAGGAAACGCCGCCACAGCACTCGGCGCTGCAGGGGGCGGCGAAGCTTATGAAGGCATCCTGAAAAGCCTCGCCATCGAGCTCGACACCTACACCGGCGGCACCGATCCCAATGCCAATCACATCGGCATCCTCACCAACGGCGTCGTCTCGCCACACTTGAGTACTGCGACACCCTCCTTCGATATGGAGAACGGCGCCAGCCACACGCTCTGGGTGGATTACGACGGCCCGTCCGACACGCTGCGCGTTTACATCGTCCAAGGCGTCAGCACCACCAAGCCTGCCACCCCCATCCTCACCCAGACCGCGCTGAAGCTCGCCAGCATCGTCGGTCCCAGCGCTTGGATGGGTTTCACCGGCGCGACAGGCGGCTCCACCAACACGCATGAAGTGCTGTCCTGGGAGATAAACCTCAATGCCTTTGCATCCCCGACACCGCCCGTAGTGACCAATCCTGGCCCACGCAGCAGCATCATCAATGCAGCAACCTCCTTGAGCATCCAGGCCACGGATCTCAATCAGGACACGCTGGCTTTCAGCGCTGTCGGTCTTCCCACCGGCCTTTCAATCAATGCCGCCTCCGGCATCATCAGCGGCACGCCGACCACCGCTGGCAGCTACCCCGTGACCGTCAGCGTGACCGATGGCAACACAACTCCTGCGACGGCATCCTTCACCTGGGTGATCAGCAATGCCCTGACCATGCAGCAGTCGCAGTCCGCCCCGGCGGGCTCAGGTGCTGCTGTGACCATGACCGCCGCCAGCACGGGCGGCGCGAACCCACGCTTCCGCTGGAACTTCGGGGATGGCACCCCTCAGACTGCCTACAGCAGTAGCGCCAGCATCAGCCACACCTTCGCCAATCCGGGACGCTACACCGTGGTCGTGACAGCTACGGATGATACCGGCGCAGTCGTCACCAGCACCTTCTTCCAGGCCGTTTATGCGCCGCTCACCGCCAGGAAGCCTGCCGTTTCCTCCAGCCTCATCTTCGAAGACCGCGCCACTGGCAATGACCGCGTCTGGCTCGTCAATCCGGACACCGATAGCGTGACCATATTGGATGCGGTGACTCGCGGCAAGCTCGCCGAGACCAGCGTGGGCACCGCACCGCGCAGCCTGGCGCTGGCTCCGGATGGTCGCGTGTGGGTGACGAATGCCGAGAGCTCCACCATCTCAATTTTAAACGGCACCACCTATTCCGTGGCCGGCACGCTCACCCTGCCACGCGGCTCACGCCCCTTCGGCATAGCCTTCGATCCCAACGGCACCGCCGCCTACGTGGCGCTCGAAGGCAGTGGCCGCCTGCTGAAGCTCAATCCCAGCACCGGCGCACAAATCGCAACTCTCACCACCGGCCAGCATGCGCGTCACATATCCATCAGCGCCGATGGCGCACGCGTCTATGTCAGCCGCTTCATCACACCTCCTCTCCCCGGCGAAAACACCGCTGCGCCAAACACCACCGGACGTGGTGGCGAAGTGCTCGTTGTCACCGCCTCCACACTGGCGCTGGAGCGCACCATCCTCCTGCAGCACAGTGAGCAGGCAGACACACCCACCTCCGCTCACGGCCTCCCAAACTACCTCGGCGCAACGGCCATCTCTCCCGACGGCCTTTCCGCCTGGGTGCCCTCCAAGCAGGACAACATCAAGCGCGGTGCCTTGCGCAATGGTGAGGGCCTCAATCATGATCAGTCGCTGCGCGCCATCGCCAGTCGCATCAATCTCACCACGCAGTCCGAAGACTACGCGGGCCGTGTGGACTTCGACAACGCCGGCATGCCCAGCGCCGCCGCCTTCGATCCTTGGGGCATCTACATCTTCGTCGCCTTGGAAAGCAGCCGCGCCATCGCCGTGGTGGACGCATGGAATAAGACTGTCATCACCCGCTTCGATGCCGGCCTCGCTCCTCAAGGCCTCGCACTCTCACCCGATGGCCGCACTCTCTTCGTGCATAATTTCATGAGCCGCACCGTCAGCGTGCATGACGTCAGCAGCCTCATCCAGGGCGGTAGCAGCACACCTGCCACACTGGGCGTCGTAAACACCGTCACCACCGAAAAACTCAGCGCCACAGTGCTGAAGGGCAAGCAGCTCTTCTATGATGCGGCGGATGTGCGCCTGGCCCTGCAGGAATACATTTCCTGCGCCTCCTGTCACAACGACGGCGGTCATGACGGCCGCACCTGGGACTTCACTGGCACTGGCGAAGGCCTTCGCAACACCATCACACTCCGCGGTCATGGCGCGCATGGCGCCCTGCACTGGACGGGCAACTTCGACGAAGTACATGATTTCGAAGGACAGATTCGCGTCTTTTCCGGCGGCACCGGACTCATGACAGATGCTCAGTTCAACACAGGCACCCGCAGCCAGCCGCTGGGTGATTCCAAGGCCGGCGTGAGCGCCGACCTTGATGCGCTGTCTGCTTATGTCACTTCGTTGACCACAGAATCCAGCAGCCCGAATCGCAACACGGACGGCACCATGACCACCGATGCACTGGCTGGCGAGCGCATCTTCCGCCAGCAAAACTGCGCTTCATGCCACAGCGGTGCGGCCTTCACTAACAGCGCGCTGAATGTCTTCCGTGATGTGGGCACCATCAAGCAGCCCACCAGCGGCAAACGCCTCAACGGCGCGCTCACCGGCTTCGATGTTCCCACCATGCGCGGCCTCTGGGCCACCGGACCTTACCTGCATGATGGCTCCGCTGCCTCACTCGCAGACGCCGTCACCGCGCATCAGGGCGTGACATTAAATACCACGGACCTAGCCAATCTCGTCGCCTATCTCCAGCAGATCGACAACGCCCCGGCCTCCGCGCCGCTGCCAGTCACCGTGGAACTCGTCACCGCTGCTCCAGCTTCGGTGAGCGCTCCCTTTGGCGTCACTGCCACTTTCAGTCATCCCGTGACAGGTTTCACCCTGACAGACCTCAGCGTGACCGGCGGCACCGCCAGCGCTCTCACCGGCTCGGGTGCGAGTTACAGCTTCACCATCACGCCCACGGCCAATGTCACCATCAGCATCGCCGCAGCTCAGGCGCAGGATGCAGACATGGTGACAAACCTTGCCTCCAACGTCCTCACACGCACCTACACACCGGCAGCCAGCGGCCCCGCCTTTGTGAGCCAGGACATCGGCAGTGGTTTCCTTGCGGGCTCCACCAGCATCAACATCAGCACTGGCGTTCATACGCTGGTCGCCTCAGGCCAGGACATCTACACCACGGAAGACGGCTTCCGCTTTGAGCAGGTCGTGCTCACTGGCGATGGCGAAGTGCGCGCCCGCGTGCGCAGCTTTGGCAACACCAACCCTTGGGCCAAGGCTGGTGTCATGGTGCGCGAGACACTCGCCGCTGGCTCCCGCCACGCCATGATGTTCATCACGCCTCCAGACGCAGGCAATGGCTTTGGCATGGTGTCACGTCTGACCGCCAATGGCACCACGGGCTATGCAGGCGGCCCGGCTCTGAGCACGGCTCCGGACAACTGGGTGCGTCTCGTGCGTGAAGGCAATATGCTCACCGGCTATGCCTCCGCCAATGGCAGCACCTGGTCGCTCGTGAGCACCACCGCACTGACCAATCTGTCTGCGCAGGTTTATGTCGGACTGGCAGCGACCGCTGCCGACAGCGGTTTGACGACCACGGCTGAATTTGACAACGTGCAGGTCATCGGCGCGCAGACAGCAGTGGCGCCCTCCGTCACGCTCAGCACGGCCTCCGGCATCGAGACCGGCCCCTTCACAGTGCAGGTGCAGTTCAGCCAAACCGTCACGGGACTGACGCTGTCTGATTTTATCGTGAGCAATGCGACTGCTTCCAATCTCACCGGCAGCGGTGCGGCCTACTCCATTACCCTGACTCCCGTGGCCGCTGGTGTGGTCACCGTGAGTCTTCCCGCAGGCGCCGCACAGAATGCCGCAGCCACCAGCAGCACCGCTTCCAACCTCGTCTCGGTCACCTACACCGTGCCAGCAGCCGTCGCCCTCGTGGGGCAGGATGTGGGCGCACCATTCGTGGCTGGCAGCACCACCTTCAGCAGCGGCGTTTATACCGTGAATGGATCGGGCAGCGACATCTACGGTGCGGCGGACGGCTTTCACTATGCGCTGACTCAGCTCACGGGCGATGGCGAAATCCGCGCGCGTGTCACCAGCCAGAGCAACACCAATCCCTGGTCCAAAACCGGTGTCATGATGCGTGAGGCGCTCGCCGCCGGCGCACGGCATGTCATGGCCTTCACCACGCCTGCCGGAGAGAACAACGGCTTTGGCATGGTCTGGCGTCCGACGGCCAATTCGGCCACCAATTACGCGGGCGGTCCTGCCTTGAATGCGGCTCCGAACAACTGGGTGCGCCTGGTCCGCAGCGGCAGCACCATCAGCGCCTACGCTTCCTCTAATGGCAATGCCTGGACTCTCATGAGCACGGCCACGCTGACTGGTCTCTCAAACACCGTCTACGTGGGTCTCGCCGTCACATCCTCCTCTCCCTCCACTCTGGCCACGTCCACCTTTGACAACGTGCAGGTCGCCGGTGCTCAGGCAGTGGTGGCTCCGGCGGTGACCCTTGGCGCAGCATCTTCGACCGAGGCTGGACCGTTCACCGTTCAGGCGCAGTTCACCCAGGCAGTCACCGGTCTTGCCCTCAATGATTTCGTGGTCACGAATGCCACCGCCTCCAATCTCACCGGCTCTGGCACCAGCTACAGCGTGACGCTGACTCCCACAGCCACCGGTGTGGTCACGGTGACACTGCCTGCCAATGCAGCGCAGAATGCGGCGGCAGTAGGCAGCACCGCTTCGAATACCGTCAGCGTCACTTACACGCCACCGGTGGTGATCGCGCTGCAGGGACAGGATGTCGGCACCGTTCAGCTCGCGGGCAGCACTGCCTACAACAGCACCACGGACACCTACACGCTGAGCGGGGCAGGGGAGGACATCTTCTTCGCCGCAGACGGCTTCCACTACGCCAGCACCCAGCTCACCGGCAATGGCGAGATCCGCGCACGCATCACCAGCCAAAGCAACACTCACCCATGGTGCAAAACGGGCGTCATGATCCGTGAGGCCCTCACCGCAGGCGCACGCCACGCCATCGCCTTCACCACGCCTGCCGCAGAAAACAACGGCTTCGGCATGGTCTGGCGTTCCACGGTCAATGCACCTGCCGACTATGCCGGCGGGCCGGCGGTGAATACCCCTCCCAACAACTGGGTCCGCATCGTGCGTACGGGCGACACGCTGACCTCCTATGCTTCGTCCAATGGCAATGCCTGGACGCTGATCGGCAGCACGACATTGACCGGACTCGCAAACATCGTTCACATCGGTCTGGCGGTCACGTCCTCTTCCCCTTACGACCTCGGCGTTTCCACCTTCGACAATGTGCAGATCATCCAGGCCGCCCCCACGCCGCCAGCGGCCACCGTCGTCAAAAATGTTCTGGGCTCTTCCCCGGCCTCCATTCAGACCGCCTCCGTTCAATCCACCTCAACTCAGCCCGTTGCGGATGCAGATCTTGATGGTGATGGCGTCAGTGACCTTATCGAACACGCTCTCGGCAATGACGGCAGCTTCGACGGTGGCTGGTGGTTGACCACCACGAGCGATGGACGCGTGGATGCGCATCTCCACCATCCTCGCAGCATCACCGGAGTTTCGTTCCTCTTGGAAAGTTCGACCGATCTCCTCACCTGGACATCTGTGATGCTGGCACCCACGCATTCACCCCTGAGCGGTGATATGGAACAGCTCAGCTGGAGCGGCATCAGCAGTCTGAGTGGTCAGGACAAGCAGCGTGGCATCCTGCGCCTGCGCGTGACGAATCGGGACGGCACCAGCGCCGTCACCACACCCCAGGCCTGGCAGCGCTTCACTTTCACGGCTGGTTCGCAGACATCTGGCATCTCCCTTGTGAATGCACCGTTGTATGCCGGTTGCATCGAGCAGTTGTCCGGTTCGTCCGCGCTCATCCTCGCCAATGCTCAGGCGGTCCATATCGATGCCGCCACTTCCTGCTATCTTGAAGTGCTGGACGGCACGCAGGCCGGTCATCGTTTTGAAATCGCCAGTCTCACAGCGGGCGTCGCCACGCTGGTTTCCGCTTCACCGCTCAGCACGCTCCAAACGCTGCCGGAAGACTTGATAGGTGCTCGGGTGGTGCTGCGTCCGCATGTGACGCTGGCGCAGGCTTTCCCCGTGGACGTGTTTCAGGCCGCAGCAGTGGCGGAAGCCGCCGATCAGGTGCTCTTTTATGAGAACGGTGCATGGCATGCCCATTGGCTCTCGGCACGTTCCGGCGTCCGCCAGTGGGTCTCCGCCGATGATACCGCGCACCTCTCCCAGAACGCGAAAATCATCCCTCCCGGCACAGGTCTCATGGTCAAAGCCGCCACCCAGCCCAAGTCGGTCACCCTCGCAGGCCATGTGCGTGTGAGCCCTTGGCGCAAATCATTGAATGTAGGGCAAAACCTTCTGGCCATGCCCTGGCCGGTGGACGCCACCCCGCTGCGCCTGGGCCTGACCGCTGATCAGGGCTTCACCGCCTCCACCAGCATGGCCAGCGCCGACCAGCTTCAACTCTGGCTGGCCGACCGCGTGGCGGGAGCCACCACTTATGACAGCTTCTGGCTGCTCAATCGTGCGCCCACCGCTTACTGGACCGCAAAAGGCAGCGCCTCCCTCCTGAACGTCAGTGCCACCCTCCCACTCCCTGCTCACCGTGCGTTTTTCTTGAAAGTGCAGCCTGCCACAGCAGCCCATGGCTGGGTTTTCCCATAAAAACACCACTCTCCCGCCTCCGACAAACCTCTGCCAGCAACCGCAAACTCCTCAAACTTCCTCTTGCCAAAAAGAGCGTTTATGGTTCCTTCGCGGCCCCACATCCTAGAACACACACCGCCTGACAAGTTGTCTGGCCATTCAAACGAACCATGAGCGAAGCAACCATCACCGATTCCACCTCCTTCAAGATCCACGAAAAAGACACCGGCAGCGCCGATGTCCAGGTGGCCCTCTTGACGAAGCGAATCAACGACCTGACGCAGCACCTCGGCACGCATCAGAAAGATCACTCCACACGTCGCGGCCTCCTTCAGATGGTCGCACGTCGTCGCAAGCTGCTTGACTACCTCAAGCTGACCGCCAACGAGCGCTACCAGAAGCTCCTCAAGAGCCTCGGTCTCCGCCGCTAACAGAATTTTTGCGAGGGGTGATGCCACGTGCATCGCCCCTTTTTTCTGTTGCAGGCTTCTACACGCATGTCGGCTCAGCCGATGTTCATGCTGCTTGGTACGCACTGTCGTACCACCGCCGGGCTGAAGCCTGGAATCTAATTTCACCCAAACCAAACAACACACACAAGCCAACCTATGGCCATTCATACACAAAAAATCCAGCTCGGTGCTGGTACCCTCGAAATCGAAACCGGCAAGTTTGCCAAGCTTGCTGACGGCGCCGTTACCGTGCGTCTCGGCGACACCATCATCCTCGTCACCGCTGTCTCCGCGACGAAAGTCAAAGACGGCCAGGACTTCTTCCCTCTCTCCGTTGAGTACAAGGAAAAAGCCTCCGCTGCAGGCCGCTTCCCCGGCGGTTACTTCAAGCGCGAAGGCCGCCCTACGGAAAAGGAAATCCTCACCTGCCGTATGACGGACCGCCCATTGCGTCCGCTCTTCCCGAAGGGCTACTACTACGACACCCAGGTCGTTGCCATCCTGCTCAGCGCAGACGGCGAAAACGATCCGGACATCTGCGCCATGAACGGCGCTTCCGCCGCTCTTTGCGTCTCGGACATCCCGTTCGCAGGCCCTGTCGGTGCCGTCCGTATCGGCCGCATCAATGGTGAGTTCGTCGTCAACCCGACCCAGAGCCAGCGCCTTGAAAGCGATCTGGATCTCGTCTACGTCGGCAACAAGACCGAAGTCGTCATGATCGAAGGCGCCGCCAACGAAATCCCGGAAGCGGAGTTCGTCAAAGCCCTCTACTTCGCCCAAACCGAAGTCGCCAAGATCGTCGTCGCTCAGGAAGAACTCACCAAGCTCGCTGGCAAGGCCAAGCGCGAAGTTCCTCTCATGCTCGTGAAAGACGAACTCCTCGAAATCGCCTACGCAGTTGCTGGCGATCGCATCGAAGGCGCTCTCTACACCCCTTCCAAGGTGGCTCGCGGCAAAGCCGTCGGCGCTCTCAAGGACGAAGTTGCTGAAGCCATCAAGGCCAAGTTCCCAGAAGCCACAGGCTTCGAAGTCAGCCAGGCCTTCGACTACCTCCAGAAGAAAGCCTTCCGCATCTCCATCCTCGACAAGAAGAGCCGTTGCGACGGTCGCGGCATCGACCAGCTCCGCCAGCTTTCCGGCGAAGCCTCCGTGCTTCCCCGCACCCACGGTTCCGCCAGCTTCACCCGTGGCGAAACGATGGCTCTTTCCATCGCTACCCTCGCTCCAGCAGACGAAGCTCAGGAAATGGACACCTACGCAGGTGGCCCGGACTCCAAGCGCTTCATCCTTCATTACAACTTCCCTCCGTTCTCCGTCGGTGAAACCGGCCGCTTCGGTGGTCAGAATCGTCGTGAAATCGGCCACGGTGCCCTCGCAGAGCGCTCCATCGAGCCAGTCATCCCAGCCAAGGAAGTCTTCCCTTACGCCATCCGCGTGAGCAGCGAAGTCATGGAGTCCAACGGCTCCACCTCTATGGCCTCCGTTTGTTCCGGCGTCATGGCCCTCCTCGATGCAGGCGTCCCTCTCAAGCGCCCCGTCGGTGGTATCAGCGTCGGTCTCGTCTCCGAGTTCGAAGGCGACAACATGACTCGCTACCTCACGATGCTCGACATCATCGGCAGCGAAGACCACTTCGGCGACATGGACTTCAAGCTTTGCGGCACCTCCGAAGGCGTCACCGGCTACCAGCTTGACCTCAAGCTTCCCGGCCTGCCCCTGAGCATCCTCGAAGAAGCCATCGTCAAGGCCAAGGACGGCCGCACCCAGGTTCTCTCCGCCATGGCCCAGGCCATCGCTGAAGTGAAGCCTCTCAGCCCGTATGCTCCTCGCATTGAGATCGTGAAGATCAACCCAGACAAGATCGGTGAACTCATCGGTCCTGGCGGCAAGAACATTAAGGCCATCCAGGCCGAGTCCGGCGCTGAAATCAGCATCGAAGACGACGGCACCGTCTACATCTACGCTTCCCGCAAGGAAAGCCTTGAGCGCGCAGTCGAAATGATCAGCGGCACCTCTCAGGAAATCGAGGTCGGCAAGACCTACACCGGTCGCGTCGTCAGCACGACGAACTTCGGTGCCTTCATGAACCTGGGCGGCAAAAAGGACGGCCTGATCCACATCAGCGAACTCGCCGACTTCCGCGTCAACCGCACCGAAGATGTCGTCAAGACCGGCGATATCGTCACCGCCAAGTGCGTCGGCATCGACGACAAGGGCCGCATCAAGATGAGCCGCAAGGCCGCCATGAAGGATAAGGACGCTGCTGCCGCCGCTGGCGACGCCGCCCCTGCCGAAGACCTCGGCTAAGCCTCATCTGCTCAACACTCAAAACCACGAAGAGGCCGCTGCAAAGCGGCCTCTTTTTTTGGAGCGCGGAATTTATTCCGTAGCACCCCGCAAGCCCCCCTCGCTCTTCCCCGCGCCAGAGCGAAAGATCACCGCCCGCCTCGCACTCCAGTAGCAACCGCATCTCCCCATCTCCTCGAAGAAGCCGCGACATGCGGCAGCGTGGCAACAGTTCTTGCGGCCTCTTCCTCGTCGGCCGCGCCAAGTGTAAAGAAATGATTGCGTGCCGTTGATCATTCTGACAGAACTGCACTCAACCAGCCCTCACCATGACCTCACGCCGCCAGTTCATCTCCCAGTCCGCTCTCGCCTTCACCGCCCTGTCAGCCAGTCGTGTGCTCGGGGCCAATGACACCATCCGCATCGCCTCCATCGGCCTCGGCGGCCAGGGCTTGGGCAATGCTGGCCGAATGGCCAAAGTCCCTGGAGTAGAAATCGCCTACCTCTGCGATCCCGACACCGCAGCTTTGGACAAAGCCAAAAAGGTTTTCCCCAACGCCAAGACCAGCCAGGACCTCCGCAAGGTCATGGAAGACAAGAGCATTGATGCCGTCGTCGTCTCCACCGGCAATCACTGGCACGTCCTCGCCTCCATCTGGGCCATGCAGGCAGGCAAGGATGTCTATGTCGAGAAGCCCGTCTCGCACAACATCTGGGAAGGTCGCAAACTCGTCGAAGCCGCCCGCAAGTACAACCGCATCGTGCAAGGCGGCACGCAGCAGCGCAGCGACCCTTTGCAGGAGGAAATCAAAGCCTTCCTCGATGCCGAAACCATGGGGAGGATCAAATACGTGCGCTGCAATCACTACAGCCTGCGCAACTCCATCGGCAAACTCGCACAGCCTCTCACTCCACCCGCCACGGTGGACTTCGACATCTGGCTTGGCCCTGCGAAGGATGAGCCCATCTACCGCGAAAAATTCCACTACGACTGGCACTGGAACTGGAACACCGGCAACGGCGAAATGGGCAACTGGGGCCCGCACATCCTCGATGACCTCCGCAATGTCGTCTTCCGCGACAAAGTGCCGCTGCCCAAGCGCGTCATCGCCGGCGGCGGACGTTTCGCCTGGAATGACGCCGGCGAGACACCCAACACCCACTTCGCCTACATGGACACCGGCAGCATCCCGGTCATCATCGACTTCCACAACCTGCCACGTCAAAAAGGCATCAAAGCCCCCGACGTCTACCTGCGCCGCCGCACCGGCGCCTTCCTCATCATCGAGTGCGAAGGCGGCTACTACACCGGCAGTCGCGGCGGTGGCACAGCCTTTGATTCCGAAGGCAAAAAGCTCCACATCTTCAAAGGCGACGGCGGCAAAAACCACGCAGCCAATTTCATCGACGCCATCCGCAGCCGCAAGCAGGACGACCTGAAGGCTGAAGTGGAGAAGATTCACTTCTCCAGCGCGTGGTGCCACCTCGCCAACAACTCTTTCCGCCTCGGCCAGAAGTACAACCGCGAACAAGCCGAAGCCGCAGTCAAAGATTTCCAGCCTTGGAATGACGTCATCGCCGACTTCCACGAGCACCTCATCAAAAACGAACTCGATGCCTCCAAGCTCGACATCAAGATGGGCCCCATGCTGGAAATCGATGTCGCCAAGGAAACCTTCATCGGCGACACCGCCACCCCAGAAGCCCTCGCCCTCCTCACCCGTGAGTATCGCCCAGGCTTTGAAGTCCCGAAGGCAGTGTAATTCCGTCGCTAGGTGCCATCCCTGACGGATGGCACCGTACCAGTCCCCCCACATAAAAAGAGCGTCAGGAGAAATCCCCTGACGCTCTCGCGTGATTCATGCTGAAGTGACGATCATTTCGGCACTGCAGGCGCTGCCGGCGGCGTGGCCGGAGCGGCAGGAGGCGCTGGCACAGCCGGAACTGCGGGAGCCGCAGGTGCCGGTGTCAGTGCTGCCTTGGCTTTCGCAGCAGCTTCTTCCACGGCCTTGGCCGCTTCAGCAGCTTTCTTGGCTGCAGCTTCCTTGAGTGCGGCGGCTTCCTTTTCTGCCGCCACTTTCAGTTCGGCAGCTTTCTTTTCAGCCGCAACTTTGGCCGCTTCCAGTTCCTTCGCCGCAGCGTCAGCGTTGGATTTGACGGCCTCCTTGACGGCTTCCGTCGCCTTCTTCGTGTCCTCGGCGGCTTTGGAGCCTTCCGGGGTTTTGTTGCAGGATGTCATGCTGCCCGCGAGCAGCCCGATGAGCAAAAGATGTGTGTATTTCATAATGTGGAAGTGCAGCGTCTGTGATGCACGGAACTTTACAAGCGTTATAATAGTAAAGACTAGATTGGCACATTACTTCGCATCCAGCGTCAACTCAGTAGGCGCATTGGCTTTGATCTCCACTTCCTGCTCGGCCTTTTTGTCGCCCTCGCTGCGCACCACCAGCACCTTGCCTGCGGGGATGAAGAGCTTCGCCTCCGCATCATACGAATAGGTGAGTTTTTTCCGGTTCCCCTCGGCATCCTTCGCGCCGAAAATCTCCCAGCTGCCGGGCGTGCTTGAACTGAGTTTCAAGGTTCCCGCATTGAGGTTCAGCGCCTTGGTGGCCATCTTGCCCGCCTGCACTTCCACTTCCATCTGAGCCACGGCAGCACCACGGGTCGCCACCACGAGGTATTTGCCAGCAGTCAGGTGGAGTTTAGGCTGCGCATCATAGCTGTAGCTCGCCTTGGGGCGTTCCCCTTCAGCATTGGCTTCGCCAAACACATCCCAGTTGAGGCCCTCAGGCGCAGGGTCCGCTCCTTCGGCCATGACAGCACTCAGGGCCACTGTGCCGGCATTGATGATGATCGGGATCTCCTTGAACTTGCCGGCCGCGACTTCGACCTCCTGCTTCGCCTTGGCGCTGCCCCACTCCAGCTGCACCAAGTATTTTCCCGCAGGCAGGCTGAGCGTGGGCACGGAATCATAGCTGTATCCAGCCTTGGTCCGGTTCCCTTCGGCATCAGCGGCGCCAAAAACCTCCCACGTCACATCTTTGGAAAGCGCCTCCGCACCTTCCGTGGTGAGTGCAGAGAGTTTGATCTTGCCGGCTCCAAGAGACACCACCTTTTCAAGCGTGGCTCCTGCCTTGATCTCCACCATCACCTTGCCCTTGGCATTGCCCACTTCGACCTCCACCTGGTACTTCCCTGCTGGCAGTGAAAGGGTGGGCTGCGCATCATAGCTGTACGCGATCTTGGGCCGGTTGCCCTCGGCATCGGCTTCGCCAAAAACATCCCAGGACGCATCCTTCGTCAACGCTGTGCCGCCTTCCTCCATGATGACCGAAAGCTTCAATTTCCCGCTGCCAATCAAGACCACAATGTCCTGCGTCTCGCCCGCTTTGACTTCGATCTCTCTTTGCCCCTTGGCGTTGCCATAAGTGGCCACGACAAGGCACGGGCCGGAGGGCAGGGTCATCTTGGGCTGGGCTTCGTAGCTGAAGCCCAGCTTCTTGCGCTGGCCCTCGGCGTCGGGTGGGGAGAAAAGGTCCCAGCTCACGTCTTTGGCGATGGGCGGCAGGCCTTCGGCGTTGATGGCGCTGAGTTTGAGATTGCCGCTGCCAAGGATGACCTTCACCTCCTGCGGTGCTCCCTCCTTCACGGTCACCTCCACACTGGCACTGGCGTTGCCGCGCGTGGCGGTCAGCAGGTAGGTGCCCGGAGCCACCTTCAGGAAAGGCTTCGCCTCATAGCTGAAGGAAACCTTGGCGCGATTTCCCTCAGCGTCCGCCGGCCCGAAGAGATCCCAGCTCACCTCCCTTTCAAACGCGGCGCCACCTTCCTTGTCGTAAGCCACGGCCTTGATCCCCGTCTCCGCAAAGACGACTTCCTTGGTCACGGTTTCGCCGTCCTTCACAGTCAGACTGACTTCGACTGACTTCGCCCCCAACTTGGCGCTGAGGGTGTACTTGCCCGCCTTCGGCAGCTCGGTGCTCCAGTGCCCACCACTCCCCGTGGCGATCGCGTTTTCACCGCCGCCTTCAGCAAAGACCTGAAAATTCACGCCTTCGATCAAAGCACCACCAGAGGACTTTTTGGCTTCCACCACAAGCGTGGTCACCGGCTTCGCCACCTGCTTCATCGCGGCTTCGAGCGAAGTCTTCAGCGACGCGGCGTCCTTGGCCGCGAGGTACATGCCTCCCGTCTTTTTCGCAAGGCATTCGAGCCCCGATGACTCGCCCGGCTTGAGGTCAAAGCCGATCACATGACAGGTAAAGTCGATTCCCAGCCGCTCCAGTTCCTCCGCTGCCATGCAGGGATCCTTGTCACAGGTCTCCACCCCGTCGCTGACCAAAATCACGGACACCTTCGCTTCCTCAAATTTCAAATACTTGGCTGCCTGAATCACCGCTGCAGTGAGCGGCGTCTTGCCTTTCGGTTCCAAACTGGACACCGCTTTCAAGATCGCTGCCGAACTCCCAGTTTGCGGCGGCACCAGCAGTTCGATGTCCTCGCAGTCGCCTTTTTTGCGATGTCCGTAGGCCATCAGCCCCAGCTCCATGCCTGGATCAATGGAGCCGACGATGTCGCTCACCACCTTCTTCGCGATGTCGATCTTCACTCCTCCCGGCACTTCGCCGTACATGCTCCCCGAGGCATCAAAGACGATGATCGCCCTGGAGGCAGGCGCTGGTTGCTGGGCCAAAACACCCGATGTTCCGATGAGCAACGCCCATCCCGTCAACACACTCTTAAGGCAGCTTTTCATGCAATGATTTTCCTTGGTTTCGTGAAGCAGACCCCAAGTATTCGCATGTCGTTCACCGAATAATGTCTAAAAGCTGAAAAAAATGAGCTGTGGTCTAAATCAAAGCCTTCAGCTGCCGCAACGCATCGGCGCTGGCCGCAAAAGCCCCATGTTCCGTCACTAACGCCGTGACCAGAGACGCGGGCGTCACGTCAAAGCCGTCATTACGCGCCTGAGTTCCCGCCGGGGTGATCAGCACCTCCTCACGCATTCCTGCCGCATTCAATCCGGGCATGTGCGTCACCTCCCGGGCGCTGCGCTGCTCGATGGGGATGTCTCGAATGCCGTCCGTGATCGTCCAGTCGATGGTGCTGACGGGAGTGGCCACGTAAAACGGCACGTCATGCGCTTTGGCAGCCAGCGCCTTGAGGTAGGTGCCGATTTTGTTCGCCACATCCCCATGCGCCGTGACGCGGTCCGTGCCCACGATGACCACATCCACCAGCCCGCGCTGCAGCAGGTGTCCCGCATTGTTATCGACAATCAAAGTATACGGCACTCCATGCTCCTTGAGTTCAAAGGCCGTCAGCGAAGCCCCCTGGCCGCGTGGGCGCGTCTCACTCACCCACACATGCACGTTCATGCCCGCATCATATGCCTGATAGATCGGTGAAATCGCCGTGCCCCAGTCCACCGTGGCCAGCCAGCCCGCGTTGCAGTGCGTCATCACATTCAGCGGCGCAGAGGAATCCGCCTTCTTCGCTTGAATGGCTCGAAACAATTCCAGCCCATGTTTGCCGATGGCGTGATTCGTCATCACATCATCCTCACAGATGGCCAGCGCCTCATTCCATGCCGCACCAGCACGTTGTTCGATGCCAAGCGGTGCAACCACACGCCTCACCCGGTCCAGCGCCCAGCGCAGATTGATCGCCGTGGGACGCGTGGCATGCAGAACTTCATAGGCCCGTTGCAGCGCCGCATCCGTGGCATCATCCCGCAGCGCAAAGTACAAACCAAACGCAGCCGTCGCACCAATCAGTGGCGCTCCACGCACGCGCATCACTTGGATGGCCTCGGCCGCGTCTTCCATCGTCTGCAGGTCACGCCATTCCACTTGGTGCGGCAGAAAGGTTTGATCGATGATGCGTGCGCTCCGTGTCGAGTGATCGGCTTCAATTGAGCGGTGCGGCTGTCCGTGAATGTTCATGCAATGGCGATGTGAACGTTTTGTAAAGCAGATGCCAGCACAAAGTTCAGCTGAAAGACTGTCACGCTCCCGACCCGTAAAAATAATTGCATATGAACTTCTCACGCCGCGCCGCCTTCACTTGTGCTGGCCTTGTCACACTTGGTGCCTCACTCGGCGCGGAGGCGAGGCCGGAAACGTCATCCGGTGGCGATCATCGGCTAAATGTCCGGTCATTTGGCGCGAAGGCGGATCAGACGACCGATGACACGGCGGCGTTTCAGACCGCGATTGATGCTGCTTCGGCGGCGGGTGGCGGCATGGTGTTTGTGCCTGCTGGAACCTATCGGCTCAACGGTCAGCTCATCATCAGGCGCAACGTGACCCTGGAGGGCATCTTCACCGCACCGCCGACCATTCCATGGACGGCGGACTCTCTGGGGAAGGGCTCGTCAAATGGCTCCGTGTTGCTCGCTTTCAGCGGCAAGGGCGAAGCGGACGGAACACCATTCATTCAACTCGATTACAACGCGACGCTGAAAGGCATCGCAGTGTATCATCCCGAGCAGACCGATACTAATCCGCCCATCGCCTATCCGTGGACAATCAGCTCGCTGCTCAGTGGCGCGGACAACTGTTCCATCATCGACGTTCTGCTTGTTAATCCGTATAAGGCGGTGGATTTTGGTGGCCGACACACTGGCCGTCACTTCATTCGCAACCTCAATGGTGCACCGCTGTATCGGGGGCTGTTCATTGATCACTGCATTGACGTGGGGCGCGTCGAGAACGTACACTTTTGGCCCTTCTGGGGCGCAACGGGGGCGGCGGCTGAGTTTCGCAGAAAAGAGGGCAAAGCATTCATCATTGGCCGCTCAGACTGGCAGCATCTGACGAACTGCTTTTGCATCGACTATGAGACCGGCTTCCAGTTCATCCGCTGCACCAGCGCTGCGGCGGCGTATCAGGGTGGTGGCAACGCGCATGTCATCGGTGGCGGCGCGGACGGCTGCAACCGCGCCGTGCATGTGGTGGAGATGCAGGGCCACAGCGGCGCACGATTCACGAACTCACAAATCTACGGCGACATCATTGTTGAGTCGACCAACAACGCCCCGCTCACGTTCAGCGCCTGCGGATTGTTCGGTAGCATGTGGGCAGCGAACGGCATCGGCCTGGCCCGTATCGAAGGCGGCGGCAAAGTCAGCTTTACCGACTGCCACATCCACTGCCTTGATCCCCGCAACACCCTCCGCCCCCTCATCCACGCCAAATCTGGTCGCCTGCAAGTGCGAGGCTGCGATTTCATCGACGGTCAAGCCGCCCGCGATCATGTGTTGCTCGATGAGTCCGTGCTCTCCGCCAACATCAGTGACAACACCTCCAGATCGGCCTTTACAGTGGTTAACAAGGCCGCAGGAAAGACCGTGGTGCGGGGCAATCTCAGCGAAGCATGAAAATCTGTTCCTTCATCGTCGCGTTTATGCTGGCCTGCTCCGCTTCCCGGTGCTTGGCGGCCGGGCAAAAAGTCCGTCTGTTGTTCTCCATCGACCAAGGCTTTGGGAATGGCATCATCGCTAATGGGAATGTTGAGGCGCTGAACCGAATGGTGACCGCCCTGGCGCCACTGGGGGAAAAGTATGAAGTCAGCGTGCTGCTGAATCCAATGACCAAGGACAAGCAGCGCCTGAAGCTGATGCTGGACACGCTGGTGGCGCAGAAGATGCCATTTGTCTTCGATGTGTATTCTTCGGACACCTTCACGCTCGGACCAAACGGTCCGGCCAATGCGCCGCTTGATTCCAGTCACGGGCAGTCTGTTTCATTGGAACAACTCGCCGACTATAAAAATTCATATGGCGAGTGGCTCGTGGGCCTGCGCTTCATGGAGATCTTCGGCCAGGACTATGGCATCCGCGCCATGAAGACCACAAATCCCGAGCTGAAACGCTCTGGCGACAAACTGCCTGCCGACAACTTCTTCATGCCTGATCTTGCTGAGGGTTTCATCCGTTTCGCCGGGCAGCACGCGATGTTTGTCCAGTGGGCTGACTTTGGCTGGATGCCCTTTTCCCCATGGGATTCTGAGATGCCCAAATACACCGAGCAGGTCAAAGCCCTGCTGCGCAAACATCCGGGTGTCGTGATCGTGACCTACAACAACAATGAGCCGAATGAGGCCTCTCTCCCGCGCCTCGCCACCTGGCACACAGCCGTGGAGCAGTTCCCCAAGCAAGGAGCCGCCGGCTTCGGCCTCTCAAATCAAAGCTGGCTGCACAACTTCACCTACAT
Source organism: Prosthecobacter debontii (assembly GCA_943371875.1). Taxonomy (GTDB): domain Bacteria; phylum Verrucomicrobiota; class Verrucomicrobiia; order Verrucomicrobiales; family Verrucomicrobiaceae; genus Prosthecobacter; species Prosthecobacter debontii_C. The sequence continues at coordinate 29,304 of CALRWM010000014.1, read as the reverse complement.
GGACACGAAGCCCGAGGAAATCATCGCGTGGACGCGAAGCGCGCTCGATAATAACTGCCGCCTGATCCAGTTCGAGCCTGCGTGGTATTTCTTCAATCTCCCGCCAGCCACCTTTGAAATTGGGGATTCCACCCGTGTCCCCGCTGGAACCATGCCCGGCGAGGCGAAGGATAGCTTGAAGCAGTTGATCGCTTTTCTGCTGTCAGCACAATCTTCCACAAACAAGCCGTAGCAGGCATGTCATCCCCCACTTTCTCATTTGTCCTATGAAATCCCGGCACATCCTCGTCATTCTCATCTGCTTGATTACCAGAGGCGCATTTGCTCAAACCACTTCGTGGGATGTCGTCAGCGCCGGGGCCAAGGCCGATGGCACCATGGACAACACCGCCATCTTCCAGCGCTTGCTTGACGAGGCGGGCAAAGCGGGCGGTGGCGTGGTGACGGTACCCGCGGGTTCGTTTCGCATCACTGGAAACCTGACCATTCCTGCGAATGTAACGCTGCAAGGCATCTACCGCGTGCCACCCACCGTGCGCTCGGGAAAGACGGCAGAGCTGACGGGTTCAGTTTTACAAGCGATGGCGGGACGCGGATCGAATGAAGGTGCGCCATTCATCAATCTGGCGGGCACGAATGCGGCCATCGCGGGTTTCATCATTACTTACCCGGAGTGGAAACAGACGGACGTGCCCCCAGTGCCGTATCCGCCATGCATCGCGTCGCAGGCCACTGAGAATGTGGGCATCAGCGAATGCCTGCTGCTGAATCCTTATGAAGGCATCCGCTTCGTGCTGGCGCATCGGCCACTGGTACGGAATGTGACGGGGTATCCATCGTGGCGCGGCTTGTATGTGACGGAGTGCATGGACATCGGCCACATCGAGAACGTCCACTTTTGGCCCTTCGGTGTGACTTATGATCCGAACAATCCTTTTTGCCAATGGGTGAACTTGAACGGCACGGCCTTCGAGATCGCGCACACGGACTGGCTGTATGTGCTGAATACGTTCTGCTTTGGCTACGGCGTAGGCTACAAATTCACCGCGACGGACAAAGGCAGCGCGAATGGCAACTTCGTGGGCCTCGGTGCGGATTCATGCCAGCGAGCGGTCTTGGTGGAGCAGGCGCAGGCACCGGGACTGCTGATTACAAATGGCGAATTCGTTGGGCGCTGGGGCAGCACGGACAGTGTGGGCATGGAGATCGGCCCGGCGGTGAAAGGGAAGGTCAGCCTGGTTAATTGCGCGTTCTGGGGGCCGCTGGATCGCTGTGTGTGGATGCGCGGTGCGGAGGGCCAGTTCACCGCAAGCGCGTGCAACTTTGTCAATTGGGACATCGCTCATCTCGACTCACCCGCCATCCAGATCGATGCGGGCAAGGCCATTGTGCAAGGCAGCACCTTTGGCGAAGATCATCTGCATGTGCGTGTGGGCAAAGGTGTGTCCAGCGCCATCGTCACGGCGAACCAAGCGGCGGGCGGCTTCCGCATCGACAACCAAGCGGGCAAGCGCACGCAGTCGGCCTTGAACGAAAGTGATAGCATCGAGTGGACCGATGAAGCGCGATCGCATTATCGCATCGCGATGGGCGAAGCTGGCAGCGGACACTATCTCCTCGGCTGGCACGGATCAGAGGTCGGCGCACGCTGGTCCATGCCGAGCAGTTCGCTCGTGCTGCCTGTTATTTCAGGCAAAGCCTGCACCGTCACGCTGAAACTCATGGCACCACCGCAGGCCATTACCGCTGAGGCGGGTTTGTATCTCGATGGCAAACAAATCGCCCCGCTCACGAACACCGACACCCTCACCGCGACTTTGCCCGCCACCACCAAAGATCAAGTACGCCTCGAGCTTCGCGCCCATGGTTGGGTCCCCATGAAGCTCGATCCGAACTCCAAAGACCCGCGCATGCTCGGCGTTCAAGTCAGTGGCGTGGAGGTGCGTTCAACTGATGCGAGGGAAAAAGTCTTTGATGCCAACTTGGGCGAGTGGCCAAAATAGGCGGCGTATCGTCAGTGTAGCCTCAACTCATCGAAGGATTGGATGGCAGGATGATCGTGCTGCGGCACCGGTTTGTTTCCAGGCCGGACCGCGAGTGCCGTGAACATGCCAGCGTTTCGCGCCGCATTCAATTCCTCCACAACATCGCTGATGAAGAGAATTTGCTCCGCAGGCAGCCCGCAATCCGCAGCGATGGCCGTGTAGCTCGCCGTTTCGCGTTTAGACCCTGTCGTGGTGTCGTAGTAGCCTGTGAAGTGCGTGGTGAGGTCCCCGCGCTTCGTGTGCGCGAAGAAGAGCTTCTGCGCTTGTACACTGCCGGAGGAGTAGATGCGGATTTCCAGGCCCTTCTGACACCAGCCTGCCAGCGCCAGCGGCACATCATCAAAGATTCGGCTGCGCAGCTCGCCATTGCGAAATCCCTCTTCCCAGATCATGCCCTGAAGCTGCTTCAAACCGGTCACTTTGGCGTCCGCTTCCATCAACCGATGCACCGCCGCCTCGGCCTCGGCAGGAGAAGCAAAGGCGCCGACACCTGCATCACGTGCCAGTTGTGAAATCAGCGCCGTCTTCCAATGCATCCCGAGATAAGTTCCCGCATGTTGCCGTGCATACGGAAACATCACGTCATGCACAAAAGCCAGTGGCGAGACGGTACCCTCGATGTCCAGCAGGATCAGCTTGCCTCCAAACGTGATCATGCGGCGATGGCCGCAGCCTGCTCAATACGGAAACCTTTGGCGGCGAGGGGATTGGGCCCAAAGCACAGCGGCTGATACCCGCTCGCAATCGCGTCACCGGTGTACAGCGGCGTCCATCCAGCTTTTTCGCGGAAGAGGCGTATCGCACGGATGGTGCGGTCGGCACACAGGTCAAACCAGTGCTTCGTACCCGCAGGCACATTGATGAGATCACCCTCTTCGATCTCGATGGAAAACACCGGATCCCCATTTTCCGGATTGATGTAAAAGATGCCGTGCCCTTTGACGATGAAGCGCACCTCATCCTCCGCATGGCGGTGCTCCTGGTTAAACTTGTTCAGCATCTCCTGCAGATTCGGCACGTCCGGAGTCACGTTCACCACATCCGCCGTGATGTAGCCGCCGCTCTTCTTCAGGGCTTCCACCTCGGGCGCATACGCCGCCAGGATTTCCTCCTGCGTGGCATCGCGGTCGATCCGCCCCGCCACCTGCCAGCGTTCATAATGAATGCCGTGGGGCAGAAGAAAACTGCGGATGCTGTCCGCATCGTCGATGACTCGGTCTGCGGAAGGAATGCGGAGGTAGGCCATGGAAGGAGTGCTCGTTAGAACGAGCCGAAGAGCAAACGCTTCTGTGTGACGACTTCGAAGAGAAACTCCAGCACCTCAATCTGCCGCCGCGCAGCCGCAAGGTTCTCCCCCCAGGTGTAAAGGCCGTGGCCCGCCATCAGGAAGCCATGGCGCAGCACGCTCGCAGGATCTTGCAGTCGTGCATCAATCACCTTTGCCAGCGCAGCAATGTCCTGCGTGTTGGGATGGATCTCGATCCATGCCTCAGACTCATGCGTGCTGATTCCAGCGAGCCCCTTCAGCATTTCATAGCCCGCAATCCGCAGCCCGCCGTCCTTCAGAAAATGCTCGCTCAAGACCGTGGCCGCCACCGAGTGGGTATGCAGCACCGCGCCCGCACCATGTTTCGCCAGCACCGTGTGCAGCAGCGCCTCGGCGGAGGGTTTCGGAAAATCCCCGTCCAACGCCTGCGCGTTTTCATCCACCATGACAAACTGGTCTGGCTGCAGGCGTCCTTTGTCGAAACCACTCCCCGTCATCAGCAGCGTCAGCGGTTCACGGTCAATCACCACACTGTAATTGCTGCTCGTGCCCAGCGACCAGCCGCGATGGTGAAAATCCCGTCCGCATTCAATGAGTTCACTCATCAAATGGTTGATCTGGCCTGTGACGGATGGCGGGGTGGCTTCTGTGGGCATTGAGTGTGATGATTCGAGCCTTGGTGGCCATGTCAATCGTGCTGATGTGGCAGAATCTCCTCATAACACTGTTCTCACTGCATGCTGGACTTCACAAATGTCGTTGGTTACTTTTCCCTATGAGTACTCCCACGAATGGCGATCACGATCTCGACATAGCCAAGGTCAACCAGCGCGCGCAGGAGATCGAAACCAAGCTGCCCAAGCTCAAAAAAGTGTTCGAACAAACGAAGATCATGCTGAGCATGGTGAAGGACTATTGGGCGGGATCCTATCGCGAGATTCCCTACTGGGCCATCAGCGCGGTCTCCCTGGCCTTGCTCTACGTGCTCAATCCTGCGGACGTCATCCCAGACGTCGTAGTCGGCGTCGGCTATCTCGACGACGCCACCGTGGTCGCCTTCTGTTTGAAGCTCGTGCAACGCGAACTGGAGCGCTACCAGGAATGGCAGGCCGCACAAGCCAAGGCCGGCAAAGTCGTGGATGTCTAGAACGCTTTAAATAATAGCGTGTCGGATGAATCAAGGGCAGCCAAAGCGGTTCTCCCTCTCCCCGCCCTGGCACACGACGACACCGGGTCCTTTTCTTCGGGGAGAGGGCTGGGGTGAGGGGATTGGCTTTGCGCCCGCCCGATGCTATGAGTTAAGAAGGTAGTAAAACGCTCGGAATTCCAGCGCACGTATTGTAGTCCCGGCTTTCTTGTCCTTCGTAGCCTTGGCGAAGAAGGAAGCCGGTTCCTGAAAAAGCCCCGCTCTTCCAATCATCCCCGCAGCACAAAAAAACCGCCGTGCAGTCTCCTGCACGGCGGTTCTAATTCAATCAATCCTGTCTGCCCAGCTTACTTGGCAGGCGTGCCATAGACCTGAACTTCACAGTAGTGGTTCATGTCGTTGCTGGTGTTGCCATTGCTCCAGAGGCGCACATAGCGGGCCTTGATGCCCTTGGCGTCAATGACGCGGCCATGGTTGGTTTCCACGTAGGCCGGATCGCTTCCCTTGCCCATGGCGGAAGAGTCGTCGTGGTCGGAGTTCCACAGAGTGGTGACACCAGCCTTGAACTCAGGATCATCGGACACCTGCACTTCCACGTCGATGTAGGCCTGAGCCTGCTTGTGGTAGTGCCACATGGCGATCTTGTAGATGTTCGACTCGGCGCCGAGGTCGATCTGCACCCACTGTTTGCCGGGCATCAGTTCCACAAATGAGCCGTCAGCACCGTCGGCATCGCCATCGGTCACGAGGCTGAGTTCACCGATGATCGGTGCACTGTCAGAGCTGGTGACGGTCTTGCCTTTGGCAAGGTTGGTGGTGCCTTTCGGAACCATGATGGACTTGACCACCTTGCTGGGGTCGGCTTTTTCAAGGTTCGGCAGCTCAGCTGGCACCGGGGTGCCGATGAACATGGGCTTCGGGAACTCGAGCGCGATCTCGACAAGATCACCAGCAGGAGCAGCGGCAGGGGCGTCGGCTTTCGTTTCTTCTTTCTTGCCGCAGGAGGCAAGGGTAAGGACGAGCGCGAGGCCCGTGAGGATGTGGAGGGTGTTTTTCATGGGGAATTTGGCTGGAGGTTGGGTGAATGTTGAAGTTTCGCAGCAGATCAGGCCTGGAAGTCTTCGGGCTTGAAGATGTACTTGCCGCCAGCGGCGGAGGCCTCGTAGGCCTTGAGCACCGTGACGCAGGATCTGAAGGCCGCTTCGACGTTGCAGGTAAGGTGCGCAGGATCTTTCATCTGCACCGCCTCGATGAAGTTCGCAACGTGCGGCGTATGCGGCTTGACCTTGAGTTTTCGGGCCAGTTCCCATTGGGAAAGCGCCTTGCTCTCACGCACGTCCGCGACGCTGACGGCACCGTAAGACGGTGGTTTCGGCTTTTCCCAGTCACGGGGATGTTCCCAGAACTTGTTCTTCGCCTTGTCCGCAGCCTTCATGATCGGCGGATTGTCACCCAGCGCAAAGGCTTCCCAGTCCTGGCCGGGTTCGGCGTAGAGCTGGTTGCCATTCGTGTCGAGTTCGGAGATGATCGCTGTACCACCAACGCCCATGTGCTTTTCATACGCACCTTGGGAACCCGTGGTGGTCAGCACTTGATAGTAGGCGCGCAGCGCTCCGGCTGCTGTCTTGAATTCGTAGATGCACATCATGTTGTCCGGCAGTTCGAACTTCGGGCGGCCTTCCGTGCCATCGAAGTAGTCCACGCCGCCGGAGGCAATGACCGAAACGGGTGTCGACTCATACATCCAGTTGAACATGTCAATCTGATGCGCGCCCAGGTCGGACAGCGGGCCGGCTCCATACTTGGAGAAGAAGCGCCAGTTGCGGTACTCTTCCAGGCTGTTGTAGCCGTGCTTCGTCAGCACTTCCTGAGAAATTTCATAGCCCTTCACCGCGCCCTGCGGGGCGCTGCCGGAGACACCACGGTTCCACTGCGCATACGCGTGGGTGATCCGGCCCAGCATCTTGCCCGGCTTGATCACGTTGTCGCGCAGGTTGATGTAGCGTGGATTGGAATGGCGCTGATGGCCGATCTGGAAAATACCCGGGTTCGCCTTGCCGGCGCGCACCATGTCTCGTGCTCCCTCGATCGTGTTGCTCATCATCTTCTCGCAGTACACGTGCTTGCCCTTTTCCAGGCAGAGGCGCGAATACGGAGCGTGCATGAAGTCAGGCGTCGCGATGAACACCGCCTCAATCGACGGCTCCTTGTCCAGCATCTCGTTGATGTCGTAGTAGACTTTGATCTCACCTTCGACCTGAGCCTTGTTTTCACCCAGGAAGCCGCCTTTGGTCTTGCGGATGGAGAACTCCCAGATGTCGCACATCGCCACCCACTGGATGCCGGGCACGTCTTTGGAGGCCACGCGCAGGGCATTGCCCTGCGCACCGCAGCCGACGAGCGCACACTTGACGGTGCGGCCTGCGGCGGTTTGCTGGGCGATGGCGCTCTTGCTGGTGGCGAGGTAGATTCCGCTGCTCGTCAGAGCACTGGTGCGGAGGAAGCCGCGACGGTCCATGAAACGGGACAGTGGCGCTGGGGAAGGGGAGGGAGGCTGGGAATTCATAGGTGCAATCAGGCGTGTGGGTTCACTGCCAATGACGACGCGAAGTCGTGGTTATGCCTTCTTGCGGCCAAGGATGCCGTCGATCGAGAAAGTTTTTGCCTTCGAGGTCACCAGCGCGGCGGCCACGATCAGAACGGAAAGACCGATGTTGCTCACCACTTCCGTGTCATCCGGCAGGGCGGCAAGTCCCAGACCCAGGGAAAGGAAGACCAAGCCGGCGGCCAGCAGGCCAAACTCAGTGAAAATGCCAATCGCCACCCAGATTCCGACGGGCACAAGAATGTAACCGATGGTCGCGGCGAAGGCATTGCACGCCCACTCAGGCATGAAGCTGTTGTCGCTCATCAGTTTGGCCAGAGGGCCGGTTTTCTTCGCATAATTGTCCAGGCCGAAGCTCACCGTCGGTCCGTTGCCCCAGCGAAACTTGTCGAGACCTGCCATAAACAAGCGCAGGCCGACCCAGAGACGGAGCAGAAGATGTGCAAAATCGTAACTGAGGCTGCCGCAGCATTTGGAGGAGGAAGAGTCGGACATGGATAGGGTCTGGGTGGCTGGTTGAAGTGAAGTGTCGATTTTGAACCGGTGCCCTTGGAAATCCAGCAAAATTTAGGATGTACATACTTCGCAGATGTGAACGACCACAGTAGGTGGAAAAGCTGGATCGCACCCCTTTTCGGCAAATGTCACAATTTCAGTGTTGCAGGGGGGGATTCCGTGGCTTCTCGCTCAGCGTGCTTGCCATTCCGAGCATCTCCGCTTAAAAAAGACTGCTTAATTCACCCTTACTGATTCCCATGAGCTCCCTCTCGACTCCCAAACTCCCGGCCCAAGGCATCCTCGAACCTCTTGGTGACGAGGATCGCGACATTCTCAGCGGCTACGGCGAATTCCTGCCTGTGCAGCCCGGCCAGCACTTGATCGAGGAAGGGCAGCAGCAAAACAGCCTCTTCTTCGTCGTCTCCGGCAAATTCCACGCCACCGCCATGCGCGGCGGCCACAAAGTGCTCCTCGGCTCCATCCAAAAAGGTGAGACCATCGGCGAAATCAACCTTCTCGACCCCAATGTCGCCAGCGCCAGCGTCACCGCTGTCGAGTTTTCCCAGGTCTGGCGCATCGACGGCCCGACCCTCGAAAGCTACATCAACGAATACCCGCGTGCCGCCGCATGGCTGCTCATCGGTGTCGGTCGCACCATTTCCCACCGTCTCCGCGCGGTGAATGAGAAGATCGCCGCCTTCTACAGCGCCTGATTCATGCACGTGAGGCGGATTGTTTTGCGCTGGTGTGAATCACGCATTGCAGTCCGCTCTTCATCGTGGAAAACTTCTGCATGTCTGGCCTGCTGCCATTTCCTCCGCACACTTGGCTGGAAGCCATCCAGGTCATTTTCCTCCTGTTCGCCGGTCATGCGCTGATGGATTACCCGCTGCAGGGGGAATTCCTCTCCACCTGCAAAAACCGCCATCTTCTCCTGCTCAAGCAGGATCCCTCCCGTCCGGTGCAGATCTGGCCTTGGTGCATGACCGCTCATTGTTTGCTCCATGCTGTCGCAGTCTGGGCCATCACCGGCTGCTTCATTCTCTGTACCATCGAGTTCGTCCTGCACTGGCTCATCGATCTGGCCAAGTGCGAAAACAAGACCACCTTTGTCCAGGACCAGTCACTGCACTGCATCTGCAAAATCGCCTACGTCATCGCAGCAATGCTCTACTGAAGTTAAAAGTTTAAAGTTAAAAGTTCCAAGTTACCCCTGCACGACGATTCATCCTCGGCCCAACTTGAAACCTTAAACTTGTAACTGGGAAATATGCAGCGCACCGCCATCCTGAACGTCGTCGGCCTCACCACCCGGCTCATCGGCGAGCACACCCCGGCCATCCGGGCCTTCATCGAGCGCAATCGCTCCACCCTCATCGAGCCCGTCCTGCCCGCCGTCACCTGCACGGCCCAGGCCACCTACCTCACCGGCAGACTCGCCCGAGATCACGGCGTCGTCGCCAACGGCTGGTATGACCGCGACTACGCCGAGCATCGCTTCTGGAAGCAGCCCGAGCAGCTCATGCACGGCGAAAAACTCTGGGAGGCCCTCCGCCGTGTCGATCCCCAGTTCACCTGCGCCAAGCTCTTCTGGTGGTTCAACATGTACTCCACCGCGGACATCTCCATCACCCCACGCCCGCTGTACCCTGCCGATGGCCGCAAAGTCTTCGACATCCACACGCACCCGATGCCCCTGCGGGATCGCATCAAAAAAGACCTCGGCCCCTTTCCCTTCCGCCACTTCTGGGGCCCCGGCTCTGACATCAAATCCTCCATCTGGATCGCCGAAAGCGCCAAGTGGATCGAGGAAAAACACTGGCCCGGCCTCTCCCTCGTTTACCTCCCGCACCTCGACTACAACCTCCAGCGCGTCGGCATCGACATGGACAAAATCCGTTTCGATCTCCGCCAGATCGACAACGTCGTCGGCGATCTCATCCGCTTCTACGAGACACGAAACATCAAGGTCGTCCTCCTCTCCGAATACGGCATCACCAATGTCGAGCAGCCCGTCCACCTGAACCGCGTCTTCCGCGAGAAGGGCTGGCTCAATATCAAAGACGAACTCGGCCGCGAAACCCTCGACCTCGGCGGCTCCAAAGCCTTCGCCATCGCCGACCACCAGATCGCCCACATCTACCTCAACGATCCCAGCATCCTCGCCAACGTCCGCAGCACCCTCGAATCCACCCCCGGCGTCGCCCAGGTCCTCGGCAAGATGGAAAAACACCTCGTCGGCCTCAATCACGAGCGCAGCGGGGATCTCATCGCCGTCGCCGACGCCAAAAGCTGGTTCACCTACTACTACTGGCAGGACGACCGCAAAGCCCCCGACTTCGCCCGCTGTGTCGACATCCACCGCAAATGCGGCTACGACCCCGCCGAGCTCTTCCTTGATCCCGCCATCAAGTGGCCCAAGCTCAAAATCGCCGGCAAGCTCGCCAAGAAAGCCCTCGGCCAGCGCATGCTCATGGACGTCATCCCCCTCGACGCCTCCCTCGTCAAAGGTTCCCACGGCCGCATCCCCGAAGACCGCGCAGACTGGCCCGTCCTCATCGGCGACTTCGATCAGCTCCCCCGCACCGGCATCCTCTCCGCCCACGAAGTCTGCAATCACCTCTTCCGCCTCTGCTCCAGCGGCAACGGCTACGCCGGCGTCTCCCGGTGATTGTTGAGATACACTACTGCTAGGAACGACCTTGAACGTCATGTCCCTTGTGCGATTGAATCTCAAATCATCGCCCTGATTCCTCAGTCCATCGTTATGAGTTCTTCTCCAAGTCGCCGCCTCGAAGAGATTTCTCTTTCGGGGTATAAGTCCATTCGTGAACTTAAACATTTCAGGCTGCTACATGGCTTGAATGTTCTCATCGGGGCCCGGAAAGACGAACTTTGTCCGTTTTTTCGAGCTCCTGGGCCACATGTTTGATAGCAACAAAGGCTTGCAGAATTATGTTGCTGCACGCGGGAGAGCCGACGCTTTTTTGTTCCGTGGCATGAAGGTGACATCAGAACTCACCGCACACCTTAAGTTTGGTCGGAACGAATACAATTTTACGCTGCGAGCAGCCGATGATCGCTCGTTCTTTTTTGCCCAAGAGTCCGCTCCTTTCGATGGCAAATGGCGCACAGAAAACGATCAAGGCAGTGGTCATCTGGAAAGCTTGATCGCAAGGTTTCCATCCACAGCTGCCAAACAATGGGTCGTTGAGACCATCCGTGACTGGCGAGTGTATCATTTTCATGATACCTCTCCGTCCGCTCCAGTCATGGGGCTTTGCAACACGGTAGACAACGACGTTCTCCATGGCAATGCCGCCAATCTGGCGGCGGTACTCATGAAGATGGCAAAAGACCATCCACAAAATTATGCACAGATCACGGAGACAGTCCGACAGGTGGCCCCTTTCTTTGGTGAGTTTGTGCTGAAGGAGGTTGCTCCGGGTCAGACACAGCTCTTGTGGAAGGACCGCTTTTCCGATCTCCTCTACTATCCCTACCAGCTCTCTGATGGCACTCTGCGCTATATTTGCCTCGCAGCCTTGCTGCTTCAGCCGAATCCACCTTCCACCGTCATCATTGATGAACCTGAGCTCGGTCTGCATCCCTATGCCATCAAGCTGCTTGCCAGCCTTCTGCACGAAGCTTCGGAAAACGTACAAATCATCGTCTCCACGCAGGCCTCCTTGTTGCTTGATGAATTGACTCCTGAACAAGTCATCGTTGTAAATCAGCGCAATGGCGAATCCATCCTAGAACGCCAAGATTCCGAAAAGCTCGCCGATTGGTTGAAGGAATACACCCTGGGCCAGCTCTGGGAAAAGAACGAGCTGGGAGGGCTGCCCTGATGAGCTGGCTCCGGCTCTATATCACAGTGGAAGGACAAGCCGAGAAAGCCTTCGCTGATCTGGCTTTGACCCCTCATTTGGCCAATTTCAACATTGAAGTGCGGCCCCGCGTCGTCTTGACCAATCGGAAACTGGGCAAGCGTGGCGGGATCCTCGATTTCGCGAGGATCCAGGGGGATTTAAATCGCCTCATGGCTCAAGACCGGCATCCCGAAGCTCGGTTTACTACCATGATTGACTTTTATGCATTGCCTCCAGAGTTTCCAGGCTGGGCCGAGGCACGGAGAAAAAACGGCCCGGTCGAGAGAGTGCGAGTCTTAGAACAGGCCTTATACGCTCAGTTTGGTGATACCCGCTTTCATCCATACATTCAGCTTCATGAGTTCGAGGCGCTCCTTTATTGCGATCTCAATGAACTCGAGCGCAGAATGACAAACTCGGAAGGCGGCATCGCTGCTCTCCGCCGGGAGGTCAGCCATTTCCAGCCCGAAGAAATTAACGAAGGTGCACACACGGCTCCCAGCAAACGCATCATCAATCACCTTCCTGTGTATGAGCGCAGCAAGGTTCGTGTCGGAGCACCTGCTGCTGCCGCCATTGGTCTCCCTGCTCTGCGCTCGAAGTGTCCCCACTTCAATGAATGGCTCACGCGCCTGGAGCAACTCGTTCAATAATCCCTGAGCGCCTCATCCCCCCGCCGTGATCTGCACCACCTCGATCACATCCCCATCATTCACGCTCGCCCCCTCAATCTCCCTCGGCAGCAGCGCCACCTGATTCTGCTCCACCACCACCGGCTTGCCACCCAGTCCGATGCTCTCCAGCAGCGACTTCACCGTCTGCGGCTCCGCCAACTCACGCTTCTCTCCGTTCAAAGTAATCTTCATATCAAAATTCGGGGTTCACGCAGCCAGAATCGACGCATCCCAATCCTTCCACACCGGGTCAAGCCCCTGCAGCCTCAGCATCTCCGCCACACTCTGCGGCGACCTCTGATCCGCGATCCCAAACTGCCCTTCGGCACGATTTGACTCCGCCTTCGTCTCCACTTCCACGCGCTTGCCCTTGACCGTCAGGTGCAGGTCATCATTCCCAGCCCCCGTGTAGCCCCCTGGCTCCGTATGACTCCCCGCGCTCATCACCGTGATGCCCAGCGGTGCCAGCGCATCCCGCAGCGGCGCAGACTCACGAGTGCTTAAAATGATGCCGACTTCCGGAAACGTCAGCCGAAACGCACAGATCGTCTGCACCAGTGCCCAGTCCGGAAAATCCATCATCGGCGTAAATCCACCCGCTGCCGGCCGCAGTCGCGGAAACGCCACCGTGAAGCTCGCTTTCCAGCAGTGCTTGTAAAGATGCTCCAAATGCGCCGCCAGTCGCAGCGCCTCCAGCCGCCAGTCACTCAGGCCAAACAGCGCGCCAATCCCAATGCGGCGAAATCCACCCGCATAGCCACGCTCCGGGCAGGCCAGACGCCAGTCAAAGTCCTTCTTCGGACCCGCCGTGTGCATGTCCTTGTAAATCTCACGGTCATAGGTCTCCTGATACACCACCAGGCCCTCCGCTCCCGCCTTCACCATGCGCTCATACTCAGGGTCCTCCATCGGCCCCACCTCGATGCCAATCGTCGGCACAAACTCACGAATCGCCCGGATGCACTCCTCAAGGTAGCCATCGCTCACGAATTTGGGGTGCTCACCCGCCACCAGCAGAATGTTCCGAAACCCCTGCGCCACCAAGTGCTTCGCCTCAGTCACCACTTGGTCCACCGTCAGCGTCACCCTTAGGATGGCATTGTTGTCGCGCGAAAATCCGCAGTAGCTGCAGTTGTTCACACACTCATTGGAGACATACAGCGGTGCAAACAGCCTCATCGTCCGCCCAAAATTCCGCCGCGTGATCATCCGCGACTCCTTCGCCATCGCCTCGATCTGCGCCGGCCCCTTCGGCTCCAGCAACGCCGCAAACCGCTCCATCAGCGGCGTTTTACGCGCCGGGAGGGCATCAAGCGTGGGAATGAAGGTCGTATGCATTTGAGGGGGCCGATATAATACGCGCCTGCCGCCACGTGCAACGCCGGGAACCACCACGAAAGCCGAATTCAGAACCCCCAAGGCGTCGGGGCCTCTCACCCCCGACTCTCTCACCCCACATACTGCGTCATAAACACCTCATTCCCCTCCGCATCCCGAAACACCCCCAGCAAAATCGGCTCCCCCTCACGCTGCTGCGGCGACTGCAAAATCTTCGCCCCCGCTTCGGCAATCTTGTCCGCCATCACCAGCACATCCTCATACTGAAAGCTCAGCCCCGTCGGATTCCTCGAGCCATCATGCCCGCCATGCAGCGCGATGATCGCATCCCCAAACCGCAGCTCCGTCCAAAAATCACTCACAAAGATCTCCTCCAGGCCCATCACATCGCGGTAAAACGCCACCGCCCGCTTCATGTCAGCCGCCATCAGCATAAACTTCACTTTCTCAGGTTTCATAGATTGGAAGAATCGTTGCCGCGTTTCGCTGGGTCTGCGGCGGCCACCTGGCTGTAAAACTGTGCCTTGCTCTGGGCAAAGCTCGCATCAAATCGTTTGCTTAGCATCAACATCCCCCCCGCAAAGAGCATCCAGATCAGCCCTCCTGCCAAAATCACTCCTGGGGAAAACCACAGTATCCACGTGTTTTCGATGAACATCTGGGCGGGATCTTGGGCATCGTAATAAACGCCGACCTTATCACCACGCTTAAAATGATCGGACCGCGCCGCCCGCGCTGATTGGGCCTTGTGCAAGCTTCCCCGCGCATCACGAAACTCCACCACCGGGTAATAGTTGATCACCTGCTTCGCCTGCGGCGATTCACCCGGGCTCCGCTTGCTCAGTATGCCGACCACATCAACAATCACGCCCGTGGTTTTTTCAGAGCCGTAAAGAAACTTTGCCGTATTGGCGGTCCATATCAGCCCGGCACCTGCAATCAGCCCTCCAAAAACAAAAAACCCCCACAGGATTCCATGCATCGTCCATTTTTCAGGGGCCAGTTCGAACATGGATGCGATGTTAGTCCCCTCAGGAGATCCGGCAAGTGAAGAACAGGCGCGAAACAATGCGCCGCCTTGCCATCCTCCATTTCCCAGCACCCCGCTTGGCCCCGGCCCGTTTCAGGTTACAATCGGCCATGCTGAAAAACACCGTCATTCTCCTCATGGCCTCGGCCTTGGCCGCTTTGCTTTGGATCCGTTATGGCACACCACCAGCCCCCGTTGTCGTGCCGCCCCCGCCTGATGCGATCACGACACTCTTGAAGCAAGCCCACGAAAATCCTGCCTTGGCAGGCGCCTCCATCGGACTCTGCCTCCTCAATGCCAAAGGCCAGACAGTGAAGGATGCCAACGCCACCAGTGCCTTCATCCCCGCCTCCAGCCTCAAGACCCTCACCACCGCCACCGCTCTCGAAATCCTCGGCCCAGACTTCCACTTCACCACCGAGCTCAAATCGACCGCCCCCATCAAAGATGGCGTCATCCAGGGGGATCTCATCATCATCGGCGGTGGCGACCCCATGCTGAAGCTAGACGATCTCAAGGCCTGGGCCGCCGATTTAAAACAGCGCGGCCTCACCCGCATCACCGGCGGCATTCGCGTGGATGCCAGCTTCTTCAGCGGCAGTCTCTACAACGACTTCTGGAACTGGGGAGACATCGGCAACGGCTACGGCAGCGGCGTATCCGGGTTGAGCCTCAACCACAACCGCTACATCGTCGTCTTTCGCGCAGGCCCTGAGGTCGGCTCTCCCGCAGAACTCCTCGGCATCAATCTCGAAATCCCCGACGCCATCTGGAAAAACGAAGTGACCACCGGCCCCGCCGATTCGGGCGATGGCGTGGTCATTCATGGCGGCGAGAACACCACCGCCATCCACCTTCGCGGCACCGTCCCGCTGGGCTCCACAAAATTTCAGGCCAAAGGCGCCGTGCCAGATCCTGCACGTTTTGCCGCACATCATTTCCGCGCCGTGCTCATGGCCGCAGGCATTCAGGTGGGCGGTCGCGCAGCCACCGCTCGCGCCACCCACTCGTTGCACAAACACCAGTCGCCCCCGTTGCTCGATATCATCAAAAGCATCCACGCCACCTCCGACAATCACGAAACCGAATGCGTCTTCCGCATGCTGGGCATCAAGGCAGGCAAGCCACCCGCAGACGCCATCCGCGATCACTGGAAGTCACGCGGCCTCGAATTCATCGGCCTGCGCATGGAAGACGGCTGCGGCCTCGCCCGCGCCGACTTCATCCGCCCGCTCGATCTCGCCCGCCTTCAGTACTTCGCCGGCACCGGCCCGCAGGGAGCCGCCTACAAAGCCTCGCTCCTCTCCAAAGACGGACTCACCTGGAAAGGCGGCGCCATGTCCGGCATCCGCACCTTCACCGGCTACGCCAAAACCAAATCCGGCGCAGAATACTGCTACGCCCTCATGCTCAATCACTACACCGACGGCAAGGCCGTCTCCGAACTCAGCCAGCAAGTGATGGATGCAATAATGGGTTTGTAGAACGGACCCTCTCTCAAGAGGGCAGGGGCACTCAGTCGAAAGCATATGGAAACGCTCATTTCCGGATAGCCACTCCGTTGGCGGCGTCGGGCACTTGACTGTTATTTTCAAGTAGCAGGCGGCGCACTCTCCTTGCCTCTGTGCTCCCCGAAGCAATACTTTCCTTTTGAGAAGCGGTCTGCCGGGATCGAGCGAAATGGGGAATGCGGCTGAAAATGAAAACGCGGTGTTTCCGTGAGGAAACACCGCGTGGGAGGTTTGGGCGAAGCAGGGTTACTCGGACTTGAGGGAGGCCATGTCGATGGAGAAGCGGTATTTGACGTCGCTTTTGAGGAGGCGTTCGTAGGCTTCGTTGATCTGCTGAATCGGGATGATTTCGACGTCGGAGGTGATGTTGTGGATGCCGCAGAAGTCGAGCATTTCCTGGGTTTCGGCGATGCCACCAATGAGGGAACCGGCGAGGCGCTTGCGACCGAAGAGGAGGCCGAAGGCGGAGACTGGGAGGGGCTTGTCTGGTGCGCCTACGAGGGTGAGGGTGCCGTCGATTTTGAGGAGGTTGAGGTAGGCGTTGATGTCGTGATCGGCGGAGACGGTGTCGAGGATGAAGTCGAAGCTGCCGGCGTGCTTTTGCATGTCGTTGGCGTCGGTGGAGATGATGACTTCATCAGCACCAAGGGCGAGGGCGGAGTCCTTCTTTTTGGGTGAGGTGCTGAGCACGGCGGTGTGGGCACCGAAGGCGTGGGAGAATTTTACGCCCATGTGACCGAGGCCGCCGAGGCCGATGACGCCGACTTTTTTCCCTTTGAGATCGCCCCAGCGACGCATGGGCGAGTAGGTGGTGATGCCTGCACAGAGCAAGGGGGCGACGCCGGCGAGGCTGAGATTTACGGGGACGTTGAGGACGAAGTGCTCGTCCACCACGATGCTGGTGGAGTAGCCGCCGTAGGTGACGGGGGCTGTGCCGTGTTTGTCGGGCGAGTTGTAGGTGAACGTGGAGTGCGGGCAGAACTGCTCGAGATTGGCCTGGCACTGCGGGCAGGTTTGATCGGAGTCCACGAGGCAGCCGACGCCGACGATGTCGCCGCGTTTGTGCTTCTTCACGGCGGAGCCGACCTGGGTGACACGGCCCACGATTTCATGACCGGGGACGCAAGGGTAGGTGGTGGGCATGGCGCTCCACTCATTGCGGACCTGATGGAGGTCCGAGTGGCAGACGCCGCAGAAGAGGATTTCGATTTCGACATCGCGATCAGTAGGGTCGCGGCGCGGGATTTGGAGCGATGCGAGGGGCGTGGTGGCGCTGGAGGCGGCGTAGGATTTGGCGGAGGGCATGATGGGAGGGGTGTTAAGAGTTGGGTTGCATGGATTGATATTGCTCGTCGGTGACGTGTTCGAGCCAGTCCACGACTTTGCCGTCGAGGCTTTCCTGGATGGCGATGTGTGTCATGGCGGTGGTGGGTGAGGCGCCGTGCCAGTGCTTTTCGCCGGCCGGGAACCAGACAACATCCCCGGGACGGATTTCTGCGATGGGTCCGCCGAGGCGCTGCACGCGGCCGCAGCCTGCGGTGACGATCAGGGTCTGCCCCAGCGGATGGGTGTGCCAAGCGGTGCGGGCGCCGGGCTCGAAGGTGACGATGGCGCCGGCGGCGCGTGCTGGTGAGGCTGGCTGGAAAAGTGGATCAATGCGCACGGTGCCAGTGAACCAGTCCGCAGGGCCTTTACCGGAGGGTTGTGAGCCGTTTCGTTGGATTTCCATGATGACTTCGCGGGGTATACGTTTGGGAGAGGCCTGACGTCCGGGTAATTATTCGGGCTCTGCAGTGAAGCGACGCAACGCAGCCGCTGCAACACCGACATTGGATTCAATGGGTGAGCTTGTGTAGAATGCGGGATGGCACGCGCTTCTTTGAACGACATCGCCCTCAGGCTCGGCATTTCCAAGATGACGGTCTCGCGCGCCTTGCGCGGTGGGAAGCATGTGGAGGCGGTATTGAGGGAGAGGATTGTTCAGACCGCTGATGAAATCGGTTACCGGCCTGATCCTGAGATCGCGAAGCTGATGACGCACATGCGGCGCACGCGGCGTGTGGCCGCGCCCCTGACGCTGGCTTTTGTCTGGGCGGAGCGGAGTTCTCAAGAAATCGAGCGCTCTTCGTGGTCTCAGCAGCTGGTGCTGGGGGCGCACCGGCAGGCGGCGAAGCTGGGCTTTCAGTTGGAGGAGTTTCATCTGGCTGCGCGCGGGATGACAGCGCGGCGGCTGTCGGAGATTCTTGAAGCGCGTGGCATTCCAGGGTTCATCCTCTCGCCGCTGGTTTCACGCAGTCGTGGGCATGTGTCGATTGCGTGGGAAAAATTCAGCAGTGTGGTGATCGGCTTGGGCTATGCGCGGCCGCAGCTGCACCGGGTGCATCATCACCATTATCTGGGCATGATGAATGCGCTGCGGATGTTGAAAAAGCAGCGGTACAAGCGCATCGGCTTTTATTGCGGCAGCACGATCAATGAGCGGATGTTTCGAGCGTGGTCGGCCAGCTTTCTGGCGCATCACCCACTAGCCAAGCCCGGCGCGCTGCTAGGGCTGCGCAAGTCGCTGAGCCGCAATGATTTCCTGCAGTGGCTGCGAACGGCGAAGCCGGACGTGGTGATCGACGGCGGGCATCTGGTGAAAGACTGGCTGGCCACCCTGCCCGCCTCGCGCAGGCCGGACCATGTCTCGCTGGGCTGGCGGGCGGACATGGCTGAGGTGCCCGGGATCGACCAGCAGGCAGATGTCCTCGGTGCGGCGGCGGTGGATCTGCTGGTGACGCAGTACCAGCAGAATGAGCGGGGCATCCCCGAATCGCCACGGATTGTGATGACTGAGGGGGTGTGGAGGGGCGTGCCGATGAGTTTACACGCTTAAGACTTAACTTATTATCTTATCCTATTGTTCGGATTATTTATAGTTGTGTAGCGCTTATCATTTCATTTGGACGCTATCACTGGTGTCGGGGGTGGGGGCAAAAACCCCTTGAGGAGGGTATATGAATAGGCCGGGGTTTGTGGCTTCGTATGCCCAAGAATGGAATTACTGCATATCGCTTCCCGGAAATCCCTCATTTATGCTGGCTTGGCGGCCAGCCTCCTGTTAAGCGGCTGCCACCACAAGGAGGCTGAGCATGAGGAGAAGGAGGAGGAGGCTCAGATGATCCTGACCAACCCCATCAAGCGAGACACGCTCGTCACGCGCGAATATGTGTGTCAGATTCGTTCCTGCCGCAACATTGAGCTCCGTGCGGTGGAGCGTGGCTATCTGCAATCCGTCTTTGTGAAGGAAGGCCAGCTCGTCAAGGAAGGCGATCCGATGTTCAAAATCCTGCCTCTGGTTTACCAGGCAGAGCTGACAAGCGCCGAGGCCGAGGCCCAGGTTTCGAAGGTTGAGTATGAAAACACCAAGAGATTGACGGACAGCAAGGTGGTGTCTGACAAGGAGCTGGCCATTTCCAAGGCCAAATGGGAACAAAAAGTGGCGGTGGTGAACCTCGCGCAGGCGCACCTCGGCTTCACCAACATCAATGCGCCTTTTCCGGGGCTGATGGACCGCCTGCACCTGCGGAATGGCAGCCTGGTGGATGAGGGGGATCTGCTAACCACCCTGTCTGACAACAGCGAGATGTGGGTCTATTTCAACGTCCCTGAGGCTGAGTATCTGGATTACATGTCTGAAGAGCAGCCGGACGAGAGAAAGAAGGTCGAATTGGTGATGGCCAACGGCAAGATTTTCAGCCAGCCAGGACGAGTCAACGTCATCGAGGCGGAGTTTAACAACCAAACCGGCACCATTCCCTTCCGTGCGGATTTTCCGAACCCGGACCGCCTGCTCAGGCACGGCGAGACGGGCAACATTCGCATGAACAAAATGGTCAGAGGTGCGCTGCTGGTTCCACAGAAAGCGACGTTTGAGATTCTGGACCATCATTATGTGTTCATCGTGGGAGCGGATGATGTGCTGGTGCAGCAGCGCATCCATATCAGCGAGGAGCTGGAGGATGTTTTCATCGTCAGTGAAGGTTTGACAGACAAGGACAAGATCGTTCTCGAAGGAATGCGGCAGGCCAGGAGCGGAGAGAAAGCAGTGTATGTTTTCAAGAAGCCCGAAGAGGCTTTCAAGGACATGAAACTGCATGCTGAATAATTATAGGATTTGACCCATGTTTACGAAGATTCTGCGCCGGCCAGCCCTGGCCATTGTTATCTCACTGATCATCCTGTTCCTTGGGGGGCTTTCGATGATCACCCTGCCGATCTCCCAGTTCCCTGATGTGGCGCCGGTGGCGGTCATGGTCACGCTGGACTACCCGGGAGCGAGTGCGAAAGTTCTGGAAGAGTCCTGTTTGATTCCACTGGAGCGCTCGATCAACGGGGTGCCCAACATGAAGTACATGACCTCGGACGCCACCAGTGCGGGGGAGGCAACCATTCAGGTGATCTTCCACATGGGGACCGATCCGAACCAGGCGACCGTGAACGTGATGAACCGCGTGAACCAGGTGATGAGCCGTCTCCCTCCGCTGGTGCAACGCGAAGGTGTCATCGTGAACAACCTGACGCCGAACATGCTGATGTACGTGAACCTTTTCAGCACGGACAAAAATGCTGACATGCAGTTCCTGTTCAACTACGGCTACATCTATCTCATCCCCGAGCTGAGCCGTATCCGTGGTGTGGGTCTGGCCAAGATCCTGGGCACGCGACAGTACGCGATGCGCATCTGGTTGAAGCCGGACCGCATGCGAGCCTACAACGTTTCGACGGAATCGGTGATGCATTCACTTTCGGAGCAGAGCTTGATCGGGTCTCCAGGTCGAATCGGGCGAGCGGACAGCAAAACTTCCCAATCGCTGGAGTACGTGCTCACCTACGTGGGCCGATACAACACCGTCGAACAGTATGAGAACGTCATCCTGCGAGCCACGGAAGACGGTGAACTGCTGCGCCTGAAGGACGTGGCTTCCGTGGAACTGGGCAGTGAGTTCTACGATCTGTATTCAGACCTCGACGGGCTGCCCTCCGCAGCCATCGTGATCAAGCAAAGCTTCGGGAGCAACGCGAACGAAGTTATCAAGGAGATCAAGAAGAAGCTGGTGGAGATCAAGGAGAAGACGTTTCCGTCAGGGATGGACTACAAGATCAGCTACGATGTGGCCAACTTCCTCGATGCCTCGATTGAGAAGGTGCTGCATACACTGATCGAGGCCTTCATTCTGGTGGCGCTCGTGGTGTTTGTTTTCCTCGGGGACTGGCGCTCCACACTCATCCCGACGCTGGCGGTGCCGGTCTCGCTGATCGGCGCCTTCTTCCTCATGCAGATGTTTGGAGTGACGATCAACCTCATCACGCTCTTCGCGCTGGTGCTGGCCATCGGCATTGTGGTGGACGACCCCATCGTGGTGGTGGAGGCCGTGCATGCGAAAATGCATGGCACGAACATATCTCCCTACAAGGCAACGCAGATGGTGCTGCATGAAATCGCCGGTGCCGTTATCGCCATCACATTGGTGATGACTGCGGTGTTCGTGCCAGTGACGTTCATGACCGGCCCGGTGGGGGTCTTTTACCGGCAGTTCTCGATCACCATGGCGGTGGCCATCGTGCTCTCCGGCGTCATGGCGCTCACGCTGACGCCCGTGCTGTGCGCGATGATCTTGAAGAAGTCCGAGCATGGCCAGGACCATGACGACGGTCACGGCCACAAGAAGCGCAAATGGCGCGGGCCGATCGCATTGCTGCTGGCCGCCTTCAATCATGTGTTTGAAAAGGTGACTGACATTTATGTGGCCATCCTCAGGCGGATCGTGCACCGGCGGCTGATAACGTTCACCGTGCTGGGGCTGGCGGGTGCGGCCATCTATTTCATCAACGAAAAACTGCCCGCAGGCTTCATTCCAGCGGAGGATCAGGGAATGATCTACGCGATTCTGCAGACGCCTCCGGGATCGACCTTGGAACGCACCTCTGCCAAGTCCACCGAGCTGCAGCAACTGGCCAAGACCATTGAAGGTGTCGAATCCGTGTCATCGCTGGCGGGCTACGAAGTGCTGACGGAGGGTCGCGGATCGAACGCCGGCACGTGTCTGATCAATCTCGAAAACTGGGATGAGCGCAAACTGACCGCACCTCAGATCATCGCGGAACTGGAAGAAAAATGCAAAGCCATCTCGGGTGTCACGATTGAGTTCTACGAGCCACCAGCGGTTCCTGGCTACGGTGCTGCGGGTGGTTTCTCACTCCGGCTGCTGGACAAGACCAACACAGGTGACTACGACAAGCTGCAGGTGGTGAACGATGAGTTCATGACGGCGCTGGGCAAGCGCAAAGAACTCCGCGGCCTCTTCACTTTCTTCAGCGCCAACTATCCCCAGATCGAGCTCGTCATTGACAACAAAGTGGCGATGCAAAAGGGGGTCTCGATTGGCAAGGCGATGGACAACCTTTCCGTCATGATCGGCAGCACGTATGAACAGGGCTTCATCAAGTTTGGCCAGTTCTTCAAGCTGTATGTGCAGGCACATCCGGACTACCGGAAGCTGCCGAAGGATCTCAAGGACATGTATGTCGCCAATGAAAAGGGCGAGATGGTGCCGTATTCCGCATTCATGAGCCTGAAGCCGAAGCTGGGCTTGAATGAAATCACCCGTTACAATGCCTACCCGGCACCGTCCATCCAGGGTGCGCCGGCCGCTGGTTTCAGCAGCGGTGATGCCATCAAAGCGATCCAGGACGTGGCGAAGAAGACTCTGCCGCGAGGCTTTGACATCGGCTGGGCCGGGCTCTCGTTTGACGAGGTGGGACGAGGCAATGAGGCGATGTATATTTTCATCGTGGTGCTGCTGTTCGTTTACATGGTGCTTGTGGGACAGTACGAAAGCTTCACTCTGCCGCTGGCGGTGATCCTGTCTCTGCCCATCGGGGTCATGGGCTCCTTTGCGATGCTGAAAGCGATGGGGCTGGACAACGACATTTATGCGCAGGTCGGCATCATCATGCTGGTGGGCCTGCTGGGCAAAAACGCCATTCTGATTGTCGAGTTCGCCTCCCAACGGCATCAGGAAGGGCTGTCCATCCTTGAGTCGGCCATTGAAGGCGCCAAGGTGCGCTTCCGTCCGATTTTGATGACGTCCTTCGCCTTCATCGCGGGGATGATTCCCTTGCTGCGGGCCTCCGGAGCGGGCGCGATCGCCAACAAGACGATTGGTGCCTCGGCAGCTGGCGGGATGTTTTTAGGAACGGTTATCGGTCTGCTTGTCGTTCCCGGACTTTATTATATCTTCGGCACGATCGCAGCCCGTGGAAAGCTTCTCCCAGATGAAGACGATACACCGCTGAGCGAACTCGGAGAGTACGGCCATCATGAACATGCAAAACCTGAAGAACAAGCTCCTAGCATTTAATTTCGTTTGTCTAATCGTCATGGTGCAGGGGTGCTCTTCAGTGCTCCGCCGCGGCCCTTTGCCATCGAGTGATCCGCCTCTGCCTGCCAACTTTCCGGACACGGCGGGAACGAAAAACTCCGCCGTGATTGGATGGAAGGAATATTTCAAGGATCCAAACCTGACGTCCCTGATTGGCACTGCTTTGCAGAACAATCAGGAATTGAACATCCTGCTGCAGGAAATCGAGGCATCGAAGTCCGAAGTGCGTGCGCGCAAAGGCGCCATCCTCCCATTTGTCACCGCAGGCACGACCGCAGGCCTGGACAAAGTGGGCAGGCACACAGCCGCCGGGGCAGCAGAAGACAATCCCGCCAACGAAATTGCCGCAGGAACAGTCATTCCAACCAACATGCCCAACTTCGGCTTCTCTGCCGACTTTGACTGGGAAGTGGACATCTGGAGGAAGCTGCGCAACGAGCGGGATGCCGCGATCCTGCGCTACCTGGGCACCCAGGAAGGGCGGAACTTCATGATCACGAACATCGTCTCCGAGATCGCCCAGACCTACTATGAACTGGTGGCGTTTGACAACCAGCTGACCACCCTGAAGCGGATGATTGAGATTCAAAAGAATGCTCTCGAGGCGGTGAAGCTGCAGAAAGCGAACGCCCGGGTCACGGAGCTCGCCGTGCGCCGGTTTGAGGCTGAAGTGCTCAAGAACCAAAGCCATCAGTTCCAAGTTCAGCAGCAGATCACGGTGGCTGAAAACAAGCTCAACTATCTGGTGGGTCGCTACCCCCAGCACGTGAAGCGGAAGTCTGAGGGCTTCGAGCAACTGATGCTTGGCCGTATCAACACCGGACTGCCGGTCGAACTGCTGCGGAACCGTCCGGACGTGCGGCGCGCGGAGCTGGAACTGGCCGCGACCGGGCTGGATGTGAAGGCTGCCGCCGCCCGATTCTACCCTTCCCTCAGTCTCAAAGGAGCCTTGGGATTGCAGTCCTTCTCGCTGGAATCCGCGTTCACCACCCCGGCTTCGCTGGTTTATGGTATTGCCGGCAATGTGATGGCACCGTTGATCAACCGGAGTGCGATCAAGGCAGCGTTCCTTGGCGCGAGCGCCCGCCAGATCGCGGCGATCTACACCTACCAGCAGACCGTGCTGAAAGCCTACGTCGAGACGGCGAACCAACTCGCGCAGATCAAAAACTACGGTCGCAGCTACGATCTCAAGGCCCAGCAGGTGGCGGCTCTGAACGACTCCATCAACATCGCCGGCCAGCTCTTCTTCAACGCCCGTGCGGAATACACCGAAGTGCTCCTCACCCAGCGTGATGCACTCGAATCCAAGATTGATCTGATCGAGTTGAAGCAGGAGCAGCTCAATGCATTTGTGAAAGCCTACAAGGCCCTCGGCGGCGGTTACAACCGCGCGGCTGGCGGCTCGGGCAACTCCACCAAAATGGCGGTGCCTAAAGTGGTGGGTGAACTCCGTGGTGGCAGCTAGGCTGACGCTGGTTTAATCAGCGCTCCGTCTTCAGCGCCGCCCATATAAAAACGCAAAGGCTCTTGTTTTGCCAGGCAGGATGGCTTTGGTCGTGGCCCACCATGAAACCACGCCTTCTTCTCGCCGCACTCGCCCTGGCCGTCTCGATTCCTGCTTTCGCTGATGACTTCGTGTCACTCTTTGACGGTAAAACGCTCACGGGTTGGAAGAACCCGTATGAGTGGGGCCAGATCGATATTGTGGACGGGGAAATTCATCTCACCGGCGAGAAGAAATTCTTCGTGGTGACCGAGAAGACCTACGGTGACTTCATCTTTGAAGGCGACATTCTGCTGCCTGCGGGCCAGGCGAACAGCGGGTTCATGTTCCGGGCCCATGTGGAGAAGAACAAGGTCTTTGGTTATCAGGCGGAAGTGGATGGGGATGCGAACCGCAAGTGGAGCGGTGGCTTGTATGATGAAGGCCGCCGCATGTGGTTTGCCAGTCCGATCAAAGGCAACAAGGAAAGCGAAGCCGCCTTCCGCGCCCGTGCAGGCGATGCCTTCAAGCGCAACGACTGGAACACCTACCGCATCGAATGCCGTGGCAAAAGCCTCAAAATCTTCATCAACGGCGTCCTCACCACCGATGTGAAAGACGACAAAGATGCCACCGGCGTCATCGCCATTCAGCATCACGGTGAGAAAGGTCAGACCTACAAGTTCCGCAATCTCCGCATCCAGGAACTGAACTAGAGAATGCTTGTCAGAGGGGCAAGGTGCAGGCACGCAGCGATACTTGACCGCATCTAAAACCGACGGGCATGAGTGGCGCTCGGATCGTGGCGGTCATGGACGCTCCCAGCGCGCACCAGCGTTTTGGAGTGCGGTCGCGAAGATGCAAGGCGCAAGCCTGCATCGCAGCTACCGCTTTCGCGAGGTGAAGCGCGACCTTCCTCCTCGCACCACCCCGCTCAACTTCCCTCCCGCAATGGGATGGGACCTTGCCTCCTTAGGGTGGTCAGCCTCATCCCAATCTGTTACCGTAACAAACAACCCATGATTGCTTTCCCCCCCCGTTCTCGTTTAAAACAACCCTCAACCATGAAATCCGTCCTCCTCGCCACCCTCCTCACCCTCGGCTCCGCCAGCGCTCAGCCGCTCTGGATCGAAGCCGAATCCTTCTCCACCCCCGGTGGCTGGGTGCTCGACACACAATTCATCGATGCCATGGGCTCCCCCTACCTCATGGCCCACGGCATGGGCAAGCCCGTCAAAGACGCCTCCACCGAGATTGACCTCCCCGCCGGCACCTACACCCTCTGGGCCCGCACCAAAAACTGGGTCGGCCCCTGGGACGCCAAAGGCACCCCCGGCCGCTTCGAGATCAGCATCAACGGCAAAAAGCTCGACCACGAATTCGGCACCACCGGCAAAGACTGGCAGTGGGAAAAAGCCGCCCCCGTCAAAATCACCGGCAAGACCACCCTCGCCCTCCACGACCTCACCGGCTTCGATGGCCGCGTCGATGCCATCATTCTCAGCAAAGACGACACCTTCACCCCGCCCAACGACCTCGCCGCCACCAACAAGCTCCGTCGCCAGCTCCTCGGCCTCCCAGACAAAGCCCCCGAGACCAGCGAGTTCGATCTCGTCGTCATCGGCGGCGGTTACTCCGGCATGGGTGCCGCCATCTCCGGCGCACGCCAGGGCCTCAAAGTCGCCTTCGTTCAAAACCGCCCCGTCCTCGGCGGCAACGGCTCCAGCGAAATCCAGGTCTGGGCCATGGGCGGCACCCGTCGCGGCCTCTATCCCCACCTCGGCGAGATCGTCGAAGAATTCGCCGACCGCGCCAGCAACAGCCCCGCCGCCACACCCCAGGAGTTCAACGACAAGCTCAAGGAAGACACCGTCAACGCAGAGAAAACCATCTCCCTCCACCTCAACACCCACGTCTACGGCGTCGAAATGACCGCCGACAAAAAGAACATCCGCAGCGTCATCGGCCTCGACACCAAAACCGGCAAAGAAACCCGCTTCGTCGGCAAATTCTTCGTCGACTGCACCGGCCACGGCAGCGTCGGCGCACTCGCCGGAGCCGAGTTCATGATGGAAGAAAAAGGCCGCATGGGCATGAGCAACATGTGGGTCATGCAAAACCTCAAGAAACCCGTCACCTGGCCGCAGACCCCCTGGGCACTCCCCCTCACGCTCGAGGACTTCCCTGAGCCCAAAGCTCTCGCACCCGTCGGCAAAAAGAACGCCGAAAACATGAAGGGCTACGACCTCGGCTACACCCCCGTCCCAGACCCCGAAGACTACGTCCACGGCGAATGGTTCTGGGAAAGCGGCTTCGACAAGCACCCCATCAACGACCTCGAACTCATCCGCGACCACAACTTCCGCGCCGTCTACGGCGCCGTCTCCGCCCTCAAAACCCTCAAGGCAGACAAATACGCCGACTTCGACCTCACCTGGCTCGCCTACATCGGCGGTCCCCGCGAATCCCGCCGCATCGTCGGCGACATGATCCTCAATGGCGAAGACATGGTCAAAGGCATCATCCATCCCGACGGCTGCGTCCCCACCACCTGGGATCAGGATCTCCATTACCCGAAAGAGCAGTACGCCAAAAACTTCCCCGACAATCCCTTCATCAGCCGCGCCGAATTCGGCAAGCACACCGACCGCAAAAACGGCTACCCCGTCCCCTACCGTTGCTTCTACAGCAAAGACATCGGCAATCTCTTCATGGCCGGCCGCACCATCTCCGTCGAGCGCCACGCCCTCGGCTCCACCCGCGTCATGCGCACCTGCGGCATGATGGGCGAAGTCGTCGGCAAAGCCGCCTGGATCTGCGTCCGCCACCACACCACCCCTCGTGGCGTCTATGACCAGTACCTCGACATCCTCAAAGACCTCATGAACCAGCCCGGCGCCATGCGCCGCGACACCCTGGAAGGGGATCTCAAGCTCCCCCCCAACGCCAAAAAACTCCCCGAACCCGCCACCTCCCCCGCCGACAGCATCGACCCCAAAAAACTCGAAGGCATCGTCATCGACGACACCGAAGCCGAACTCACCGGCAAATGGACCCACGGCGAAGGCCTCAAGCCCTACGTCGGCAAGCACTACAGCTACGGCTCCGACAAAAACGCCAGCGCCCGCTTCGCCTTCAGCGTCAAACAAACCGGCAGCTACGAAGTCCGCATCTACTTCCAGCCCCACGAAAACCGCGCCAAAACCGCCCCCGTCACCCTCCTCACCGCCGACGGCGAAAAAACCGTCACCGTCGATCAAACCAAAGCCCCCAAAGACCCCCAGGGTGCCTACTCCCTCGGCACCTACAAATTCACCGCCGGCGAAGAATCCGCCGTCATCTTCCGCACCGCCAACGCAGGCGGCAACGTGCACCTAGACGCCGTGCAGACCCTCCCCGCCAAATGATCCCCTCTGAGAACTTTAAACTTTAAACCTTAAACTTTTAACTCTCCCCGAACGCAGGCGGCAACGTGCACCTAGACGCCGTGCAGATCCTTCCCGCCAAATGATCCCTCTCTGGGAACTTTAAACTTTGAACCTTAAACTTTAAACTCTCCCCGAACGCCGGCGGCAACGTCCACCTCGACGCCGTGCAGATCCTGCCAGCCAAGTAAGGTGTGAAAATTTCAAAGAGCATCGCGCAAGCACCAGCGCGGAGTGGTCCGCACACTCCGTGTGCGGCGCTCCGCTACTCTCATCCACCCCGCGTCACCAATGACGCTGTCCAAGTGATGTGGGCACTCTTGCCCGCAATTGCGCAGCAACTAGATCAGGACCCCGGAGGGGTCCAAGAAGGTAGCCAGGGGCGAAGCTCGCGCAGCGAGCGCCACCCCTGGAAAGCCAGTCCCCATCCGGGAAGCAAACCCAGCGCTTTCTTCTCACGCCGCGCCCACCAGCAGCGTCTGCAACGAACCTCCGCCACAGGTCGTAGGTTCATCAGGCCCCACTTTTGCCCCATTCCTCCGTCCTCCAACACAAGGTTGCCCCTCCCATTTTTTGAGCCAATAACACCCCATGATCGCCACCTTTGAATCCATCATGGATGCCGCCATGCAGCTCAATCCCGGAGATCGTTGCCGGATTGCTGCAGGCCTGTGGGAGTCCGTTGGCCGTCCTCCGCATCCATTTGAAGACGACGACATTGAAGCCATCCTCTACCAACGCGAGTCAGAAATGGATCAAGATCCCTCCCAAGAGATCAGCCATCAAGAATTCCTGGCCCATTTCAAAGCCCGGCGTCAGCCATGAAACTCTGGTTATAGCGATTTCCAAAACTGATTTCCGGATAGCGGAGCAAAAAGTGCTGTACAAAACGGGCGGCAGTGCTTTGAGGATGGTTGTTGAGAGCGCAAGAACTCAGACCTGATGTGGACAACGCCACGCTGGAGCAACTCCAGGCGGCGAT
>CALRWM010000013.1:0-121805 GCA_943371875.1 Prosthecobacter debontii | reverse complement strand
GGCTTTAGCCGGTTCTGGATAGCGCGACCAGACCGGCTAAAGCCGGGACTGCAATACTCGACCAGAGACGGGGTCAGGCTGCGAAGCCGCGAAGCGAAACCCCGTCGCCTTGGGGCTTACTTCTTCTCGATCGGAATAATGTCAGCAGACACGGCGCGCTTGGCACCCAGATATTCCTTCGCGAGGGCTTCGAGCTCCTCCTTCTTGATGCCGGCAAAATCACTGACGAAGCTGCGTGCCCAGTCGAGGCGCTCCGGATGTTCCTGCGCACAGCGCAGCACGTTCATGGACCAGTAGCGGTTGTCGCGGCGCATCTGCTCCAGCTGGGCCAGCATCGGTTTGATGGCGCGGTCAAATTCATCATCGGTGATCGGACCGCCTGAGAGCTTGTCGGCGATTTCCGTCACCAGCTTGGTGAGTGAGACTGCCAGCTCCGGCTTGCACTCGATCATCGTCGTCATGTAGCCGTAACCGGTGAATGTGTCGTTGGCCACGTGGTAGCAGGCGGGGCTGTAGGTGTCTCCCAGCTCTTCACGCACCTTGATGCGCAGGCGGTCGTCCAGGATGGAGCCGAGCACCGTCAGGCGACGGGTGCGCTTGATCTGGAGCATGTCCGTGGTGGGCCAGTAAACCGTGGCGATGGCCTTCGGGATCTCGGTGTCAAAGGGGAAGGTCTTGCTGGCCTCCGGCTTCGGGAAGGCAACCGTGCGTTCTTTTTCATACGCAGGCTTCTTCTCTGCACGCTTCGGCAGCGCGCCGAGAGTCTTGGCCACGGCATTGAGTGCCGTTTCAGCATCCACGTCTCCCAGCACGGTGACTTCCAGATAATCCTGCGTGAGTGCCGGAGTGAGCCAGGCTTTGAGTTCCGCCAGCGTGCGCTTGCGCAGTTCTTCGATTTTTGGGAAGCCCCAGCGTGCATCACCCGAGTGCATGAAGGAGACGACGTCATTGTTCATCACGCCCTCGGCGGTGTGCTGCAGCTGCGTGTAGAGCGGGTCGAGGTTCTTTTCAAACTGGCGTGCCGCTTCTTCGCGATACCCCGGTGCGACGAGATACGCAGTGAGCAGTTGCAGCTGGGCCTCAAGGTCTGCCGGAGTGGTGCGGCCGCTGAGCAGGAACGCTTCGTCGCCAATGGCGAAATCACTGCCCACGGTGCGGCTGGCAAAGATGCGGCGGATGTCATCGACGCCATGTTTTTCCAGACCGCCCAGCTGGAAGGTGCTCTGGGCAAAGGGGATGATGCCCGGTTTGTCAGCAGGTGTGCTCAGCTTGCCGCCGCCAAAATTGATCAGCACGCGGATGGTGCCTTTTTCGAACTCGGTGTGCTTGAAGTTGAAGCGCACATTGTTTTCAAACACCGCCTGGCTGATTTCGAGATCCTTCGCTTCCGAACGGCTGGCGACCTTGCCCGCAGGGCCAAACTCCGTGTAGGCAAAGGCGGCGGTTTCTTCCTTCACCGGGGCTGCCACCGGCTTGGCACGGCTGGCCTTGAAGGTTTCGATGATCTGCTTCGAGGCATCACCTTCGAGCTTCAAATTGCCGCCGAGGAAGATCTGCACGTCGTCACCCTTCCAGTCTGCTACGAGCGCCGCGTGGCTGTCCTCTTCCTTCAAGCCTGCCAGCACCGTGGAGATGCGGGCGAGATCATCCGCCGGATGGGTGAAGACCTTCTTGCTGGCAAGAATGGTCACCAGACCGCTGGCGAGATCGCGTGATTTGCGGCTGTCGGCCTGGTCGGCGCGCAGCTTGGCACCTTTGAGAATGGTGGCCTTGGCTTCTTCAAATTCCGCTTCCGTGAAACCGTGCTCGATGGCGCGGCGCAGTTCGGTTTCCAGCAGCGTGAGCGTGGCCTTCCAGTTCTTGGGATCACACTGCGCCTGGATGCCGTTCACGCTGACGAATTCGAGGTACTCATAGCTGTAGCTTTCAGCGCCCATGAACGGCGCGCCTTCAGCCTTCGAGAGCTTGGACAGGCGCTGATTGATCATCATGTCAGCGAGATCACGGATCGTCTTTTCACGGCGTGTGGCCGCATTGTCCGGCTTGTTTTTGGCAGGGCGGGGAATTTCGACGGAAAGGGTGAGCGCCTCGGCCTGCATCTCTGTGTGCAGCTTGGCGATGATGCCATAACCGGAGGTCACCTTGCCGAGATTGGGTTCTTCAGCTTCACCATGCTTGGGTTTGGCGTCTGCAAACTGCTTCACGATCTCCGCTTTGACGGCCTCAGTGTCTTTGAAATCCCCCACGGCCACAATGACGGCACGCTTCGGGGTGTAATACTTTTCGTAGAAGTCTGCGAAGCGCGGGCGCTTCATCGTCTTGATCATCTCTTCCGTACCGATCGGCATGCGATCGGGCAGAATGGACTCCGGCATGGCAAACTTGTAGCCCGCCATCATCGTGCGGTACTCGATGGAGTCACGGCTGAGCTTCTCGCTGAGAATGATGCCGCGTTCCTTGTCGATCTCGGCTTCGTTCAGCAGCATGCCGTCCAGGTCATCGCGGAAAAGCTGGAGGCCTTCGGCAATGTACTTCGGCTCCACCTTCGGCAGTTCGAGCATGTACACCGTTTCCTTGAAGGAGGTGTGCGCGTTGGTGTCTGCGCCGAAGCCCATGCCCAGGCGCTGGAAGTACTCGACCATCTCGCCGCCTTTGAAATGCCGCGAGCCATTGAAGGCCATGTGTTCAAGGTAATGCGCCATGCCCTGCTGGTCGTCCTGCTCCATCAGTGAACCCACATCCATATAAAGGCGGATGCTCGCGCGGCCGGGCGGCTCATCATGTGGCAGAATGACGTAGCGCACGCCGTTTTCGAGCGTGCCGTACTGCGCTTTGGGATCGGCTTTGAGATCGCTGTGGTCCTGCGGCCAGTCGGCGGCATGGGCTGTGGAGACGACTGCTGCGAGAAGGAGAGAGCGGAGCATGGTTGTTCGATGCGTTGGGTTGGAAAGGGTAACGAGTGGCAAACTCAAAAGGGCGGATCAATACGTGTGAACTCCAATGACGAAACGGCGGTTAAGCGGAAATTCGTCATTTGGATTTCGGAATTTGTCATTCCCGCCGCAGGCGGTCGGCGGTCTAATCCACCTTGCCCAGGCCCGCTTCGGGGTCGGGTTCGAGGAAGCCGAGCTCCACGAAAAGCTCGTCCATCGCCATGAGCGTGGCTTCGTACATCTCAAAGGAGAGATTGAAATTGAAGAAGCCGTGGCCCTGGCCTTCAAATTCGATCAGGCGGCAGAGGTTCTTCTTCTTGCTCGACTTGCGCGCAAATTCATAGGAGCCGTCAAAGGGGACCACGCGATCACCCGTGCCATGCATGATGAGCATGGGGGGAAGACCGGGGCGTATGGCGCGGATGAGGTCTGCGGCCTTGCTGGTGGCCTGGTCCGGCCAGCGGTCACGTCCGAAGGCGTGCTTGGAATAGGTGTCCATCACCGGATTGAACAGCACGATGGCATTGGGTGCCGGGCTGCAGTCCAGCGCGTCTGAAGGATCATCGAACCCACTGAGAATGGCTGAGGAAGCAATGGCATGCCCACCACCGGAACCACCCACACCGACGATCTTGCCGGGGTTGATGCCCAGTTCGACAGCGTTCATGCGAATCCAGCGAATGGCGGAGCGCGCATCGGCCATGGCTTCGACCGGACCTGTGCCGTGACGAGTGGCCACGCGATAATCAAAACAGATCGTCGTCATGCCGCGTGAGGCGAAATACACACAGTGCGGTGCAAACTGCGCCACCTGGCCATTGTCCCAGCCGCTGCTGAAAAAGAAAGCCGCTACAGATTTCGGGTACGAGGGCGCCTTGTCCATCTCGGGTTCCCAAATATAAGCCGAGAGGTTCACACCACCGACCGTCTTGTAGATTTCTTCTCGGGCGGTCTTCAGCAACTCCCGATTGCGATCAATCGGGGGGGTGCGGGGCTGACCTTCACTGTGGGACTCCATGTTTTGGGGGTAAAGACGTTGACGTTTACCAGAATCGCCAAATCAGCAAATGGTTTTACTCTGGATTAAAACTATCACAGCAAATTTCCCGGGATGCTAATTATAAAATGATGGAGACCGGTTGTTTTTGCGCGAAACGTGCCATTCTTCGTAGTCCCCACCGCAACCGCCATGCGCCCTTTCCTCTCTTTGCTCCTTGGATTAAGCCTGTTTCAACTCTGCCCCCATGCCTATGCACAGGAGGACGAGGCCGGGCTGCAGGCGGTGCTGGAAAAGGTGTACAACAAATGGAGTGATGCCATGCAGCGCAAGGATGCCAGGGCCTGGGCGGCAAGCATCACGCTCTACCGTCAGACGGTGATTCGCAACATGGTGGTCAGTGAGCGCAAAACATTCCCGGATGCCGTCTTTACCTCCGATGTGCAGCCTCCGGTCCTGGCCGGACTCCGCCTGCTGGAAGCGCAGGCGGTGGGTGACACCGCCCACCTCGTTTATTTTGGCCGGATCGACATGGGGCAGGACAAGGATCTCATCCGTGAAAACCTGCTGAAACTGAAGTTTGGCCGTGAGAACGGGGTGTGGAAGTATGACAGCAACCGCATCTCCCGTATGGACGGCGCGCCGGACGTGGTCAAGGAACTGAAGGCAGGCAAGCGTCCCGACTTTCTCGACACCCCCGAGTACACGCCGCCCGGCACCATGCCTTCGCCGCCGCCTTTGTGCCGTGTTCCGGATTACAAGGCGGGCAGCAAGCTGCAGAGCTTCGGCTATGAAACGACCATGATCATGAACGGCATCACTTACGACCCTGTTCGTGATGGGCTGGATCAGCAGTTTCTCATCGGCGGCCTCGTCAACGGGCACAACGAAATCACCCTGCACATGAAGCCGGTGCCAAGGCCGGAAGGCGGAAAAGCCGCTCTGGAAATTCGTATTTACAAGCTGGCCAAAGATCCCGCCAAGCCGGGCACCGAAGTGCTGCGCTGGCAGGCGCCTGAAAGCGGAGCCCCTGCACAAGTGACTCTTCCCATTGAGATCAAGCCCTAGCAGGGCCGTGGTCCTCCATTGTTTTCACCATGCCAACGATCGACCACGAGAACACACTGCGCGCTGCGGGGCATCGCATTGTGGCCGGTATTGATGAAGCCGGTCGTGGCCCTCTCGCCGGTCCCGTGTGTGTGGCGGCGGTGGTGCTGCCGGACGATTTTACGCACGCCGTGCTCAATGATTCCAAGCAGCTCAGCGAAGTGAAGCGCGAGCGGTTGTATGAAGAAATCACCACCGACGCACGCATCCGCTGGCACTGCGTGAGCATCGAGCCCGAAGAAATCGACCGCATCAACATCCTGCAAGCCACCTGGGAAGGCATGCGCCGTGCCGCCTTGGGTTTGCAGCCTGTGCCAGATGCGGCCCTCATCGATGGCAAGCCGGTGAAGCGTTTTCCCCTGCATCAGGTCGCCTTGGTCAAGGGAGACAGCCTCAGCTACTCCATCGCGGCGGCCAGCATCATCGCCAAGGTCACGCGGGATCGTCTCATGGTGGCCATGGCGCGGCTACACCCGGAGTACGGCTTCGAAATTCACAAAGGCTACCCCACGCCTGGACATCTGGCGGCATTGAAACAGCACGGCCCCTGTCCGCATCATCGGCGCAGCTTCAGACCCGTGGCACAGCTCGAACTCGATCTGGCATGAAGCGGCTCCTCACCCGGCCTCAAAGTCTGTGGCGCTGGCTGCGGCGGCGGGTCTCGGGAGATGCCCGTGTGCGGGCAGCGGCGCTCTGGCTGCGCGCACGCCCTCTGGCCGCGTTTCAGCGTCGTCTGGCTGGCCGAAAAATGGGCAGCGGGGAAATCGGGGAGATGGGCGAAATCATCGCCGCCCGCTGGCTCACCACCCACGGTCGCAAGGTGCTTTATCGGAACTACCGTGGAGGAAACCGTGGGGAAGTGGACATCATCGCCCGGCATCGGGATGTGCTCACCTTCATCGAGGTGAAGTCCCGCACCAGCACCGCCTTTGGCCGCCCCGCTGATGCGGTGGGTCCTGACAAGCAGCGCCTTATTCAGCGAGGAGCGATGGACTGGCTGCGCCTGCTGGGCAATCCACGCATCAAGTTCCGCTTCGACATTGCCGAGGTCATCCTCATTGAGGGCGAGTTGCCGCGCGTCCACATTATTGAGAATGCCTTCCAGATGCCGGACAGATCCATGGCGGGGCGGTAAGGGATACGTGACGATTTTGACAGTTTAAGGCCTCCATCTTGCCTCCGGTGAGCTGGTGCTTATGGAAGCCGATAACTTCTCATGCAGCCCGTCGCACCTTCCTCCTCCGCAGCCAGCCTTCTCGGCACCGTAACCACTCTCGTGCAGGATACGCAGGTCGATGTCACACGCTTGATTTACATGCTTTATCAGGACGTTGAGCAGCAGATCAACCGGGCGGACTTGAAAGCCCAGCTCACACTGAGTACCTCCGCCGTCTTGATGGCCATGATCGTGAACATGGGGCCGGGGCTGAGCCTGCATGGCTGGGCGGGCATGCACTGGTTTGAGTATGCCGTGCTGGCGTTGTACGCACTTTTCATACTCTTCATGAGTTTTGCTTTCGGGCGTGGCATCGCCGCAGCTTTTCCTCGGGCCGTGAGAAAAGCCCCCGATGCGAACCGGCATCCCAATCTTTATTTCTCAGGCCAGATCGCCAAAATTCCGGGGGACGAATATGCTGATTTGTTCTGCCGGCAGTCGAACGATGGGGTCAAACGCTCAGTGCTTGGGCAGGTCCATTCCAAATGCATTGTCCTGGAGGCCAAGCTTCACAATGTGCGCAAAGGCATGACCTACCTGCTCCTGGCGCTGGGAATTTGGATTGTTGCACGTCTGATACTCCTGATCTGCAACGGCTTCGATTGAGTCGGGCAGGAGGTGGAAGGATGGCAATCGGCTTTGACAGCCCCGGTGCACGCCGTAAAAATGGCGTTTCTTTTCCAACCCCGACGATTCAAACCATGAGCCACGCCAATCCTGCCAAGAAGATCATCAACAATCCGCTCAAGTGCGCCGACGAACTCTTTGAGGGGCTCGTGCTGGCTTATGATGGCAAGGCACGCCGCGTGGGCACCCGCTCCATCGTCATGAATGATCTTCGCCCGGACGCGCCTGCGCTGCTCGTCGGCGGTGGTGCCGGGCATGAGCCGATCTATCATGGCCTCGTTGGCAAAGGCATGGCCGATGGCGCCGCCGTGGGCGAAATCTTCGCCGCACCACCACCGGACATCGTGCTGGAAGCCGCCCAGGCGGTGAACCGTGGCAAAGGCGTTCTCTTTCTCTACGGCAACTACGCCGGGGACGTGATGAACTTTGACATTGGCGCGGAACTCGCTGCGGATGAAGGCATCACCGTGAAAACCGTCATCATCGCCGACGACGTCTGCTCCGCACCTCCTACGCAAAAGCAAAACCGCCGTGGTGTGGCCGGTCTCGTGCCGATCACCAAGCTCGCCGGTGCCGCCGCACAGACGGTCGATTCCCTGGACGAGCTCGTCCGCATCGCGCAAAAAGCCTGCGACAACACCCGCACCGTCGGTGTCTCCACCAAGCCCGGCAGCATTCCCGCCACCGGCAAGCCCACCTTCGAACTGGCCGATGACGTGATCGGCCTCGGCATGGGCATCCATGGCGAAAAAGGCGTGGGTCTCATCCCGATGTGCACCGCCGATGAACTGGCCGCCAAGATCCTGGATCTCCTGTTTGCCGACGATCTGGCGCTCGCCGCCGGAGATGAAATCGTGTTCTTCGTCAACAGCCTCGGCTCCACGCACATGATGGAGCTGCTCATCCTCCTGCGCGGCGCCAAGCCCATCCTCGACGCGCGCGGCATCAAGATTCACCAGACCATCGTCGACAACATCGTCACCTGCCAGGAAATGGCCGGCGTCAGCTTCAGCATCACCAAGCTGGATGCCGAGCTGAAAAAACTCTGGGACATGCCCTGCGAAAGCGTGGGCTACACCAAACTGTAAACCTGCTCATGCCATGAAACTCCCCGAGATCTTCGCCAGCCCAGCCAACGTGCGGTCAGTTCTGCAAGGAACAGCCATCTTTAATGCCGGCGATGATTCCGGGGAGATGTTCGTGGTGCAAAGCGGGGAGGTGGACATCA
The DNA here is from genome assembly GCA_943371875.1 of Prosthecobacter debontii. Classification (GTDB taxonomy): domain Bacteria; phylum Verrucomicrobiota; class Verrucomicrobiia; order Verrucomicrobiales; family Verrucomicrobiaceae; genus Prosthecobacter; species Prosthecobacter debontii_C. The sequence goes on along the minus strand of CALRWM010000013.1, from coordinate 113,697 downwards.
TCATCAACGGCGTCATCGTCGAGACCGTGCTGCCCGAAGGGTTCTTTGGCGAAATCTCCCTCATCGAGGATGCTGAACGCTCCGCCGATGCCATTGCCCGCACCGACTGCAAGCTCCTGCCTGTGAACCGGCATCACTTCCTATACATGGTCGATGAGATGCCGCAGTTTGCCCTGCACGTCATGAAAGGCATGGCCGACCGGCTGCGCCGTGCAGACAAACGCGCGAAGGTGTAGGGGGCTTCCTGGATCTTTTTTTCTCCATGGTTGCCGGTTGCCACCCCTAAGCACGGCAACCGGCAACCCGATTTCCGCCAGCGCTCGAATGCTGTGCAACGGATGGCAATTCGTGGCAAGCAGCGGTGGGATATGGTATGGAATGGCAGTTAATCCGCTTCATGCCGAAAAAACGATGGCAACCATGATGGGGTGTCTGGTTGCCATGTGGAAACCGGCCTCGGGGGCGCATCTGCACCTGGGATTTGGTTAAGGAGGGAAGGTAGGGGCCATTCTAGTCACGCGGCAGCGTCTTGGACTGCGGTGGCAGAGATGCAAGGCGCAGGCCTGCATCGACGACACCGCTTTCGCGAGGTGGAGAACGTTCTCCGCCCCAAACCCGCATTCAGCCTGCAAAAGCGGCGTCGCGCCCAGGCTTGCCGCACGCACTCCAAGACGCTTCGCGCTTGCGGTGGCAGTTTGCCAAACGCTGCCAACTGCCCGCGATGGAGCGTTTGAGGGAAAGGCGGGTGTCAGGCCTTAAGTGAGTATTATTATGATATATCCATCGATGACTCCATTCATCCCACCATCGGCGCGCCAAGGTCGTCTATACTTGGGATGCCCGGCGCGTTTCCAAAGCGTGCCAATGCGCAGCCACATGGCAAACCCATGGGGCCTCCTCACCGCCTCTTCATCCCCGATGGTTGCCGGTTGCCGTGCTTAGGCGTGGCAACCGGCAACCACGCCGTTCATACGGCTTCCGCAGGCTGTGAAAGCCGTGGCAGCCGAGTGCAGGCGGCTGCGATGTGTGGCAAGCGTGTGCAAATCAAGGAAGCTGCTCGGGCCGATAGACGCCGAAAGAGTGGCAACCTGAGGGGTGGCTTGAGTTGCCGTGGGATTTCAGGAGCCGAACATCCACCCGGCGGGAAGATCCTGAGGAATCAAAATGCCGGGAGCATGCCCGCCAGGCTGCGCCGTGCAGACAAACGCGCAGCGGGGTAGGGGTTGAAATGGGCGGAATGAGGCATGCTTTCTCCTCCATGAACTCAGTGACCACCACGGAAGCCGGCATTTTAACCCGCCTCATTCAGCCGGGAACAGGCGGATGGGACAAGGCGGCAGCCACTGCCATTCTGAGTTTTTCATTCTCTGCGGATGATCGTGAACGGATGCTGGTGCTCCTGGAGTAGGCCAAAGCAGCGGAACTGGACGAAGCAGAACAAAACGAACTCACGAGCTTCCAAAAAGCCGGACGCACTTTGGAGCTGATGAAGGCCCGGGCGCGCATCTCTCTGCAGCAGGCTGCTGCATGAGTTATGCCGAGACCGTCCCGTAAGCTGGAGCGGCAAAGGCAAAATGTCTGGCTTGAATGACGCTCAGTTAAGGGCGTGTTTCGTTCCTGTTCGCACCTCCCGCAAAACCCATGAAACTCTGCTGAAGCAAACGCTTCACGAGTGCGAATGCATCACGCTGCATCTGGAAAACATCGCTTGGCAGATGCACCTAAAATGATACACTGTCAGCCAAGCAAGACTTACTGCCCGTGCCCGCACCCCGCAAGCTACCTCTCATCTTTTACTGTTCTGCTTCCGGCAATGAACCCGTGCGGGACTGGTTGAAGGACTTGCCCGCAGACGAGCGCCGCACCATCGGCGAGGACATCAAGACCGTGCAATATCGCTGGCCGCTTGGCATGCCGCTGGTGAAAAGCCTCGGTGATGGCCTCTGGGAGGTGCGCACTAATCTGCCAACACGCATTGCCCGCACCCTTTTCATCGTTCATCAGGGGGAAATCATCCTTCTGCATGGCTTCATCAAAAAGACCCAACGCACACCCTCGGAGGACAGGGCGCTCGCCCTGAAACGAAAAGATGCCTATATCAAAAACAGCAAAGGTTAAAAACCCCCATCGCGGCAGTAGCTTCGACAGCTTCCTTGAAGAGGAAGGCATCCTGGACGAAGTCGAGGCAGTGGCCGTGAAGCGTGCCATCGCGCTCAAGATTGCCGATCTCATGCAGAAGGGCGGCGTCTCAAAAATTGCCCTGGCCCGCCGCATGTCCACATCGCGCGCCCAGCTTGACCGCCTGCTCGATCCTGAGAATCCCAGCGTTACTCTGGGCACACTCTCCCGTGCTGCCAAGGCACTTGGAAGGCGGGTCACGCTGAAGATGGTCAAGATGTAGCCAGCACGCTCAGCGCTTCCGTTGTCATTTGACTTCCCCGCCAGCGCGCCAACAATCGCGGTCCCATGCCCAAAGCCAACCTTTCCAAAGACGAAGTCAAAGCCATGCTCCTGCTCGCCTGCGAGCGCATCATCGCTGCCGAGCCGATGCTGTCCCAGGCCGACCGTGATCTCGGAGACGGGGATCATGGCATGGGCATGGAGCGCGGCATGCGTGCGGCCACGGAGAAGCTCAACGCCGGCGAAGTCGAAAGCATCGAGAAAGCGTTCTCCACCGTCGGCATGGCGATGATGAGCAGCATGGGCGGCGCCAGCGGTGCCATCTTCGGCACCTTCTTCCGCAATGGCGGCAAAGCCCTCAATGGCAAAGAATCCTTCGATGCCGCCGCACTGGCCGCTTTCCTCCAGGCCGGTGTGGATGGCGTGAAGCAGCGCGGTGGTGCCGCCATCGGCGACAAAACCTGCGTGGATGCCATGGAGCCTGCCGCCACCAAGGCCGCAGAAGTCGCTGCTCAGTCCCTCCCAGATGCCATCACCGCAGTGGCCGCCGCCACCGAGGCCGGCAAGGAAGCCAGCAAAGCCATGGTCGCCAAGTTTGGCCGCGCCAAGACCCTCGGCGAGGCCTGCATTGGCTTCCCAGATGCCGGCGCCTGCTCCGTGGTGGTGATCATCACCGCCTTCCGCGACTACATCGTGGCTTAATTTGCTGGGCGCTAAGCAAGCGCCCCATCGTTTGCGAGTGCGCGACAGCCTTTTGGAACCGAAGCGCAGCGGAGGTAGACAGCCGGAGGCTGCCCGAAGGGTGAGCAGAGCGAATCAATGCGGTCGCGCAGATGCAAGGCGCAAGCCTGCATCGAAGCTACCGCTTTCGCGAGGTATAGCGTGTGCTACGGCCTCAGCCCATCGTCCAGCCAGCGAAAGCGGCGTCGCGCCCAAGCTTGCCTCGCGCACTCCAAAACGCTCCACACTCGCGTGAGCGCGGGTGCTTGCAGGGTGCTGTGGCCTCCTCCTTCGTCTCCTGACGAAAGAGATTCCATTCATCGTGGCCTGATCACCGGCTTCTGCCAGTCCTTCCAGAACGCTTCCGTGTGCATGGGATCGGGGCGGATTTCGATCACCATCGGCATTGGCAGCAGGTCTGCGAGATCATTCGCATCATCGGTCTGGAGATACTCCATGCCCCACAGCTGCGCCCAGGGCTCAAATCCCAGCGAGTGACGGTTTTCGATCACGTTGCGTGCGGCCTCAGGCAGGGCGCGCATGCTGGCCACGCGGGAGAAAATTTTGCCGCCGCCGTTGTTGATCACCACGATGCGCAGCCGCGGATGCTCCATCTGGGCGATGACCCACGGCGCGGCGAGATCATACAGCGCGCTCAGATCCCCGAGAATCAGCCAGCATTCGCCGCCATGCACCGCGCTGGTGCCGAGAAAGGTTGAAACGAGTCCGTCGATGCCATTGGCTCCGCGATTGGCAAAAAGCTCGATGCCCGGCTTCGTCGTCTGCAGTGCCAGATTGAATTCGCGAATCGGCAGGCTGTTGCCCAAAAACACCCGCGAACCTGCGGGAATGGCCTTCGCGATTTTGCTCACCCAGGCCGGCTCGGACTCGGGGAATTTTTCGAAGTCAGGCTCAAAGCGCAGAATGCCACAGGGCGGATCGACGCGGGTAAACTGCGTGCTGCGAATGTTCTCCCATGCCAGCGTTTCCACATTCTCCGTCCGCGCGAGTCCGCTGAACCCTGTGCGGGTGATGTTGGTGACCTTGATCTTCGGCAGATCCTCCAGATCCCGCCACCAGCGCCATGAAGGCACCGCACCGATGCGCAGCACATGCGCCGGGCGTGCGGATTGCAGCGCCCGCTCACCACCGGGAATCAGCAGCGGCTGCAGCTCAGGGAAGCGGTGCAAATTCGAGGTGGCTTCGGCGATGATGGGCGCACCGATCCTCGCCAGCAAAGCGGCCGCAGCGGCGGCTTCACGCGGGTGCATCCCTGCTGCCAGCACGAGATCACACTGCAGAGCCCCGGGTGGCCCTTCTTCAGAGGCAGGCATCGGCGGAGCGGCGGAAAAATCCACGCCAGCCACATTCGTCTCCAGCGGTTCATCCAGGCACACATTGAGGTGCATTGGCCCGTCGGAGCAGTGGCCTTCGTGGGATTCATCCGTGGAGTCCCAGTCGCCCACGGTGGTCGCATAAACGCCAAACAAGCCCGCCTGCTCAATGGCCTGCGGAGCCCCGCTGCCACGGTATCTTTTCGGGCGGTCCGCCGTCACCAGAACCAGCGGCAGATTTTGATAATGCGCTTCGATCACGGCCGGCAGGAGCTCAGCCGCCGCAGTGCCTGACGTCGTCACCACGGCCACCGGTTTGCGGTCGGCCATGATGCGCCCCAGCGCAAAGAAGGCCGCGCTGCGTTCTTCAAAGAAATTCCAGATCTTCACGCCGCTGCAGGCGAGCAGGGCGGACACCAGCGGCGCATTGCGCGCACCGGCGGCGACACACACTTCCCGCACCCCAAGGTAGGCGATGGTGTGCAGGGTTTGTTGAATAAGCTGGGTCTGCGTCATGATTGAAGAGCCAGCAGTCTCAGCACGGCCTCGCGTTTGAGGCGCAGTTCGCGCCATTCGTGATCAAAGGCGCTGCCACCCACGATGCCACAGCCGGAGGGCAGGCTGATCTGATTCCCCTCCCAGCAGATGCCGCGAATGGAAACGACGATGTGCGTGGTGCCATCGGTTTCGGCAAAGCCAAATGGTGCGCCAAAAAATCCCGGCACCTTCAGCTGCTGGCGGTACTCCCGCAGTTTCTCCATCGACTCCTCATCGCGCGGCAGGCAGCCCACCGCCGGGGTAGGGTGCAGCAGCGGCACCAGTTGCGCCGGATCGGCGGGAGAGTTCAGTTGCACGCTGAGCTTAGACTGAAAATGCACTAGCCCGGAGGTCTGGCACAAGGTGCGCGGATCGCGGGTCACGGCCCCCAGGCCCTGAAGCTGCTGCGTGAGGTAGCGCACCACGATCTCATGCTCCTCAATCTCCTTCACATCGGTCAAAAACGCATCCTGATTGCCGGGCTTGGCCGTGCCTGCCAGCGCCATCGTTTCCAGTTGCTGCGCCTTCACCTTGAACAGCAGTTCGGGCGTGGCACCGAGAAATCCGCCGCTCTCTTGGACATGGGCATAACCCCACATGTTCGCAGGAGCGTGCATGATCGCATCCAGCAGCCGCCTCGGGTCACCAGCCGTCAAAGTCCCGGATTCTGTGAGCACCGGCACCATTTTCTCCAGTCGCTTGGCCTGGACTTCGCGGCGGATGCGGCGGAAGGCCATCTTGAACCATTCCGTGGCGGGTTTAGCCCATTGAATCTGAGGCTTTTGAGAGCCGTTGAGGTGAATCTTCTCCGCGAGGCTGCCAGCGGTGATCTCATGCAGCCGCGCAGGCACTTTCCAGGGCTTGGGGTCCTTCAGGTCGAAGTCATTGATATAGAAGGCTCCCCCCGCTACCGGCGCGGCGGCCAGCGCGGTGAAGGGGCCTTCTCCCAGCCATGCCCGCCCATCGGGCAGCCTGAACAATGCGAATTCCATCATGCGATTTTGCATGCATAGTGAAACGCACCGCGCTGCGTGCAAGATGGGAAACAGTCACATGTGAACATCCTTCCCGCCTCGCCAGTCGAATCCCTATTGCATGAATGCTGCTGACGAATACCTCAAAGTCGCCACCGACTACCAGCTCGGGGCGCTTGATACGGAATCACAGCATCCTTTCACCACCTCTTTATCGCAAATGGCGCGTGTGGATGTGGGGGAGGCGATCAAACTCATGCATCAGGTGGATGTGCTCGCCTTGCGCCAGTTTGCCGCCAAATCCGCCCCTCTCGCGGACCTCGCCCGGGCCATCGCCGCCACCCTCGCCTCCGGGCACCGGGTCTTCCTCTGCGGCTGCGGCGCCACTGGGCGGCTGTCGCTGAGCATCGAAGTGTTCTGCCGCATGGGTGTCCTGCCGGTGGCTGATCCGGAACGCATCGTCGCCTTCATGGCCGGCGGGGATCTCGCCTTGATCAAGGCCATCGAAACCTTTGAGGACCATCCCGAATACGGCGCACGGCAGCTCGAAGAGCTGGGCTTCATCAATGGCGATCTGCTCATCGCCACCACCGAAGGCGGCGAGACGCCCTTTGTCATCGGCGCGACGGAACGCGCCGCTGAACTCTCCACCAATCACCCCTGGTTCCTCTACTGCAATCCGGACGAGCAATTGGTCAAAGTCGCCGCGCGCTCCAGGCGCGTGATCGAAAATCCAGCCATCCACAAACTCAATCTCTCCGTGGGTGCCATGGCCGTCTCCGGCAGCACGCGCTTGCAGGCCAGCACCGTGCTCATGGCGGCCATCGGCTTTGCGTTCATGCACCAGCACGACCCAGAAAACGCCCCGGGGGAGGTGCTGCAACTGCTGCGGCACGTCGCGCACTGCGACGGCCAGTTTCTCGTGCCCTTCATCGAGCATGAGGCGGCGGTGTATGATCGCGGTGCCTATGTCTTTTACAGCAGCGCACGCTTCGGCATCACCGTCGTCACAGACACCACCGAGCGCGCCCCCACCTTCAGCCTCGTGCCCTTTGAAAAACAGGATGATCCCGCCTCACCGGCCTCCTGGTGCCATTTCCTCATGCCTGAGCAGCCCGGCGCCCATGCCGCATGGCACGCGCTGCTGCACCGTGAGCCGCGTACTTTGGAATGGCCGGACGTGCGCCACGTCGCCGGAGCCGAGGTGCTGGCATCCTATGACTTCTCGGCGCAGCTTGCGGCCCGACGTCAAATCCGCACCCATCAGGCCGAGCATCTGCAGTTTCACATCGACGGCGGGGCAGGGGAGATGGTCTGGGAGTTCGACGGCCTGAAGCACCAGATCGATCTGACCGGCATCCACGAATTCCATGCCCACCTGCTGCTCAAGCTCCTCATCAACATCCACTCCACCCTCGTCATGGGCCGTCTGGGCCGCTACCTCGACAACCTCATGACCTACGTGAAGCCCAGCAACAACAAGCTCATCGACCGCGCCGTCCGCTACGTCCGCCTCCTCGCCCAGCGCCGCACCGGCAAGCTGCCGGGTTATGAAAAAGTGACACGCCTCTTGTTTGAAGAACGCGACAAACTCCAGCCTGGGGAACCCATCGTGCTGAAGACCTTGGCAGCGTTGGGGGTGAGCGTGTGAGCAGCGCGACTTTTTCAGCTTGGTTTAGATACCTGACGAGGCTTGATATGCAGTTTGCTCCGTCTGGGTTTGGGATCATTCAGCCAGTTCAGGATTTTGGCGAGCAATTCTGACGCACGATCATTGGTTAAGTCCGACCGCCGGACATATTCCGGCAAGGACAAGCTCCAATGGTTGCCATAGAAGTCAGAACATACGATGGTCAGATACTCGTCGGGAAAAAGCTTTCCCGAACTCATGGCGGCCGGCAGGATTTCGTCAGCCAAGGAAAAGCATTTCTTTATTTCAACCACGTTTTCCTCGTGGTTCATGTAAGCACCACCCAATGAAAGGCCCAGAAACAGACGTAACGGGCCGAAGACCAGATAGTAGGCTAGGAAGTAGGAGTTGAAGCCGTATCCGACATGGGCCAGCACGGCGTAGGGTGGTGGTGAATAATAACTCTCATCCACGTACTTTTCGATGTTGTATGGCGACATCTTCACCTCACGTGTGGAAAAGAGCCATCGGTCCTCTTCCTCCAGCCGGCAGGCAAGCTCCTCGGGAATCTGCGGAAACGACAGGCCTGCATTCAGGAGAGTGGAACGTGCTTTTTCCAGGCCGGTCATGGGTGCGCCAGTTGTCAGGCTCGTCGGCTCGTCTCGGTTTTGAGATTCCGACGATTTAAACGCTTCAGAAGAAGCAGCCGACTCACTCATAGGGATATTGTGAATGGAAAAAGGGGCGCGACAAGCGATTCGTGGAGAAACTCGATTGGGGTTGTCGGCTAGCGACTTCTCGGGCCGCTTGTTGAAACATCAGCGCTGGGTGTTTCGTAAGCCCATGAGATGATCTCCCCCTCAGACACCGCCCTCCGCGACCAAACCCGCCGCCACTTCTTCAGCCAGTGCGGCATGGGGATCGGCTCGGTCGCGCTGGCATCGCTGATGGCGGAGCGTGGACTGCATGCGGCCAGCGCAGCTGCGGCGGCAGGGCCGGGCGTGATGAAGCAGTCCAATGTCACGCCTCGCGCCAAGAACGTCATCTACCTCTTCATGGCCGGCGGGCCGTCACAGCTGGAGCTTTTTGATTACAAGCCGAAGCTCGTCGAGTTGAACGGTCAGCCCATCCCGCAAAGCTACATCGAGGGCAAGCGCTTTGCCTTCATGGGCACCAGCAACGGCTTCAAGCTCCTCGGCACCCGCCGCGATTTCCAGCAGCGCGGACAGAGCGGTGCCTGGGTCAGCGACATGCTGCCCCACATGCAGGGCGTCGTGGATGACATCAGCATTGTCACCACCTGCAAAACAGAGCTGTTCAATCACGCCCCGGCCAAGCTCTTCATGAACACTGGCAGCGGCCAGTTCGGGCGGCCCTCCATGGGCTCCTGGGTGACCTACGGCATCGGCAGTGAATCGAGCGATCTGCCCGGCTTTGTCGTGCTGCAGAGTGGTCCGCGCGGTCCCCGTGGCGGTGCCGTGCTCTGGGGCAGCGGTTTCCTGCCCACCACCTATCAGGGCGTCCCGCTGCGTGGCACTGGCGAGCCCATCCTGAATCTCTCCACGCCCGCCAGCTACAGCGCCGCCAGCCAGCGCCGTGTCATCGACACCGCTCGCGAGTTGAATCTCTCCCGCCTCGTGGAAACCGGTGACGACGAAATCCAAACCCGCATCAACGCCTACGAGATGGCCTGGCGCATGCAGAGCAGCGCCCCGGAACTGATCGACCTCAAAGGCGAATCCAAGGCCACTCTCGATCTCTACGGCGTCGATCCTTCCCAGCCTTCCTTCGCACGCAACTGCCTGCTGGCACGCCGCCTCGTCGAGCGCGGCACCCGCTTCGTGCAGCTCTACCACACCAGCTGGGACAACCACGGCGGCAAAGGCGAAACCCTCGAAGACGATTTCCCCAAAGTCGTCAAAGACGTCGATCAAGCCTGCGCCGCTCTGATTCGCGATCTGAAATCACGCGGCCTGCTGGAAGAGACACTGGTCATCTGGGGCGGCGAATTTGGCCGCACCCCCATGGGCGAAAACCGCGACAAGACCGGCCGCAATCACCACATCGACGCCTTCACCATGTGGTTCGCCGGTGGCGGTGTGAAAGCCGGTCAGACCCTCGGCAAGACCGACGAGCTTGGCTTCGGCGTCGCCGAAGACCCCGCCCACGTGCATGACCTGCACGCCACGATTCTTCATCTCCTCGGCCTCGAGCACGAGAAGCTCACCTTCAAATTCCAAGGCCGCGACTTCCGCCTCACCGATGTGCACGGCAAAGTCCTGCACAAGCTGCTGGCCTAAAACGGCAGGCACCAAGCCACTTCCTCAGAAACGCCCTTCCTTCAAATCCAACAGCGCACCACCCAGATGCGCAGTGACATCGCTCGCGCCCACAGACTCCATGGCCGCGCGCTCCTGAATCACAAACCTCTCCGCCGCACGACCGCACACCCACGCCCCCAGACCCGCTGCCTTGTGCAGCGTGAGATGCTGCGCAGCAAAGGTGGCGCACACGCCGGATAAAACATCGCCCATGCCACCGCTCGCCATGCCAGCGTGACCCGTCGTGTTAAACAAAGTCGGCTTGCCATGCGTGGCGATCACCGTGCGCGTGCCTTTGAGCAGAAGCGTGCGTCCCGGTGCAGTTTGCGTGAGCGATTCAACGAGCATGCGGCGGCTCATGCCATGCCAGCCGGGGAAATTCCGCAGCAGTCGCTCCATCTCGCCGGGATGCGGCGTCATGAGGCGCGGCAGCTTGCCGGTTGCATCGAGCACCTCGGGGTACTTTGCCAGCATCGTCTGCGCATCGGCATCCACGATGGTGGGTGTCTTGGACCGCTTCAGTACTTCAAGAATTTCCTTTTCATGCGCAAAGCCCAGCCCAGGCCCGATGGCCAGCGCATCGAAACGCATCTCCAGCACATCGCGATAATCGTCGATCGACTTCACCATCACCTCCACAGGCATGCGCGGCGCGATCAGCGGATAAACATCCTCCTTCACCAGCAGCGTGACGAGCCCCGCACCCGCGCGAATGGCACCACGACATGCCAGCTCAGCGGCACCAAGAAATCCCGGCGAGCCAGCCAGAATGCCGATGCGGCCCGCATCTCCTTTGTGCATATCATTGGCACGACGCGGCAGCCATGAGCGCAGCATCTGCGGCGTCAGCACTTCAGCCTGCGCATCGCCATCGGCCTGCGACAAATCAGGCAGCGGCACCAACGCGATGCGCCCTACGTAATGATCAGCACCATCCTCCAGCAGACCCGCTTTGATCTGCGCCACCACGGCGGTCACATCCGCTTCCACCGCGTCCTCGCAGGCGTCACCATGATCACCGTCGAGACCAGATGGAATGTCCATCGCAATCGTCACCGCATGCCGCTGCGTGCGCAGCGTGTTCATTTCACGCGCCAGCTTCTGCAACTCCGGCTTCATCGGCCCCTGAGCGCCGATGCCGAGCAGCCCGTCCAGACTCACGATCGGTCCGGCTGGAAAATCAAACGCCGTGGCATCCTCCAAAATGCGGACCAGACTGCCCAGCACGGCTAGATGGTTGCGCGGCAGTGGCTTCATCGCGGCAGGCTCACCACTCAGCCGCGTGTACAACTGCCAGCCATCAGCGACCAGTTCACGCGCCGCGACGAGCGCATCACCCGCATTGTTGCCTTTGCCGAGAAACAGCACCAGCGATCCCGCACGCGGCGCAAACTGACGCACCACATTCGCGATGCCTCGTCCCGCCTCCTCCATCAATGCCGCCGCACTCACACCGCGTGCAAAGGCGGCCTCTTCGCACTGCTGCATCTGGCGGCACGTGACGATCATGGGATTTCCGCCGCTTCCAGCAGCATGCCTTTGAGTTGATGGGCCGACTGCACCGTTTCCTGGGTCGTTTTTGTGGCAGGCAGAGACAAGACGCGCGTGCCTTTGGCCGTCGTGTCCAAGGCTTTGGAGATGCCTTCAATGCCTGCCACTTCGGGGCCACCAAGCACCAGCAGATGCATCAGGCGTTCGCCATCGCGCTGCAGTCCATCCTTCAACTGCTTCAGCGCTTCCGGCGTGTCTGGGATGAAGGCGAAGCGTAATGAGCGCACCACTTTTTCACCCGTCAGTTCATGCGCGACAGACAACGATTCGGCGATAGCTTGCACCGTGCTTTCCTGCTGATCCGCCGGGCCACCGTAGAGAGCCAGGACCATCACGATTTCCAGCGGGCGTTTGGCCCCCGTCAGTTCGGCGTCGATGACCGACTGCTCGCTGCCAAAGCGCCCGCGCCGTACCGTGTAGCCCATGTTCTCAGCGCCCATCGTGGACTCAAGATAGCCCGGGATGCTCAGGTCCCGGTCGGCTTTGCCCAAAGCCGTGCGTACGATCCCCGCATACCGTTCGATGCCTTCCGGGCTGATCTGCCGCCGCAGCGCCAGCGCATACTTGAAGGAACGATCCGCCGCCTGGTCCTTCTTCCACTGCCAGATGCCAAAGGAAGCAATCCCCAGCAGAATGGTGCCGACAGGCAGCATGACGAGGGCAAAACGAATCCAGCGTCCAGGATCAGCAGAGGTGGGTTGGGCTTCAGTCATGGTCCATCATTCCATAGCAAGATTCCGCTTCATGCCACGCAGAATCCGCGAAGTAAGGCAAAGCCGGTATCACTCCAAACCCGCCAAAAGTTCGGCCACCGACACCTTCTGCCCAGGCAGCACCAGCTCTGGCCGAATATCCGCCAGCGGCTCCAGCACAAAGCGCCGCAGGTGCATGCGCGGATGTGGCAGTGTGAGCACGGGATCATCGCTCACCACATCATCCGCATACAGCAGATCCAAATCGAGCGTGCGCGGCGAGTTGCGCTCCCGCTGCTCCGGCCGCCCCAGCGCCTGCTCGATGGCCTTGAGGTGCGCATGCAGTTCATGCGGCTGGCAGTCCGCGGAGACTTCGATGACGGTATTTAAAAACGCCTGCGTCCCCGGCGCACAATCCACCGGCTCCGTCTCATACACCTGCGCACTCGCATTGAGCCTGATACCCGGCACCCGCGTCAGTAGCAGATCCGTGCCGCGCTGAAGATTCGCGGCGCGATCACCGAGATTAGAGCCAAGGGCGATACCGAAGTTCATTGAGAGGGGCGAGGTTATGGAAAGAAAATACTGGGCCGGTCAGGGGCTTCGTGGCGCAGCATCATGGCGACGCGCAGCAGCAGGAATGCATACAAGCGCAGGGTGTAAAAGATCGTGGTGGCATAGTATCTCGCATGAATGCCATCCTCCATCATGCCAACGCACAACAGGCCAAAGGGCCACACGGTGGCGATGGTGGAGAGCAGTGCAAAGCCCCAGTTCTTGCGGCTGAAATAGAAAAGCGACACGCCCTCGCGGTATGACTTAAGCCCGCGTAGCGCCCACAGTTCAAACGGGTAGATGAACAGCAGGTGGCTGAAGATGGGAATGCCGATGCTGTCGGCATACCAAGGATAATCACCACGAGCCCCGCGAGCCATGAAGTGGATGACATTGACCGCCGGGGCGAGCAGGATGAGCAGCCAGATGCCGATGACCAGAGCAGAGGATTTGCGTGGAGTGAGGAGAAAACGGAATGTCATTGCACCTCCTCAGCTCCACTTGGTGCTCACTTCAATCCCAGCACATCCTGCATGTCATACAGCCCCGCAGGCTTGCCCGCCAGCCATTGGGCGGCACGGACAGAACCGGTGGCAAAGGTGTCACGGCTGCTGGCTTTGTGCGTGAGCTCAACGCGCTCGCCCACATTGGCAAAGATCACCGTATGATCGCCTACGACATCACCGCCACGGATGGCGTGCACACCGATTTCCTTCGGTGTGCGGGCTCCCACATCGCCAAAGCGGCCATGCTTGCAGTCCTTGTCATACTCCAGGCCACGCACATCCGCGAGGATCTCGACCAGCGTGCGTGCAGTGCCGCTCGGTGAGTCCTTCTTCATGCGGTGATGCATCTCCACAACTTCGAGATCGAAGTCCGGTCCGAGCAGTTCGGTGGCTTTGCGCGTCAACCAGAACAAGGTGTTCACGCCGATGCTGTAGTTCGAGGCAAAGACGATCGGCAGGGCCTTGGCGGCTTCGCGAATGTGGGCCAGTTCCTCATTGGTGTGGCCGGTGGTGCCGATCACGAGGCTCTTCCCTTGCTTGAGGCATTCGCCCAGCAGTTCATCGCAGAAGGTGTGGGAGGAGAAGTCGATCACGATGTCCGCTTTCGCGAGCGCCGGGGACAATGCATCGCCCACGTCCATGGTGGAGGCGACGGTGACGTTTTGAGCCTCGGCGGCACGGATGATGGCCTGGCCCATGCGGCCTTTGCTGCCGGTGATGAGGAGTTTGATGTCGGACATAATGAGCCGGGTTGATAAACGGGGTGCCGTTATTATGCAAGAGGCGGCTGAACACTGTGCAGCGGATCGTGCAGCAGGATTTCGTCAAAACTGGCGTTTGGGGAGCGCTCCGCCGGTGGCCAGAACTGGCCGCTGCGGATGCGCTGCACCGCCTCGGCGGCACACCGATGCGCGGCGTCGATCAGTTCTGCATCAAATCCCTCCCACGGCAGAATGGCCGTGTCCTGAATGCTTTTCGGCAGCGCGAAGTAGGCCACGCTGCTGATGGACTGACCGCGTTTCTGCAAAGCAGCGGCGTACAGCGGCAGTTGCAGATCCAGCCACAGTCCGCGCCTGCCATCAGGCAGGTCAAAGCACTTCCATTCATCCGCCTCGGTCAGCTTCGTGCGGGCCGTGATCACTTTGACATGCGCCTCCTGCGGCGTGCGCGGTTTGTCCGAGCTTTTGAAATCAACGATGCGCAGGGTGCCGTCCACGTGGCGTTCCACCCGGTCAATGCGGCCTCTCAAACGAGCCTCGGCGATGAGGAAGGGCATGGCATCCTCCTTGTCGCCGATGAGCAGTTCCGCATCAATGCACTGCCAGCCTTCCTGCCGGTTCCTGGCTTCGATCTCCGCCGCTTTCCGCAGGCGTTGCAAAATGCTTTCAAGCTGCAGCGTGATCAGTGGAGCGGGCCGCTGGCCATGAATTTCCCTCACCCGGTCACGTGCCGCAGCTTCCAGGCAGTCGGCTATGTGTGCGGGGTGCGTGCTGTCACGCATGCCGGGGTCCAGACTCAGTCGATGAAATGCATGGTGAATAAGATTGCCAAACTCAGCAGCATCCAGCTCACGTTTGCCAGTCTCGATGGAGCTCATGTTTTTCGTGCAGCTCAGGTAGTAGCGGAACGGGCAGCTCAAATACTCGCGCAGGCGTGAGGGCGAGATCGTGTCCAGCGGCTTCGCGCTCCAGTCCGGCTGCAGCTTCCACGCCAGCGTGCGCGGCGGTTCGGCTGCAGACGGCTGATCCTCCTCCTTCGGGAACAGATGCGCCACGCGCTGCGGCAGCACCGCGTTGTCGCACAAAAACAGCAGCCGGGACGGACGCAGGGCATCGCCATCCTCGCTCCACTGCCCGCACAGCAGCCGCAGACGTCCACGTTTACCCAGACGCTGCTGCGCCAGTGCAGCTAGGATGAAGGCGTCACGCGCGAAGCGGGTGTTTTGACATGGCAGTCCCAGCGCCTTGCGCAGACTGTCCGGCAGAAATGGATGGCTGATGAAGATGCCCGGCACATGCTCTTCATTGAGACCCGTGATGATCAGGTTCGGTGCCTTTTCCCACAGCAGCTCCAGCCAGCCCTGCAGCACGAGGTCGATGTCTCCACGAGGCTCAGCCAGACGGCTTTGCGCAAGGCATTCCAGTGACAATGAGAAAGTATCTTCAGCCTTGGGCTGCAATCCAAAACGTTGCGCCTCCTGCTCAAGTTCCTCCGTGATTCGCAGCCACTCGGTGGCCAGTTCCGTGCGTTCACGATCACCAGGGGCATCGGGATTGAACTCCTGCTCACCGAGCAGCTTCAAGATCAGCGTGCGCGCCGCTTTGGCCGGAGTGAGCCGGCGCAGCGAATCAAGCATGGCGAGCGTGTTTTCAATGGCTGGCAGCAGGGCAGGGCAGTCCGCCAGCGGCAGCTCCAGCGCATGCGCCAGAGTCACGGGCAGATGCTCACTGGCAAAGTCATCCGCCTCACGCAGCAGTTGGGAAGTGCTCTCATTGCCGGGAATGACGGCTCTGCGAAATTCATCAATGCGCAGCAGCGCGGCAAAGGCACGCCAGGCACCCGAGCTGAGCAGCAGACGGAAACAATCCAGCACATGCCACATGCCCTCACGCTGCACCGGAATGCCACCGGGTTCAAAACTGCGCGCTTCCTCCAGCGTGAGCTTTTCCAGCAGCAGGCTGCCGACTTCCGCGTCGCACACACCCAGCGCCGTGCGGCCCTTTGGTACAAGTTCGCGCATGAGATCCAGCGTCAGCGCCGCCTGCGTGGCAGGATCACGCGCCACATGGATCTGCTCATCTTGAAACGGCAGGCTGCACCCCGCGTCTTCGCCCCAGCATTCCGGCAGCGGACGTCCGCAGGCGTCAAAAGTGTGCGCCATCGACTGAGGCGCTTGAATCGCGATGTCCACCTGCAGTCCGCGTTTGGCACAGCCAGCGATCCAGTCATCCAGCAAAGGCGGCAAATCCGGTGAGGCGAGCACGACAATCCGCCGCACCCCTTCCGGCAGCGCCGGTTCATGCGCATACCCGCGCTTGAGCACCTGCGCATCCGACATCTGGGCTTGCGCAAGTTCCTCGAAGTACACCTGCTCGATCTTCGCCAGATCCTGCCAGCGCGCGGCCTCGCGCTGCGCGGCAGGATGCTCGGCCGTGTCGTCAAAAGTGAGCCCCCCGGTGCCGAGCAGCATTTTGAGTTCCGCCAGCATGCGTGCGGTCTCCGCCTGCCAGCCCCAGCCGGAAGAAGTGGGTGCCTTGGGAAACAGCGCCGTGAGTGATTCCAGCGGCACCCTTTCGAGCGCCCGCTGCCACGCCATCTGTGACTGCACCGCAGTCGCCGCCTCAAAGCGGCGCGTCTGCGGCAGCAGCGCCTGCTCCGGCAGCCAGAGATGCGGCACGATGGCCGCGGTTCCCGTCTCATTCGTCACCACTGCCAGCGCCTCGCGCAGGCGGCGTCCGGCTTCACCGTTTGGCACCAGCAGCAGCGTGCTGCTGAGATCCAGAGCACGCGCAGAATCCCAGTCGCGGCAGAGCAGAGCCACGGCTTGATCCAGCACGGGTGTTTCCCAGCCCCAGAACAGCCGTTGGATGGGGCCGCTCATGAGTGTTCCAGCTTCTGGAGGATGTCGTTCACGATCTCTTCGGGCGTCTGATCAATGGAAACACGGATGATGTCGGGCGTTGGGTCCAGCGTGGCCAGCTGGCTGTCCAGCAGCGTGGGCGGCATGAAGTGCCCTTTGCGCCCCGCAAGACGGGTGGCGATGAGCTCCTTCGTGCCGTCCAGCAGCACAAAGCGCAGCGTCTCAGGGTGGTCATGCGCACGCAGCTTGTCACGATAGATCGGCTTCAGCGCGGAGCAGGCCAGCACGTAGTTCGGCGTGAGGTGGCGCATGTCCTCGATGCGCTGGCGCAGCGTCGCATACCAGGGCCAGCGGTCGTCATCATTCAGCGGTGTGCCGGCGGACATCTTCGCTTTGTTAGAGGGCGGGTGGAAATCGTCGCCGTCCTCGAAGACGCCTTCGAGCCTGGCGGCCAGCAGACTGCCGATGACGGATTTGCCGCTGCCGGAGACGCCCATGATGATGATGGTTTTTAGATCGGGGTGGAGCATGTGTGAAGGTGATTTTTGTGAAGCTTGACCGTGGGGCATGCCACGCTGAGGGTGCGCACCGAAGCCATGAAATACTCGATCCTGACCGCTCTTCTGGTGCTCGGCACCGCCTTTGCCACTGCTGAAGACAAACCTGCCGCTGCCAAGCCGGAGGCTGCCAAGGAGATCCTCCTCTTCAATGGCAAATCACTCGACGACTGGGAGTCCGTGGACGTCGGCGGCAGCGGGGAGGTGGAACTGGAGGGTGGTCTCATGATCATCAATCAGGGCGAGAATGTGAGCGGTGCCATTTACAAGAAAGCTGAGACTCTGCCAACGACCAACTACGAGATCACGCTGGAAGCCAAGCGGATTCAGGGCGTCGATTTCTTCGTCGGCCTCACCTTTCCCGTCGGCGATCTCAAACATTGCGCTACCCTCATCTGCGGCGGCTGGGGCGGCAGCGTCACCGGCATCTCCTGCATCGACAGCATGGACGCCTCCGACAACAACACCTCCAGCTACCAGCGGTATAAAGATGACGAGTGGTACTCATTCAAGCTCCGCGTCACCCCGAAAAACATCAGCGTCTGGCTCGGGGACAAACAGATCATTGACGAAGACATCGAAGGTAAAAAAATCAGCGTGCGTTCCGGCCCCATCGAAAGCTACCTGCCGCTCTCGCTGACGACCTTCAATACCATGGCCGCGATCCGCAACGTCAAGCTGACTCCGATCACGGAGCCGAAGTGATGCCGCCCACCTCTGCACTGCGCCTTTTCGCTCTCGCATTTTGCGGAGCCTTGACCTCCTGCCACTCCGTTCTACGCGTGGAGGTGACACGCGCCGAGACCGAGCTCACCGCGCGCGAAAAGCGCCAGATGGCCGCCCTGCTGGATGAAGTGGCGTCAGGCTGGGACGGCATGCAGCACGGCAAATCCAGCGCACGGCGGGCAGCCGAGGATCGGTATGAGTATGCGCTCGCCAAGTTTCTGCGTGAATGGGACGCGCATCAATGTCCGCGCTACTGGCAGAGCGGCACCGAGTTTGCCTCTGGGCGGCAGTCTTTTCAGATCGAACTGACCAACGAGGCCAGCCCCAAACGCGAGGTGCTGCCCAAGCAGCTTGATCAGCTCATGCTCGCTTCACGGAAGAGGTCACGCGGAGACGACACGCTCTCGGAGCGTTCCGGCCTGGGCGTGCCCGTTGTCGGCCACATCTACCGCACGGACACCACGCGCAAAGAGCAGCCCTTCCTGCCGCCAAACGGTGGCAACCTCACCCTCACCGCCGTGATGGAGATGGCGGACGATGACGCAGATCCCGCCACCCCACGCCGCTGCCGCCTGCATTTGCACGATGCCCTCAACGTGGAAACCGTGAAGGTGCAGAGCGATGAGCGCCTGCTCGCGGCAAACTTCACCGCAGCCAAGGATCTGGCCCTGTCCAAAAAATCCCTCGGCCTCTTTTCATTGCTGGGGTTGTTCTATCCCGAACGCACGCTGGGAGACAGCCATCTCTACTGCATGGACGGCTATGACCCGAAGCGCATACCCGTCGTCTTTGTGCATGGCCTCATGTCTGATCCGCACATCTGGCTGAACGCGGTCAATGCCATCAGCTCAGACCCCGAACTCCGTGCGAAGTATCAGCCCTGGTACTTTCTCTACCCCACCGGCCTGAGTGTGCCGCAGACGTCCGCACGCCTGCGCAATTCGCTGCAGCAGGCCCGTGATTACTTCGATCCTGATCACAACGATCCCGGCATGAGCCAGATGGTGCTGGTCGGTCACAGCATGGGCGGACTGCTCAGCCGCATGCAGGCCATCGATCCCAAAGACAAGCTGTGGGACGCCATGTTTCGCAAGCCGCCGGAGCAGTTGGACGTTTCGGAGCCTGTGCGCGAGCGCATCGTCAGCGCCCTCAAATTCAAGCCTCAGCCCGAGGTGAAGCGTCTGTTGTTCATCACCACGCCGCAACGCGGCAGCAATCTCGCCAGCAAGAACATCGTGCGTCGCCTCGCCTCCTTCATTCGCCTGCCGGTGGATACTCTGCTCATGTCACAGCAGCTGCTCACCGGGAACACCGACGCGCTTTCGCCGCAGATTCGCGACTGGGGCTTCTTCGCCTTCCTCAGCATCGGCACCCTTTCCAATGAGCACCCCTTTTATGATGGGTTGAACGCCGTGCCCATTCCCGTGCCTTACCACTCCATCATCGGACAGCTCGGCAGTAAGCCCCTCCTCGACAGCTCCGACGGCGCAGTCCCCTACTGGAGCTCACATCTCGAAGGCGCAAAGTCCGAAAAAATCGTCCCTTGCTGGCACGGCTGCGTCGAGCGCCCCGAAGTCGTGCAGGAAGTCGTCCGCGTCCTCCGCGAACATCTGCAGGAAAGCGGGCGCACAGCGCGCTGACGCCTCAGTGTTCGTATTCCGGGCTTTCGCCCGTTCAGCTTCTGATATCAGGATTTTTCTGCCCCCTTTTTTGCGTCTTTTTGCGGCCATTCAATTCTGACTGCATCGACTTGCCCGCATGGAACCGCCGCGAAGTCACGTTCTTGGAATACCAACCCCATGAAACTTTTCTTCCTTTCCGGTCTGCTGGCCGCCGCAGTGCTGGCTCATGCCGATGAGCTTCCCTTCACCCAGGTCCCCGCTGAATTCGCCGTTCAGTTCTCACCGGGAAAATCACCCCTCGTTTTCAAAGACGGCAGTCAGGTGAAGAAAGCAGAAGACTGGCCCAAACGCCGCGCCGAAATCCTCGCGGACTGGCATGCCATCATGGGCGCATGGCCTGCGGTCATTGAGAAACCAAAAATCGAAGTGCTGGAAACCACACAGCGGGATGGGAACATCACCCAGCGCAAAGTGCGCGTCGAAATCGCCCCCGGACAAACAGGCGATGGCTACCTGCTGCTCCCTGCGAACGAGGGCAAGCGCCCTGCCGTCTTCGTGCCCTACTACGATCCCGAAACAAGCGCCGGCCTCAGCACGAAACCGCTGCGCGACTTCGCCTGGCAGCTCGCGCGGCGCGGCTTTGTCACGCTTTCCATCGGCTCACCCGGCGGAGATGCCCGGTTGCCCGTGCTGAGTACCGGGGCCAAGTGCCAGCCCCTCTCCTACCTCGGCTACATCAGCGCCAACATGTGGCAGGCGCTCGCCTCGCTGCCGGAGGTCGATGCCGCACGCATCGGCATCGTCGGGCATTCGTACGGCGGCAAGTGGTCGCTGTTTGGCTCCTGCCTCTGGGACAAGTATGCCTGCGCCGTGTGGAGTGATCCGGGCATCGTCTTTGATGAAACACGCGGCAGCATCAACTACCAGGAACCTTGGTACCTCGGCCTTGACCCAGCCCTCACTCGCAAGCCGGGCCTCGTCAGTGCCGAAAGCCCGCGCACCGGCTCCTACAAGACGCTCATCGAACAAGGTCACGATCTGCAGGAACTGCATGCACTCATGGCACCGCGCCCCTTCCTCGTCTCCGGCGGTGCCGAAGACCCGCCCAAACGCTGGGCCGCGCTCAATCACGCCATTGCCGTGAATCAGCTCCTCGGCGTCACCAGCCGCGTGGCGATGACGAACCGCGAGAAGCACGATCCCAACGAGGAATCCAACGAACAGATCTACCGCTTCTTCGAATACTGGCTCAAGCCTTGAGCCGGGGGGCTGGCGGCTCGTCCAGTCTGCCCGAGTTTTGTGCTTTGGGGCAAACGCGGCACTTGACGGGGGGCGGCTCTGTCCACGAAGGTACGTCTCCACCACCCCGACCAGCTTTTTGTCGAGATCATGCCCGAAATTACTTCTTCAGCTGCCACTGCCGATTCTGTCATCCATGCCGCTCGCAAGGCGGTGGAGGTTCAGCGTGATGCTGTGAAGGAATTTCCCGGTAAAGCTCCCGGTCTGGTGCGCGCGCTTCAGGCGCTGGGAGATGCCCAGCGTGACGCGGGCGACATCGCCGGAGCGGAAGCGTCCTTTCTCGATGCTCTGGAGGCTGGCAAGGATCTGGAACTGCCGGCGGATGTGATGGCCAATGTGCGTACAAGTCTCGCTACACTGCTGGATTTCAACGGCCGGGAGGCGGATTCGCTGCCCTATTACGAGGAGGCGATCAGCAGCCACGAAGCCTTGGGCGGTGACAATCTCGAGGTGGCGGCCCAGCTTCGCAACAACCTGGCCATGACCTACAAGTGCATGGACAAGTTTGCGCTGGCGGAGCAGCACTACCTGCGTGCACTGGAGACCTTGGAAAACAGGCGCGGGCGTAAATCCGAGTCCGTCGCCTGCGTGTTCAACAACCTGGGCAGCCTGTACTACGCGGCTGGCTTTCCAGATCAGGCTAAGGAAATGTTTGAGGACGGACTGCAGATCCGCATGGAGGTCCTCGGTGAGAACCACCGGGATGTGGCCCAGTCCCTCTGCAATCTGGCCACGGCATGCCATGAACTTAAGGATAATGAGGCCGCTCAGCAGCATTTTGAGAAAAGCCTCAGAATCTTGGAGGCCCAGCTGCCCCAGGAAGAACGCAGCTATGAGGCCATCGGGACCGACTACGTCGCCATGCTCGAAATCATTGGCGAGGAAGGCAAGTCCGCCGCCTTGAAAAAGCGCATGGAAAAGGTGCTGGCGACAGTTTGATGCACGGTGGCGTTTGCCAAACGCTTCGTCCGCATGAAAGGTAGGAGCGGAAATGATTTCATCACCCCCTTTGCAAGAAAAAACCTGGACCGGCACCGCAGTGTCCGATGGGGTTGCGCATGCGGTGGTGCATGTCCTTAAGGATCACTTTGACGAACCGGACGAGGATAGCATCGAGCCCGGGACGGAAGCTCAACAAATGGAGCGCCTCCATGCTGCGCTGGCCGTCACCGCCAAAGAGATCGAAGAACTGCAGCGCGTGATGGCCGGGGAGCACGGCAGCGCCGAGAGCGAGATTTTCGAGACCCATCTTCTCATCCTGCAGGATTCCACGATTCTGAAGCAGACGGAAAAAACCGTGCGCGAGCAGCAGGTGTGCGTGGACTGGGCCTACTACAAGCTCATGTGCAAGCACATGGACGCCCTGCGCGGGCTCTCGGACGCCTATCTGCGCGAACGCTTTCTGGACGTGAAAGACGTGACGCATCGCGTCATGCGCCATCTGCGCGGGGAGCTTCTGGACCACCCGATGTTTGATGAGCCGGTCATCGTGGTGGCGCATGATCTGACGCCCTCTGACACCGTACAGCTGGATCGCAGCAAAGTGCTGGGCTTTGCACTGGAAACGGGCAGTGCCGTATCGCACGCGGCCATCATCGCCCGCTCCCTGGCGCTGCCAGCCGTGGTGAGACTTCATGGCATCTGTGATGACCTCCACAGCGGCGACACCGTCCTGCTGGATGGTGAAGGCGGCTTGCTGATTCAAAATCCAACCGCTGAAACCCTCGCACGCTACCGCCTGCGGGAGGAGCAGGCCGAACGGCGGGAGGATGTCTTTCAGCTGGAACGGCACAAACCCTCCCTCACACGCTGCGGCACCGCCATCTGCGTGGGTGCGAATGCGGAATTCATCGAGGAAATGAAGATCGTGGAGGACAGCGGCGCCGAAGAGGTGGGGCTGTTCCGCACGGAGTTCCTGCATCTGGAAAATCCGGATGCCACCGAAGACCAGCTCACCAAGGCTTACAGCAAGGTGGTCCAGTCCCAGGCTCCGAAACGCGTGGTGTTCCGCACCCTGGATCTCGGCGGTGACAAGGTGGACGAGCGTCTCGCCGTGGACCCGGAGCCCAATCCCTTCCTCGGCTGGCGCGGCATTCGCCTCTCACTGGGCCGGCCGGATCTCTTCAAGCGGCAGCTGCGTGCCCTGCTGCGCGCGGCTGTGCATGGACGCGTGGGCATCATGTTTCCGATGGTGTCCGGCGTACAGGAAGTCCTTGAGGCGAAAGCCGTCCTCAACGACTGCGCGGATGAACTCACCGCAGAAGGCGTGGATGTGCCGGACGAGATCGAGATCGGTGCCATGATCGAGATTCCCAGCGCAGCCCTGTCCGCAGATTTGATCGCGGCGGAAGTCGATTTCCTCAGCCTCGGCACCAATGACCTGATTCAGTACACCATTGCGGTGGACCGGCTCAATGACCGCGTGGCAAAGCTCTACCAGCCCACCCATCCCGCCGTGCTGCGGCTCATCGGGATGTCGGTCAAGGCGGCGCGTGCGGCCGGCATCCGCATCGGCATGTGCGGTGAAATGGCGTCGGATCTGACGCTCACTCCCTTGATGATCGGTCTGGGATTGAATGAATTAAGTGTGGCCACCACACAAATAGCACGGGTGAAGCATGCCGTCCGCCGTCTCGATGTGCCGGAGTGTGAAGCCCTGGCGCAAGCCGTCCTGACATGCACCAGCCCGGCCGAGATACGGGCTCTCAGCCGGGCTGTGGCGGACAGGAACTATCCCGAATTGTTCGAGTAGCCCTTGGTTTTGGGGTTAAGCAGCGAGCTTGGACTTGCTCTTGCGCACCGGCTTGGCTGGCTTCGGAGCCATCGTCGGGCGGAAGGCGTCACCAAAGAGATACTGGCGGGCGCTGTCCACCTGGCCCATCACACGGCGGTGCCATTTGGTGTATTCCTTGCCCAGACGTTCTTCAGCATCATCGTGCTGCAGGGCGCTGTCGAGGCTCATGCGCTCGGTGCTCAGTTCGGCCTGGAAGGTGATTTCCGGAATGTGCAGTTCCACCGCTTCAAACATGTCCATCACACGTGCGGCATAGCTGGTGTCCCAGACCTTGTCGTCTTCGTCGTAGCAGCTCGTCACCAGGTGGGCGATCAGGTACTCGGCGTTGTCGGAGTAAACCTCCGCCGCGTCGATGACCGAATCAAAGCTCTCACGATCAACCGTCACCGGCAGGACCACAGAAAGAGCCACTCCCGCTGCCTGGAGAATCTGGTCCATTTCGCAGCCTTGGTAGAATTTGTTGAAAAACTCACCCAGGCCCGTGCTCACGTCCAAAATGGTCAGCGGGGAGGCATCCACATGGGCGAGGAAGGATCGCGGTGTCAGTGAACTGGCATCTAGCGCGGTAACACCGGAAGCACTGAAGTTATCCTCCTCCGTGAGGGAGAGGAGCTGATGAGAGACTCCATACTGCTGGAGGTAGCGGTGGAAGCAGAGCGCCAGGGTGCTCTTGCCGGTGCCAGGATAATCGTTTTGGATGAGGATGAGCTTCTTCATAATAATTTTCTTAAATTACAAAGTTATTATGGATATTATTATAAGCATTGCAAGAATAAATATTTCATGTTTCCATAATTTCAATACAGTAAGGCTATCTTTAGGGCCTAGAACCAAGTAAATTCAAGGCTTGGAGCGTCATTCACCCAAAAGTGAAAAAATTGTATCAAACCCTAGGTCGAGCCGCCCATCGGCCCACGGGATACGCTGCAAATCGCCATTGAACTGCATAATTCAGCGCCAAGCCGTCCTTGCACAGCGGAAATGAGGCTCTAATATCGCGCTCGGAGCACCTCCTACCCCGTGGTGTAATGGTAACACAGGAGATTTTGATTCTCTCGTTCAAGGTTCGAATCCTTGCGGGGTAACCACCACAAATACGGTTTCTGATTTGTTGATATCCGCTTCAACGTGAGGCGGTCGCCGCATCACCCGTGAAGCTCTCATCCGTCAGCGTCTTGAGAAAAGCCACGAGATCCGCTTTCTCCTGCGTCGTGAGTTGAATGCCCGCCTCCGGATGCTTGGCCAGGTTCGGGTCCAGAGTGGCGCTGCGTCGCACTCCGCTGCTATAGTGCTCCACCACCTCCTCCAGCGTGTTGAAGCGCCCATCATGCATGTAAGGCGCGGTGAGTGCCACGTTGCGCAGGCTCGGCGTTTTGAATTTTCCACGGTCAGCGGCGTTCTTCGTCACCGCCATCCGGCCGAGGTCATCATCCGCAAGTTCAAGCCCATTGCTGGCAAACGGCTGGCTCGCAAACAGCGTGCCTCCATGGCAGTGAAAGCAGTCCGCACCGCGCAGCCCGCGTTTGGGATCAAACTCCGTCACAAAGAGCTGCAGCCCGCGCTTCTCGCTCTCGCTCAGTTCCGCCACCTTGCGTGCCGCACGGTCAAAGCGTGATTCCTGCGAGACGAGTGTCAGCAGAAACTGCTCCAGCGCTTTCGCCACGCGCTCCGGCGTGATCTCTGCGGAGCCAAACGCCTTCGCAAATGCCTGCGTGCACTCCGGATCCGCACTCAGTTTTGCAATGACCTTGGGCAGCGTCTCATTCATCTCATGCGTGTCCTGGATCGGCATCAGCACCTGCTCCCTCAGCGTGGCGGCACGGCCATCCCAGAAGAAAGACGACTGCCAGGCCAGATTGAACAACGGCATCGCGTTGCGCTTCCCCATCTGCTGCTCCGCACCGAGGCTGAAACGCCGCGCATCGGCAAAGGCACGCGTTTGATCATGGCAGGAAGCGCAGGATTGCGTCTGATTGACCGACAGCCGCGCGTCATGAAACAACTGCCTGCCCAGCGCCACGCCTTCCTCCGTCAGCGGATTATCGGCGGGCAGTCGCACCTGTGGAAAACGCTGCGTCATCGCCGGTGTCAGCGCATGGGTGCCGGCGGGCAGGGGAGCTGGCTTGGTGGCAAACGTCGGTGTCTGATACACATCGTAGTTCATGCTGCGCACCCGGAATGCCTGTTCGATGTTCGTCTTGAGCTTCGCCGCCAGTGCATCACCCTCGCGTGAATGCGTCGATGTACCATCCTTGGCAAAGTCGATGCCCGCCAGCGCTCGCTGCACATCAAACTCCAGCGCCAGTGTCAGCGGTCGCCCTCCACGAAACGCCACCGGCACCTCCACCGTCATCAACTGCGGCGCATTGGCAATGTGATACGAAAATCCGTTCTCCTTGCCGTCCTTCGAGAACCGGCCTTCCAGTGCCATGAAAATATACCCTCCCTGCCAGCCCCAGTGCAGGCCATTGACCTGGGGATTGAGCGCATGATCCGGCGCATAACCATTCGGGTCCGATTTGTTCGTCGTCTCATCCACACCGATGCGAAAGCGGATCCCCTTGTACTCGCCCGCAGGCATGCCCGAGACCTTCGCTGTCTGCCGACCCGCCGCAGCACTCAGATACGCAAACCAGTCCTTCGATTCCAGCCAGGTGCCGTCCTCTTTCTGCAAAGCCAGCCCTGAGAGCAGGCAATCAAGTCGCGTCACCTCGGCCGCATCCACCAGCGCCATCGGCTCATCCAGCCGCAGCGCCTGACCATTCACCACCGGCACGATCTGCAACTGCAGATCCTGCCCCGGCGCAGACAGCGCGAGCATCCAAGCCACCATCGCCCATGCCCCAAGCGGCATCTTGGAAAGCAGGGTTCTCATGAAGATGTGGTGCATAAAAGGCGAACTTTTTCGTTGGCGACACACTTTCTAGAATGAGCATAGACTCACAAGTCAGGTATTTGTAAGACGGAGACGTGGGCAGTCCCATCCCCGACGAGCCTGCACGTTTCGAGTTTAAGGATGTCGGACCGTTAGACGTTCTCAGGTCTCCATGAAGAACACTCTCTTGATCTGTCTCCTTTGCCTCCACTTCGCCGCACATGCTGCTCCCGCAAAAGACAATAATCAGGGGGATGGACCCGTAGTGAGCCTCGATGCGGCAGGACCAGATATTTTCCCGCAAAGCTGGCTGACCGCCAAAGTGAATGCTCAGGCGACGATCTTGGACGCCGCACAGCGCGAGCGATCTCAGAAACTGGTGGCGCGCGCACTGGCCAAATACCCTGCGGTCGTTCTTCGGCCCCATCTGCAGCGCGTTTATGTGGTGGGCAGTCTGGCCTACAGCGGCGTGCCCACGGGGGGGACGAATTCCCGCAGCGCGGTCTATCTCGCAAACTCAGGCAAAGCGGCAGATGTGGTGCTGGAGGGCATTTTCCATGCGGAGTTTTCCAGCATCCTGCTGCGCAATCTGCCTCAGCACCTCGACACCAAGTGCTGGCAGGAGATCAATCCGCCAGACTTTCATTATCTCGGCAGCGGGGTGCAGGCGATCAAGCAGCAAAAAGCATCCCGTCGCTTGGATGCTGCCTTGCAGGAGGCAGGCTTTCTGCACGCCTATGCGCAGGCAAGTCAGGAAGAGGATTTCAATTCCATCGCCTCACGCCTGCTCATGGGGGATGAAGGACTCTGGAGCGCCATGGCGCAGTTTCCAAAGATCAAAGAGAAGGCCCTGCTGGTCATGGCCTTCTATGGCAGGCTGCATCCACAGTTCACCCAGTCATGGTTTGAGGCGCTGCGGACCGGACGCTGAGAGGCCAGCTTCAGCCAATCCGACGGCGACGGCGCAGTGTCCATGCGAGTCCGCAACTCGCGATCAGCAGGGCACCGCCGGGCTCTGGCACAGGGGTAAAGCCACCGATCACAAGGCCATCCTGCCAGTTGTCCGGGGCAGCCGCATTGTAGTAGGTATTGACGGTGAAGTACTGGTGCTGGGCCACGTAACTGTCGAAGAAGCCCGGGGTATCCATGGAGGCGACGTCACTCAGGATGCTTTGAAAAAGGGCTGAGCGGGCGTCACCCGTTGGCGTGCCGAGGGGAGCAAAGTAGTCCAGGTAGTCGCTCATGTCCGTGAAGTCCGACTTCGGCGGTTTGCCCGCAGTCTGCGAGAGGAAGTCCTGGATGGCGAACATCGCATTAAAGAAGGTGTCGTTATTGCCGAAGTCATTGTAGTCGCCGCTCTGCTCCAGGAACCGTCCAGAGGCTCCAGCCAGGGTGTCCCACGGCAGGTACGTGTCGAGAACGTACTCCATCACGGCGACCTGTTTCGGAACGATGCCGGAATAGAAAAGAGGATCGGACTGGTAGATGTTGTCTCGTTCGATGTTCTGCACGGTCCAGCCATTCTGAAGCGACAAGGTGTCTGCGGTGATGGTCTGGTTGCTCAAAGCAGGCGCGCCAGGCTCAATGCAGAACCACCAGTACGTTTGGCCGCCGATGACATATTCGCCAATCGCACTGCCATTGTTGTCCAGTCCAGTCACGCTGACGGTTGCAGCCGTTGCCGTGAGGGTGCAGGCCGCAAATACCAAGGGGATGAGACTTCGGAATGTCATGATTGTGTGAAATTTATGATCATCACTCAATAAATCTAGGTTTATTTTATGAAAATTATGGAAACGTAGCATTTGAGCGGTCGTGAGCCACTAAATTTTCATCCAAAAGCGCTGCCTTGCCAACGGGCGGGCCGGTCCTACGCTGCAAATTCTGATGTCTCGTTCCTTCCAGCCCTTTCCGTGGCGGCTTGCCGTCGCTTGCATGGCTGTCTGCTACCTTCTGGCTGACCTGTACGCCTTCAAAGGGCCGCTGCATATGATGCTGATCCAGGGGCAGGGTGGGGGAGTGGCTGCGGAGGTGGATGGCCTGCCGATCACACGGTATGAACTGGAGGCGGCGCTGCGGGAGCAGCTCTGGAAGCACAATGCAGCATGGACCAGCCTCAGCCCAGAGGCGCGCAAGCAGACACGCTGGCAGGCGCTGGAGAATCTGGTGAACGATCGCCTCCTGCGTTCCTGCCGCAGCAGGGGCGGGCCCGACACCGGCTTGTTAAAAGACGCGGTGAAACGAGAGTCGGAGCGCATGCAGCGGCAGTTTGCCGATGCGGCGGAGTTTCCCAAACGCCTGGCCGCCAAGCAACTCACGCCAAAGTCGCTGGAAGCCCGGATCAACGACTCTCAGCTCGACGAAGCATGGATTGAGGCGGAAATTCAGACTCGCTTCAAAGTGGTCACGCCGCAGGACCTGCGCGCCTGGTATGACGAATTCAAAGAGACGCTGCGCATTCCGCAGGCGCACCATGCGGCGCATATTTTTCTCACCCGGCATGACTCAGCGAAGCCTGACCGCTCAGCAGAGATCCGCGAGATCCATCGCCAGCTCCTGGCAAAGGAGAAGACCTTTGCTCAACTTGCGAAGGAACATTCCGAGGACGATCGCAGCAAAAATCTCGGCGGCGATCTCGGCTGGTTCACGCAGCAGCGCATGCCGGCGGATTTCATCGCGGCGGTCGAAACGCTCAAGGTCGGCCAGCTCAGCAAGCCCGTGCAGACCCAGCTCGGCTGGCATCTCATCATCGTCCTTGAGCGCCATGCTTCACGTCTGCCGGCCTTGGCAGAAGTGACACCCGAGATCACCGCGCTGCTCACCACCAAACGACGCGATGCGGCGCTCAAGAGCCTCCTAGCTGAACTGCGAAATCGCTCGCCTCAGTCAGTGGTTTATCACGCGGAGGTCATTGATCACGCTGCACCGGCTCCTTGATACAATCGGCGCCGTACGCGCCACTTCCTGATTTCTTCGACCCACAGCACGCTGCTGCCGATGAGCCCGAGGAGAGCGACGTCCGCCAGCGGGATCGGCACCGTGTGGAAAATGCGGTTCATCGATGCATTGTAGATGACGAGGATGTGCAGGGCGTTGCCCAGGATCAGTCCACCGACGAGCCACCGGTTGCGTAGCACATCGAGGCTGATCGAGGATTTGGTGGCGCTGCGGCAGTTGAGAACGTTGAACCACTGGACCACGGCGACCAGTGTGAAGGTCTCCGTCTGCACCAGGGCAAACGGCACTCCGGTGGACTGCCTCCATATGAAGAAACCAAAGACCGCCACCACCGAGGTGATGACCATGAGCAGCAGCCGTTGCAGCATCGGTCCTGTGATGAGCTGCTCATTCTTCGGTGTGGGCTGGCGGCGCATTTCATCGCCCTCCAGCCCCTCCATGATCAGGTTCACCGTCACCGCTCCTTCGGTCACGATGTTGATCCACAGGATCTGCACCGCCGCCAGCGGCAGTGGGTAGCCACACAGCAAGGCGAGCAGCAGGATGACGACTTCGTCAATGGAGGTCGCAAACAGGAACAGCACCACCTTCTTGAGGTTCTGGTAGACAAGTCGTCCCTCTTCGATGGCTTTCACGATGGTGGCGAAGTTGTCATCCGTGATGACGATCTTTGCCGCACCCTTGGCCACCTCCGTCCCGGTGATGCCCATTGCCACGCCAACATCCGCAGCGGCCAGCGCCGGTGCGTCATTCACGCCGTCTCCGGTCATGGCCACCACCTGCCTCTGTGATTGAAACGCTTTGACGATCCGCAGCTTCTGCGCCGGATGCACCCGCGCAAAAACCGAAATGCGGTCCAGGCTGCCACGCAACTCGTCTTCAGACATCGCTTCGAGTTCGGCACTGTCCACGGCGATGTCTCCCGGCCTCGCAATGCCCAGCTCAGTCGCGATGGCCAGCCCGGTGGCCTTGTGATCTCCCGTGACCATCACTGGCCGGATGCCCGCCGCCTGACATTCGACCACCGCCGCCTTCACCTCTTCACGCGGTGGATCCATCTGTCCCAGCAGCCCGAGAAAGCGCAGCCGGCCGCGCCACGGTTCAAAGCCTGCCTTCACATCAAGTGGAGCATCATACACCTCCGCCACGGCAAGCACCCGCAGGGCCTGCGCGGCGAGTTCGTCAGACGTTTGCTGAAGCTTGGCCAGATCCAGCGTCGCAGGGTCGCAGAGTTCGAGCAGCTTCTCAGGCGCCCCCTTGAACAGCACTCGGCACTTCCCATCATGTTCATGCTGCGTGGCCATCATCTTCTCGGCTGAATCAAAGGGGATCTCCGCACCGCGTGGCCACTCCTGGCTCAGCGTTTCTGGTTTTACTCCACCTTTATGTGCGAGCGTGAGCAGCGCGGCTTCAGTAGGATCGCCCAGCGGCCGCCAGCGCGTTTCCTCCCCCTCGGGTGGCGCCAGATTGGCGTCGTTGCAAAGCGTGATCGCTTCCAGCAATGCCCTGACCGCAGCATCGTCATGACCGTCGCCGACAAGCTTGCCCTCGGGCGAATAGCCTGCCCCTGTCGCTTCGATTTGCCGTCCATCTGGCAGGATCAGCCGGGTGACGGTCATCTCGTTCTTCGTCAGCGTGCCAGTCTTGTCGCTGCAGATGATGCTGGTGGATCCGAGTGTCTCCACCGCGGCAAGTCGCCGCACGATGGCTCCACGCCGCGCCATGCGCTGCATGCCCACCGCCAGAGCGATCGTCATGGCCACCGGCAGCCCTTCGGGCACCATCGAAACCATCTGGCTGATGGCCACCATGAAAATGGTCACAAAGGGAATACCGCGCAGAAGGCCGAAACCAAGAATCAAGACAAACAGCACGATGGAGGCGACCACCAGCCAGTTTCCAAACTGCTTGAGCCGCAGTTCCAGCGGTGTTTTGGGTTGCTCAGCACTGGTCGTCATGCTGGCAATCTTTCCCACTTCGGTTTGCAGCCCCGTGGCCACCACCACCGCTCGCCCACGGCCTGCGGTGAGGTGCGTGCCGGAGTAAATCATGTTCCTGCGGTCGCCCAGACCCGCGTCCTCAGGCACCACCTCGGTGTTTTTCGCGACCGGCAGTGACTCACCCGTCAGCTCGGCTTCGGTGGCTTCCAAGGCAGCGGCTTCGAGCAACCGCGCATCTGCGCCCACCTGATCTCCAGCTCCCAGCAAAAGGATGTCTCCAGGCACCAAATCCCGTGCCTCAATGATCGACTCCTTGCCATCACGATTGACGCGCACCTTCAGCGCCGAGAGCTTGCGCAGCGTCGTCATGGAATGCTCCGCTCGTCCTTCCTGCACGGCGCCAATGAGTGCATTGATCAGCACGACGATCAGGATCACCACCGCATCACTGGCATGCCCCATCGCAAAGGAGATCACCGCAGCGACAAACAGAATGTAGATCAAAGGGCTCGCGAACTGCGATGCAAATACCCGCCATAGCGGCTTGTGCTTGTCCTCCGGCAGCTCATTCGGCCCATGCTGCTTCAGGCGCTCGGATGCCTCGCTGCCGCTCAGTCCGGCCTGTGCGTCGGACTCCAGCGCTGTTACAACTTTTTCAGGTTCTGCGCCGTGCCAGATGAGCGGTGGAAGTGCCTGCATGGCAGACCATAAATTGGATCACGACAAGCGCCATGGGTAATGCACCCCATGGGTTGTCTTGTCACCGTTGATCCAGAGGCGGCCGTTGCGCTCTGGCAAATGCGCGCTAAGGGCGTGGGCATGAAACAAAACGTTGGCATTCTCGGGCTCGGCATCATCGGCAGTCGTGTGGCGGACAACCTGCGCAAAGCGGGGCACGAGGTGTTTGTCTGGAGTCGTAGCGCACGCCCCGTACCCAATTTCCTCGCTTCCCCTCATGAGGTGGCCGAGGCCGCTGGCATCATCCAGATCTTTGTGCGCGACAGCGCGGCGCTGATCGAGGCGATTGAGGACATGAAACCCGCTCTCAAGGCCGGGCACCTCATCATGAATCACGCCACCGTCAGCAAAAAAGCCACGCTGCAGGCCGCCCAACTCGTCGAAGAAACCGGCGCGGCGTTTCTGGATGCCCCTTTCACCGGCAGCAAGATGGCGGCTCAGAACGGCAAGCTCTGCTACTACATCGGCGGCAGTGATCTGCTGCTGGAGCGCGCCCGGCCTGTTCTCGAAGCCAGCGCCGCCAAGATCCTTCCTCTGGGGGAAGTCGGCGAAGCCATGGTGCTCAAAATCGTCACCAACCTCGTCTCCGCCGTCATCGTCGAGGCCGTGGCCGAAGCTGCCGACATCACCAAGGCCAACGGCATCTCGCTCGAACGCCTGCACGAAGCCCTGGAGTCAAACGCCAACTACTCCACCCTCATCGGCATGAAGCTCCCCGCCATCATCAAGAGCGACTTCGAGCCCCACTTCGCCCTCCGCAACATGCTCAAGGACGCCGACTTCGCCCGCGAACTCGCAGCAGAAGCAAAGCTCAAGACCCCCGCCCTCGACTGCACCGCCGCCGCCATGCGCGCCGGCCTCGATGCCGGCAAAGGCGATCTCGATTTCAGCGTCATCGGCCAGCGCTAAACTGAGCGCGTTGACCGCGCACGGACCCCATCGTCCTCGTCCTCATACTCGAACTCGTCCTCGATCACAGCGCCTCGCTTCAAGTTCAAGATCCCAAGTCACCACCCCACCTCCGCCCCAGCGCCAGCCTCTTCTTCGTACGTAGTTCGGGCTTCAGCCCGTCCGCCTTCTGCCTCTTCGTATTGTAGTTCCGGCTTCAGCCGGTCCGGAAGCCCATTCCACCCATCAGCCGATGCCCACCCTCATGACTCTCCGCGCCCTCCCCATCCTCTTCCTCATAGCTCTCACCAGATTCACCTTCGCTCACGACACCCCTGCTCCCGCCACACCCAGCGCAGACCGCATGAAGGTCCTCGTCTTCTCTGCCACCGCCTACTACCGCCATCCCGACATTCCCGGCATCAACCGCTGGCTGGTGCTGCTCGGCCACGAAAACGGCTTCGACGTGGACATCACCGAATCCCCCAAAGACCTCGTGCCGCAGGTGATCGCCAAGTACGATGTGCTGCTGCTCAACAACGCCAATGAACTCGACAAAATCATCCCCGAGGCCCAGCGGCAGTCGGTGGAGGCATGGTTTGCCAGCGGGAAGAAAGGAGTCGTCGGCCTGCATGCCGCTCTCGTGCATCAAACCGGCTGGCCATGGCTGAACCGGCTGGGCGGCTGCGACTTCAACAGCGACTCGGATTACTCCACGGCAAAAGTAATCGTCGATCCCGCCGCAAAAGATCATCCCGCCGTGAAAGGCCAGCCTGCGGAATTATTTATCGAGGCCGACTGGACCAATCACGACCGCTGCGTCACCGGCCAGCCCGGCTTCCAAGTCCTGCTGCGCGTGGATGAGAGCACCTACACGCCCGTGCGTGACTATTTCAAAACCCGCGGCGGCAAGCCCATGGGCGCGGATCATCCCATCGCCTGGACTCACGCACCAGAGGCAGGCGGCCGCTTCTTCTACACCGAGTTCGGTCACGATCTGCGCTCACTGAGCACCCCCTTCGTCCGCCAGCATGTGCTGGAAGGCATCCGCTGGGCTGCGGCGCTCAGGAAAATCGAAGCCAAAGCGACCAAATAGTACACGCTCATGATCCACACACGCACACTTCTCACCGTCCTGCTGCTCTCATTCACGGGCGCAGCATCCGCCGCCGATGAACCCGCTCTCTGGGATCTGTCCAAAAACGAAATCCCTGCGGCGCAAAAGTCGGGCGCGGTGGAAAAAGCAGACGGCGTGGTGAAGCTGCGAGATGGCGCATCTTTTGCCGTGCCTGCGGAAGCTTTTCCTGATCAGAAGAACTTCACCGTGCAGGTCACCCTTTCGCTCGATGCCCTGGTACAGGATGCCGTCTTCACCTTGATGAACAAGCAGAGCAGCGAGAAGGACGACGGCTTTGCCATGTTCTTCAACTACAAGGACAAGCCCTACTATGCGCGACAGGTGAACTCCGTCGTGAACAAGATCCTCATGGTCGGCGGCGCGCTCAATGGCCGCAACGAGCCGGAGATCAACAAGCCCGTCACCTTCACCATGGCCGTGCGCAACGGCATGGCCACGTTCTACATCGATGACGCCCCCATCAAAAAGTGCTTCATGGATCTCATCCCAAATCGCGAACCCATGTGGATCGGGCGCAACGACAATGCGAAGGCCAAAACCATGCCGGTGACGGTGCATGCCGTGAAGGTCTTCGGACCCGCCTACCGCTACGTCTCGAAGAAGGAGACCACTGGCGAGTTTCCACGCGGCGCGGTGGCCGGGAAAGGCTGGGCGCTGGACGTTCCGAAGATCGAGCACCCGGAGTGGCCCAAAGTGCTGATCTACGGCGACTCCATCTCGATGGGCTACAGCGGCCCCTTCATTCCCGAGATGCTCAAGCAGCACGTCTATGTCTTCCACTGCGTCCACTTCGTGGGTGGTGACGTGCCCGAGCAGGCGCTGACGGAGATGGCCGGACGGTTCAAGTTTGACGCGGTGGTCTTCAACAACGGCCTGCATTCCTTGGGCTGGACGCCGGACAAAGTTCCTGACGCTCTCGTGCTGGAAAGGATGCAGAAGCTGACGCGCTGCTTCAAGACCGGCGCACCGCAGGCAAAAATCTTCTACCTCATGACCACCCCGCACACCGCAGCACGTCCCGCGCCCGATAAACCCGTCAGCGCCTTTGGCGACAAGAACGACGTGGTGCTGCGGCTCAACACGCTTTCCTCTCAGGTGATGAAACAGGAGAACATCGAAGTGATCGATGCCTACGCCCTCCTAGCCACCCACCTCGATCTCGCCTCTGGCGACAATTTCCATTGGCAGTCGCAGGCGTATCAACTGCTCAGCCAGCAGATCGCAGGTCGGGTCTTGTCGGTGCTGGGGAAGGGGAAGTGACCATAAGGTTGGCACCGCTTCAGCATTGTGTAGTATCGCTTGTCCATTCCAAAAACATACGCCGATCGCACTTGCCACTGCATGCGCCTTTGACGAGGGATGCCGCACATCCCCTCACGTTTATGACTATAGCCATTTTGTATCTCATCGCCGGTGTCGTCCTCGCCTGGTTTGGCGGTGAACTCTTTGTGAAAGGCGGTGTCGGGCTGGCTGCTTGGGCTCGCTGGCCCACGGCAGTCATTGGCGTCACCGTCGCTGCGTTCGGGACATCCTCCCCGGAGCTCATGGTCGCCATCCATGCCGCGCGCGATGGCGTGCCGGAGATCTCCCTTGGCGATGTTCTGGGCAGCAACGTCGTCAATGTCTCCCTCGTGCTCGGTCTGGTTCTGTCCTTCTCCGGCATGAAGGCGGAGGACAGCGGTGTGATGCGGGACTGGTTCGTCTCCCTGCTGGTGCCGGGCATTGTGTATGCATTGCTCATGGACGGCTGGTTCTCCCGCTTGGATGCCATGATCATGATGGGCATCTTCTTCGTCTGGCTGCTGGTGGTGATCTCCCATGCCCGTGCCCATGCGGCGGCGCATGCAGCTCCTGCTGAAAAGGTGCCTGTGGCCCGGATGGTGGGCTGCATTCTTTTTGGGCTGATTTTGTTGATCGGTTCGGCCCAGTTCGTCGTGCATGGCGGCATAAAGATCGCTGCCGTACTAGGCTGGAGTCCATTCATCGTGGGCGCTGTCATCGTCGCGATGGCCACCAGCACCCCGGAACTCGCCACCACGCTCATTGCCCGCATGCGCGGACATCATGATGTAGGCCTCGGCAACATTCTCGGCAGCAACATCTTCAATGTGATGTTCATCGCCTCTGTTGCCGCACTCATCCACCCCTACAAGGTGAACCTGCCTGAGATCATGCCAAGCCTCTTCTTTGGCGCCCTGACCACCCTGCTGATCATCCCAGGTCCCGGCGGCCACATCGGCCGTTTCCGCGGCTTCCTCCTGCTGGCCATCTACGGCATCTATGTCATGCTGTCTCTGGATCACAGCGCCGCGCACTGAAGACAGCTTTCTGCGTTTGTTAAACCAGATCAATGTGTGTCCTGGCCCGGCCTTGCGCTGCTGCTGCAGCAATGACGCATTGTCCGCGTCCCAAAGCTCTTGGCCCCGCACCGCCTCATACTGGAATCCAGCAGGGTTGATGACGTGCTATTGCGTATGGACACAGCACCACGTAACGCGCTTGCTGGATGTGCATCGCTCCAGCTATGAACAAGCACGCCACCAACTTGGAATGCTCTCTGGTCTGTCCTTGGAGGGACACCCGCCAGTGCCTGCGGCTTCTCGTGAAGCCGAGCGTCGTGCTGGGTGGCCATCTCGGCAGCGCGCAACTCTCCGGGGTGAAAGCAATGTACTACCCTCATGATTTGCCACCCTGTGTGAGACCGGACGGCAGTCTGCGCTGGGACAATCAGGAAGATGATCCTGAAGACGTGCTGCTGCTCTGGGGAAGCGACGATCCCATGCTGTAAGAGCTGGGCAGACTCGAATTCAGCTCTCTTGCGGCGTTCTGGCGGCATCCCTTTCAAAGCAGATCTCAAAGGCCTTCAGCACGCCCAGTCCGAGCAGCGCCGGTGGCAGCAGCCGGGTCGCAATGCTCGCCGTTGCTCTGGCCAGCACACGTGAGGGCAGCAGGTTGAGGACAAGACCCGTGCCCAGTGCCACCACCACCGCTTTCGTGGGTTCCCGTCGCACACAGTCTTCCACTCGCTTCAGAGTTTGATGAAGGAAAAGTTCGGCTGCGTGCGGTGGCGTTTGAGGATTCATGACAGATTAAACGTATTCCATCTCGCGGGAGTGGCTTCACGCATCTTGCGTGATCCTGGGCGGAAGATGCTCTCAAACCGGCATCCTCGCCACCTCATTGTGCCAGTCGTTTCAGCACATTCTGCGTGATGCGTATCACCGCGGCATCACCACCCTGCAGGCCGTGCGCCCAGTCCGTGGTGGCGGCGGTGAAGACGGTGCCTCCACGCGTGTAGAGTCCCAGGCAGGCAGCGCCCGTGCGTCCCTTCTCCCACTGCTCATACCATTCCACATCATCGGGGTGCCAGCGCACCGGGCACGTGGCCAGGACTTCAAAGGTCTTCGGCGTCCCATCCTTGAATGTCGGAAACGGCAGGCCGTCCTTCCACGTCAGTTCACAGCCATCGCATTCATAGCCCACGATGGTATCCTTGCCGCCGAACTTGTCACCACGCTTCAGGCCCGTGCCTGCCAGCACCCAGTGCTCCGGGCGGTGCACCTCATACTCCGCTGGATCGGTCATGAACTGCCCATGACTTTTGCGATAGCCGCCCCACAGGAAGCCGACCCCCGTCAGTTCGTTCTCAGGACGCTTCAGCAAATGATGGCTCCATGCCGTGCTCAGTGTTTTGAAGTCACGCGTCGCGAAGACGGGGTCCAGGTGGTAGTTCTGTTTGCAGCAGGTGAAGGCGCGGCCGTTGTCCTCCGCACGGACCTGCCAGCAGCACGTGTTCCCGCTGAAGAAGGCCGCATTGCCACCCTTGCCAATCCACGCCTCCAGGTTGTCGCGCATCGGCGTGCTCCAGTACTCATCATGGCCCACACTCAGCACCAGCTTGTAGCTCGTCAGCATCTCAGGGCGAAATTCCAGATCATCATTCGCGGCGAATTCCAGCGCGTAGCCATTCTTCTCCGCCCACTGCACAAAGGGCAGTTCCCACCGCGCAAACTGCGAAGGACCGGGCCGCTCGAAGCTCGCCCGATGGCCCTGGTTGTTCGAAAGGCTGTTGTAGGCATACACCGAAAATCCGCCCCAGTTGTTGTACGCATTGTACGTGTTCGTGCAAAGCTGCAGCAGGATCTTCGAGGTCGTGCCCGGCTGGGCCTGCCGCACAATAAACCACGCACTGCTCTCTGCGGTGCGTTTGCCACGATGCGACCATTTGCCGCCCGCATCAGCGGCACGCAGGCTCACTTCATAGTAGCCGCTTTTCCACGCCGCACCGCTGGGCACGCGCACACTCTCCGGCCAGCGGCATCCATTCGCAGACGCATCCTCCGGTACCGGATACGCAGCCCCGGGCACATCCGATTTTTTCCACACCACCTCCCGCACGGCCCCCAGACGCGCCACCTCGATCTCATACTTCGCCGCCGTCGTACTCACATGGATCGGGATCTCCTCCCCCTGCGCGATGCTGCGCTGCCCGGCATAGCCTTCAATGAACAGCGGTGATGGATCCGCTGCATGCAGAGATGAGACGGCGAATAACAGGAGAGCGAGAGTGCGGCGCATGCATACCGTTACGCGAGAGAAGGGTCGGCGCTTTCACGAAGCTCAATAGCAGGCAGGAGTATCGGCATCAGTCCGTTGAATAGACGAAACATGCTCCCAACCGTAGGATGGGCGTGGCGACAGCCCGCCCGTCTGCGAGGATATTGAAAACGTCCCACGATTTCAGTACTCCCCAAACCTGCACGACAGCGAGCCCTACTGCTCCGCCTCAGACAGCTTCGCCGCTTCGCGTTTCAGGATGCGTCCCACCCGATGCTTCGCCAGGTAAACCTGCGCCGCATTCACGCCCAGCTCCTTCTTCACGCGCTCAGGACTCCACCCTTTGATCACGTAGCAGGAGAAAATCTGGAACTGACGCGGAGACACCAGCGCACGCACCCGGCGCAGCGCGATGTCCATCACCTTGTCCTGCCACTCTTTCTCCCACAGCTTCTCCAGCGCCACGCCATTCGGATCTGCGCAGCGATCGATCGGCGCCGTGCGGCGCTCGTCAGTCTCATCTGCGTACAGATTGGCTTCACGGCTCTGCTGCTTCTTGCGCCGGCGGAACTGGTCCAGAATGCGCCAGCGCGCCTGGTTGAGAAGGAAGGATTTGAAGGAGCCCAGGCTCGTGTCGAACTTCTTCTTCTGCAGGTTCTTGGCCACGCCGATGAAGGTCTCCTGCACCACATCACTGGCCTCGTCATCACTCAGGCCCGTCTTGCGCGCCACATGGAAGACGAATCCCGAATAGGTGCGGTAAAATTCATCCCAGCTGGCCCAGTCATCCCAGTTGTCCAATTTTTCAATCAGCGTCTTACGGGTCGGGGGCGATCCAGAGGTCTCCTTGAGGAGTTCTTCAGTTTCAGCGACTTTCGGGAGGTCGGACATGCGGGGGCTGGATAGTAACGGCGGCTTGAGTGGAGGCAACGACGTTTTGTCATCCATTCGATAGATTGCCCTTTGGGAGCGCGTATTGCATCGTCCCCAAAACCAACCCCCCCGGCCCAACCACCCCAAATGCCGGTCAGACTTCCCATGCCAAATCATCGTCTCTTCCAGCCTGCCGTCGCGTTTCTCACGCTGCTGGCCCTGGGATTGAGCTCATGCAGCACGGGGTTTTACAAAAAATGGGCTGACAAGGAAACCTACGGTATCCTCAGCAAAAAGGCCAGTAAGGTGCCAAACTCAGGGCAGGCGTTTCTGGACATCACCCCACCGCCACCGGTCAGGCTGGAGGAACTCCGCAAAAGCATGAAGAAGGAGGAGTTTCTGGGGGATCGCGCCTACCTGGAGGAGAATGCACGCGTCGTTAGTCTGGCTGAGGCATTGGACTACGCGGTGCATCGCAACCGTACCTACCTGGTTCAAAAGGAAACCGTTTACCTGGCCGCGCTGAATCTCACCCTCGTCCGGCAGCAGTACGGCCCCATCATCGGCGGCGGCGGCTCCGTCACCAAGGCCAGCACCGATGCCGTCACCGGCATCAACAATCTCGTCCGCACCTCCACGCTCACCACCACCGGCAATCTGGGCTTTTCCGCTCTCACCCGCACAGGCGCGCTCCTGGCCACAAACCTGACCACCAATTTTGTGCGCTTCTTCACCGGGGGCTCAGACAGCGGCATCTCCCAGCTCGGCTTCTCCCTGGCTCAGCCGCTCCTCAGCGGTGCCGGTTATCTCTCCGCCTCAGAAGTGCTGACTCAAAGCGAGCGCAGCGTCCTCTACGCCATCCGCACCTTTGCCCAGTATCGCAAATCCTTCGCCGTGGACATCGCCGCCCAGTACTACGGCGTCATCCAGTCCCGCGAGACCGCGCGCAATGCTTACCTCGCCTTCAAGGCCTTCGACTTCGTGGTGGCCCGTGAGACCGCCATGCAGAAGGAAAATGCCAACAGCACCAAGTCCTCCGTCTTCCGTCTCGTACAGTCCCGCATCGTGTTTGAGCGTTCATGGCTCAGCGCCATCCGCGACTACGAGCAGGCATTGGATGATCTGAAGGTCAATCTTGGTTTGCCCGTCACGGAGCGTTTTGTCGTGGACTACAAGGACAAGGACGCCCTCCAGATCATCGAGTCCCCCGGCACGCTGGAAGAAGCCATCACCATCGCCATGACCAACCGCCTCGACATCTGGAACCTGCGGGATCAGGTGGAGGACACCAGCCGGCGCGTGCTCATCGCCAAGCAGCAGGCGCTCCCAAGTGTCAATGCCCTGGTCAACTACAACATGCTCGACAACCCGGACCACAACGACTTCAGGCTCGTCCCCGGCAACAAGAACTACAGCGTGGGCCTCAACACCGACCTCAACCTCAATCAAAAGCCTGAGCGTAATATCCTGCGCTCATCCATCGTCGCCGAACAGCAGGCCAGACGTGCCCTGGATCTCTTTGAAGAAAACACCCGCAGCGACGTCCGCACCGGCTGGCGTGACCTGCAGCTCGCCCGCAAGCAGTATGAACTCGCCAAACTGGGCATGGAGATCAGCACTCAACGTCTGGAAGTTGAAGAAGCCTTCAACGCTGAAGGCCTCGGCACCGCCATCAACCTCGTCGACGCCCAGCGCGACATGAACACCACACGAAACCTCATGGTCTCCACCACCATCAATCACACGCTCGTCCGTCTGCGCCTCTGGCGGGACATGGGAGTGCTGTTCATTGAGAAAGACGGCGGCTGGGTGGACGTATTGAACAAGGAGAAGCCAAAAGGAGAATGAAGAAGGGAAAATCCAACAAAGGAATCATCATCGCAGGCATCAGCGTTCTCGCTATTGTCGGCTGGTGGAGCATGTCCGGCGGTGGCGCTGCGGCTGAAAAGGTGCCCACGCGCATTGTGCAGCGCGGTCCGCTCGAAATCACCGTGCTCCAGGGCGGGGAAATCCGCGCCCTGCAAAACAATGCGGTGAAGAGCGAAATCGAAATCCCCACCAAAATTCTCAGCCTCATTCCTGAAGGCTATCTCATCAGCGAGGAGGACGTCAAAGACGGCAAGGTCTTGATCGAGCTCGACAGCACCGACCTCAAAACCAAGATCGAGACCCACGAGATCGACTTTCAGACCACGGTTTCAAACTACATCGACGCCGATGAGAACCGCGAGATCCAGAAAAGTGAAAACCAAACCATGGTGCGCGACGTCAAGCAGGTCGCCATCTTTGCCCTCATGGACTTTGAGAAGTATCTTGGGCGCGAAGTCACCGGCGCTATTCTCACCACGGCAGGTCTGCCATCAGACGTGGATGCCTTTGAAAAATACGCTGACGTCCTCGAGACTCAGGCCAACGCCCAGGTTTCCTCGGAGACCGCCCTCTCCAAACGCGGGACCAATCCCAAGCCCGGCGCTGCCAAAAAATCAGTCGTCGCATCCCCGGTCAGCGAGATGATCAACTTCACTCCCTTCCTTGAGCAAAAGGCTCAGAGTGATGGTGAGGCCCAGCAGAAGCTGCGGCAGCTTGAGGACGACATGCTCCTGCACCGCTCAGAGCTGGCCCTCGCCAAGCAGAAGGTGGAATCCTCCAAGCGTCTCGCGGAGAAAAAATTCGTCACCTCCGCCCAGATGGAGAATGACTTGGTGGGCTTCGACAAAGTGCAGCTCTCCGTGAAAACCTCTGAAACGGCGCTCGCCTTGTATAAAAAGTACGAATTCAGCAAGCAGTGCGCCACCTACCTCGCCGCCTATCGTGAAGCGCTCAACAAGCTGCAGCGTACCATCCGCGCCAACCGCTCCCGCATGGCTCAGGCGGAGACCCGCTTCAGCACCGCCAAGCGGCGCTATGAAATGGAGCTGGCCCAGCGTGAAAACCTGGAGCTCCAGCTCAAGGCCTGCGTCATCAAGGCCCCGCAGCCCGGCTTGGTCGCCTACGGCGATTTGAACGCCAGCTCATCCTACAACTACAGCAACAGCATCGAAGAAGGGGCCACCGTGCGCCTGCGTCAGACCTTGCTCACCATCCCGGACATGAGCCAGATGGGCGTCCGCGTAAATGTCCACGAATCACAGATCAAAAAGGTGCGCATCGGCCAGCCCGTCAAAGTCCGCGTCGATGCCGAACCCGGCAAGGAGTTGGATGGTCGCGTTGCCGAACTCGCCGTGCTTCCGGATTCCAGCAGCAGCCGTTTCACGCCCAATCTGAAAGTCTATCCCTGCAC
Source organism: Prosthecobacter debontii (assembly GCA_943371875.1). Taxonomy (GTDB): domain Bacteria; phylum Verrucomicrobiota; class Verrucomicrobiia; order Verrucomicrobiales; family Verrucomicrobiaceae; genus Prosthecobacter; species Prosthecobacter debontii_C. The sequence goes on along the minus strand of CALRWM010000013.1, from coordinate 70,652 downwards.
CATTCACATCAACGGCTACCACCCCTGGATGAAGCCGGGCATGAATGCCAAGGTCGAGATCATCGTCGATCAGCTGGCCGATGTGCTCTACGTCCCTGTCCAGTCCATCGAGGTCGAGCAGGATCATCATTTCTGCTACATCAGCAACAACGGCAGCCTCGAACGCCGGGAGATCAGCACCGGCTTGTTCAACGATGAATTCATCGAGGTGCGTGACGGCTTGCAGGGCGGCGAAGCCGTCGCCCTGGCAATCCCCAAGAAAGCCGAAGCCGACATGGGAGGTGAGGGCAATCCCGAGCCTGAAAGCGGCCCGGCCAAAGCCAAACCGTCCAAGCCCAAGGAAAAAGCCGTGGCGATCGCCAAACCGTGATGCCGGACACTGATCCCATCATCAAGCTGGTGGACATCTGCAAGAGCTACCAGATGGGTGAGACCACCCAGCACGTGCTGCAGGGCGTTTCACTCTCCATCTACCCCGGAGAATACGTCTGCATCATGGGCCCCTCCGGCTGCGGCAAATCAACTTTGCTCAATGTCCTCGGCTGCCTCGATCAGCCCACCTCGGGCGACTACTTCCTCGGCGGTCTCAATGTCGCTCATCTTGAGGATGACGATCTCTCCGCCGCCCGGAACAAAAACCTCGGCTTCATCTTCCAGAGCTACAATCTCATCCAGCAGCTCAGCGTCATCGAAAACATCGCCGTGCCGATGTACTATGGCGGCGCGAAAGACTCTGAGATGATCGAAACCGGCACCCGCCTTGCCACCCAGGTCGGCCTTGAGCACCGCCTCCATCACAAGCCCAACGAACTCTCCGGCGGTCAGCAGCAGCGCGTCGCCATCGCCCGCGCCCTGTCGAACAGCCCGCTCGTCATCCTCGCCGACGAAGCCACCGGAAATCTCGACTCCAAGTCCGGCAAGGAAATCCTCGATCTCTTCGACGACCTCAATCAGCAGGGCAAGACCCTCGTCTTCGTCACCCATGACGAGCGCATGGTCCAGCGCTGCACCCGCATCATCCGCCTCCGCGACGGCGTTATCGAACACGACCAGGCCGGCGCCAAAGCCGACCGCCTCCGCGGCAAAGTCATCGGCGAGCACTACGGCCTCGCTGCTTGAAGTAATGCGGGCAGGATTGCCTTGGGCGATGTTTGAAAACCTGTGCTGAACGCCCGGGGTGAGTTCATACCAGCGTATGGCAAACTTCACGCCCCATGCGCCTCTCTCCGAAAGCCCGGAGGGCTGGCACAATGGTAGCCGGGGGCGCAGCCCCCGGAACCGCATCCATCCCTCTTAAAGGTCGTGGAACCGCGTAGCGGTGACACAAAACACCGCTACGCCCAAAAGTGACTTGAGGGTTGAAGTCCTGAGCTTGGGAAGCCATCATCCTCCCCCATGGCCCAATACATTGTTCAGCCCGGCGACAATCCCACTCACATTGCGAATTCCTTCGGCATGACGCTTGATCGGTTTCAAGAGCTGAACCCCGCGCTGGTTGATTGGGGTTCGGGGAAATGGAAGGTCCTCTTTCCGGGCCAGATCGTGACCATTGACGGCGGTGGGGATTACGCGGCGCCTGACACCGCAGCGGCTGCGCCCACGGATTTTGCCGCGCCACCGCCATGGATGCAGATCGCCATCATGGAGGTCGGCGTGCAGGAGTGGGCGGGAGCGGCGGACAATCCACGCATCCTCGAGTACCTGCGGAGCTGCGGCATCAGCGGCAGCCTGCTGCACGATGAAACCGCCTGGTGCGCCGCTTTTGTGAACTGGTGTGTGAAGAACTCCGGCTACCAGCCACGAGGCAGCGCCAGAGTTTCCGACTGGTGGAGCTGGGGCCGCCCGGTGGTCGCCACCTACGGTGCCATCTGCATCTTGCAGCCCCTCACGGTGGATCAGGCCGGCAGCGGCCACATCGGCTTCCTCCATGCGCAGGATGCCACCAACGTCTGGCTCCTCAGCGGCAACTCGCACAACCAGGTGCGCATCTCCGCCTATCCGAAATCCAAACTGATCCCCAACGCCCCGTTTCGCTGGGCCTTTTGAGGCATGCTCAAGGCTTCATTCTTTGACATGCATGCGAGCGGCTTTCTTGGATGAATCATCGACTTCGGGAGTGATTTGCATATGGATGCATGGTCATGTGAGATTCCTGTTATGAGTGGCACTTGGTTTCAGGCATAGTGTGCCAATACTACTTGGTGCTAAGCCAACGCGACAGCGTCTTGGAGTGCGTGCGGCAAGCCTCGGCGCGCCACCGCTTTCGCAAGCCGGAAGGCAGGCTACGAACGAAGATTATACTCACCCCGCGAAAGCGGTGTCGCCGATGCAGGCTCGCGCCGTGCATCTCTGCCACCGCACTCCACGACGCTGCCGCGTGGCTTCGTAAACCCAATCTCGAAAACCACGACGCTCCGTCTCAACCGAGCGCCATTCCTGCCTGTCATCTGTCTATGCTCAGATGCCAGTCGCGTCTACCGCTCCGTAGGCTCCCTCATGAGATTCAGCAGGCGTGATCGGTCGATGGCCGGTGCCGGCTTGGGCGGTGCAGACGGAGCCGCCTTGGGCTTGGATGAGGTGACAGTCTTGGCCTTCGGTTTGGATTCACCGGAAGACTTCTTCTGGGAAGTGGCGGTGGTCTTGGCTTTGGCCGGGGGCTCGTCGACAGTCCTTGCCGGGGCTTTGGCTTCGGACTTGGCCTTCTCGGCTTTGGCGTAAGCCGCTGCTTTCATGTCAGCCTCCGCTTTGGCTTTGGCGTTCTCCGCAGCAGCCTGTGCCGCAGCTTCTTCCCGGGCCTTCGCCTTGTCGGCAAGGGCCTTCGCCGCAGCTGCTTCTTTGGCCTCCGCTTTGGCCATGGCTTCGGCTTTCTCCTTCGCTTGAGCCTCGGCTCTGGCTGCCGCCTTGGCCTCTGCTTCGGCCTCTTTCCTGGCTTTGGCTTCCGCATCTGCCAGGGCCTTGTCCGCTTTCGCCTTCGCCTTGGCTTCTGCCTTCGCTTGGGCGTCAGCTTCTTCCTTGGCCTTGGCTTCAGCATCTGCTGCAGCCTTGGCCTCTGCTTCCGCTTTCGCCTCGGCTACGGCTTCGTCAGCCTCCTTTTTAGCCTGGACCTCTGCCATGGCCTTCTCTTCTTCTTCCGCTTTCTCCTTGGCCTCCTCTTTGGCCCTGGCTTTGGCTTCCGCTTTCGCCTTCGCCTTCGCTTCTGCGGCGGCGGCCTCATCCACAATTTTACTGACGGTCACAGCGCCTTCAGGAACGATGGCACCACCATCAATGCGGATCTTCGCAGAGTCGTTCTGACCAATGTAGAGGCGGTCGTTCTTTTTCACCGTCGCCTTGCCGAGAGCCTCGGAAAACTCCGGCGTGATGGAAATGCCGGGAGCCAGCACCCAGATGGGGGGCGAGGTGTCCTTCACCATCACGGCACCGCCACTGGCCACATGAGTTTCACGGCCCCATGTGTCCTTGGTGGTGTCAATCTTCTGCGCATAGAGCCGCACAGAGCCGGTTTTACGCGTGGCAGGATACTTGCTGCCAAGAGCTTCAGCCGAAAGTTTGAACTCGGCAGGCTCGGGCGCGGTGGAACTGCAACTGCTGAGACTGATGGCGGCGGCGAGAACGCCGAGGCGAAAAAAGGTCATGATTCAATAAAAGGGGGCTTGGGGGAGTCTGGTCTTCGCAGCATCCGCAGGTCCAATGATCGCGATTATTTGCCGGTGCGCAAATAGGCGACGATGTCCGCCACATCCTGGGCGTTCAGCCCCAGCTGGGTGGCGCTGAGCATCATGCTGTGGTCAAGCTTCCGGCGGCTCTTGATCCGGGACCTTGCGACGTATTGATTTTGGCCGCCCATGCTCCGAATGATCATGATGTCACCTTCGGTCAGGATCATGCCATGGATCGTCACGCCGTCCTTGGTCACGATTTCCTGCCCATCGTAGCCGTGCGCGATGTCCTTGCTCGGATCAATGAGAGCCTGCGCGACGATTTCGCTGGGCTGGCTTTTGCCCCAGCCATCCAGATTCGGACCAAACTCGACCCCCTGGCCGTTGATCTGATGGCACATCACGCAGCGCGTGACCATCTGCGCGCCGTTTTTGGCGTTGCCCTTCAGCTTGAGCACTTCATCCAGCTTCACATTGCTGGGGATGGCCGGTGGCGTGACGATGGTCACCAGCTTGGCGCTTTCAGGATCAAAAATGCCCGCCTTTTTCAGCTCTTTGGCGATGCCAAAGCTGGCCCAGTCATCCGTGCTGCGCTTGATCAGCCACCACATGACATCGGCCTGGATGGGCGACTCTTTGTCCTTGGCCAGTTCGAGCACCGCCAGTGCCGCGCTCGCTTCCGGGATGAAGGCGAGGGTGTCGAGCGCGAGTTTCCGCTGCTCCGGCGAGAGCTTGCCATCGGCGGCCCTTTTTGCCAAATCCGACACAGCTGCGGCGGGGTGCAGACGCCAGGTGATGTGCGCAAAATCATCATCCCACGCCCCCTCGGGTTTCAGCGCCGTCCACACCGCCTCTTCTTTTCCGGTGCAGCCAATGCCCCAGGCTTCAAGCAGTGAGCGGTCACCCCCATCAATGTGATGCGAAAGCTTGCACAGCAGTGCCACGCTTTGCGCCGCCGGAACATCCCGCAGCGCCACCGCCACCTCACTCCGCACCATGGGCGAAAGATCCGTGGTCAGGTTGCTGAGAATATCGATGACATCACTGCTTGCCGCACGAATCGCACGCAGTGCCACCAGACGCTTCGTAGCATCCTCAGATTCCAGCCAGATCCTTGCCGAAATAAGCCCCGGTTCTCCAAGCTGTGCCAAAAGCCACACCGCACGCGCGGCGATGTAAGGATTCGCATGGTCACGCAGCTTGAGGACGGCAGGCATGTTCATATCACCGGCAGCTCTCAGACGGGTGAAGGCCACATGGCGTACATTGGTTGCAGGTGATTGCAGCGCAGCGATCTGTCCTATAACACTATCCAGCTTGAGATTGGGAACCTTGGGTTTGAACCCTTTCGGCGCGATGCGGTAGATCGTGCCGCTGCAGGTTTCATCCGTGTCCTGATGCCCGCCGGTGCGTTTGTCGAACCAGTCACTGATGTAGATCGCGCCATCGGCCCCCACGCACACATCCGAAGGACGGAAAAGCGTGTGGCGTTCATCGGAGAGATTGTTGGCGCCGCCCACGAAGTCGCTGCCCTTGAACACACCGGTGGTGTTGGTGGTGCAGAAGTCGAAACGCTCCAGCTTGAAGCCTGCGCCGTCTGGTTTTGGCAGGTAGCCAAACACCACGTTGCGTCCGGTTTCACAGCTTAGCAGCAGACCGTCCCATTTTGCACCGAGAGCGCCGTTTTCATAGAAGCACATGCCGGTGGGAGCACCGCCGCCATAGACGTCTCCAGCAGGGATGCTGCCGGGATCTTCCTGCCGCCACTCGGCGGTGGGAATGCTCTGTCCGGGGCGTTTGTCGGCGCGCCACTGGCGTTTGCCGTCGCGGGAGAAGAAGCCAAAGCTGCCGCCTTCGATGAGATGGCTCACGCGGCAGGCGGGTGGATCGTCGTTGTCGTTGAGGAACATGTCCCCGTAGCTGCTGCGCACGCCTTCAAAACTGTTCCGATAATTGTAGCCGAGGATGCGCGCATTGTGCCCGTTCTCATCAATGCTGGCGGTGAAGCCGCCGACATAGACATGGCCATCATCGCTCTTGGCTCCTGTATAGGTATTGTTCAAGTAGGCGCCACCGATGCGGAAGGTGTTGCCGCTTTTGTCGCTGAACTGCGCACCGCAGTTGCCATTGCTGAAGTACAGGCGGCCGTCAGGTCCGGCATACACGCTGTGCAGGCTGTGGTCATGCTGCGGCTGCTCAAAGCCGCTGAGGAAGATCTCGCGTTTGTCGACGGAGGGATCGAATTTCAAGTCGCGGTTCACATCAGTGTACTTGATGATGTTCGGTGCGTTGGAGACAAAGATGACATTGTCGAAAACGGCGACGCCCAGCGGGCATTCGAGCTCCTTTTCGCGCACGAAGACATGGCTGCTGTCGCACTTGCCGTCACCATCGGTGTCCTGCAGCACTCGCACGCAGTCGCCTTCGCGGCTGCGGCCGGAGTGGCGGCGGTAGTTCACGCCTTCAGTGACCCAGATGCGGCCCGCATGATCAATGTCCATGTTCGCCGGATTGAACAACTGCGGCGAGGTGGCCCAGACGGTGATTTCCAAACCCTCGGGCACTTTGAAGGCGCTGGGTTCGAGATGATCCGGCTTCACTTTCGCGGCATCGAAGGCCGGAGTTTCCGGATCAGGGGTGAAGGCGGGTTTTCCTGCAACGAAAGGCCCCTTGTCTTTTTTGCCCTTGGCGGGCTTGTCCGGGCTTGCGGACATGAGGGCAAACGGCGCGACCAAGGCGAGAACGACGAGGAGGTTTTGGCGGTTGGGCATGATTGGGGGTCGTAAGGAACGGGCGTAATCCGATGATCTTACGTCCAGACCTCGCCGCTGCGGTTGCCAACTTTTGAATCTCGCCTGAACCGCCTCAGTTCTGGCGGTAAATGACCACCACATCCGAGGATGGCCCACTGGGGGAGAAGTCATTGCCAAAGCCCACGGTCTGTACGCCGGCGGCTTCGAGTCCGAGTTCGATCAGACGCTGCCGCACCGCCAGGGAGCGGCGTTCGGAAAGGGAGCGGGCGTGATCTGACGGCAGATTCGGCGCCGTGTAGCCAGCGACCAGCAGGCGGGCCTTTTTGTTCTTGCCCATCTCCTGCGCCAGGCTGTTCAGGGCCTGCTGATGTGCAGAGGTGAGCTGAAAGTTCGCGTTCTCAAACACCAGGGCAGGGCAGGCAGGCTTGAGGCTGCCATTCAGCGGGGAGGTGAAGCCCTCCCGGGGGCCGAGTGCATAGACGACCGCCTCAGAGGCGGGATTGTGCAAAAACGAAGGCATGGGAATGCTGCTGCAGGAGGCCAGCAGGAGGCAGCCCACAAGGGCGCTCGAAAGAATGGCGGCAGGGCGTTTCATCATGGGCAGGGCGGCATTCATCAGGGCTCAGCGCATCCAGCGCGGTTCGGAGATGTGGCCATAACCGCGCAGGATGGAACGACGGTTGCCGCTGCGCAGATCATGCACGAAGAGTTCGCCGTGCAGAACGTAGGTGATGAAATGGCCGTTGGGGCTCCATGACGGATGTTCCGCTCCGCCCGCCTGCACCACCCGCACGCCCCCATTGGGATAGGGTTTGATGGCGACGGTCCATTCACCGCTGGTGCGGGTGGTGAAGGCGATGTGCTTGCCATCGGGCGACCACTCGGGATCCGTGCAAAAATGGTAGCCGGTGCGCCAGCGAAACAGGCGTGAGGATTCACCCTCCTTCTGCGGGACTTCGACGACGTAGAGCTTGGGGCCGTCTCCATCATCACTGGAAAACACCAGCTGGCGACCATCAGGATGCCAGGAAGGGCTGGAGGGAGCGCCGACGGAATCGCTCACGCAGGCGGCGGTGTTCGTGTTGAGGTCGCTGACAAAAATTTCCGGATTGCCGATGAAGCTCATCACGGCGGCGAGGTGCGTGCCATCCGGTGAGAAGGCAGAGCCAAAGCTGCTGCCGGGAGTGTCTGTGACGCCGCGTTCCCAGCCGACATTCAGGTCCAGAAGCCGGATGATGGGAAATCCGGTGCGATAGCTGGTGAAGGCGATCATGGAGGAATCTGGCGAGAGGGAGGGTGCCACGGCTGCATGCTTGTCATGCGTGACCTGATGCACCTCGCCGCCTTCAGCATCGCAGATGTAGATCTGGCGTTTGCCGCTGACATCACTCACAAAGACGATGCGGCTTGTGGCCAGTCCCGGTCTGCCGGTGATGGTGTAGATGATGTCGTCGGTCAGCGCCTTGAGGTTTTCATCCAGTCCTGGCGCGGCATAGCTGCGCTGGAAAAGATCTTTGCCTTTGGCATCCTTCAGCTTGCCGGTGACACGCCCGCCTGAGGATGTGCCTTCCACAAGGTAGTCGGCTTTTTCGTCCGCGCCGGCGACGAAGAATTCGCGAGAGTCGAGCAGTTCCTGACGCAGGGTCTGCTGGGCGCTGGCACCTGTGCCGCCGGTGAATGCCCCAATGCGGATGCGAGGCATGGTTTTCTTCGGCTCTTCGGTTTTGCTTTTGCCACCACCCAAGCTGAACAAGCCGCGCAGTCTCTCCATGACGCCAGCCTCCGCCCGTGTGCCGTGGGACACGACGAGGGTGAGAATGAGAAGCAGCGCGCGGGCGTTCATGCGGGGGTCAGGGCAGCAGAAGGAAATTGAGTTCCAGATCGTAGCTGTCTTTGGAGTAATTAGAAGGCAGCGTTGCGGAAATTTTTTTCACCTTTGCGGCGGCTTCGAGAATGGACTGATCCAGAACGTGCGAGCCGGAAAATTTGTTCATTTGCGCCTTCAAGATGGTGCCGTCCTTGCCGATGGAGATGTTCAGCCGCCCTTCGCGCTGGCCTTCCGGCACGCTCTCGATCGGCGGGGCAGTCCAGCCGATGAGGAACGCCGCATTGACTGCTTCATCGACGGCATCCAAATCCACCTCCACCGGGGCCGGGGTGGCGTTGTCGGAGGGCGGAATCGCCGATGGACGCAGGGTGTTAAGACGGGCGATGTCCATCAGCGTCGGGCTGGTCATCGGCGGAACGGGAGCACCGAACAGGGTGGTCTCGCTACGCTTTTCGGGGGCTCTGCGCAGCGTGATGCTGCGATTGGCGGAGGGTTTTGAAGATGTGACTGCAGAGCCTGCGAACAAGGGTGCGCCGGTGGTGTTTGGCACCGGCTCCATCTGATGCTGCTGAGGCGGGGCGGCGATCAGCGTGGCTTTCTGCACCGGAGGCTCGGCCGCTGGTTTGGGAGCGACCACCGGGGGCTTCTTGTCCGACTTGGGGGATGAGGCCACCAATTTGGCCCGAGGCACAGGAGAGGACACTGGCACCTGGGATTTGAAATCACCGGGGTTCATCCAGGCAAGCTGCAAGGTCCTGGCATCACGCTTGAGGCTGCCGACATTCTGCCACCACCACCAGACGCCAAACGCCGCACCCAAATGCAGCGAAACGATGACAAACATCGCTGCTGAAATGGGCTCCAGCGTCGTGGGTCGTTTACGGTTCGTCTTCAATCAGGGGGCCTCGGCATGAGTCGTGACGGCGGTCTTCTGAATGCCCGCTGCTTCAAGCAGCTGCATCGTTTCCACCAGCTGCTGCACTGGCAGGTCACGATGCATGCGCACCTCAATGCCGATGCCGGGTTTGCGCTGGGCGAGTTGTTTTAATGAAACGGGCAGGTCCGTGCGCGCGAGCATCGCGCCGTTGAGCGTGACGGACTGGTCGCTGTTCACCCGCAGCGTGATTGTTTCCGTCGGAGCGGGGGCGCTGGCGGGGGTGGGAGGAGGAGTGGGGGCTGTCGCGGTCAGCATGGCTTTGTCTGCCTTAAGCAGGGGAGCTGCCAGCAGGAAAACAAACAGCAGCACCAGCACCAAATCCATCAGCGGAGTGAGGCTGATTTCGGTGATGAGGCGGAGCTGATGCCTGTTGGAGTGGCGTTTCATGCGCGGGCGTGGAAGGCCTGCATTGACGAGGGCAGGGGGGAGGAACTGCCGCTGAAGGCGGGCATGGACGGACTGCCAAGGGCGCTCATGCTGGGCAGAGCTTCGTTGGTGAAACGATGATCCACGAAGGTGCGGTCAAAGCCCGCGTTGAGCTCACTGGCGAAGTTGTCCAGCCGCACCACCATGCCGCGGATGCGGTTCACCAGCGCATTGTAACCGATCATGCTCGGGATGGCGACCAGCAGGCCCAGCACGGTGGTGACCAGCGCGGTGGTGATGCCCGGTGCCAGGGTGGCGAGAGTGGCGGTGCTGCTGACTGACGTCATGGTGCTGAAGGTGTCCAGAATGCCCCACACGGTGCCCAGCAGTCCGAGAAACGGAGCGCTGCTCAGGGTGGTGGCCACCCAGCTCATGCGTGCTTCCAGCCGCAGCGCCGCCTCGGCCACGCTGCGCTCCATGGCCACCTGCACTGCATTCATCTGTGAAGGAGTGATGCGGCCCGCGCCTTGCAGCCGTGCGGCAAAGGTGGTGCCCGGCTCGTCCTCACCCAGAAGGTACCAGGACATCTCGCGGCAGGCTGCGTGGTAGATGTGGTAGAAGGAGGAAAATTCATGGGGCTCGCGCTGTTGATACAGTTCCAGGGCGTGATTGCTCTCACGGTATTCGCGCAGAAAAGACAAGTTGGCCTTATGCACCCGGGAGAGCAGGAAGTGCTTGCTGAGAATCACCGCCCAGCTTGTGATGGAGAAAAACGCGAGGAAGCCGCAGATGATCCAGCAGGTGAGATTGCTGTGTTCGAGGCCGTATTGCAGGCCGGGCGAGAGAAAGGATTCCATGGGCGGCATTGCGTGAGAAGGAGTTGCTGCTAGTTAAAAGACCTTAATAGTCGGGCGTCAACCGGCGAGTGCGAGGAGAATGGCGGGGAATCAGCTCGTGCAGGCGGCATTTCCGGTCGCAGGTTCCATGCGCATTGCAATGGGCGGCAGGCAAAGCCGTCATTTAATGCCGCGGGGGACCATCACCCCCCGCCGAATACGAAGCGCTTCTTGCACCCGGCCCGTTTCTTGCTTCCCTCAAGCCCTCAACTCAAAAACACACCCCTAAGATGCCCGTAGCCACACCCGCCCAGTACCGTGCCATGCTTGATGCCGCCCAGAAGGGTGGTTACGCCTATCCGGCGATCAACGTCACCTCCATCACGACCATCAACGGCGCGCTGAAGGCCTTCGCAGAGTCCAAGTCTGACGGCATCATCCAGGTTTCCACGGGCGGCGGCGAATTCGCCTCCGGCACCTCCCTCAAAGATCAGGCCTTTGGTGCCATCGTCCTCGCTGAGGCCGCCCACCGCCTGGCGGAGAAGTACAACATCCTCGTTGGCCTGCACACTGACCACTGCCAGCCAAAGAAGGTGGACAGCTTCCTCAAGCCCCTCATCGCCGAAACCGCCAAGCGCCGCGCTGCGGGCCTCAACAACCTCTTCCAGAGCCACATGCTCGACGCCTCGGAACTGCCGCTGGCCGAAAACATGCGCCTTTCCAAGGAACTCCTCGAAGAGTGCGTGAAGCACGAAATCATCCTCGAAGTCGAAGCTGGCGTCGTTGGTGGTGAAGAAGACGGCCATGACACCAGCGGTGTCGCCGCCGACAAGCTTTACACCACGCCTGAAGACATGGTGGAAGTGTATGAGACCCTCAGCGGCATCGGCCGTTTCATGTTCGCCGCCACCTTTGGCAACGTTCATGGCAGCTACAAGCCGGGCGCTGTGAAGCTCAAGCCCACCATCCTGCGCGACGGCCAGGCCGCAGTGACCGCCAAGCACGGTGCTGCTGCAGAAATGGACCTCGTCTTCCACGGCGGTTCCGGCTCCCTCCTTGAAGAAATCCGCGAGACCCTCGGCTACGGCGTGGTGAAGATGAACATCGACACCGACACCCAGTATGCCTTCACCCGTCCGATCGTGGACCACATGATGAAGAACTACGCCGGCGTCCTCAAGATCGACGGCGAAGTGGGCGACAAGAAGACCTACGACCCACGCAGCTACCTCAAGAAGGGCGAACAGGGCCTCTGCGACCGCATGAAGGAAGCCTGCAACGATCTCCTCAGCACCGGCAAAACGATCTTCGGCACGGTGTAAGGCCGCTGGAATCATCAACCACACATTCTGGAAGGCAGCGTTAAAACGCTGCCTTCCTTCTTTCTCCCTCTATCTATTTCTGACATGAAATCCCATCTTCCGAATCATCCCATGCAGATCTATCTCATCCGCCACGGGGAGGTGGAGGAGAAGTATCACAAGGTGTTTGGGGGCTCGCGGATTGATATGGGGCTTTCGCCGCTGGGGGTGCGGATGGGGGAGGCGGTGGCGACGTGGCTGAAGGACACGAAGGTGGAGGCGATCTACGCCAGCCCGATGCTGCGCGTGCAGCAGACGCTGGCACCGCTGGCGAAGCAGACCGGCCTGAAGCCGGAGCTGATGCCTGGACTGATGGAGATCGATTTCGGCGACTGGACCGGGAGCCGCTGGGATGAGGTGCAGACGAATTTCAACGCGAGCGCGTTTGACTGGCTGGAGATCATCGAAAACAACGGGATCGCGAATGGCGAAAGCATCGACAGCCTGATGGCACGGGTGCAGGAGTGCCTGCTGCAGATCATCCGCGCGCACCCGCACCAGAAGGTGGCGATCTTTTGCCACGGCGGCATTATTCGCGTGATGATCGCGCTGCTGCTGCAGATGCCGCTGAAGCACATGGCCTTTTTCAACATCGAGTACGGCAGCATCAGCCTGGTGGAGCTGCTGCCGGAGCGGAAGCACGCGGTGGAGATTGAGCTGCTGAATTATCAGCCGCCGGTGGCTTGAATTCTAGCTGACCAGTTGCGCGGCAACTGGTCAACTTTCCAGCCGGGTCTTGCGCAGGTAGAGCCGTCCTTCGCGCTCAGCTTCCTCGTGCCAGCCTGCGGACATGTAGAAGCCGTGGGCGCGCGTGCAACGGTCGGTGGATGTCCAGAGCCACGCGGTTGAATGCCCGGCCGCCCAGACCAGCGCCTCGGTGCGGGCGAGCAACTCTCGCCCGATACCCCGACCCTCGTAGGCCGGCAGTACGGCCAAGACCCACAACTCGGCTTCCGGAAGGTTGGCCAGACAGAAGCCAACGACCTCACCGCTAGGCGAAACTTCACCCAGCCATCCAGCCAGAGTGCCGGCCCGTATGCCAGACGCGAGTGACCCGGAGGAAATGCCGGCAGCCGCGAGGGCTTCCGAGCTGAAAGGATTCTCGCGGGTGGCCGCACGCACGGCCAGCAATGCCGCGCCATCTTCTGCGCAAACTAGGCGGGTACGGATGCCGTCCGCATCTCGTTCGGCTGGCTGACGTTGACTTCCGAGTGCAGATTTCACTCTGGGCGAAGTCGCTTGAAACTCACGACGAAGGGGAATTCCCGGTCTTCCTGCACAATCGAGAGTGCATATTGCTCCGCCTCGCAGTTCCAAACTGCGAGTTGATCTGCGTGCACATGGAACTGCTCAATGTAGTTCTCGGGAAAGCCAGTGTCATCCATCCCGCCATTAAAGACCGGATTTCCCAACGTCTTTGAATACTCGGCGAATTTCCTATTGAAGTAGTCGGAAAAGGCGGTTTGGCAGGCGTCCCAATTCTCCTCCGCCGCTTCATCCCAAAAATCAGTGGACACTGCGAGATCGATATTATCGACGGCGCTCATTCTGGCAACAGCCTCTGTTGCGGAGAGGTCGTTTAGAGATTCGCAGTGTTCCATGGTGCTTAGCTTGGTTTGGCAGTACCGCCATCGGCAATGGGCAGCCGCAAAGCCTAATAATTCAAAGGCTTCAGCTCGGGCAGGAGGAACTTGCCGTCTTTGCGGATGAGCTTGCCGTCGAAGTGGATTTCTCCGCCGCCGTATTCGGGGCGCTGAATGTTGACGAGGTCCCAGTGGACCTGGCTGCGGTTGCCGTTGTCGGCGACGCCTTCGTAGGCCTGGCCGGGGGTGAAGTGGAAGCTGCCGGCGATTTTTTCGTCGAACAGGATGTCGCGCATCGGCTCTTTGATCTCGCGGTTAAAGCCGATGGCGAATTCGCCGATGTAGCGGGCACCGGGGTCGCTGTCGAAGATCTTGTTGATGGCTTCGGTGTTGTTGGCGGTGGCGCTGACGATCTTGCCCTTGTTGAACTCGAGCTTCACGGTGTCGAAGGCGATGCCCTGATAGATGGTGGGGGCGTTGTAGCTGATGACGCCTTCGACGCTGTCTTTGACGGGGGCGCTGAAGACCTCGCCGTCTGGGATGTTGTGGTTGCCGCCGCAGGCGATGGCCTTGAGGCCTTTGAGGCTGAAGTTCAGATCGGTGCCGGGGCCGGTGATGTGGACGTGCTTGGTCTTGTCCATGAGCTGCTTCAAGGCTTTCATGGCTGGCAGCAGGGCGGCGTAGTCGAGCAGGCAGACGCGGAAGAAGAAGTCTTCAAAGGCCTGGGTGCTCATGCCGGCCTGCTGGGCCATGGAGGCGGTGGGCCAGCGCAGGACGACCCAGCGGCTGTTGTTCACGCGCTCGTTCTGCACGGGGCGCAGCTTGGCCATGACGAGCTTCATTTTATCCGCCGGTACGTCGGCTGCTTCGGTGATGTTGTGGCTGCCGCGAACGGCGATGTAGCAGTCGGTCTGCTTCATCAGGGCGAGGTTGTTTTCCGCGATGATGTCGTACTGCTTCTCACCCGCATGGATCATCTGCTCGCGGGTGAGCACGGCGTCATTGATGCGCACCATGGGCAGTCCGCCGACGGCGACGACTTCACGGATGAGGCTCTGGCCCACGGTGGTTGGCACGTCGAAGAGGTCGATCCAGACCAGGTCGCCTTTTTTAACCTTGGTGGAGTAGCGGACAAGCTGGCGTGAGAGGGCGTCAATTCGGGGATCGTGCATGATTGGCCGGACTGTGGCGGAAAAGACACGCACTGGCAAAAGGGAAAATTGAGGGAATGGTGTGCGCATGCGCTTTCTGCTCCTTCTCCTCCTGGGTGTGCTGAGCCATTCTCTGACCTGTGCGCAGTCACCGGAGTGGGTCAAAGAGCTCACGCCCGGCACTGCTGGCACTCACAGGAAGGTGCCGCCGTGCAAGCTGACTTTTGACATCGGCTGGAGCCATGTGATGACGGCTGGACAGGCCACGCTGACCGTGCGTGAAGCGGGTGAGTACTGGCGTGCCGATGCCTCTGCCGCGAGCACGGGACTGGCGCGCTCGCTCTGGAAGTACGACTGCGAGATGACCTCCATCATGCATCGTGGGGATCTGCGGGCGCACTTTCTGCAGCACCGTGAGACGGACCGTGAAGAGACCTGCCGCTACCGCGTGGCATTTGAGCGGCAACGTGTGATCACGCAGACGCAGGTGCAGCCGGTAAAGGGATCGCCGTCCACCTCCACCGCCGTGTGCGCCTATGGCCCGATGGATGACATTCTGTCCGTGATCCTGTATGTGCGCAGCCTGGAGCTGAAAAACGGGCAAAAAATCACACGGGTGGTGCAGCCGTGGGACACGCCTTACCTGACCACCTTTGAGGTGCAGGGACGCGAGACCATCACATATGGCGGGCAGAAGCGCGCCTGCATCAAACTGGGGCTGAAGATTCGAAAAATCGACCGCAGCACGCTGGCCCTCAGCGCCTACAAGAAAATGAAGACGGCGACCATCTGGGTTTCAGATGATGAGCTGCGCGTGCCCATCGAGATGAATGCCAGTGTCTTTGTCGGCTTCATGTTTGCCCGGCTGACGAAGTTTGAACCACTCAGCGGCAAAGAAGCGACGGCCTCACTGCCTCCCAGAATCACGGTTAGAGCACCGCCTAAGCCTTAAGGAGCGGCGGCGGCTGCTTCGACGCTGATTTTGATGTCGTCAAAGAACACGGGTTCGCCAGAAAAGGGGGTGGCCCAGATGGCGCATTTGCCCTGACCTTTGAGCTTGGTGTCCTCGTGCTTGATGAGGGGCTCGGCAGGCTCTGCAGCATCGGCTGGCCAGGCTTTGCCAGTGATGGTCCAGGCGTCTCCGGCGCCCTTTTTGGCTTCGAGCTTGACCTTTACCCAAGCTTCGCTGGTCCAGGCAAAGGGTACGGTGCCAAGCGTCTGGTCGCCCTTGACGAGGTCGAGGGATTTCTTGGCGGGATTGACGATGAGCCGGTGACCGCTCATGCCATGCACGCTGACGCCGAAGCGGGGCGTGCTGCGGCCACGCTTGATGGCGAGGATTTTGGCTTCAATACTGGCATTGCCGCTGGCGGAGACGGCCAGCTGGGCGCTGGCGTCGGTGACGGGATTGGGATCGATGACGATGGCCTTGTTGCCATCGCGTGCGGCGATCTTGATGGTGCCATCCACGATGAAGACTTCCTTCGGCGGCTCGCCTTCAGCCCAGTCGTCAGCCTTGATCTCGAAAGATTGCAGCTGCTGGGCGTGAAGAGAGCAGGTGGCGAACAGGCTGGCGGCAAGAAGCAATCGTTTCATGGCGGGGAAAACGAAACTGACTCAGCGCACCGGTTCTTTCAGCAGTGCGAGGGCTTCAAGCGCGGAGGCGTCTTCATGCACGACGGCCGCGATGCTGCGGGCGATGGCGGCAGGGTTTTTGTGCTGCCAGACATTGCGACCGATGGCCACACCGGCGGCACCGGCGTCCATGGCGTCTTCGACCATCTTCAGGAGGCCGGCGTCGTCTCCCATGGCGGCACCGCCGAGGATGATGACAGGGACGAAGCTCTGGCCGATGATGCGGCGGAAGTCGTCCACTGTGCCGTTGGTGGGGTAGGGGGTCTTCACGACATCCGAGCCGAGTTCGGCTGCGAGGCGGACGGCGAAGCTGACATTTTCCACGGTGTATTTTTCCGGGGCGCCCAGGGCGTAGGGCAGGGACTCAAGGATAACGGGAATGTCGGTGTCGAGGCTGAGGCGGATGAGATCGGCGCACTCCTGGAAATTGGCCTTCTCATAGGCGGAGAAGGGGTAGAGCATGTTCATGACGGCGTTGGCGCCGACCATTTCCGCTTCTTCGACGCCGAAGACGCCGATGCTGCCAGCGCCTTCACCGGTGGTGCGGGTGTTGTAAACGTCCGTGCGGAGGATGATGCCCTTGCCTGCAAGGCTGTCGGCAGCACGCAGGGCGACACCGAGGTTCATGACGTAGCCATCGACGAACTCATTGACCTGATCGATGAGCTGAAAGGGATTTTCCAAGCCAGGCACTGGAATGGCGCAACCGTGGTCAATGGGAAGGATGACGGTCTTGCCGTTGCGAAAGAGGGATTCGAGATTTTCCTGGCGGTTCATGGGGTCGGGATGGGGAATGAGACGTTTCTTCGCAGCGATGCACGCCGGGTGCAAACCAAAATCCAGCCCTTCAGGCCTGCCGCATCCTTAGCGGGCAATTCTCTGGGGCTGGCTTTTGACCTTCTCGATTTCGCGGTTGGAGCTCTCCTCGGCGCGCTCAAAGCGAGTTTTGTCACGTTTGTGATCGCGTACCAAGTCCACCGTCCAGAAGGCTCCGCTGAGACCGGTGGACAGAAGGAGCAGGAACAGAGTGAAGCAGATGAAGGACATCTGGCGTTCCTGGCTGCGCCGCTGCTCCCGATTGGAATCCACATCGAGCACTCCGAGCAAATCCATCCACCAGAGCCGCCAGACGCTCGGGTCACGTGCAATGTTCAATGCCCAGAAACTGACAAACAGCGTAAGAATGGAGGCGATGGCGAGGCCTATGGGCATATTCGATCAAACTTTGCCCGGAAACACGCAATGGATGTCGTTTTCAGATGATGCAGCCGCAATTCACCAGTTTTTGATCCATTTCACGGATATTGTTGGGTCCGTCAGGGTACTGATGCTTTGCTTGGTGGTGTTTACCTCATCTTCTGAGTATGACCAGAGATCATACGTGGTGTTGATGGTGGTGGGAGTGGTGGCGGGGGCAGCGCCGACTGCGGGAATCGCGGCTTTCAGGTATTGAAAGGGGTGACCAAAGCCGTCGATGAGCATGAAAGTGGCGCCTCTGCGGGTGAAGATGGTCTGGGGAATTTCGACGAACATCTTGTTTTTGATTTCGGCGACGCCTTCCACTTTACCATCCGAAGATTCACCCGATCCTCCTCCAGAAGCATCGCCGGTGACGCCCTTGATCTGGTCGTAACCGTCACCCGTCAGCGCCTGATAGAGGCATGAAGCCCCGGAGGTGTCATAAGTGGCCACGCCGGGAGGAAACTGCACCATTTGGTTGCTGTTTGCCGGCTGTGGGTATTCACCGAATTCCGTGTTGTAGCGTTCGAGGGCGAGTTTGATCGCCTCAAAGGTTCCTGTGGTGAGGCGCCGTTTTGAGGAGCGCATGGCATACGTGTACCCGCCCATGGTCAGGGCGGCAAGCATCGAGATGATGGTGACCACGATGAGCATCTCCACCAGTGTGAAGGCGCGCGTGCGTGAGCGGAATGACAAACGGGTTGATTTCATGACTCCAAGGTTGGTTGGGGGTGGCGTTCAGTCTTAGCCGCCAGCGCCGCTGAGGTTTTTGATCACGTCGATGAGCGGGAGGAAGAGGGCCATGACGATGACACCCACAACGAGGGCGAGGACGACGATCATCAGGGGCTCCAGCATGGAGGTGAGGGCGGAGACGGAATTGTCCACTTCGTCTTCATAGACGTCAGCGATTTTGAGGAGCATCTCAGGAAGCTGACCGGTTTCCTCACCCACGTCGACCATGGAGATCACCATGGGGGGGAACACTCCGCTGGACTCCAGCGGCGCCACCATGGACTCACCTTCTTTCACGGCGTCATGCACCTTGGTGATGGCGTCGGAAATGATGGTGTTGCCGGCGGTGTCGCGGGTGATGTTCAAGGCCTGCAAGATGGGCACGCCGGAAGTCACCAGTGTTCCCAGAGTGCGGGTGAAGCGTGAGATGGCGGTTTTGCTCTGCACATCGCCGAAGAGCGGGAGTTTGAGCTTGGAGCGGTCGATCCACCGGCGTCCGCCTTTGGTGGCGGCCATCATGCGCCAGCCGACGATGATCGCTGCCAGACCGGCCACCTGATACCAGATGTAATCGTACATGGTGCGGCTGAAGCCGATGACGAATTTCGTCAAGGCCGGCAGCTTGTCTTTGCCGCCCGGGATCATGTCATCAAAGATGGACTCAAAGCGGGGAACGATGACCAGCATGAGGAAGACCATGATGGCTGCGGCGATGAACATGACGATGATCGGGTAAACCATCGCCGCGACAATCTTGTTCTTGAGTTTCTGGGCCTTTTCCTGGTACTCGGCAAGACGGTTGAGAACGAGCTCAAGCACACCGCCGAGTTCACCGGCTTTCACCATGTTGATGTAGAGCTTGTTGAAGATGCGCGGGTACTGCTGGAGGCTTTCGGAAAAGGTGCTGCCGGTCTGAACATTGTCCGCCAGCGTGGTGATGGTCCCCTTCATCACCAGATTGGGCTCCTGACGGCCCAGCACGGTGAGACCGCGCAGAAGGGGGAGGCCAGAATCGATGAGCGTGGCGAGCTGGCGAGTAAAGATCATCAGGCTCTTGCTCTTCACCTTGGCATTCGCACCGACTTTGACGGTCTTTGTTTTGCCCTTGGAGGTGGATTTGACGCGTTTCTTGATGGCAGCCGCCTGACCCTGGCCTTCGGCGGCGACGCTGGTCGGATAGAGGCCGGTCTGGCGCAGTTGATTGATGGCATCTGCCTCGGAGGCAGCGTCAAGATCTCCGGCGGTTTCCTGTCCGTTCTGATCCAGGGCGATGTAATGAAACGTGGGCATAGGGGCGTATCGTGGCGGCGTTTGTTCAGGGTAATTTTAGAATACCGGGACGGCGGGCGTTCTGTCCATCAAATAATGTACAGTTGCACTCGGAGGTGCGCCGTCCGGCGTTGCAGAGATCAGGTGTATTTCAGGACTTCCTCGATGGTCGTTGATCCATCGTAAATGCCGCGCAGACCGTCTTCACGCAGGGTGACCATGCCGAGCTCGATGGCTTTCTGCTTCAAGACGATGGAGGGAGCGCGGCCGGTGATGAGCTCGCGGATGGGGTCGGTGACATCCAGCAGCTCGTAGAGGCCCTTTCGGCCTTTGTAGCCGCTGTTGCCGCAGGCAGAGCAGCCCGAGCCGGTGTAGAAGTGCTTCCCACCGAGATCTTCCGGCGTGAGGCCGAGCTGATTGAGAATGCTCAGGCTCGGCTCATACGGCGAACGGCAGCTCTTGCAGATCGTACGCAGAAGGCGCTGGGCGAGCACACCCTCCAGCGTGGCGGAGACGAGGAAGGGCTCCACCCCCATGTCCACAAGGCGTGTCACGGCCCCGGCGGAGTCGTTGGTGTGCAGGGTGCTGAGCACCAAGTGGCCGGTGAGGGAGGCCTGGATCGCGATCTGGGCGGTCTCAAGGTCACGCATTTCTCCCACCATGATGCGGTCAGGGTCCTGACGCAGGAAGGAGCGCAGGGCCTTGGCAAAAGTCAGCCCCACCGCGTCATTGATCGGCACCTGCATGACGCCGTCGAGTTCGTATTCCACCGGGTCTTCGGCGGTGATCAGCTTGCAGTCGATGGTGTTGATCTTTCGCAGGCAGGCGTAGAGGGTGGTGGTCTTGCCGGCTCCGGTCGGACCGGTGACGATGAAGATGCCGTTGGGCTTGTGAATGGTCTCGACGATGTAGTCTTGAAGGAAGGGCTGCATGCCCAGCGCATCGAGCTCGATGTTGATCGAGGAGCGGTCTAGAACACGAAGCACCACGGACTCCCCATGCTGCGTGGGCAGGGAATTGACGCGCATGTCCACCGGCTTGCCGCCGACGTTGGTCATGATGCGTCCGTCCTGCGGGATGCGGCGCTCGGCGATGTTCATGTTCGACATGACCTTGATACGGGAAATGATCGAGGTGGCCAGGTGAATGGGGGGCGGCGCCATTTCATAGAGCGCGCCATCCACACGATAGCGGATTTTAAACTCACGCTCAAAGGGCTCGAAGTGAATGTCACTCGCGCGCTCCTTGATGGCCTGCTGCATCACCAGATCGACGAACTTGACGATGGGTGCGGAATTCGCTTCAGCTTCAGCGGTGATGCCGTCTTTGCCGCTCTTGCCGAGCTGGCCGAAGATTTCCTCAATGCTGGGGGCGCCAGCGCCATAAAACTTTTCGATCAAGGTCAGCACCTGGCTGCGGCGGGCGACCACCGGCACAATCGTTTTTTCGAGACCAAAGCGCAAGTCTTCCACCAGCTGAGGATTGAGCGGATCAGTGAAGGCGACGTGCAGGCCCTGCGCATCCAGAGTGATGGGAAACGCGCCGTAGAGGCGTGCCATGCCTGCCGGAATCAATGCGATGACGGAGGGCGGTGGTTCGAAATTGTCGAGATCGAAGTGGTCGGCACCGAGTTCATCGGCCACCTGCGCCCAGAATTCATCCTCATTGGTGTAGATGCCGTAGGACAGCAGCACCTGGACAATGTCTTTGCCGTTTTGCACGGAATCCTGCTCGATGTCGTAGGCGAGACCTTTGTCGATCACGCCCCGGCTTTTGAGCATCTCTACCACATTATGGGGAGTCATAGTCGTCTGTAAGAAATGAAGTTCGTTGGGGAAGTCTGGGGGTGAGGATCAATCGGCGTCAGACATGGTCGCTTCGATCACTTCGTCGGCGGTGGTCATGCCGGAGAGCACCTTGCGGATGCCGTCCTCACGCAGGGTGCGCATGCCCAGTTCGCGTGCTCGTTTGCGCAGCTGGGGAGTGGTGAGCTGCTGGTTGATCATGCCGCGCACTTCGTCGTTGATTTTGAAAATCTCCACGAGGGACATACGACCGCGGAAACCGCGCTGGCGACATTTGGAGCAGCCAACGGCGCTCATGATGGTGGACTCCGCCATCTGGGCGGCTTCGAGACCGAGGGAGCGCAGCTCATGGGTGGAGAGCTTGCCGGGCTGTTTGCAGTCGGGGCAGAGCTTGCGGACGAGTCGCTGAGCTTCGATCGCGCGCACGGCAGAGGCGGTGAGGAAGGGCTTCACGCCGATGTCTGTGAGACGTGCCACGGCGCTCGGTGCATCGTTCGTGTGCAGCGTACTGAAAACCAAGTGACCCGTGAGAGATGCCTGGATGGCGATGGAGGCCGTCTCCAAATCTCGAATTTCCCCCAGCATGATGATGTTGGGCGCCTGACGCAGCATGGCGCGCAGCGCGGCGGCGAAAGTCATGCCGACGTCTTCCTTCACCATGACCTGATTGATCCCCGCGAGTTCGTATTCGACGGGATCTTCCACCGTGATGATCTTGCGGTCAGGGCGGTTGATGAAATTGAGGCAGGCGTACAGCGTGGTCGTTTTGCCGGAGCCCGTGGGGCCGGTCACCAGAATGATGCCGTCAGGCAGTGTGATGAGCTGCTCAAAGGAGGCCTGGTCATCACTGAGGAATCCCAGGTCCACGAGGCCGAGCTTCAGGCTGCTCTTGTCGAGCACACGCATGACGACGCTTTCGCCGTTGTTGGTGGGGATGATCGAAACACGCATGTCGATCTCCTTGTCATTGAAGTGCATCTGGATGCGGCCGTCCTGCGGGATGCGCTTTTCATCCAGCTGCATGGAGCCGGTCATGATTTTGAGACGCCCGATGATCGCGGAGTGGAGGCGTTTGGGGTGATGCTCCACGTCCACAAGGACGCCGTCCATGCGGTAGCGGATGCGGATGTCCTTCTCCAGCGGCTCCACGTGAATATCAGAAGCCTTTTGTTTGAAGGCCTCCATCAGCATGTTCTGCACCAGCCTGATGACCGGGGCGTCAGCGTCTGAGGAAGTGCCAGCGTCTGCGCCCTTCGTTTCAATGCCAAGAATGGCTTCATTGCCATAGATATTGGACTGCACCGTCTTGATCAGACCCGGGGTGGAGCAGTAGTACTCGATGTCCGGCTGCAGCACATGCGGCAGAGCATCCAGCGTTTCGAAGTCAAACGGGTCGGACACTGCAATCTGCAAGGTGCTCCCGTTCATCCCCAGCGGCGCGATTTTATATTTCTTGGCCACATCCACAGGAACGAGTCCCTTCAGGCCTGGATGTGCTTCGAAGCCATTCAGATCAACGTACTCCATGCCGGAGCTGACGGCAACCGTGCGGGCGATCTGCTCGTCTGTGATTGTTCCTGACTTAACCAGGATGGCAACGGCGCTCTCTCCAGGTTTCAGACCTGTTTTTGCATGCTGGATGTCACGCTCGGACAGCTGGCCGGTTTCCAGGAGCTGTTCGAGGAGGTATGCTTCATTGGAGTACATGAATTCGGATCTGCTTGGCGGGTGGTGCGTGAAAACGGTATTTTACGATAATCATCAGACTACAACCTCACGCAGGAAAGTGTCAACGACTCGGCGCTCGCAACATGAAAATTGATGACAATGAATGACAAACCGCTCCCGGAATGAGCGTTCGACTTGCCCTGCCAACCAATCACGACGACTCACCACCACCATCATGCACCTCGCTCAGCGCCTTTCCGTCCCGTTTCTCGGCATCTGCCTTGCCTTTTCAAGTTTCACTTCATCCAAGGTCGGGGCGCACGATGCGGGCACGCAGATGTCCGCCATTGCCAAGGTCTTTCTGGCTGCGCTGACACCGGAGCAAAAAGCGAAGGCTTGTTTCGAGTTTGCCGCCGAGGAGCGTGAAAACTGGCACTTCATACCGCGTGAGCGCAAGGGGCTGCCCCTCAAGGAAATGACGCCGCAGCAGCGCCTGCTCGCCCACGCCCTCTTGAATACCGGCCTCAGTTTTCGTGGCTCTGCCAAGGCGGTGACGATCATGAGTCTCGAAGAAGTGCTTTATCAAATGGAAGGCGCTGATGAATCCAAGCGTGCCGCAGTCCGTGAAAAGCGCGATCCGGAAAAATACTTTGTCTCGATTTTCGGCGAACCCGCTGACAAGGGCGCCTGGGGCTGGCGTGTGGAAGGGCATCACCTGTCCTTGAATTTCACCATCAAAGACGGCCAGATGCTCCGCGCTACACCAGCGTTCATGGGCACCAATCCGGGAGAAATCCGCCAGGGACCGCTCACCGGGCTGCGCGTGCTTGGGGTGGAGGAGGAACTGGGCCGTGAACTGGTCAAGTCGCTCACACCCGAGCAGTTCAAGACGGCCTTCGTCGCCACGGAAGCCCCCAAGGAAATGATCACCGCAGCGGAGCACAAAGTCAGCCCGCTGGCACCTGCCGGTCTTGTTGATTCCGAACTCAACGAGAAACAGAAGGGCGTGCTCACGCGCATCATCTCGGAGTACATTGACCGGATGCGTCCCGAAATCGCTGAAGCCGCCCGCGCCGAGTTTAAAGAAAGCGGTCCGATTTATTTCGCCTGGGCGGGTGGCAAGGAGCGCGGTGAACCGCACTACTACCGCGTGCAGGGCAAGACCTTCCTGCTCGAGTATGACAACACCCAGAACGATGCCAACCATGTGCACAGCGTCTGGCGCAGCTTTGACGGTGACTTTGGCCGTGATCTGCTCGGTGAGCATGTGAAGCAGGCTCATTGATGCCGGCTGAGCCATGCGGGAATGATGGTTTTCCCGAATGAGATGGTGCACGCATTTTGCGTGCCTGTTCTGGTTGCACACATCTATTCGCATGCTGTTCACAGCTTGTTCGCTGTGTTTGAACAGATCTTCACATTCCAACGCAAATTAATTTTGAATGTTTTGTTCGTGCGGATGGAAAATTTAAAAAATATATCGAAGAAGAGCTTGTTTCATGTGTCGATTTCGACATACAAAGAAGTGTCGTTTAAAAAGATATTCGATGGCCTCCTGATTGCTCCCATTTGAATCCTACCGACACATCTTACCAACCTAATCCCGACCTCTTTCTCCCAGAAACAATCATCATGGCGCGCAACGATGAAAACTCGAATCACACTTCCCTTAATGGCTCGGTCCCCCATGCACACACAGAACTGTTCACGCCTGTTCCCACGGTTTGGGACCAAGTCTGCGAAGTTTTGGTGAAGCGTCTGGGTGGTGATAATTTTCAGCGCTGCTTCAGCGGCACCTCGGGTCGTCTGGCGGATGACGGCAGATTCATCATCACCGTGCCGAATCCGATCCACCAGCTCTGGATCGAGAGCAATCACACATTGGCCGTTGCCGATGCGGTGGCTGAAGTCACTGGAGTGCCTGCAGTCATTGAGTTTCATGTGGCGACGGAGCCGACTCCTGTTTCCTACGCGCCCATGCCTGAACTCAAGGCGGCGCGTGTCAACGCCGGTGACCAGGCACCGATCCGTTTTTTCAGCGAGGCCGGACTGAACGCCAAGTTCAACTTCGACAGCTACGTCATCGGGCCCAACAGCAGCTATTCCGTGGCTGTGGCCAAGGCGGTGGCTGAAAAGCCGGGCCGCATCTACAATCCGCTTTTTTTCTACGGTGCCACCGGCCTTGGCAAGACTCATCTCCTGCAGGCCATCGGCCAGGAAGTGCTGGCGCGCAAACCACGTGCCAACGTGCGCTACGTCACCTCCGAGCAGTTCACCAACGAGTTTGTGGACGCCATCAAGCGCCAGACCTTCAGCCAGTTCCGCCAGAAATACCGCAAGGTGGATGTGCTGCTCATCGACGATGTGCAATTCTTCGAAGGCAAGGACAGCACGCAGGAGGAGTTCTTCCACACCTTCAACGAGCTCTTCAACAACGCGAAGCAGATCGTCCTCGCCAGCGACCGCCCGCCGAGCGAGATCAAAAATCTCGAAAGCCGCCTCGTTTCACGCTTTGAGTGGGGCCTTGCCACGCAGATCCAGGTGCCGGACTTTGAAACCCGCATCGCCATCCTGCGCCGCAAGCAGAGCGACTTCAATGTCTCGCTCGACCCATGGATCCTCGACTTCATGGCGCAGCGCATCCGCGTGAACGTGCGCAAGCTGGAAGGCGCGCTCATGCGCGTCGCCGCTCATGTCTCGCTCGAAGGCACCGTCCCCACGGAGTCTGCGCTCGCGACAATGCTGCATGATGTGATCGATGAAGATCCATCGAAGACCGTCACGGTGGACCGCATCCAGCGCATCATCGCCACGCATTACGATCTGCGCGTCAGTGACCTCACCGGCCCGCGTCGTCCGAAAAACATCGCCGAAGCCCGTCAGGTGGCCATGTTTCTCACGCGCACGCTCACCAAGCTTCCGCTGGTGCAGATTGGTGATGAATTCGGTGGCCGTGACCACGGTACCGTCATCCACGCCTGCAAAGTCGTCACGAACCTCATCAACGGCTCCAACGACTTCAAGCGCACGCTGGATTCACTCGCTGGGAAGATCCGCGAGAGCTGAGTCGCCTTTTCATGATGGAGCATTGCAGGCGCGACAGCGTCCTGGAGTGCTCCAGTCCTCTGGAGCTTTTCGCAGGCCGGTGGACGTTCGAAGGCGCCGGAGGACCGCTTCACTTCATAACGCTGGAGCCTTTACTGAGCACACTCTGTGTTCACCAAAGCAACGGAACGCCGTAGGCTGGGATCAATGTATCGCAAGTAACAAGGGTCAATCCCTCGGCTTGAGCCTGGGAAATCATGAGGCGGTCAAAGGGATCACCATGGTGGCGGGGAAGTGTGAGAAGACCAAGATAGTGTTCGAGACGTGCTGGCAGCATTTGGAAACCGTTTGCATCCAGCACACAGGGAAAGATCACATCATAATCTATTTGAAGCTGGAGTTTGCCGAGGGAGAGCTTGATCGCCATTTCCCAAGGCACAGCGTGGCTGATATATCGATCATTGGCGTCATCTTCCATCGCTGCACGTGCTGCTGAACTGAGATTGGGATTTCCTTCGCAGAACCAGATCAGTGCATGCGTGTCGATGAGAAGCCTCATGCCATGTAATCTTTGAAGTCGTCAAGCGGTGCATCGAAGTCCGCTGACATCGAGATTTTGCCTTTGAGGCAGCCGAAGCCTTTCAGTGCAGACTGTGGTGGGATGGTTGATGTCACAGGTTCCAGCACAGCTTGGACGCGAATGGGGAGCTTTTGCCACGCCACAGGCAAAGGCAGATGAAGTGTGCCGTCTGGAGCTGGTTCAAAGATGGCAGTGATAGTGCTCATGGTTTGAGGATAGTCTGTTTGGGCCAAAACGCAAAGTCCGCACTGCCCTGTCGAAGGGGGGGGGCGAGTTCTACAGCAGCCGAATCAGGACGTTCACAGGTCTGTCCTAGATGCGAGAACCTGACGGTTTAAATCAAGTTCCAGTCCTTGCAGCCCACGCAGATGTTCCACAAGAGATTTCTGGCGTGGCAGGGTGGGGCGCAGGATCATTGCGCCGGAAGGTGTCACGCTCACACGAAATTCCATGCCGTCCTTGAACCGTCCTTGGGCAAGAACGTCTTCGGAGAGCGTGAGCTTGTGATCGGCTTCCAAGGTGGCTGTCATGGGGGGGAATGGGTGGCGGATCAACGACAACCGCGATGATGCCTGCCTGTCCACAGACATGCATCACGGAGGACTCGGTGCTGGAGCGGGCTGCCTACTTCTTCTCCAACGCGTGCTCCTTCAGGATCTCATCGACCATGTAAAAGATGGCGCGGTTCTTGGTCTCTTCGCGGACGCGTTTGACGTCTTCGACTTTCACCATGGGGAGATTGTTGCCGAAGGACTGGTGGACGTAGGAGATGACGGCGGCGATTTCCTCATCCTTGAGCAGGGGACCAAAGCCCATCATGGGCGGGGTGCCTTTTTCGGGGCCGTATTTTTTGCCCTGGAAGTCGAGCGGGCCGAAGAGGCCTTTGAGCACGATCTTGATGACGCGGTCGCCGTTGCCTTCGAGCCAGTTGCTCTTGACGAGGCCGGGGTAGATGTTTTCCACGCCTTTGCCGTCGGCCTGATGGCAGGTGACGCAGTGGGCTTCGCGATTGAAGACTTCCTTGCCGAGGTCGTAGAGTTTTTTGTCGGCGGCGGAGAGCTTCTTGTCGGTGGGGCCATAGCTGGCGTCCGGAGTGGCGCGGAGGCGGGCGGCGAGGAGGGGCTCTTTGCCGAGGACGTCCTTGCCCTCAGGCAGGGAGGTGAGCTGCTTCATGGTCTCGCGGAAGCAGTAGTCGATGTAGTAGTCTTTTTCCATCATGACGAGCTTGGTGAGCTCGATGGCCTTCATGACGTCCGGACCTTTGACAAAGCTAAGTGCGCGGATGGCCTCAAGGCGGACGCGGGGGGCGCTGTCTTTGACGCCGGCTTCGAGGAGGGCGAACGTGTTGGGAACGCGGTCGCTCCAGTAGCAGGCGACGCGGATGGCCTGGGCGCGGGCGCGGGGATCGGGGGACTTCAGCACGGCCTCAAGCAAGGGGATGTTCACCACGTTGTGCCACTGGTGCACCCAGAGGGCTTCGAGGCGGTTGTGCTCGTAGTTTTTGTCCGCCTTGTCGAGTGCGGCTTCCCACTTCTGCACGGCGGCGATGACTTCCTTGGAGTCATGCGTGTCGAGCTCCACCTTGGCGAGCTGACGGACGCTGTCTTCGTGCTCCTTGAGGAGTTCGAGGAGGCTCTCGATGGATTCGCCGTGAATCATTTTCGGGGTGAGCAGCGGGCGGGCAGGGTAGGTGAGGCGGTAGATGCGGCCATGCTGGTGGTCGCGGTTCGGATCGCGCAGATGGTGCTGCAAGTGGCCGATGAGCATCTGCGACCAGTCCATGACGTAGAGTGAGCCATCAGGAGCGACGGCGACGCCGCTGGGGCGGAAGTTTGGATTGGCCTTCACGTCGGTCTGCAGCATGGCGGGCTCGAGTGTTTCGCCTTTGAGGCCGGAGCCTTCCTCGGTGACCTTGGCGCGGAAGATGCCCTGGAAGCCGATGACGTTCGTGTTCAGGAAGGTGCCCTGCCAGTCTTCGGGGAAGTGGCGGCTGCTGAGGATGGCCGTGCCGGGGGTGGGGCGTGAAGGGCGGTTCCAGAACTCCTTCATCTTGGGGTGTGCGCCGCTGTCGAGGTGGCCGCTGAAGGCAGGGGCGAAGTAGTTCGCGTTGCCGGTGGCGTCGGTGATGATGTCGTTGCCCCAGTAGTCGAACACGCGGCCGTGGGGATTGGCGAAGCCGTAGGGCACGTAGCGGTCAAAGCGGTAGCTGCGGGGCTCGAAGCGATAGATGGCGCCGTTCACATTACGGATGGGGCCTTTGAGGGTCTCGACATTGGTGCGGTGGAAGACGCCGTCGCTGAAATACAGCGCGCCGCCGGGCTCGTAGCAGATGGAGTTGGTCTCGTGGTGGGAGTCTGCGGCGTCGAGGCCGTTGACGATGCGCTCTTTCCAGTCGCCTTTGCCGTCGCCGTCCGTGTCGCGGACGAACCACATGTCGGGGGACTGCATGACGAGCACGCCGTCTTTATAAAGCTGGAAGCCGGTGGGGCAGTTCAGGCCGTCGAGGAAGGTGGTGCACTTGGTGAACTTGCCGGTCTTGGGGTCGATGTCGAAGACGAGGAGCTTGTCGAAGACCTTGGTGGTCGGCGTGGTTTCTGGGTAGGTCGGCCAGGCGGCGACCCAGAGGCGGCCACGGGTGTCGAAATTCATCTGCACGGGGTTCACCAGATCGGGGAACTCGACTTCGGAGGCGATGTATTCCACCTTCACACCTTCGGGGGTGCTGAGGTGCTTCAGCGTCTCTTCGCCGCCGAGGTAAGGGACGGGCTCAGGGCGGTTCGGCGCCACGGCAGGCACGGGCGGGAGGTTGTCGTCCTTCACTTCGTAGGCCTTGCCCTGCGCGGCGGCCCAGACGGCCTTGTCGCGGTTGGCGGTCTTCACATCGCGCTGGGCGAGTTCGGCACCGACGATGGTGGCGTTGTCGATGCCGTTGGTCTTGGTGATGGCGTCGGCGTATTTGATGCGGGAGCGCTGGCCGAAGATGTTGAACTGATCCACGGTGCGGTAGCGGTGGTGCCACTGGACGTTTTTCTCCAACACGGCGTCGCGGATTTTGGCGATGTAGGGATCGTCGATGCTCGGGGCATCCTTGCCGAAGAGGGCCTTGAACTGCACGGGGGCGAGGGCTTTGTCGCCTGCGTCGGAGAGGTGCACGCCATCAATGGTCAGCGGCTTGGCAGCGCTGGCGTAAAGGGCCTGGGAGGCGGCGAAGAGATCGACAAACGGCACGTTGTTGGCCTTGGCGACTTCGGCCATGGCGGCGGTGTAGGCGGCGATGTTTTGGTTGTTGGCGGAGCCGTCGGAGAAATCGGCGCTCTTGAGGTTTTCCTGGGCTATGGGGGAGAGCAGCACCACGCGGGGCTGGCCCTTGCCGTAGTCGGCGCTGAGCTGCTTTTTGAGGTATTCATCCAGCGCTTTTTTGAAATCCGCCAGACCTGCCGCGCCTTTGAAGGACTCATTGAAGCCCCAGTAGGCGAAGATGACGCTGGCGTGGAAGTCCGCGCCGGCGGTGTAGGTCACCTCGGTCTCGCCCACTTTCGTGGTGAGCAGGCCGGGCTTCATGTTGAGGAAATACTCCGTGGTGGGCACCTCATCGCTGCGGGGGTGCACGTTCACTTCGTCCGCAGCGAAACCGAGATTACGCACGGTGAGTTCGAGATCCGGGTAGGCTTTGTGAATGAGCGACTCCAGCCAGCCGTGATGCTGCTGCCGGTCCGCCAGACCGCTGCCGACGATGGCGATGTTGTCGCCCTTCTTGAGTTCGATCTCAGCCTGGAGCGAGACGGTGAGGGCGAGGAGGAGTGAGAGCAGTTTCTTCATGTGGGTTGGAAACGAAAGGGCAGTGCAATACGGAGCGGCAGCGTCAATGTTTGCCAGACAAAGCGCAAGTTTCGCCTTCGCCCGCGGGCATCATATATGTTTACTCTCAGAGACGGTTGTGATAATAACAACAAATGCCCGTGAAATCCCGTCTGATCTTTGCCTGCGCCGCCGCCCTTTTGCTGAGCAATTGTGGTTTGATCGGCACGGCACTGCGTCTGGCTCCTTATGCCCTGATGTTAGCTGACGAGAATGGCAAGGGGACCGCTGCCAGCAAGACGCTGGAGATGCGCGGGCGTGAGGTGCAGGCCAGGAAGGGGCGTGGCATCCTGCCAGAGGATGGCGGCACCGGCTCTCAAGTGGCTTTCAAGCACTAAACATCTTGTTGTTTACAGAAAAGCAAGATCATGATAAACACGACTCCATAATATGAAATTTTTCCGTCTTAGTTTTCTTGTTTTGCTCTCTGTCTGCGCCACCAGCTGCAGCCAGACGTGGAGTGCTTTGAAGAACACCTATCCGGTGAGATTTTTGGATCAGGCTGGGTCGGAAGTGCTGGGTTACATTTCTGAAAACAATCTCCCGACGGATGGCAGGCCTGCCTCCATGCAGGAGCGCGCCCGTGAGATCGAAAGCCGTGGCCACTACGCCGGCAAGGTGCCCGCAGCCGCCGTTTCGTCGCATCAGCGCACAGCGTCACGCTAGTGCCTGAGTCCCAGATCATGGACTGGCACCGCATACGCTCGGATTTCCCCATCCTCGATCAGAAGGTGAATGGGCACCCGCTCGTTTATCTGGACAGTGCGGCCAGCAGCCAGAAGCCGCGCGCTGTCATCCAGACGCTTTCGCGCTACTACGAGCGTGACAACGCGAACGTCCACCGTGCCCTGCACGAACTGAGCAATCGTGCCACCGAGGCCTTTGAGGCGTCGCGGAAAAAAGTGGCGCGTTTCATCGGCGCGGCATCCGAGGACGAGATCATTTTCACCCGTGGCACCACCGAGGGCATCAACCTCGTCGCGAACACCTGGGGCACGCAGAACCTGCGGGCGGGGGATGTCATCCTCATCACCGGCATGGAGCATCACAGCAACATCGTGCCGTGGCAGTTGCTCGCCCAGCGCACGGGCGCGACGCTCAAATACATCCCCGTGCTGGATGATGGCACGCTCGACTCCGCCGCCATCGAAAACCTGCTCACAGAGCAGGTGAAGCTCTTCGCCTTCGTTCACATTTCCAACTCCCTCGGCACCATCAATCCCGCCAAGGAACTCCTTGCCAAGGCAAAGGCTCTCGGGGCGGTGACGCTGCTGGATGGCGCGCAAAGCGCCGGGCACATGCCCATTGATGTGAAGGATCTGGGCTGCGACTTCTTCGTTTTCTCCGGCCACAAGATGTGCGGGCCCACCGGCATCGGTGTGCTGTATGGCCGCATGGCCCTGCTGGAAACCATGCCGCCCTGGCATGGCGGTGGCGAGATGATCCTGACGGTCACCATGGAGAGCAGCAGCTACAAGGCGCCGCCGCATCGTTTCGAGGCGGGCACGCCTGACATCTCCGGTGTCATCGGTCTCGGTGCCGCCGTTGACTATCTGGAAGCCATCGGCCTGGAAAACATCCAGCGCCACGACCACAATCTGGCCAACTACGCCGTGCAGCGCATGGGCGAGGTGCCCGGCATCCGCATCCTTGGCCCTCAGAACGGTCACCGTGGCGCGCTGGCTGCCTTCCATCTGGATTTCGCGCATCCGCACGATCTCGTGGAGTTCGCCAACAGCCACGGCGTGGCCATGCGCGGCGGGCATCACTGCACCCAACCGCTGATGAAGCGCTTCAAGGTGCCCGGAACCACCCGCGCCAGCTTTTATTTCTACAACACGATCGAGGAGATCAATCGCCTCGTCGAAGTACTGCTCCTCGCGCGTAAGTTCTTTACGTGAGACAGGCCGCCGGCCTGTGCTATACGTTTTTGACCATGCTCTCCGACGACCTCCGCGACCTCTATCAGCAGGTGATCCTTGATCACTCCCGGAACCCGCGCAACAGCGGCGAACTCCCACCGCCCTGCCTCCATGCGCACGGCGACAATCCCTCCTGCGGTGACGAAATCGACGTCTGGGTGCGTGTGTCTGACAAAGGGGACATCGAAGACCTCAAGTTCACCGGC
Source organism: Prosthecobacter debontii (assembly GCA_943371875.1). GTDB lineage: Bacteria > Verrucomicrobiota > Verrucomicrobiia > Verrucomicrobiales > Verrucomicrobiaceae > Prosthecobacter > Prosthecobacter debontii_C. The sequence goes on along the minus strand of CALRWM010000013.1, from coordinate 38,216 downwards.
CAGGGCTGTGCCATCAGCCAGGCCAGCGCCTCCATGATGACGCAGAAGATCAAAGGCAAGTCCAAGGACGAAGCCGCCGCCGTGCGCGAAGACTTCCGCCGCGTGGTCATGGGCGACGGCGCCCCCGCCAACGAAGACGCCCTCGGCGAACTCATCCTCCTCGAAGGCGTGCAAAAATTTCCGCAGCGCGTGAAGTGCGCGATGCTGGCGTGGAGAGCGCTGGAGCAGGCGCTGGAAAGCAAATAGTTGGCTGAAACACGCTGAGCAAATGCTTGTCAGGTCGGGTGGGGGCCGTATTTTGTCACATGACACTCACCATGACCATCCCGGACAGCCTTGCTGCCTCCATCGGCAGTGCGGTGGATGAAGTGAGCCGCCGTTTTATCGAAGGCTACGCGGTGCAGGCGTACCGTTCCGGCACGTTCTCAACAGCGGAAATTCGCGAGCTGCTTGGTCACTCCTCGCGCTGGGAGACGGAGGACTTTCTCGCTGCACATGGTGCCTGGCCTGACCCGACCGCCAATGAAGTGCTGGACGACCTCAGCAACCTTCGCGCTCTTGATGCTGCGTGATTGTCATCAGCGATACTTCTCCGCTGCGCTATCTCATCGCCATCGGCCATGTTGATGTGTTGCCTGTTCTTTATGGCCGCATTCTTTGCCCGCCAGAAGTGCTCGCTGAATGCCAGCACTCTCAGTCACCCGCCGCATTGAGGACATGGATCGCCACACCGCCTGAATGGCTGGTCATCGTTGCGCCGGTGTCTTCATGGACTCACGGTGAACTCAGCCGACTGGATGAGGGTGAAGTAGCCGCTATTCGCCTGGCCCATGAGCAAGCCGCTGATCTGCTGCTCATGGACGAGCGCAAAGGCCGCCAGATTGCTCAGAGCCTCGGATTTCGTGTCTCCGGCATTCTTGCCGTCATTGCAGATGCATCCAGACGCCAATTGCTCGATTTTGACCAAGCTGTCCATAAGCTGACTCAGGAAACCAACTTTCGCGTTTCGCCGATGGTGATCGAAGCCATCCGTTCGCAATCCTAGATTCACCACCATGCCAGAACTCCCCGAAGTCGAAACCGCTCTGCGCGGGGTCTCTCCGTATGTGCTTGGTAAGCGGGTGAGGGAAGTGATCGTGCGGGACAAGCGACTGCGCTGGCCGGTGCCGGGCACGATTCATGAGCTGGAAGGATGCCGGATTGAGACGGGCACGCGCCGGGCGAAGTACCTGCTGTTTGGCACCGCGAAAGGCACGCTGCTGCTGCATTTGGGCATGTCGGGAAATCTGCGGGTGCTGCCGGCGGAGACGCCTTTCAAGAAGCATGACCATCTGGCCATCACGCTGGAGAGCGGCAAGCAGCTGCGCCTGCATGATCCGCGTCGCTTTGGGGCGGCATTGTGGATTGAGGGGGATCCGATGCAGCATCCGTTGCTCAAGGACCTCGGGCCTGAGCCGTTGGGGGAGGACTTCACGACGGAGCATTTACAGGCGGCCTGCAAGGGCAAGACGGCGGCGATCAAGCAGGTTATCATGGATGCTCATGTCGTGGTCGGCGTTGGCAACATCTACGCCAGCGAGGCCTTGTTCATGGCGGGCATCAATCCACGGCAGGCAGCTGGAAAGGTGACGAAGCCGAAGCTTGGGAAACTCGTGAAGGCCATCCGCGAGGTGCTGGCGGCTTCCATCGAAATGGGCGGCACAACGCTGCGGGACTTTTTGAACGAGAGCGGCGAGCCCGGCTACTTCAAGCTGACGCTGCGCGTTTATGATCGTGCGGGCGAGCCGTGCCGGGTGTGCAAGACGATCGTGAAACGCATCGTCCAGGGGCAGCGCTCGACGTTTTTTTGTCCGACCTGCCAGAAGTAGTCGGGATCCAACGCGAAGCGCGAATGCCCGCGAATCAAACGCGAGTGGCGCTGGCAGGCGATTCCACCAAGCTTGTTGATGGAAAGGGCAAAAAAGTTGTGATTCTTTCGTTCGTCATTCGGTCATTCGTCATTCAACATGGCTGAGCCATGTCCAATTCACTTCCACCGCTACGCAGTGCTCACGATTTGGAGCGTGTCCTCGAATTTGAATTCGTGCGTGCCACGGAAAACGCGGCCCTGCAGGCCATTCACTGGCTTGGCCGGGGTGAAAAGGAACTCGCGGACGGTGCGGCCTGCAGCGCGATTTATGGCGTCTTCGACATCCTCGACATTCGTGGGGAGGTGGTGATCGGAGAGGGGATCAAGGACAATGCGCCTGGCATTTTCGTGGGTGAACATCTGGGGACTTGGCGCGATGGATCTCCGCGCTTCAACATCGCTCTCGATCCCATCGACGGCACCAGCAACATTGCCAAAGGCCTGCCGAACAGCATTTCCGTCATTGCGGCGGCACAAATTCCCGATGGTGCGCCCTGCGCCATGAAAAGCATTCCGAGCTTCTACAGCCACAAGATCGCCTACGGGCCGGCGGTGAAGAAGGCGCTGGAGGGCAGCGGAGACCGCTGCTTCCTCGATATGCCATTGCAGGAGGTCATCACCTTTGTGGCCCAGGCCTTGGGCAAGCGTGAACGCGACCTCGTCGTTTCAACCATGGATCGTCCGCGACATCACGACATCGTCGAGCAGATCCGCCGCTCAGGCGCTGCCCTGAGAATGGTGACGGATGGCGACATCGCTGCGGCTGTCGCGCCCTCGATGCCGGAGTCCAACTGTGATCTCTACGTGGGCATGGGCGGCTCTCCCGAAGGCATTCTGGCCGCTGCTGCGCTGAAATGCCTCGGTGGCGACATGCAATTGCGCATGTGGTTTCACGATGAAGCCCACCGCGCCGAAGTCGCGGCGTACACGCCAGCCGCTGAGATAGACCAGGTCTTCCGCGTGCATGAACTCATCGTGGGAGAGAGCGCCTTGTTCTGCGCCACGGGCATCAGCGACAGTCCCTTGCTGCCCGGCTGCCGGCTTGTCGGTCACCGCGTGGAAACGCACTCCATTTTGATGCGTTCACGCAGCGGAACGGTGCGCCGCATTCACGCCACGCATGATCTGGACCGCAAGGTGGTGCCGCTGCGGGCTTAACCGGCGCAAACGCAAATCTCTCTCCGGTTGCCCGCGAGCTGCGTGGCAAACACGGGAGCAGGGGCGAAGTCACGAATCGTGTCGATGAACTCGTGGGCGCGGTCTTCGAGTGCCGGGGTGTTGAGCTTGATCGTGAGGATCAGCCGTCGGGCCTGCACGGCGTCCTGAATGCGTTGAATTTCGGGAATGACCAATGGTGGGGCGAGATTGATGTCGCACAGCAGCAGCGCGGCTTCTTTCGGCAGGGCGGTGAGATTGAGCCGGCCTGCGGCGGTGCGCCAGTGGTCGAAGCGGACGCCTTTGGATTTGGCGAGTTCGAGCACGCGCGGGTCCATTTCAGCTGTGTCGATGCCGAGTACGTTCATGCCGCGCTGGATCAGCGCATAGGTGGCGCCGCCGGGAGCACAACCGAGGTCGAGGGCGGTCTGCCCACTCAGATCAAGCTGATCCCAGCCACGCCAGGCGAGGGCTTGTTCGAGCTTGAGCCAGGCACGCGATGGGACATCGGCGGGCAGCGCAATGCGCGGCAGGCCGCCGGGATGGGTGTGCATGCCGGGCTGGTGCTCATGGCAGCCGAGGAAAAGGGGCTCTTCAGGAGTCTCGCCAACGATGACGTCGAGAATGAGATCGCCTTGGGCGAGGGGCTGCTGCGTTTCGAGGGGGATACCCGCCTGTTCGAGTGCGGCGGTGATTTCAGCAGTGAGCGCGTCGATGGGCTGCCAGGTGGCGGCTTCCACGCCGTCTTCGGCGGTGATGCGTGGGAAGACATGCAGGCGCAGGGGCTTGCTGCCGAGGCTGCGGGCGTGCTCGACGAGTTCAGCCAGTGTTTTGCACAGACCGAGGGAGATGCCGCTGACGCGGGCAAAGTGGCTGAGGTTTTTCGGCGGGCTGAAGCCTGGATGCTTCACCTTCCAGGTGATGAACTGCGGCTTCATGAACGCAGGCGTCAGTTCACCGACGAAGTGGCTGGCGATGTCGCGCTTGAGCGTGGCTTCAGATCCGGCCCGGCAGGTGGTGAAACGAAAAGGTATGTTCATGAATGGGAAAAAGAAAGGCGGAGCCAAGGCTCCGCCCTTCGTGGTGAGATGTGGTTACTGAGAAATTACTCGACGCCCTTCCAAGCTCCGAAGCTGGCACCTTCGGTGATCCACTTCTTGATGAGGTCGATGTTGGCAGGAGTGATGCGGTCGCCCTTGCCTTCAGGAGGCATGGCCAGGTCGTCGGTGTCAGGAAGTGCCATGGTTTTCACCAGCCAGCTGGCGTCAGGCTTGCCGGCCACGACGTTTTCATCCGGGTATTCTTTGCCGCCTTTGATGATGGTTGCTGCGCTGTCGAGGCGAAGGCCGCCTTTGGGCTTCTTGATCTTGCCATTGTCTTCATGCTCCTTCTCGTGGCACTTGAAGCAGCTCTCCTTCAGGATGGGGAGGATCTGCTTTTCAAAGTCCACTTTGCCGGCGTCCTGAGCGCTGGTGGTGGAGGTGACGGAGACGCCGAGGGCAAGCACGGCGGCGAGGGTGAGGGCGAGGGTGTTTTTCATGATTGTGGTGTGACGTAGCAACGGACAAAGATGTTCGCGGGATTTTTTGCGGTCAAGCAGCATCCCGGGCTGGATCGAAGCTGATTCATAAAAGTGAGGCAAGGTAAATATTTCGGTAGCCTTAAATAATTTCGTCTGCCACAATTACCAGATTGTTGTCATGAGTCGTGCCGCTGCTGCCTCCCGCCCCCCTCGCGCCCGATCTACGGACGAGAAGGAAAGCCCATGGAATGACGCCATCGGCATCCTGCTGCTGATGCTGGCGGCCATGCTGCTGCTGGCGCTGATCTCGTATGATCCGCGCGACATGCCGTCCTGGTCCTTTCTGGCGCTCTCGGAATCTTCCGGGGACACGACGCATAATTTTGTCGGCCGCATTGGCGCGCTGGTGGCGGGCCACATGCTCTGGCTCATGGGTTTTTCGGCCTACCTGCTGCCCTTCAGCATGACGTGGTTTGGCGTTTGCAAACTGCACTCCAAGATGAAGATCACCCGCGCAGCCTGGCTGGGGGTGGCCGTCATGATCATCAGCGGCGCCGCGCTGCTGGAAGTGCAGAGCCTGCTCAGTGAGCGGGATCATTTCACCCCATTGGGCGGTTCGGGCGGGCTGGGCTACGTGATCGGTGGCACCTTCTTGAAACATCTGCTTGGCAAGGTGGGGGCCACATTGGTTCTCGGCACCGTTTACATGGGCGGACTCTTCCTCGTGACCGGCCAGCACCCGCTGACCGTGATCCAAAACATTCGTTTGGAACTGACCCGCTGGAAGGCTGAGCGTGAGGCGCAGCGCCTGATCCAGGAAAAGCTGGCCGAAGAAGCTGCGAACACCATTCCTGGCACCGTGACGCCCGTGCCGGAAGGGCTGCGGCGGAAGAAGAAAGGCACGGCGGAATTGCGCGGGGACACCCCTGCTGCCGCCACCAACATGGAGCTGCCGCTCAAGTTTGATCCGCCACCACCAAAGATCATCGACTCCTCCGTTTCCCGTGCGCATGAAGACCGCAGCGACAAGCCGAAGCTGGCCGAGGTGTGGGAACAGAAGCGTGCGCAGAAGATGGAGCAGGCGCCGCATGGCTCGCTCGGAAATCTGACCAAGCTTTTCAAGGACTACAAGCTGCCCTCCATGGAGCTGCTGAAATGGCCGGAGGAAACGAATCGTGCCCCCACGGACAAGAGCGAGCTGCTCGGCATCCAGGCCACCATCGTCAAAGCGCTGGCGAGTTTCGGCATCAGCGTGGAGCCGGGAGACATTACCCGTGGCCCGGCGATCACCCGCTATGAAGTGCGTCCCGTGGATGGTCTGCGCGTGAGCCGCATTGCGAATCTGGATGCGGACATCGCCCGCGCCACACGCGCCGAGCGCATCAACATCCTCGCGCCGATTCCCGGCAAAGACACCGTGGGCATCGAGCTGGCCAACTCGGAGAAGACCATCGTGCCGCTGCGCGAGCTGCTGGAGGACGATGTGTTCGTCAACGGCAAGTCCAAGCTGCCTGTCGCACTCGGCAAGGACGTGTATGGCAAGACGATCATCGGCGATCTCGCGGCCATGCCGCATCTGCTCGTCGCGGGTGCCACGGGCAGTGGTAAAAGCGTGTGCATCAACAGCATCATCACCAGCCTGATCTGCCGCTTTGCGCCGGATGAGCTGCGCTTCATCATGATCGACCCCAAGGTCGTGGAAATGCAGAACTACGAGGAGCTGCCGCATCTGGCGCTGCCGGTGGTGACGGATCCGAAGAAGGCGCTGCTGGCTCTGCGCTGGGTGGTCAAGGAGATGGAGAACCGCTACCAGATCTTTGCGCAGGAAGGCTGCCGTAACTTCGAAGCCTTCAACAACCGCAATATCAAACGCAAGGCCGAGGCAGACGCCGCCCGTGCGCGCAATGCGGCTGCTGCTGCGGCGGCCCCCGTGCCTGCAGCCACCGTAACAGCCAAGGCGAAAACCAAGGCCGGAGTGGATGACGCGCGTGTCTCTGCCGCTTTCGCTGAAGAGGCTGCGCAGGAAAACGCACCACCCAAGACTGCTGAAGTCGGCACCGTGGATGGCGACAACGAATTGCGCGATGCCAGCGGCACCTGGCTGGGTGACTCCCAGGCCCCACCGCCGCGCAGGCAGGAGGTTGTTATTCCTGACACGATGCCCTACATCGTCGTCATCGTGGACGAGCTGGCCGATTTGATGCAGACCGCACCTGCGGACATCGAAGTGGCCATCGCCCGCATCACGCAGATGGCGCGTGCGGCCGGCATTCACCTCATCGTCGCCACGCAGACTCCGCGTGCGGACGTCATCACCGGCGTCATCAAGGCGAACATCCCGACGCGCATCGCCTTCCAGGTGTCCTCGGCGCTGGACAGCCGCGTTATTCTTGATCGTAAAGGTGCGGAAAATCTCGTCGGTAAAGGGGACATGCTTTACGTGCCGCCCGGCGGTGCGCAGCCGATCCGCAGCCAGGGTGCGCTCGTTACCGATGACGAAATCCATGCGCTGGTGCAGCACTGCGTCGCGCAGGGCAAGCCGGTCTTTGATGTCAAAGTCGACGACGAAAGCGGCGAGTTTGGCGATGATGAAGACGGGGATGAAGATGGCGTCAGCTCCGACGAGCAGGAATGCCTGGAGAAGTGCCTGGAAGTCATCCGTCAGGAAAAGAAAGCCAGCACCAGCCTGCTGCAGCGCCGCCTGCGTCTCGGCTACGGCAAAGCCGCCCGCATGATCGACATCCTCGAAGACCGCGGCATCATCGGCCCCGGCGAAGGTGCCAAGCCACGCGAGATTTTGGTGCAGATGGATTGATGCCGAAACGCACCCAAGGCCCGGTGAGGCAGCATTGGGAGGCTTGGTCGAATTTTGGACAGGATTAACGGGATTTCAGAATTTCAGGATTAATCCAATCCGTTGAATTGGCTAAACGACTCCGCATTCAGGACGCGATCTCGAATCACAGCGCCTTAATCCTGCCCCATTCTGTTCATCTTGTTAATCCTGTCTAAATTCGACCGAGGTGGCTGCTGCCAATCTTTTCTCCCATCGCGCGAACCACCCTTGCGCAATCGGAGCCGCTGGCGAGAATCGCCCCATGCCCGACCACGCAGACTTCCGCACCCTGTTCACCAGCCTCAAGGCCGAGATGCAAAAAGCCATCGTCGGCTACGATGAACTTCTCAGCGATGTGCTGGTGGCAATTTTTTCCGGCGGGCATGTCCTGCTGGAGGGCGTTCCCGGTCTTGGCAAAACCTACCTCGTGCGCACGCTCTCGCAGGTGGTCGGCTTGGAGCCCGGTCGTGTGCAGTGCACACCCGACCTGATGCCAGCGGACATTCTGGGCACGCATATCGTTGGTGAAGACGAAAAAGGCCACCGCACGCTGCGCTATGAAAAAGGCCCGGTGTTCAAGAACCTGCTGCTGGTGGATGAAATCAATCGTGCTACACCCAAGACTCAGGCCGCGCTGCTGGAAGTGATGCAGGAACGCTGCGTGACCACCGGTGGCGAGCGCCATCTGGTGCCGGAACCCTTTCTCGTGCTGGCCACACAAAACCCCATGGAGATGGAAGGCACCTACCCGCTGCCCGAGGCGCAGCTCGACCGCTTCATGTTCAAGATCAAGGTGCCGTTCCCTGATCTCGATTCGCTCGTCGAAATCTCCCGCCGCACCACCGGCTTCACCGAGCCGAAGCTCGCGACGATGACCGACGGGCCCAAGCTCATCGAAATGCAGCAGCAGCTTTCCAAAATTCCTGTGGCTGATCCCGTGGCTCATTACGCGTCGCGGTTGATTTTGAGCAGCCATCCCGAGCAGCCCGATGCGCTTCCTGAAGTGAAGCGCTACGTCTCCTACGGTGCCAGCCCGCGTGGCCTGCAGGCCCTGATTCGCGGAGCCCGCGTTTGGGCCGCCATCCAAGGTGCCACCGCCGTTTCCACCGACGACATCCGTGCCATCGCCCACGTCTCGCTCCGCCACCGCATCATCCTGAACTTCGAAGGCGAAGCCGGTCAGATCAAAGTGGACGACATCATCACCAAGCTGCTCGATCAGGTGAAGACACCGGCGCAGCAGGCGGCGTGAGGAAGGCGGGTTGTCACTGTTGATTTCTTTGGCGGTAGAACGCCCGCCGCCTGCGCCATCGCCAGAGGGCGTCACTCATCGCACGGCACAGCATGAGAAACCAGATCAGCAGACCTGCGCCCACCATGCAGACATTCACCGTGAAGTTGGGGGACTCACCGTCATTTAAAATCACAAAATCCTCGGCCAGATTCATGTTCAGCTTGGCCAGTCGGGCCCGCATGAAAAGGTCGTAAAGGATGCCGTAGCGGGTCAGGCCGGTGATGTCCTGCCGCATGAACAGTTTGTCCGCCTGCTGTGAAGCGGCGGCGACTTTTCTCTTCATCGTGGTGCTGGACTGGCTCAGATTCTTCAATGCGGCAGCAACGGCTTGATCCTCCGTGGAGAGGAGGATGTGAACCGGTGCATCCCTGGATTCTCCGATGGGCCGTATCGGGATGAAAACTTCCGCGACTCTTCCCAGCCGTGCCTTGTAGGCCGCCTCCACAAGACAGATCTCCGCGTCCTTCAGCTGCATCCATTCGGCGTTCGGCTTTTTGGCAAGGTAGTCGGCCACCGTGAGCTCCAGCGGTTCTGGGTTCTTCAGCGCCACATAGACACCCTGACCGCCGATGATCAGCAGGCCCAGGATGGCCATGTAACCGAGGAGGCCCAGGCTGGTGAATCCCGCCGGGTGGTTCAGGGGACGGATTTTCACTTGGCTTCCTGAGCCCTCGTCATGAGAGATTCAATCCTCATGCCTTTAAACCCGTGGTGGCAAATTGGGTGCCGGTGGCGGTGGGGCCGCGGGTTCACTCTTGCCTGCTTTTCTCAGCATGAAAAACCCGATCACCACGCCGATGCCCAGCATGGATATGCTGCCAAAAAGGCTGGGGGCTGCGCCGTCGTTCATGATCACGAAATCCGGAGCCAGCTTCATGTCCAGCTTGGCCAGTTTGTCCCGTGTCTTGTCGTCGGAATCAATGCCGAAGCGGATCAGGCCGGAGACGTCTTTCTGCATGAAGAGTTTGTCTGCATGCCGTGAGGCGGCATTCAGCGCTTCCTTCATGGTGCCGCTGGACTTGTTGAGGTCCTCCAGCGCCGCCACGATGGCGTCATTTTTGGTGGAAAGCAGGATGTGTACCGGGCCATCCGTGGATTCACCCTTGGGGCGCACGGGAATGAAAATCTCGGAGATTTTTCCGAGCCGCTCCTTGTGGGCTGCTTCGAGAAGATTCAGCTGGGCATCCTTCAGCGTCACCCATTCGGCATTCGGCTTCTTCGCAATGTATTCGGTCACCGTGATCTCCAGCGGCTGGCGGTTCTTCAGCGCCGTGTAGACTCCCTGGCAGCCACCCCAGAGGAGGGCGATGACAATCAGATAACCAAGGCAGCCCAAGCTGATGAAACCGGGCGGGTGATTTAGGGGGCGGATTTTCATGCAGCTATGTGCTTACCAAAATAATCTTAGCCAGCGCAAGACAGATTCTTGCCATGCTTGAAAAAACCTGCTTCAAACTTGCTGCGTATTTTCTCATGAACACACCGCCTCCTCCGCCCGCGACTGCCAATGACTGGACCCAAGCAGACATCAACAACTACCTCAGCCAGCCATTGCTCGACAAAGGGCGTCCGATGTCAGGGACGGAAGGCATGAGCCTCCAGCAGATCGAGGACGATGTGCTGCGCGGCGGCCGTTTCAGGATCTTCCGCTACAATTTTTCCATTATCGTCATGAGCTTCCAGCGCAGCTCAGGCATTTACTACATTCGCGCGGGGCATGGGCCTGGTGCGCATGCCTGGCCATGGACGTTGCTTTCCCTGGTGGTGGGCTGGTGGGGCATTCCCTGGGGCATCTTTTTCACCATCCAGACGCTTTACACCAACTGCATGGGCGGCAAGGACGTGACCTCCGAACTGCTGTCCTCGGTGGTGGGTGTGCAGCGCGCTGCGGGAATCATGGCGCAGGCGCACAAGCCGCAGTCTGACATTCTGCTGTGGTTGCTGCGTATTTTTGTCCTGTTGATTCCGTTGAGTATCTTTGCAGCAATCGCAAGCGTGGAGCACTCTTCTCGTTAAGATTGCCGGATCCGACACACCTAAATGCCCGAAACCCTCGAACGCGAAGACCTCTTTGATGCCTCCTTTTTGGACAGGCTGCGTGTGCTGGCCCTGCGCCTGCGCAAGCGGCGGCAGTTGATGCGGCGGGGTTCGCAATCGACCTCCGCCACGGGATTCACGCGCGAATTCAAGGACTACCGCCACTACACGCCGCGTGAGGACTACCGCGCCATCGACTGGCGTTTGTATGCGCGGCTCGATAAACTCTTTGTGCGTCTCTACGAGGAAACGCAGGAGCTGAACCTGCACATCATGCTGGACACCAGCACCTCCATGGCGCAGCCGTTTCCGGAGAAGCGGCGGCAGGCGCTGCGCTTCGCGGTGGCGCTGGCCTATCTGGCGCTGAGTGCGCAGCAGCGGGTGAGTTTGTACTCGATGAGCAGCGGTGTGCATCAGGAACTGCCGCCTCTGCGCGGGCAAGGGAACATTGAAAAAGTGATCCAGGCGGTGCTGAAGCTGAAGTTTGACGGCCTCACCGACATGAAGCGCTGCTTTGAGGAATTCCGCCCCAGCAAGCAGCGCTATGGCATCATCTTCATCATCAGTGATTTCTTTGGCCGCGAGATCGGCAGCGCCACGGAGGCGGTGGCCCGCGTGGCGGCTTGGCCGGGTGAAAATCACTTTCTGCAGATCGTGCACCCCGATGAGAGGCAGCCGGAGATCGAGGGCGAACTGGAGCTGACCGAGGTCGAAACCGGTGAGCGCCGTCGCTTCTGGCTGACCAAGCGCGATGTGCAGCGCTATGTGGAAACTTTTGACGCCTTCGTGGGCCATCTGGCCAGTGAATGCGCCAGCCACAGTGTCGATTTCATGCAGGTGACGAGTGATGAGGCCTTTGAGGAGCGCTTCCTCGACTTGCTCGTGCGTGGCTCGGCGCTGGCGGGCGGGGCGTGATCGCAGGGTCAGCCGCCTCCGAGCTTTACAGGCGCGATAAGCAGTTTGTTGACGCTTTTGTCGAAGCGTACGGGCATCCAGGCATCGACGACAATGCGTACCCAGTCGGCTTTTGTTTCTCCTGTCACGATGGCTGGAAGTGTCTTCCCGGGCTTGAACTCGAGCAGTTCTGGCGAGGCTGTCGAAGGATCTTGATGAAGAGTGGCTCCTTTCAAGGCTGACAGCAGCGACTGCGCAGGATTATCTTGGACTGCTGGCAGATCCACTCCTTCGACGAGGGCAGAAGGCACCCAGCCGCTGAAGCGCACCCGAGCCTGGGGCGTGCCGTCGTTGCTTTGTTCGGGCACGTCTAGGCGGAGGAACTGAGCTGCTCCGTTTTCAGAGTACTTCACGGTGCCTATTGCGTCGCTGGAGACGTGGTTGGTCGGGGAGAGGTAAACCGAAACACCCTTGGGATCTTTTGAGTACACCACTCGATGCGAGGACCCCGGAAGCCCTTCTGTTTTCAGCAGGGTGGCTCGACGCGCTTCAATCTCATCCAGCCGCTGTTTTTTTTGCTGTGCCATCTGAGTTTCTACCGCCTGGGCGGCGCTGGAAATTTCACCAGCCTTGTGCTGCAGAGCCTGCACCGTCTGTTCCATGTTTGCCTCCAGCTGCTTCACTCGTTCTTCCAGTTTGCGAGTGATTAGCTGGGCGTCAGCCGCCTTTTTTTTGAGGCTTGCCACATGGCCTGTTCCTTCATCATGCACAGCTTTGATGTTGTTCAGCGCCTCCTCGACGCTCATGCGAAGACGCTTTTCTTGTTCTTCCACTTTGGCGGCAATTTGCCGTACTTCGGTCTCGGTTTCACGGATGGAGGTGAGCATGTCTTCAACGCCTTTCACCTTTTCCTCCACCCGCCCGGTTTCCTTACTGATTTCTATTCTGGCTTGATCCAACTCGGAAAGCTTGTTTTCGATGATGATCTTGAACAGGAGGGCACCTCCGGCACAAAGGGCCGTCAGCACCAGGGCGGAGAAGATTGAATAACGACTGATTTCCTTTTTGAGATAGGATTCAACGACTTCGGTGATCTTGTCAGACGCGCCAGATGCATTTTCGGGAGAACTGGTGGGTGAACTCATGGCTTAGATAATTCCGAGGGTGAATGTTTTACCGAGTAAGATCAAGATAATTGCTGCTATTGTTCCCTCGGTTGGATTTCTATGCGCCAGAATGGAAGCCGTGCTTGGCAGCGGAAAACCGTATGCTCTCATGGTCGCATGAACTGGCCTGTGATCAAAGCGGTGGGACTCCTGGTGGGGTCGAATATTTTCATGACTTTCGCCTGGTATGCCCACCTGCGGGACTTGAAGGCGAAGCCCTGGTTCATCGCCGCCTTCATCAGCTGGGGCATCGCGTTTTTTGAATACATGCTTCAGGTGCCGGCCAATCGCATCGGCAGCACGGCGCTGACATTGCCTCAGCTCAAGATCGTTCAGGAGGTGATCACGCTGATGGTTTTCGTGCCTTTTGTGGTGTTTTACATGAAGGAGTCCCTCAAGTGGGATTACCTGTGGGCGGCGCTCTGCATGTGCGGGGCGGTGTACTTCATTTTCCGCAAATGAACCGCTTCACGGAGAGCTTTTTGGGCGAACGGCTCGGCGACCTCGGGTCGTGGACCGTGCGATTGCTCAGTTTGGGTTTCTACAAGCCTGATCCGGAGTCATGGGAGGCGATTGGTATCGGTTTTTTCGTTCTAATCGGCTTGGTCGTTTGCTGGAGATTGTGAAAAGATCGGCACATTTTGTTCACATATTCACATTTCAAATTGTGAAGATGTTTAACAAAGGTTAAATAACTCATCATTCCCATGTCCACCGCGAACCTGCGCAGACATCTCCATGAGACCCGAAATCGCCCCGCTGGAATCAACAACCGGCGCGATGTGCAGAGGGATCACTATCTCCTGCTCCTGAAGCGGTGGATTGGGGGTGCCGTGCTGGCTCCGGCCTGTCTGGTCACGGCCATCACGCTGAGCATGATGCTCTGGCGCGCGGTGTCCCGCATGGATTTCCTGAAGTCCGAGGAGTTCATCTTTTTCACCTTCGGCGGCGTCGTCTGGGCTGTGGCCTATCTGGCCGGGGTGCGACCGGTGACGGCGTATGTCTTTGGCCATGAACTCAGCCACCTCATGACGGCGCGGATGTTTGGTGGGCGCATCTTTGACTGGAAAGTCAGCGCTGAGGGCGGCTATGTGGAGACGGACAAGTCCAACACCTGGATCACACTGGCCCCCTATTTGATCCCCTTTTACACGCTCATCATCATGCTGGTGTTTGGCCTGGTGGGGCTGGCGCTGGACATGCAGCAGTCGCATGACGTGCATCTCATGAAATGGACGGTGCACCTGAAGCCCATGCGCTTTCTCTATGCGCTGGTCGGGCTGACGTGGTGCTTTCACGCCACCTACACGGTCAAAACGGTGATCGCGGAGCAGGGGGACCTCAAGCGCAATGGCGAGTTCTTCTCCATGATGCTCATCTTTCTCATCAATGCCTTCCTGCTGATCGCGCTGTTTCTCGCCTCCTCACCCGCGCCCGGACTGGGTTTCATGGAAGTGGCGCGCTGCTGGTGGTCGGTGGCTTCTGGGATGGTTGGCTGGCTGTGGCATCTTGTGTTCTGAGCTGCGGCTGGACTTTGCCCGCTTTTCGGTCAATGGACGCTGCCCATGCCTGAAGACCCTGATGTCCTCTCTGTGACCCAGCTCACGCGCGAAATCCGCGACGTGTTGCAAAGCCGCATCGGCAGCGTGTGGGTGGAGGGCGAGATCAGCAACCACCGCCTGCAATCCTCCGGACATCAGTACTTCACACTCAAGGACGCCGGCGCGCAACTGAGCTGCGTGATGTTTCGCGGGGCCGCCGTGCGCAGCAGCGCCCGCATTCAGGACGGTGCGCTCATGCAGGTGCATGGGGAGATCAGCGTGTATGAGCCGCGCGGGCAGTACCAGATGGTCGTCAAACAGGTGCAGGCGAAGGGTAAAGGCTCGCTGCAGGAGCGGTTCGAAGCCCTGAAGCGCAAGCTGCATGAGGAGGGCTTGTTTGATAGCGAAGTCAAGCGCGCCATACCGCGCTTTCCGCGCATCGTCGCGCTGGTCACGTCACCGACGGGCGCGGCCATTCAGGACATGCTGAACATCCTCACCCGGCGTGCGCCGTGGGTGCGCGTGCTCGTTTTTCCTGTGCGTGTGCAAGGGCAGGGGGCCGAGCTGGAGATCGTGCGGGCACTCAAAGTCCTGGGCGATGCGGAAAGCTTCGGTCTGCCGGTGCCGGACACCATCGTCGTGGGGCGTGGCGGCGGCAGTTTGGAGGACCTGTGGTGCTTCAATGAGGAAGTGCTCGCCCGCGCCATCGCCGATTGTCCCATACCGGTTATCTCCGCTGTCGGGCATGAAATCGATTTCACCATCGCCGACTTCGTGGCCGATCTGCGTGCGCCCACACCCAGCGCGGCGGCGGAACTCCTCGCGCCGGACAGCACCGAGCTGCAGCGGCATTTCGACAGCATCGCCCGCACGCTGAAAGCCCGCGTGGGAACGCTGCTGGAGCATCATCAGCACGTGATCGAGCTTACCGCCAAAGGCCCGCTGCTGCATGCGCCGGACCGTTTGCTGCAGCAGGCGGAGCAGAACATCGACGACCATGAATCCCGCCTGCGTGACACCTTGCGCGAGAGGTTGCAGTCCTGGACTGATGACCTCACGCAGAAGCAGCATATTCTCGCTGCGCATCACCCCCGTGTGCAGCTCACCGAAGCCGTGCACCGTGCGGAGACGAGCGCGCGCCGCCTGCAGCAGGGGCTCCAGCATCGGCTGGACCGTCTGGCGGATCGGTTGCAATCACGGGCGGAACTGCTCAAGCATATCGGGCCGCAGGCCGTGCTGGCCCGTGGCTTTTCCTTCGCTACGAATGCGGAGGGGAAAGTACTCAAGGATGCTGCTGAGGTGAAGCCGGGGGATGAGATCCTGACGCGGCTGGCACAGGGGACGGTGAGGAGCGTGGTGAAAGGGCTGGCAGAATGACGAATGAGTAAATCCGAATGTCTAAAAAATGACGAAGCACTAATGACGAATTGGCGGCTCGGTCTGAGGTAGCCGCTTTTGCCTGAATGGGGTCGGTTTGCCATGAAGTGCGGGTTGGCTCTCAATTTCGGATTTCGGCATTATCTCGTCATTGATTCGCTTTGCTCACCCCTACGGGGCAGCCTTCGGCTGTCTGTCTCGCTCCGCTCGGCTCGGATTTACTCATTCGTCATTTTTCAAACGTCCCGCCTAGCTCACCGCTTCCTCAAAAGATTCGCTCCCTTCGCCACGTAGATAAGTCATGCTCTCTCGCCGCTCCATTCTTCACCGCTCCGCCTACGGCATCGGCGGCATCGCTTTGGCCACGCTGCTGAGGGACCAAAACCTGCTCGCCAGCCCGGAGCAGATCGGTCCGCGCCATTTCGATTTGAAGCCCAAGATGCCGCACGGCTTTGGGCAGGCCAAGGCCATGATCTCCATGTTCATGCAGGGCGGGCCGAGCCACATGGATCTGTTTGATCCCAAGCCCGAGCTCACCAAGTACGACGGCAAGGATTTCCCCGGTGAAGTGAAATACGACGATGCCGCCGGCGCCAGCCGCGAGTGCATGGGCAGCCCGTGGAAGTTCAAGCAGTACGGTCAGTCCGGCATGGATATCAGCGAGCTGCTGCCGCATTTCTCAAACATCGTCGATGACGTCACGCTCATCCGCTCGATGCACACGGGCGTGAACAATCACGGCCAGTCGATCTACGCCCTGCTCAATGGCCAGGTCACCGGTGGTCGCCCCACTTTGGGGAGCTGGCTTACGTATGGCCTTGGCTCCGAAAATCAGGACCTGCCCGCCTACGTGGCCCTCACCGATCCTCGCGGCCTGCCTGTGCTCGGTGTGGACAACTGGAGCAACGGCTGGCTGCCTTCACTGTATCAGGGCACCGTCATTCGTCCCAAGGAGCCGCGCATTCCGAATCTCGACGCGCCGCTCAGCCTCAAGGGGGATGCGCAAAAGCGTTACCTCAATTTCGTGCAGCGCCTGAATCAGGAGCACCTCGAAGCGCGACCCGGTGAGGCCGATCTCGAAGCACGCATTCAGAGCTTTGAACTCGCCGCCCGCATGCAGACGGCGGCCAAGGATGCGCTCGACATCGATCAGGAAAGCGCCGCCACCAAGAAGCTCTACGGCATCGACAATCCCGCCGCCGCCGAGTTCGGCACGCGCTGCCTCATCGCCCGTCGTCTCGTCGAGCGCGGTGTGCGCTGCGTCTCGCTCTTCACCGGGAACCAGACCTGGGACAATCATCAAAACATCCGCACAGCGCTCCCTGCCGCCTGCACCTATGTGGATCAAGGAGCCGCCGCTCTCGTCATCGATTTGAAGCAGCGTGGCCTGCTCGACACCACCATCGTCCACTGGGGCGGTGAGATGGGCCGACTGCCCGTCATTCAAAACCGCTCCGGCTCCAAGGACCGCACCACGGTGGGTCGCGACCACAACACCTACGGCTTCAGCATGTGGGTGGCCGGCGGCGGCTTCAAGTCCGGCCACATCCACGGCGCCACCGACGACTTCGGTCACCACGCCGTGAAGGACGTCGTCAATCACTACGACTACCACGCCACCCTCCTCCACCTCTTCGGTCTCGACGCCAAGCAGCTCAGCTACCGCCGCAACGGCACCGAACAGGTGCTCGTGGAGAATCCGCAGGCGCGGGTGGTGAGTGAGATACTGGCGTGAGAGGGGATGCATCTAAATATCAAATTTCGCATGGTGGCTGCCAGAGCGTCAGCACACAGTGGCAAGTTCGGATGCCTATGCCTATGGTCTAGTGCGCGATGGCAGTCTGAGTGAGTTGAAGGTTAATGACTGGTGAGTGAATTAATTTGTTTTGTGAAAAAATCACAAAAAGTGGTGCATTGTTCCGGTTGTCAGTTCATTTTACGCTTCAATCCGTGATCGTGTCACGATTTGCGATTCCATGATTACATCATTTTCAGCCTCAAATTTTCGATCCCTTCAGGGGGAACAGACCTTAAACTTGGTTGCCAGCAAGAGACTGGGTTCAGCGCACGCGGACCATTTGGTGCCCATTCCAGGGGTAGACGAATCAGTTCTGAAAATGGCCGTCCTTTACGGGGCCAATGGAGCCGGCAAATCGAATCTTTTCCGGGCTCTGGCTTTTACTAAAAGTGTTGCGCTTCAAGCACGAAAAAAAAATACCGGCACAAAACGAGAGAGCTTCCGGTTAGGGGATGCTCATGCGGAACTCTCCTCATTTGATCTTCAATTCATTGCGGGAGAAAAGGTCTATCGTTTTGGTTTCACAGTGGATGATGAGCGAATCATCGAAGAGTGGTTGGCTGAAGTGAAAGGAGAAAAACTCACACCGCTCTACGAACGAACCACCCAAGCTGACGGTGAAGTGGCAGTGGAGCTTGGGAGTGGTGCGAACTCGAGCACAAAACTTCGAGCTATTGCCACTGTTGGTGGCCCTCAGAATGTTTCATTTCTCGCCACCATTAGAGCAAATCTGAAGGTTGAAGATTACGGAGTTGAAATAGATGCAGTCATCAAGTGGTTTGAGCTCGCTCTTAAACTGGTTACTCCTGATAGCACTGTGGCTGCGTTGGGCCCCCTGCTTGCTGACAGTGAGGAATTTGCGGCATTTGCAGGCGATTTTTTGAAGCAAGCCTCGACTGGAGTCGAGCACCTACAGGTGGAAAAGAAAGAAATCAGTGAAGAGCAACTGAGGTCAATCTTGTCGGAAGAAGTCGTGACGGGAATGCTCAAGGATCTCGAGGAGAATCAATCTACCTACATTCGGATGGGAGAAGAAAGTGAGTTGCTGATTGAGCGGGCAAAAGAGGATCATTTTTATCAGATTACTATTCAGGCGACACACCAGCGTGAAGACGGAAAAGTCATCGCATTTAATTTAGCAGAAGAGTCCGATGGCACAAAAAGGCTGCTGCATCTAATTCCAGCGCTCCATTATCTCCAAAAGCAGGATGCTGTGTTTGTTATTGATGAGATTGACCGCAGCATGCATCCGATGCTGGTCTGGAAGTTTCTGGAATTTTTTCTCAAAGACTGTAACCAAGGGCGCAGGCAGGTCATCGTTACAACGCACGAATCCAACCTGCTCGATCTTGAATTGCTGCGTCGGGATGAAATCTGGTTCGTTGAGAAAAATCAAAACGGAGCCTCTAGCCTTTATCCTCTTACGGATTTCAAAGTTCGCCAAGATTTGGAAATCAGGAAACATTATCTACAAGGACGATTCGGTGCCGTTCCGTTTTTGGGCAATCTCGACCGACTGGTGGAAGGGGGGGTAAAGTGAACCTGATTTCTCGCCTCAAGCCACGTCCGTTGGCTCGCGGTGAAGGAACTCTTCGAGATGATCGCCTTTTCTTGGTAGCGTGCGACGACACTTATGCTCCAAAGCAATACTTTTCATTCTTGAAGCTTAACCGGGTGCAAATTCATGTCGTGCACACAGATGATTCCAATTCAGCTGCAGTTTATGTTTTAGAACGGTTGCAAAAGGTGAGTCATGAAGATGACGATGAACGCTGGATGGTATTAGATACTGATCATTGCATTGAGCCGAATCATTTCCCATCGTTTATAAAAGCCATTTCGGACGCACGGCAAGCAGGCATCAAGATAGCTCTCAGCAAGCCCTGTTTTGAACTCTGGCTTTTGCTTCATCATGTGGACGAAAACGCTGTGATGTCACTACGGAACGCGGCCGAAACGGAAGTCGCACTTCGCGGGGTGCTCGGTGAGTATAGCAAGTGCAATCTAAAGCCTGAGCATTATCCACTGGAAACGATAGCGGTCGCAATCGATCGGGCTGAGCGGCTTGATGCTAAAGTGTCAGGCGGGGACAAACCTGATGGGAACACGACTCGTGTCTATCTGATACTCAAGGCTATCTTGGCAAGTATTCCTGTAACACAGCGTCCAGAAGAGTTGCGGTTAGTTTAATGGGCTTGGCGGACGTTTCTCGGCTGATCAAATTATAAGTATCAGAAACGCAATTAGACAAAATTAAGAGTAGGTTCGATTCTCAATAATAAGAGGGCGCTTGTGAGGTAATGGCAGGCCGAAAAAAACGGCAATCCCCAAACCTTACAGGCTTGTAATGCTCCAGTAACACAAAGGGCATGTGTGGGGTGCTTTCATGGCGGTGGAAATCGATCCACCTAACACAATCCCATGAACCCCATTGATAATCCTATGAAAACTTCAACCTCCAACCAGTCGATCTGGAAGCGCACGGCCGTTCTCGGTTCTGTGTGTGTCCTGAGCGCTTCGCTGGTGGCCTTCACGTCTGCGAAAGACGCGGCGGGCACCAAGGCGGAGCCGCTTCGCATTCAGGTCAGCGATGCGCCGCTGTCCACCGCAGCCCGGGGCTTCCCGAGCTTCTCGCCCATTGTGAAAGCCGTGGCACCTAGCGTGGTGAAGATCTCGGTCTCGAGCGAGGCCAAGGTCAGCCAGATGCAAATGCCCGAAGGATTTGACCTGCGCCGCTTCTTTGGCCCGGGCTTCCAGATGCCTGAGGAATTCCAGCAGCAGCGCGGTCCGCAGCAGCGCCACATGCCGAAAGAGCAGGGCGTCGGCTCCGGCATCATCGTCACCAAGGACGGCTACATCCTCACCAACAACCACGTGGTGGAAAACGCCAGCACGATCAAAGTCGGCCTGAACGATGGACGCGAGTTCAACGGCAAGGTGATCGGCCGCGATCCGAAGACGGATGTCGCGGTGGTGAAGGTGGAGGCCACAGACCTGCCTGCCATGGCTTTTGCTGACAGCGACAAGATCGAAGTCGGTGACATGGTGCTGGCCGTGGGGCATCCGTTTGGCATCGGCCAGACGGTGACGACTGGCATCATCAGTGCGAAAGGCCGCGCCACTCTGGGCCTCGACTATGAGGACTTCATCCAGACGGATGCAGCGATCAATCCCGGCAATTCCGGTGGTGCGCTGGTGGACGTGGAAGGCCGACTGATCGGCATGAACACGGCCATCCTGAGCCGCAGCGGTGGCAATCAAGGCGTTGGCTTTGCAGTGCCTACCAACCTGGCCCGCTGGGTGATGGAAAGCCTCGTCAATACAGGCCGCGTGGAGCGTGGATTCCTGGGCGTGAACATCCAGGATCTCACTCCGCAGCTTGCGCAGCAGTTCAAGCTGGACTCTGCCAAAGGTGCGCTGGTGTCCGGTGTCTCTCCTGACAGCCCTGCTGAAAAAGCCGGTGTGAAGAGCGGCGACGTGATCACCGACTTCAATGGCAAGCCCGTCACTGACAGCCGTCATCTGAAACTGCAGGTGGGCTCCACCACTCCCGGTGCTGCTGTGCCGATGAACGTGCTGCGCGATGGCAAGACTCAGACTCTCACCGTGACCGTCAAGGAACTGCCCGGCGACAAGCTGGCTGACGCGACTCCTGCCGCAGGCAATGTGGATGACGCCCTGCATGGTGTCGGTGTGTCGGACCTCGATCAAGCGACGCGTGAGCAGCTCAAGATCCCTTCGCAGATCAAAGGCGCTGTCGTCTCCTCTGTGGAGGAAGACTCCGTGGCGTATGATGCGGGCCTCCGTCAGGGCGATGTGATCCTGGAGATCAATCGCCAGCCCGTGAAGAACGCCGAGCAGGCCACCGCGCTGTGCGAAAAGCCTGCGACCAAAGTCACGCTGGTGAAGGTCTGGAGCCGTGCAGGCACCCGCTTCATCGTCGTGGATGAAAGCAAGGCCGGCTAATGTGTGTGGTATCGAGGAAGCCCGCCCTGGTGCGAAAGTGCTGGGGCGGGTTTTTTCTGCATGAGCCCGAACATTGGACAACTCTTCTCAGCGCAGCTACCCATATGCAAACCCCGCCAGCCATGCGCATTTTAGTGATCGAAGATGACAGCAAGATCGCCTCGTTCATCGTGAACGGACTGAAGCAAAACGGCTTCGGGGTGGATGCTGCCGCCGATGGGGAGCAGGGGCTGGATCTGGCCTGCACGGTGACCTACGACTGCATCGTGCTGGACCTCATGCTGCCCAAGCTCGACGGCCTTTCGCTGCTGCGGCAGCTGCGCAAGGAGAAGGTCAATACGCCGGTGGTCATTCTCAGTGCCAAGGCCACGGTGGATGATCGCGTGAAGGGCCTGCAGGCCGGGGGCGATGACTACCTGACGAAGCCCTTTGCCTTTTCCGAGCTGCTGGCCCGCGTGCAGGCGCTCATCCGCCGCGCCACCCATGTGGTCGAGCCGACGACTCTCACCGCTGCTGGTATCACCCTCGATTTGCTGTCGCGTGAAGTGAGGCGTGAAGGGCGCAGCATCGAGCTGCAAAGCCGGGAGTTTGCCCTGCTGGAGCTGTTGATGCGCACGCCGGGGCGCGTCGTTACCAAGACGATGATTTTGGAGCATGTGTGGGATTACAGCTTCGATCCCCAGACCAATGTGGTGGACGTGCTGGTGCACCGCCTGCGTGCCAAGCTGGACAAAGACTTCGAGGTGAAACTCATTCAAACCATTCGCGGAGTCGGCTATGTCCTCAAACCTGTTTAAGCACTGGGGGCGCAGCTTCGCCGTGCGGCTGACGCTCGGCTATGCGCTGATTTTCACGCTGAGCGCCGTCGTGCTCTTTGGGCTGCTCTACGTGCTGCTGGCCTCTGCTTTGGAGCGCAAGGACCGAGAGGTCATCGACGCACGGCTGAAGGAATGCGCTGCGGTGTATTCCAGCGGCGGCCTGTCTGCGCTGCGCAATCTGGTGAAGCTCAACAGCACGGATGAAAGCAAATCGAAGTCCTTCTTTGTGCGAGTCACGGGTAATCTTGGCAGCGTGCTGTTTGTGAACGTGCCCAACGACTGGTTGCAGGCGGATGCGGCGTCATTGCAAACGCAGAACGACACCGAGCGCTCTGACTGGCTGCGCATTCCGAAAGATGAAGAGCGTGATCTCACCGTCGCCACTGCCCGTTTGTATGACGGCTCCATCCTGCAAGTGGGTCGCAGCACGAACAGCCGCGAGACCGTGCTGCAGCCTTTCCGCCGCAACTTCCTGCTGGTGATGACGCCCACGCTGCTGCTCGCTGTGCTGGGCGGCGCCTACTTTGCGCATCGTGCCACCCAGCCGGTGCGCGAGGTCGTGGCCACGGCGCGCACCATTTCAGACACCGGCGACTTCTCCGCCCGCGTGACTGCTTACGCGAGTCAGGCTGAGCTGGAGGAACTGGCGAGCGAATTCAATCGCCTGCTCGACAAGAACCAGTCGCTCATTCAAGGCATGCGCCACGCGCTGGACAATGTGGCGCATGATCTGCGCACACCGTTGACACGTCTGCGCGGTACTGCGGAGGCTGCGGTGCAGACCACGCCCGATCCCGTCGCGCGCGAGGCGCTGGCCGATTGCGTGGAGGAATCCGACCGCGTGCTCACCATGCTCAAGGCCCTGATGGACATCAGCGAAGCAGAGGCCGGCATGATGAAGCTGCACCGCGAGCTGACGTCCATCCCTGCGCTGCTGCAGAAGGTGATCGAGATGTACGACCTCATCAGCGAGGAAAAGCACATCAGCATCACCACCGACTTCGCGCCCGACTGTCGCGCGTCCGTGGACCCCACGCGCCTGAGCCAGGCCTTTGCCAATTTACTCGACAACGCCCTCAAGTACACGCCCGAAGGGGGCAAGGTGCATCTGGCCTGCCGAGCGGCTGAGAACACGGTGACCGTCACGGTGCGTGATACCGGCATGGGCATTCCAGCCACTGATCAGCCGCATATCTGGGAGCGCCTCTATCGCGGCGATAAGAGCCGCACCCAGCGCGGGCTTGGCCTGGGGCTGAGCTTGGTGAAAGCCATTGTGGAGGCGCACCAAGGAACCGTGGCGGTGGTGAGTGACGCGGGGCAGGGGGCGGAGTTTGTGATTACGGTGCCGCAGATCCCGCTGGGGTGAATGAAGCGTCTGGCTCTTGTTTTATTGAGCCCGATGGGGTGGACTGAAATCTTCAATCGAAGATGGTGCGCGATACAGGGTTCGAACCTGTGACCCCTACCATGTCAAGGTAATGCTCTACCACTGAGCTAATCGCGCGAGTCCGGGGGCGAAGTCTATAAACGGCCTCGGTGGATTGGGCAAACGGTTTTTAGACAGGAAATCAACCATTGTTCACCTGCTTGCGCACCGTGGTGCCCTGATTCATCAAATCGTCGCGCTCCAAACCGGTGAGACGGGTGATGGAACGCAGCAGCCAGAGCAGCAGGCCGAAGGTCACGCCCATGAGGGGGATGCCGATGACGAGGAAGCCGCTCCAGTTCAGGCGGCCGATGGCCTTGGTGTACTCCTCGCTGCCGGGGGCTTTGTCTCCCAGCAGGTAGATGGCGAGGGCAAAATTGGAGATGGAGGAGAGCATCATCGTCCCGGCCATGCCCCAGGAGGCTTTTTTGAGCAGCAGCGCGAAGTTGTGGTGCTTCTCCGGGGTGTCGAGCGCCTGATGCAGGGCAGGTTGGTTAATGACCTGCGGGTTGAGCAGCATCTCATTGATCAGCGGCTTGCCCCAGCGATGGCTCAGCGGGAAGGCGATGCCGAGGAAGATGGGGAACAGGGCCTCTTTGACGGCAAACCACGTCGCATTCAGATTCCACAGGCCCAGCACCCCGGTGATGATGACGGCGATCAGGCCGAGCACGGAAAAGAAGTTCAGCCCGCGCTTCTGCATGAAGCACCAGATGCCAAAGCCCAGCGGCAGGAGCAGCGCCACGATCAGCGCCCACAGCGGCCCCAGCCGGTCTGGCGCGCTGAGCTTTTCCAAGGCGATGGAAGGCAGAATGACGGTGAGTGCGAGATCGAGAAGGGGGTGCGGCTGTTTTTGGGTCACAGGGAACTTTGGAATGATGAAGGCGGAATGTCGAATGACGAATGTGTGTGGACGCTGGTTCGTCCTTGATCTTGGCGCTCTATTCTCGGCCATGGCGAACGCGGGGAGCAATCACTGCAAACTGGGAACTGAAAATTGAAAACTGAAAATTGTCGGAGCGGGAGGGGATGACCTGGAGATACGATCAAGGAGGGAATGCACGATACACCACTCCGCCTCTGACCAATTTGCAATTTTCAGTTCCCAGTTCGCAGTTTCTCGATTCCGCATTGGCCAGCGGGCGTACCATGATCGAGGACGAGTTCGAGCAGGAGTTCGAGGACGATTGAGCCCCTCGACTCCCTCTTGCTTCCTCGTCACTCCGTTTTACGCTCTTCTTCCCCTCATTTCCATGGTCGCCACCACCGCCCCCAGCCTTACTGAAGAAATTCTCCGCCTCAAAAAAGAACGCAATGCCGTGATCCTGGCGCACAATTACCAGGACAAGGCCATCCAGGAGATCGCTGACTTTGTGGGGGATTCCCTCGGCCTGGCCTACAAGGCGAAGGAGACCGAGGCGGACGTCATCGTCTTCTGCGGCGTGCACTTCATGGCGGAAACGGCCAAGATCGTGAACCCCGGCAAGATCGTGGTGCTGCCGGATGCCAATGCTGGCTGCTCGCTGGAGCAGAGCTGCCCAGGACCGCAGCTTGAGGCCTTCCTGAAAGCGAACGCCGCCAAGAACTACTATGTGATCGCCTACATCAACTGCAGCGGCCATGTGAAGGCGCTGAGCGATTGCATCTGCACCAGCGGCAACGCCGACAAGATCGTCGAAGCTGCGCCGAAGGATCGCCCGATTCTCTTTGTGCCGGATCAGAACCTCGGCTCGTGGGTCATGGAGCGCACCGGCCGCAAGATGGATCTGTGGAAGGGCGCCTGCTACGTGCATGTGGAGTTCACCCGCGACAGCATCCAGCAGATCAAAGACGAATACCCGGACGCCAAGGTCGTGGCTCACCCTGAATGCACCTACGCCGTCCGCATTCTGGCGGATGAAGTGTGCAGCACTGAGAAGATGGTGGGTTACTGCCGCAACAGCCCCGCGAGTACTTTCATCATCGTCACCGAAAGCGGCATGTTGCACCGCCTGGAGCGCGAGGTGCCGGGCAAGAAATTCATCCCCGGCCCCACAGGGCACTGCGCCTGCGCCGACTGCCGCTACATGAAGCTGAACACGCTGCAAAAGCTGCATGACTGCCTGCGCGATCTGACGCCGCAGGTGGAGATGCCTGAGGATCTGCGGAAGCGTGCGGAGAAGCCGATTCTGCGGATGCTGGAGCTGAGCCGGTGAGCGGAACTCCTGCTCTCTGATCAAGGGACTTGCGTGTGCGGTTGCAGGAAGGGTGTGGCGACAGCCCGCCCGCGAGTGCTGAGGCCCAGACTGGTGGGATTCTTCAACGAGTTGCCAGCTTCAGAGTGGTCAGCCAGGCTGGGCGTCTTCAGACTGGAAGAGGCCCGGAAACTGGAACTCATGAGTCTGCGTGCAGCAGCCAACTTCTGACTGGAAGGCCGGATGCGGGAAACCCGCCAGTCCGGTTCGGAGGGAGGGGGGGCGTTCATTGCGCCGTCCCAACCCCTATCTTCCTGAAAGTTTCAGCTCTCCCGCGTTGCAAATCGCAATCCTGGCAGCATTGCTGTTTTGCATGAGGTTACTCCGGCTGCTTCTTCTTTTTTCGCTCAGTCTTGTCAGTTGCAACACCGTGAAAAACACGGGCAACAATGCTTTTCACTACAGCCGCAGATT
The DNA here is from genome assembly GCA_943371875.1 of Prosthecobacter debontii. Classification (GTDB taxonomy): domain Bacteria; phylum Verrucomicrobiota; class Verrucomicrobiia; order Verrucomicrobiales; family Verrucomicrobiaceae; genus Prosthecobacter; species Prosthecobacter debontii_C. The sequence continues at coordinate 11,829 of CALRWM010000013.1, read as the reverse complement.
TGTGACCAGCGACATCCCACGAGCCTCGCGCTTTGTGTGGAAAGGGGTGACGGGATTGTTTGGCCCGAACGACAACTCCTTCTGGTATGCGGATGAGATGCGCGGCAAGCCCAGCGTGGTGATCAATCTCAGCGAGCAGATGGTGTATCTCTTCAAGCGCGGCGAGCTCGCGGGCGGCTCGCCCATCTCCTCCGGCTCGGAGGGGTACGACACGCGGCCGGGCAGGTACCATGTGATGGAGAAGGACATCGATCACAAATCCTCCATCTACGGCGACTACGAGGACTACCAGGGCAACGTGATCATGCAGAACATCGACAACCGCAAGGACCGCAAGCCGCCGGGCACGCGGTTTGAAGGGGCCAAGATGTACTACTTCATGCGCATCTATGGCGGGGTGGGCATGCATCAGGGGTATCTGCCGGGCTACGCCGCATCGCATGGCTGCATCCGTTTGCCGGGACACATGGCGGAGAAGTTTTACCGGGAGGTGTCCACTGGGACGCCGGTGGAGGTGGTGCCCTAGGTTGAAGGCATCACTTTGGGGGCCAGGATGTCCTGCAACACTTCGGCGAGCTGTGCTTCGGTGAAGGGTTTGTCGAGCCGGTGGGTCACGCCCAGGGCTTGCATTTCTGCGGCCTGGGGATCTTCCATGCGTCCGCTGGCGACGATGACGGGGATGTCTGGCAGCAGCAGGCGGAGCACGCGGACAAAGGCGAGGCCGTCCATGTGGGGCATGTGCAGATCGGTGATGATGACACGGAGGTCGGCCTGGTGGCGCATGGCCAGCTGCAGTCCGTCCGCGCCGTCGGTGGCGGTCACAGGGTTGAAGTTCAGCCGCTGCAAAACCACGCCGGCCATCTCGCGCACGGCGGCTTCGTCATCCACGAGAAGGATGGTCTCCCCATGGCCGGGGCATGAGGCCGCCGCTGCGGGCGCGAGAGGCATACCACCTTCCACCACATGGGCTGGCAGGAAGGCGGTGAAGGTGGAGCCCAGGCCTGGCTGCGAAGAAACCTGCAGGAATCCGCCATGGCTTTTCACAATGCCCATGACGGTGGAGAGGCCGAGGCCGGTGCCTTTGTCCGGGCTTTTGGTGGTGAAGAAAGGATCGAAAATGCGCTCGATGATTTCCTTGGGAATGCCGGTGCCGGTGTCGTGCACGCGAAGAGCCACATAACTTCCGGGCCGGGCATCAGGCACCGAGCTGGCAAAGGCTTCATCCACCTCCAGGGACTGAGCTTCGAGAGTGAGGGTGCCGCCTGTGGGCATGGCATCGCGGGCGTTGACGCACAAGTTCAGGAGAATCTGATGCAGCTGCGTGGCGTCTCCGAGCACGGTGGGAAGTTGCGGAGCACAGGTGACCACGAGCTGAATGTTTTTGGGGAAGCTGCTTGTCATCAATTTCTCCATTTCCCTGACGAGATGCGCCACCTGAAGGATCACGCGCTCACCTTCTGCGCCTTTGGCAAAGGTCAGAAGCTGGCGCACCATATCGGCACCGCGTCTGGCGCTGGATTCAAACAGATCCAGGATTTTTGACTCCAGGGGGTACCGTATTTTGAGCAGCACCACTCCCATCAAGATGGGGGCGAGGGCGTTGTTCAGATCGTGCGCGACGCCGCCGGAGAGCGTGCCGATGGCCTCCATGCGCTGCGAGCGCAGGGCGAGGCTTTCCATGTTTTTGCGTTCGGCGAGGTTGTGGCTGCGTTCCAGCTCCATGGCCACGCGCTGGGCGATGATGCGCAGAATTTCCTGATCCTCCTCGATGAACTCATGCGGCCGGGGGTGGATGAGGCAGGTGACGGCGACGACGTTGCCGTGGGCGTCAAGCGAGGGAATGCCGCAGTAGGCATTTGCATGATGGTCGCGGACAAACGCTGAATGGGGGAAATGCTCCTGCACATTTGTGCAAACGCTGAGGTCTCTGCTGTTGACCACCAGGGAGCAAGGGCTGGTGGAAAGCGGGACACGGCCTGCTTCGTGCTGAATCCGGCCGTTGATGCACACGGCCTTTATCTGCAACTCCTGGCCGACGACTTCCGAGAGACAGACCACGGGGACATCAAACAGGGTGGCGACCATGCCCACGACCTCCTCAAACACGGCCCCCGGATCACCCGAGAGCTGCATGCTGAGCTCCGACAGGCGGTGCAGCTTGCGCAGATGCGCGGCATCACGCTCCTGAGCCTGCCTGCGTTCGGTGATGTCCTGCACGGTGCCGAGTGAGTGCAAGGCCTTGCCGGCGGCATCATACACCGTCTCGCCACGCTCCTGCACGAACTTGATGCGACCGTCGGGCAGCAGCAGCCGGTGCTCGATTTCATAGGTGGTGTGGTCGCGCACGGACTCCTCATAGGCGAGGGCCACTTTGCTGCGGTCATCCGGATGAACCGTTTCCACGAATGACTCGTAGGACGCGTCGAACTTCTTGGGATCCTGGTCAAAAATGCGGTAGATCTCGTCCGACCATTTCAGGTGGCTCGTTGTCAGATCCAGATGCCAGCTGCCCATCTGGCCGATGCGCTGGGCCTCGCGCAGCTGCGCCTCCCGCTCCTGCAGGGCGCTGGTGCGCTGAATGACGAGCTGCTCAAGTTCCGTGTTGAACTGGCGGATCTCCTCCTCCGCATGCTTCCGGTCAGTGATGTCCGCGCGGATGGCGATGTATTGCGCGGGCTTTCCATCTGCGCCGAGGAAGGGGACGATGGTGGTGTCCACCCAGTAAAAGGAGCCGTCTTTGGCACGGTTTTTGATCTCGCCTTTCCAGACATGCCCGCTGCTGATGGTTTGCCACAGCCCCTTGAGGAAGTCTTTCGGGTGATGCTTGGAATTGATGAGGCCATGCCCCTGGCCGAGAAGCTCCTCACGCGCATACTTCGAGATCGCGCAGAACTTGTCGTTCACATAGGTGATGATGCCGCGAGCATCTGTGACAGCGACGATGGCATGCTCGTCGAGCGCGGCCTTGAAGTCTTCCAGCACCTTCTCGGCGCGTTTGCGTTCGGTGATGTTGATCTGGGCAACGACCGCGCCGCCTTCCTCTCTGGACAAAGCGGAGACCTGCATGGTGAACCAGCGGTGCTCGGTGGGCGAATGGCAGGCATACTCGTGTTTGAAAGTGGGCCTGGAATGATCCAGCACACCGCGCAGTCCATCGAGCACCTGCTGAATCTGCCCGTCGTCCTCCTGTGCCGCCCGCTGGCACACTTCCAGATAATTGGCACCCACGCCCAGGGTGGCCATCTTGTCATCTGCACCATTTTCACGCGCGAAACGTTCCCAGCCATCGTTGATGGCGATGATGGTGCCATGGCGGTCCACGACGGCGATGTTGGCCATCATGGAATTGATCACGGCGCGGTTCAAAGCCTCGCTGTTGCGCAGGATGCGATCAATGTGGTGCTCCTTGGTGACATCCCGGAAGACCAGCACCACGCCAATGATGCGGCCGGACGGATCGCGAATGGGAGCGGCGCTGTCGGTGATGGGCCGTTCGGTGCCGTTGCGGGAAATGATGACGGTGTGATTGGCGAGGCCGTGGATTTCGCCCGTGGCCAAAACATCATCCACGGGGATGAGGGCGGGCTCGCGGGTCTCCTCATTGATGATGCGGAAGACTTCATCCACCGGACGCCCCAGCGCCTCGGCCAGTGTCCAGCCCGTGAGCTGTTCCGCGATGGGGTTGAGACGCGTGATGCGCCGCTGTGAGTCTGTGGCCAGCACGGCATCGCCAATGGAATTGAGCGTGACGGAGAGCTTTTCCTCGCGGGAGCGGAGTACTTCTTCAGCGGCTTTCTGCTCGGTCACGTCACGCGCGGTGGCAATGATGACTTCGCCCGGCTGCGGCACGGACTTCCACCAGAACACGCGTGAGGAACCGTCCTTGAGCAGGCAGCGGTTTTCAAACTGGAGGACGCCTTCACCTTCAGCGAGCTGTCGCGCAACTTCGGCCTCCGTGGCGGTGCGATCATCCGGGTGCACAAATTCGAGGTAGGGGCGCGTCGTCAGGTCCTCGGCGCTCCAGCCCAGGATATGGGTGAAGGCGGGATTGACGCGTTTGAGATAGCCATCTGCGCCGATGATGCAGAGCATGTCCAGCGGCACCGTGAAAAACAGCTCGCGCTCTGCTTCCGCCCGCTGCCGCTTTTCGAAATCGCGCCGCACGATGAAGCTGGCCAAGCCGATCATGCCGAGGGACAGGACCCCGCCGAAGGCCACGATGGTCATCGTGATGTTGGAGAGCTTTTTCGCCCGGGTCTTGATGACTGGGAGGAGCTGGTTTTCCTCGGTCTTCAGTGCGACAACCACGTTGCGGATCTCCTCCATGGTCTGCATGCCCCGGCCCTGGCTGACGAACTGGAGCGCTGCGGCGGCATCGCTGCTGCGGCGCAGTTTGATCACCTCGCCGGCATGATTGAGTTTTTCTTGAATCAGCTGTTCGAGTGCCGTCAGCCGCTGTTGCTGCCGGGGGTTCTCCTCCATCATACGTTTCGCTGTCGCGAACGCTTTCGGCACTGCGGTGATGCCGACCTGATAGGGGCGCAGGAAGGCGTCATCACCCGAGATGGCAAACCCGCGGTTTCCCGTTTCCACGTTGAGCAGGTCCACGAGCATCTCGTCGAGCACGTCATTGACACGGTGGGTGTGGTCAAAGGAATCAAAGGTGGCCACATTCCGCTGCTCGCTCCACCACGCACTCACACCGGTGAGGAGCAAGAAGACCAGGGCGATGAGAAATCCTGCCTGAATTTTATGTTGGATCAGCACTTTTTAGATAGGTGGGCATTTGGCCAAATCTTTCATCGCCATTGATTTAACCGAGGTGAGGGAAGGCTTATCCATCCACGCCTTTTTGTACGGGGCCTGCGTGCAAGCTCACTGCTGCATGGACTCACCAGGAATCAGCGAGCGTGACTATTTTCGCTCCGCGACGAAGATGGTGTGAGTGCAGCGCTTGGCCTGTGGGTAGGCTTTGGCGGCGACGGTTTCGACTTTGAAGCCTGCTTTGGAGAGGCGTTTGGCGAAGGCGTGATCGGTGCTGGCGGACCAGAAGGTGACGCGGCCGCCGGGCTTCAGGGCGTGGGTGATGGCGGAAAAGCCCTGGGTCTGGTAGAGGCGCGCATTGCCGTCCTGCACCATGGCGATGGGGCCGTTGTCCACATCGAGGAGTATGGCGTCGTAGTGGGCTTTGGGGGCGCGGCTGATGACCTGGAAGACATCGTCCACGGTGATCTCGACGCGCGGGTCGTCGAGGAGCTGGCCGTTGACGGCGGTGAGGTATTCGCGGTTCCAGGCGACGACCTGGGGCAGGAGCTCCGCCACCTGAACGTGGGCGGCGGGGCCCATGAGTTCGAGGACTCGGCGCAGGGTGAAGCCAAAGCCGAGGCCGCCGATGAGGACGTTTGCCGGACCGGAGCCAAGGCGTGCGCAGGCGAGCTCAGCGAGGACTTTTTCGGACTCGGAGGCGTTGGTGCCCATGAGGGGCTGGCGGTTGACGCGCAGATAGAAATTCGAATCGTGCGAATGCAGGGTCAGCTCCGCGCCATCGGGCGTGTGAGATGTGGCCAGCAGAAGGAAGGGTTTCATGGAAGGGCAGCCCCGCGAAAAGCCACGTGCCTTTCCGGCGTGTGACAGGAGCGCGGAGAGGGCTGTGTGCAATGGTGAATGACCAGAATTGAATGGCCGCAAAAAGACGCAAAGAAGGGATGCAAAAAGTCTCCATCGTTTATGGAATGCCCTGCGCGATTTATCACCAGCTACCGGCTGCGTATTATCTCGCCGCACGATCCTCCGGTGACTTTGAGCTGGCGGTACTGCACGCCATCAATGGGGGTGGGCAGAATCAGGCGCGTGCGATTCTCACGGGTGCGCTGGTCGGAGCGCAGGTGGGGCTGTCGGGGATACCCCAGCGGTTTCTTGATGGGCTGGAAAATGCGGAGGAACTGATCGGACTGGCCAAGGAACTTGGGGAACAGGCGGAAGGGTGAAGGGCTGAGCCCCTTTGAATCAGCCTGCTCTTAAAAACCGGTCAGCCTATTTGCGGAAGCTCCGGTTGCTTGAGCGGATGGGTTCATCGGGGCCTGTCATCGGCGATGTGCTGGGCCCATGCGGGGAGCTGTGCAAAAGGGGTGATGTCTTTGGCCGCAGCGATCAGCTTTCCGGTGCTTAGCGAGTATTGGTGGTAAACGGCGGGGCCATGACGGCCGCGTGACTTGATCGCGATGGTGGTGTCGTGATCGGCAAAGCTCCAATCTTCGATGAAGGGGCCTGCTTGGAAGTCACGCCAATGGTCGGGCGAGAGCATCACGCGAACGATGTTGTTGACGGGTTCGCCGTAGCTGTTCCGGTTGGAATAACGCGTCCAGCCCACGAGTCCGGAGTCCGCATGGCGCACGTGCATGCAGCGTCCCTGGCGCGTCCATCGTTCTGCGTGGCCATCGGCAAACGTGACGTGGATGTTGCCGATGGGCTCGCCCCAGTCCCGCCGCTCGGATGGGACATCGATGATTTTCGCGGCCACCGGCATGTCGCTGCCTTGTACTGCGAGAGACAAGCAGGAGACCATGATGATGACGGCTAACAGAAGGGTGCTTCGAGGACTCATGGTGGGGGGCTTCTTCGGGGGCTTGGGTGCGGTGGGTGTGGCGAAGCTGTGCTGAAGCACAGCACTCCGGGGACGCTGGCGCGCTCACGGAGGGCTCGATATGGAAACTGGAACCCTTCAGTCCTACCGCTTCGCCTTGGCGGCGATGGCTTTGTAGTAGCTTTCGATGGCGGCGCGGTATTCGGGGGCGGCTTCGGAGCGGGTGGCTTCGGTGAGGTCGTCGGCCATCTTTTGGGGGAGGTGGCCCCAGTCGCCTTTGACGAGGATGGTGCCCTGGCCGAGGACGCCGTCCTGGAGCTGGGTGGATTGATTGCCGCCTTCGGCGGACTGGGCTTGGGAATTCTGGCCCTGTTGCTTGTTGTTTTGGGCCTGCTGCTGGGAGGGTTTCTGGCCGGGGGCCTGGCCCTGATTGCGGGAGTCGGCCATGCTTTGCTGCTGGGCCTGCTGGGCGTCGCTGAGGCTCTGCTGCGCGGATTGCTGGCCGCCTTCGGGCTTGCCGCCCTGCGATTGCTGCTGCTGCTGGCCGTTTTGCTGCTGATTGCCCTGCATGGGGTGAAGCTGGGCATCGAGCTGATCGAGCGCCTGGGCGAGCATCTGGCCCTGAAGCTGTTCGAGGGGGGAGGCGAGCATGGCGGGGGAAGTCTTGCTGGCGGTGGCTTCGGCGGCTTTGGCTGCCTGGGCGGCGTTGGCGAGGCTCTGCTGCGCGGCCTGCGGATTGGGCACGGGATTGGCCTGGGTGGCTTCGGCTTTCTGGCCTGCCTGTTGCAATTGATTGCTGGCTTGCGCGACTTGCTGCGCGGCTTCTTTGTCTCCAAGGCGCTCCTGATGGCGTGAGACGCGGGCGAGATCGCTGGCGGCCTGTTTTTGGGCCATGCCGTTTTGCACGGCCTGCTGGGTTTCTTTGGCGACGGCCTGCTCGGCGAGCTGTGCGGTGGACTGCGCGGTCTCGGCGAGGGCCTTCTGCATGGATTGATTCTTGGGCAGTTCTTTTTCCAGCGCCTCAAGCACTGCCTGCGGATTTTGCGTGGCGTCCTTGGCCATTTCGGCAAGCTGCTGGGCGCGCTGGTAGGCTTCGTCGAGCGGCTCCTGCACGCCGAGCTCCTGCTCCATCTGCTGCATGGAGGCCTGCTCGGCTTCGGTGAGTTCCTGGCCGTCTTCGACCTTCTGCATGTTTTGCGCGAGCTGCTCCAGAGCCTGCGCGGTCTGCTGCTGGGCATTGGCGGCGGACTGCAGGGCCTGTGCCTGCGGCTTGCTTTGCGATGCCTGGGCGGCCTGCTTCAAATTCTGCGCAATTTGCGGGGTCTTCTGCTGCATTTGCGCGAGGGCGACATCGGCGGTGCGGGCGAGCTGGGATTCGGCCTGCTTGGTGAGATCTGAGGCGTTGGCTTCCTGGCGCAGGGCGGCTTGCAGGGCGGCCATTTTTTCCGCGTTCTCGGCGGCTTCGGGGCGGAGTTCCTGGGCTTTTTCGGCGACCTCAGCGACGGGCTTTTCGGCTTTGGCGGCATCGGCGGCGGTCTGGGTTTCCTGCTGGGTCTTTTTGAGATCTGCGGCCACGCGTTTCATCATGTCGCTGACTTCCGGAGTGAGTGAGGCGAGCTGGGCGCGTGCGGCATCGATCTGCGGCTGAAGCTGGGCGGCGAGTTCGTTGGCCTTCTTCTGCGCATCGGCGGTGGCCTGCTGCACTGGCTGAGAATTGAGCTGCTGGCCGGGCTGCTGCTGCGAGGCTTCGCGGGCGAGGTTTTTGTTTTGTTCGGCGGCGTTGCGGGAGGCATCGCTGGCCTGCTGGGCGGCCTGACGGAGGTTGTTGGCGGCCTGCGGATCTTTTTGCTGCATGGCATCGGCAATGCGGGCGCGATTGATCTTGTCCGGCACTTGCTGCAGGGCCTCGGCGGCGGCTTTGGCCTGCGCGGCTGTGGCTGCGAGGTCCTGCTGATTTTGCGGGCGCATGGATTCCACCTGCGCGGCTTCAAGGGCCTGTGCGGCGTCTTGCGCGAGGGCGTCTGCCTCCAGAGCGCGTGCGGCCTGGGAGAGCTGTGCGGCCTGATCTTTCAGCGTGGCGAGGGCCTTGGTGGCGGCGGAGGGCGGGGCATTGCTGCGGCGGGCTTTCTCGGCTTCTTCGGGTGAGAGAAGGGGGATCTTTTTGGCCTCGGCGGTCTGGCGGGCGAGCTCGTCCACGGCGCGGCTGGCGCGATTCATGTCGAGCGCGGCCTGGGTGTTGGTGGCTTGGTTTTGCTCGCGGAGCTCGGCCTGGTCCTGAAGTTGTTTGGCGGATTGGGTGAGGAGCTTCTCGGCTTTCTCGACGGGGGTGAGGCCATCTTGATCGGTCTTTTTGTTCTGGCGTGGATCGCGGGTGATGTTTTCGGCAGTGGCGAGGTGGTTGCGGGCTTCCTCCAGTTTGGCGAGGGCGGGGTTGTCCTGACGGGTGAGGTTTTCGCGGCGCTGCGTGGCTTCGTTGGCGGTTTTTTCGGCGATGTCACGGGTGATGTCTGAGGCCTGCTGAAGGCGGCTGCGGAGATTGTCGGAGGCGCCGTAGAGGTGCTCGGGGCTCTTGGTCTGGTCTGGCTTGTCGAGGCTGCTGGCGAGATCTGCGGAGGTTTCGGTGATGCGTTTGTCCATCTCCAGCACGGGGCCATGGAAGCGGCCTTTCTGGGATTCATCGAGCTTGGCCAGATCCTTCTGCAGGGTCTTGGCCTGGGCCATGAGGGCGCGCTGCTGCTCCTGCCATTTGGGGCGCTGCTCGGCATCGCGGTTGGCTTGAAGCGATGTCTCGGTGAGCATGCGGGACTGGCGCTGGAGCTGCTGGGACTCCTGCGCAGCGATCTTGGCGGTGTCTTCGGCGGCGAAGGCGCGGAGGGCATCGGCGATGACGCTGGCGTGGCTGGCGGCTTCATTGGCGGCGCGCTTGAGGGGCTCGGTGTTTTCGATCTCGTCGGAGTTGAGCTTTTCGAGATCGGGAAGCTGCTCGCGGCGGAGCTGGGCGAGCTTTTTGCCAAGGAGCTGGGCCTCGGAGGCATCGAGCTGATTGGGGGCATCGCGTGCGGCTTCCTTGAGCGCGGTCCAGAGTTCTTCGGACTGGGCTTTGACCTGCTCGAGTTTTTCCTGCGCGGAGGCGAGTGAGTTGGCGGCATCGTCCTTGGCCTTCTCGGGATCTTTGCGGGAGTTGCGTTCGGTCTTGCGCACCTTTTCGAGGTCCTTGCGCAGCTCGCGGGTTTGTTCCTCGAGACGATCGGCCTTGAGCGCGAGGCGGCGCTGGCTTTCCGCCCAGTCGCGCTGGCGGGGATCGACGGTCTGCTCGAGGATGATGACGCGGATGGGCGGGGACTCGGCCTTCTGGCCTTTGAGGTCGATGGCGATGAGCTTGATGAGGAGGGCATCTCCGGTCTTCACGCCGAGGGGGGCGAGAGGGAGGAGCGTCTGCACGGGGGCTTCCTTGGCAGACTTGGTGAGGGGGAGATCGCTCTCGGTCCAGTTGGCGCCGTTGATGGCGTGGGAGAGCTTCACGCCGCTGAGGCCGACGTCGTCGGTGACGAGTCCGGCGAGGCGCACGGCTTCATCGGCGAGGAGCTCGATCTGCTCGGCGGGCTCGTTGATCTGCGCTGTGGGCGGGAGATCGGGGATGGTGGTGATGCGCCAGGGGGTGCTTTCTTCATTGGTGAAGCCGGTTTCCTGAGACTTCAAAGTGACCTGCCAGGAGCTGTGGGTGGCCTTCACCTCAATCTCTGACTCGATCAATTCTTCCTCAGCCAGCATGGTACCCAACGTCTTCTTCTCCGGCAGATCCGCATTTAAAACGACATCAAACACCGACACCGGTTGGTTCGTCTTCAGCGTGAGCTTGATGGTGGAGCCGTCGAGGGCTTCGAGATCGCCTTGGTCGGCTTTGATCTGGGACTTCGGCCAGCCGGAATACGCGGGCGGGATGATGGTCTTGGTGAACTCGACGATGCGGGGCCGTGCGCGGGCGCTGAGGGTGCGCCAGGGGGTGATGGCGTCTGCGGCGTGGATGCGGTAGCGAACGTCCGTCTGGCCGACGGGGACGACGCCTTCAAAGCGTGCGGTGCCGACGGCGGAGAGCTCGGTGCGGCGTGGCTTGGAGCCTTCGACGGCAAACTCCAGCGTGGCCTGTGCGGGCTGCGGGCCTTCGGTTTCGATGATGAGAGGAACTTCGGAGCCGATGGGCGCGAGGGCGCTGGCCTGGAGAGGCTCGAGGATGCGAATCTTGACCGTGGCGGGGCGTTCGAGATTGGCGAAGGGCAGGGCGGCACGTGCCATGAAGCCGCCGAGGTGGAGGCCGGGAATGAGGCAGAGCACGAGGATGGCAGCGACGACTGAACCGGCGGCGATGAACCAGGGGCGCAGGGTGCGCGTGGGCAGCTTCGCATTCCAGTCGATGCCTTCGATGGAGGCGGCGACGTCGTCCTGAAGCTTCTCACGGAACTCGACGGAGTCTTTGACGTTCACGCCACCGCGTGGATCGGCGAGTTCGACGGCAGCGAGCAGGCGCTCGCGCAGGGCGGGCTCAGCGGCTTCGATGAGCTTGGCGGTGCCTTCTTTGCCATTGGCCTGTGCGATGAAGCGCCACGCCACGCGCCATGCGGCATAGGCAGCGCCACCGTAGGCGATGAGGGTGACCCAGGGGCGAAGAGCATCCGGCATGAACCACGCGCGATCGAGCAGGGCAATGAGCGCGAAGGCGGCGAGGGCGAGCGCCGCGCCGCAGAGCAGGGCGCGCAGCCGCAGCAACTGCTGACGGCGCAGGCGAAAGCGTTGCAAGGCTTCGTGCGTGGCGGGACGGAGTGCGAGATTCATGAGAGGGGTGAAAGCTTAACGCGGCGCGGGCGGGGTTCTTTGCGGGGGCGTGAGGGATGTTTCATGACCCTTTACAGCAGGCAGCACGGAGCGCACCAGCTTTCAGGTGGGGGAGGGGGGCTTTGGGAGAAGGGGGCAGCTAAACCACAGAGGAAATGGGGATGTGTGGGTGTAGTGTTTGCTACACGCATTTTTCATGCTCTAATGGCATCCGACTGACTAAATACTCTGCTTATGCCAGCTAATTCTAAAACAACCCAAGCTCTCTTGGGGAAGCTCCAAAAGGCAGGTGCATCCGGATGCATGCGATCTTCTTTGATCGGCAAAGGCAAGGTGCTGGAAAAACAGGCCGCGTTGCAGGAAATGGAGAAGGCGGGGCAGATCGTCCAAAAAAGCAGCGGTGGAGTCGTTTTCTT